>NZ_JBPJSR010000013.1:0-295626 GCF_051390675.1 Streptosporangium heterodermiicola
GAGGCCGTACCGAGTTGAGGTCAGAGGAACTCACCCGCGGCTTTGGCCTGCCGTCCTGGCAGGCCATCGCCGTGGCGCGTGGAGACCTCACCGGTGCGGAAGGGGCCGTGGTCGATCCCCGTTCGCCCTCGGGGAGCGCGACCCGATCCCGGACCCCGGCAGCTGTTCAACGCGGTGATGTGACGGTTTCGCACCGGCGGCCCGTGGCGGGATCCGCCCGCCGGGTACGGGCCGCAATCCAGCGGCGGAGGCCCGGCCGATTCCATTGGCCCCGGCCGGGCCGTCGGGTCTCCGGCCTCGTCGCCACAGGTCAGGTCGGGGTGTTCACTTGCCGGTGAAGTGTGGGCGCGCGGATCACCCGCGCGTACACAGTGAAGAGGAAAGTGACTTTTAAGAGCGACCGGATCATTCCATGGTCGGCAAGGATGGCTGTCCACCCCCCAGCAGGCCGGCCGCATCCCATTCGGAGGTCTTCATGACCACATCACAGCATCACGGGGGCCTGATGCCCCGGGCCCTTCTCTCGAAGACGGCGGCCATGGCCGCCGTCGCCGCGCTCGCCGTGGTCCAGGTTGCCCCCGCGTCCGCCGCCGCCGGCGGCACGCCGATCACCGGCATCGGCGGCAAGTGCGTCGACGTCGCGGGCTCCAACAGCGCCAACGGCACCCGTGTGCAGGTGTGGACCTGCAACGGCAGCACCGCGCAGCAGTGGACCGCGGGGACCGACGACGGCACGATCCGAGCCCTCGGCAAGTGCCTCGACGTGGCGGGCGCCTCCACCGCCAACGGCGCCAGGGTCCAGATCTACGACTGCAACGGCACGAGCGCTCAGCGCTGGACCTGGCAGGCCGGGCCGGGGCAGATCGTTCACACGGCGTCCGGCAAGTGCCTGGACGCCACGAACAACGGCAGCGCCGACGGCACCCCGCTGCAGATCTGGCCCTGCGGCGGCGGCGTGAACCAGCGGTGGACCGTCGCCACGTCGCCGAACCCGCCCCGCCCCGGTGTCGGGCCGTGCACCCCGGGCGCGAGCTATCCTGACCCGCTGCCCTCGCCCTCGGTCGCCGCCACCAAGATCCGTGACGGCTTCAACTTCCTGGAAGGCCCGGTCTGGGATGCCACGTCGCAGACCCTGCTGCTGTCGAACATGCGCGACGGCACGGGCTCCCAGGGCGTGCAGCCGTCGGACATCCTGCGGTTCACCGCGCCGAACACGTTCACCACGTTCATCGCGGGCGCGGGGAGCAACGGTCTCGCCATCAGCAGGGACGGCACCACGCTGCTGGCCGCGACGCACGACCAGCGCAGCGTCTCCTCGTTCCGGCTGGCGGACAAGGCCCGCGGCGTGGTGGCCGCGAACTACCGGGGTCGCGCGTTCAACTCGCCGAACGACCTCACGGTCGCGGCCGACGGCACCGTCTACTTCACCGACCCCGACTTCAACCGCGCCAGCCGGCCCGACGAGATGTCCGGCCGTACCGGCGTCTTCCGTGTCAAGAACGGCGTGGTGTCGATGGTTGACGACACGATCAGGGGACCGAACGGCGTCGCGCTATCGCCCGACGGCGGGACGCTCTACGTCGGCGGCGCGGGCAAGGTCAACAGGTACCCGGTCAACGCGGACGGTGGCGTCGGCGCGCGCGGCGACTTCGCCTCGGTGTCGAACCCGGACGGCGTGACCGTCGACTGCGCCGGCAACCTGTACCAGGCCTCCTACGACGACGGGAAGGTTCACGTCTTCGCGCCTTCGGGGGCCGCCCTGGGCACGATCTCGGCGGGGCGGAACAGCACCAACGTGGCGTTCGGCGGACCCGACGGGCAGACCCTGTTCATCACCTCCGGGACGGCGTCACGCGGCGGCAACACCGGGAACTTCGGGCTGTACAGCGTGCGCCTCAACGTGCCCGGCTGGCCGTACTGACCGCCTGGCCGCTGACCGGCTCGGCCGCGCCGACTCGGCGCGGCCGAGCCTCCGGTAGGCGGGCCGCGCCGGTCGTCGACCGGCCGGTCCTGCCGGTCGGTGAGGCCGGCCTCGCCCGGCAGGTGGCGGTGAACCGGATGAAGCGCGTCATGCCGGTTCACCGCCGTGGCGAACGTTCAGGCCCCGAAACGGAAGTAGACGGTGCGATGGTAGTCGCCGGTGGCGACGTTCGGCTGGCTCTCGGGGCCGAGCCGGTTGGCGGGGAGGAATTTGTCCCCGATGGCGGGGATGCCGTCGAGGAAGGAGATGCCGCCCGCGGGGTAGGGGACGGTGGCGTTCTGCGGGCTGGCGCCGACCGCGGGGGTGAACAAGCGCAGGAACAGGTTCTCCTCGGCCGCGACCATCGTGATGGTGCCCTCGGTGGTGCTCAGATTCGCCCAGTAGGTATTGGCGTGGTAGCCCTTGAACTCGGGGTACTGCCGGCCGGTCGCACCCGTGGCGGTGTCGTTGTAGGTCTTGCTCCACACGTCGGGCGTCACGCCGCGCATCCGGTTCTTGTAGACCCGGTAGGGGCCGTCACCGAGCCAGGTGAGGCCGCGCACCTTCGACTCCGGGTAGTCCATGTTCACACCCAGATAGTCGGCCTCGCCCGTGCGGTGATACCGGTACTCCATCCGCAGCCAGCCGCCGGAGTCCAGGCGCCATCGTACGGACGTCAGGTCGCCGGTGTAGTTGGCCTGCACGACCCACCCGGTGCCGTCGGCGAAGTGCGTGAGGCCGGTGAACGTGGCCGAGCCGGTGGCCGGCGCCGGGCCGTTCGTCAGCGACACCGCCACCCCGTCGCGGATGACGCCGCTCAGCCGTCCGGTGGACCCGTTGATGGTGACCCTGGTGGTGCCGGCGATCATCGTGACGCCGGCCGAGTCCTGGACGGCCGTGACGGCGGGCGCGCCCGCCACCGGCACCACCAGGCGGCCGGCGTGGTCGGCGGCCTTCTTGATCTTCCACATCCAGGTGCTGAGGACGCGGCCCGTCGGGTCGGTCACCGTCAGCCCCAGCGCGTCGGCGCCCGTCCAGGTGTCGGGCAGGCCGAGGGCGAGGGATCCGGTGGCGCCGGGCGCGATGTCGGGGCTGGTCGCCGTACCCTGGGCGATCACCGTGTGACCGGTGGCGGCCGAGCCGGGAACCGCGAAGTTCACCAGCCGCCACCGGAAGGTGCACTGCCTGGTGTTGGTGAAGTCGTAGCGGTTGACGATCTTCACGGTTCTGTCGAACGAGGCCGGGAACGTCGAGGCGTAGTAGGTGGGACTGGCCAGCTGAACCGGCGACCAGATGTCCTTGATCGTGTAGAAGCTGGCTTCCCTCTCCCGGTACGGCCCCACGATGCCGTCGGGGGCGCGGTTGCCGGTCGTGTCGATGGCGCCGCCCCTGTCGCCGCGGGCGACGCCCTCGTCCACCAGCGCCCAGACGAACCCACCGGCGGCTCGTGGTCCGCTGCCCAGGACCTTCCAGTAGTCGTTCAGGCCGGCGCCGGCGCCACCGTCGTAGAGACCGTGCAGGAACTCGGTCGGCATGACGATCGCGCTGCCGGCCAGCTTGGTGACGGTGGAGGAGTACGACTGGTAGTGACTGGTGTCGATGCCGCTGAAGGTGGTCCAGGGGTGCAGGACTTTGCGCCTCTGCGGGTCGTACAACGCGAAGTCGTCGTCCAGCGCGGTGTTCCATCCTCCCTCGTTGCCGTTGTCCCAGAACAGGATGGACGGGTGGTTGACGTCGCGGGTCACCATCGAGGCCACCAGGGGCGCGCCGACGCCCTCGTCGTAGCGCTTCTGCCAGCCCGCCAGCTCGTCGAGGACGTAGAGGCCCAGCTCGTCGCAGAGATCAAGGAAGAAGGCGTCCGGCGGGTAGTGCGACATTCGGACCGCGTTCATGTTCATGTCCTTCATCAGCACGATGTCCTGCCGCGCGAGGCGTGGGCTCGACGCACGGCCCAGCGTGGGCCAGAACGTGTGCCGGTTGGTCCCTTTCAGGATGACCTTCCTGCCGTTCACGTAGACGCCGTCCCCGTTGCGCACCTCGACGGTCCGGAACCCGAACCGTTGGGTGAAGCCGTGCAACGGAGAACCGGCACCGTCGTACAGTGTGACCTCCGCCTGGTACAGGGTCGGCGTCTCCGCCGTCCACAGTTGCGGTGCCGAGATGGTGGAGGTCAATCGTGTTTTGGTCGCTCCGGCGGCGACCGAGGCGGAGAAGGCCGCGCCCACGGCCGTGCCGTCCAGGCGCCTGAGCTGCACGGTCACCCGGCCGGCCGCGCCGATCCCGGCCAGTTGGACGTCGATCGCGAACGCCCCGCTCGCCTGGGCGTCGATGGCCACCCGGTCGATGTGCGTGGCGGGGGAGGCCTGCAGCGACACCGGCCGGAAGATGCCGCCGAAGTTCCAGTAGTCGCCCTCGCGTTCGGCGTCGTTGACCGACGCGTTGGACGACTCCTTGCTGACCGTCACCTCCAGCAGGTTGGACTGGCCGAGCTTCACCCGCGAGGTGACGTCGTATCGGAAACGGTAGAAGCCGCCCTGGTGCTTCGGGCCGGCCGGCGTGCCGTTGACCCATACCTCGGTATCGGTCATCGCCCCCTCGAAGACCAGGAAGATCCGCCGGCCGGCCCACGCGGCCGGCGTTGTGAAGGTGTGGCGGTACCTGCCGTTCTCGCCCGGCACCGGAGTTCCACCGTAGTTGTAGGTGCCGAAGCCCTGGCACTCCCAGTTCGACGGGGTGGCGATCGTGCTCCACGCACCGCTTCCGCGCCCGCTCGTGCAGAAGAAATCCCAGTTGACGGTGTGGTCGGCGTCCGTGCCGGTCAGGTAGAGAACCTCCGTCAGCGAGCCCGCCGGGGCGGCCCCGGCCGGCCCGGCCAGTGTGACGCCGATGGCGGAGAGACCGGCCGCGGTCGCACCGGCAGCGCTCATCGACAGGAAATCGCGTCGCTTCATCTCCATGTGGATCTCCTCGCTTCGACTCGCTCGGTCATCGTCGCGTGACCGAAACGGCATCGGCCGATGGTGTAACGGGACGCACCTCGTTGACGGGGCGCCGATGTGGGGCGCCTCGTCTTTCGGTGACGGTGGGGGATGTCCGCGCATCGCGGAGCGCGCGGCAGCCGGGAAAGCGACGACTTTCGGGCGGGCCAGGGACTCCACGTGGGTGAGAGGAGTCCGGTCTCGTTCGGGGACGAGAGCGGACCACTCTCATGTGTAACGTCCGTGTTTCACGGGGTTCGCACGACATGAGATACCACCGGGAGGCCATCGTCAAGGGTTTGACGGCGACGCCGAGTGTCGCGGCCAGCGCCCGCGCCCGTCCGTCCGCGGTGCGCCGGTGGCCCGGCGAGCGCGTTCTTCGCCGCCACGGCTTCGCCGCGCCCCGAGTCGCGCGGAGCCGGTTCCGCCGGAAGCTCATGCTTGGGGCGGGGAGGCGGCGGGTGTGCGAGAAGATCTCTGCCGTCAGGCGGCGGTCGCTGTGATCAAGCTGATGACCGGCGGATAAATGGTCGGACCGCAATGAAATCGACTTGACGGGGTAACAGTCAACAACGGCGTCGTCGCCCCGCGTTTCCCCCTGCTTTCCCAGGCTGGCTGGGTTTCCGGCTGTTCGAAGGACAGTCAACCCCAAAGTCTGACATCGTTGACATATCGATGAACATCATCTTTCATTACGGCTATCGCACCCCCCTATCGGACTGATTCCCCCCAGTCTGGTCCGATCTTCGGAGTCACCATGAAGGCTCGATGGCGATCGTTTTTAGCGATCCCCGCACTCCTGCTCCCAAGCCTGGCGCTCACGGTCGGCGTCGCCACACCCGCGGCCGCCGCACCGGTGGCCGACCCGGCGGCGATCGTCAACCCGCTGCTCGGCACCTCCCACGAGGGCAACACCTTCCCGGGCGCCGACGCGCCGTTCGGCATGGTGCAGTGGAGTCCCGACACGCCGTCGCGGCCACCGGGCGGCAACTACGCCTACAGTGACAGCACCATCACCGGTTTCAGCCTGACCCATCTGTCCGGGCCGGGCTGCAACGCGATGGCCGACATCCCGATCATGCCGACCACCGGCGCGGTCAACGGCACCGCGACGTCGAGCTTCTCCCACAGCGCGGAGTCGGCGAGCGCCGGCGCGTACACGGTGACGCTGGGCAACGGCGTCAAGACCGAGCTCACGACCACGACCCGCTCCGGCATGGCCCGCTTCACGTTCCCCGCGACGAACCAGGCCAACCTGCTGTTCAAGCTTGGCTCCGGCGCCACGAGCACCGGAAACCTGAACTTCACCGCGGTGAGCGACACCGAGGTCCGGGGCTCGATCACCTCCGGGCACTTCTGCGCGTCCAGCCCGACGTACACCCTCTACTTCAACATGGTCTTCGACCGGCCGTTCGCCTCCAGCGGCTCGTTCGCCAACGGCAACTCCGTCACCTTCGACGCCTCGGGCAACCGGGTGGTGCACGCGAAGGTGGGCCTGTCGTACGTGTCGCTCGACGGCGCCAGGGCCAACCGCGCCGCCGAGAACCCGAACTGGAACTTCGACGCGACGCGGCAGGCCACCAAGGACGCCTGGAACAAGTTGTTGCGTAAGATCGAGATCTCCGGCGGCACCACCGACCAGCAGGTCGTGTTCTACACCGCGCTCTACCACTCGCTGCTGCACCCCAACGTGGTCAGCGACGTCGACGGGCGCTACCGGGGCTTCGACCACCAGGTGCACACCGTCTCCGGCGGGCAGAAGGCGCAGTACGGCAACTTCTCCGGCTGGGACATCTACCGGACGCAGGCGCAGTTGCACGCGCTGGTCGCGCCACAGGAGGCGGGCGACAGCGCGCAGTCGCTGGTGAACAACTACACGCAGGGCGGCACACTGCCGAAGTGGACGCTCAACGAGTACGACACCTACGTGATGAACGGCGACCCCGCGCCGATCATCATCGCCGCCTACCACGCCTTCGGCGCCCGCAACTTCGACACCGCCGCCGCGAAGGCCGCGATGGTCCGTCAGGGCACGGTGCCCAACGGCATCCGGACCGGGCTGGAGTACCAGTCCAACTACGGCTACCTGCCCTCCGACGGCACCTACCCGCACGGGTTCTACGGGTCGGTCGCCACGTTGCTGGAGTACTCCACCACCGACTTCGCCATCGGCGCGTTCGCGGGGGCGCTGGGGGACACCACGACGCAGAACCAGTTCGTCAACCGGGCGCAGAACTGGCGCAACGCGCTCAACCCGGCCAGCGGGTTCATGCAGCCGAAACTGAAGGACGGGACCTGGCGCCCGGGATTCACCCCGACCGTCAGCGACGAGTTCGTCGAGGGCACCTCCTGGCAGTACACCGGCATGGTGCCGTTCAACGTCCGCGGCCTGGCCGACGCCAAGGGCGGCAACGCCGCGATGGCCGGCTACCTGGACGGCGTCCTGTCCAACCTGCGCGGCTCCAGCAACAACTCCCAGCACGCCGACATGGGCAACGAGCCGTCGATCGGGCTGCCCTGGGAGTACGCCTACATCGGGCAGCCGTGGAAGACCCAGAGGATCGTCCGGCAGGTCCAGAACGAGATGTGGCCCAACTCGCCGGCCGGCTGGGGGGTCGGCAACGACGACCTGGGAACGATGAGCGCCTGGTACGTGTGGTCGGCGATGGGCATGTACCCGATGACGCCGGGCACCTCGGACCTGGTGCTGGGCAGCCCGCTGTTCACCACCGTCAAGGTCTCGCTAGGCGGTGGCGGCACGATCACGATCAACGCGCCGCAGGCCGCCACCAACGCCCCCTACGTGCAGAGCGCCACGCTCAACGGCGCGACCTGGAACAACGCCTACCTTCCGGCGTCGTTCGCGATCAACGGTGGCACGCTGAACCTCACACTCGGCACCACCGCGAACACCTCGTGGGCGAGCGCCGCGTCCTCGGCGCCGCCCTCGTACGGCGGCAACGGCGGCGCGCACCCGCCCGCGACGGTGATCGGCCCGACCGGGGCGCTCTCCTCGGGCCTGGCCGGCAAGTGCCTGGACGTCGACGGCGCCAACGGCGCCAACGGCAACGCGACCCGGATCTGGGACTGCAACGGCAGCGCGGCGCAGCGCTGGCACCTGCCCGGCGACGGCACGGTGATGCTCTTCGGCAAGTGCCTGGACATCAACGGCGGCGGCACCGCCAACAACACCAAGGTGCAGCTGTGGGACTGCAACCTCAGCGGCGGGCAGCAGTGGACCCCCGTCCCCTCCTCGGGAGCACTGCGCAACCCGCAGTCGGGCCGCTGCCTGGACGTCTCGGGAGGCAACCCCGCCCTCGGCACCCCCGTCGCGCTGTGGGACTGCAACGGCTCACCCGCCCAACGCTGGACGCTGCCGGCGTCACGCACCGGAGCGGTGCCCTCCGCCATCGCGGGCAAATGCCTCGACGACAACGCCGCCTCGACCGCGAACGGCTCACGGATCCAGATCTGGACTTGCAACGGGTCCGCCGCGCAGCGGGTGCACATCTCCGGCGACGGGACCCTGCGCCTGTTCAACAGGTGCCTCGACGCCACCGGAAACGGCACCGGAAACGGCACCGCCGTCGTGCTGTGGGATTGCAACGGCCGAGCCAACCAGCAGTGGAACCACGTGCCCTCCACCGGCGCGTTCGTCAACCCGCAGTCCGGACGGTGTCTCGACGTCGCGGGCGGCGACAGCACCGACGGCACCCGGCTGCAACTGTGGGACTGCAACGGCTCACCCGCCCAACGCTGGACACTGCCCTCCGCGTGAGCGGGTCGCGCCGGCGACGACCGGCGCCACCCGCTCCCGATGACCTGGTGCGCGGCTCCGGTGCCCCACACCGGAGCCGCGCACCGCCGGCCCCCTCCACCACTTCCGCCACAGTGAATCGAGGAACCATGATGAAGTCCTTACGCGGGCTGGCGGTCTTGGCCGCCCTGGCCGTCGTGACGACGGCCGCGCCGGCCCTCGCCGGCCCGGCCCAGGCCGTGAGCGGCGCCGCCGGGGCGCGAGCCATCGCGACGATCTGCAACCGCCACTGCGACGGACGCGACCCGGCGCTCTCCCCGGCCGACCGGCAACCGGTGTCCGCCACCCTGTACGGGCGGCGGTTCACCGTGCACGTCAACGACACCGACTCGATGGCCTGGGCCGCCGTCGACGGCGGCACCGCCACGGACGAGGTGTGGCTGGACCGCTCGTTCGACGGCGGCCGCACCTGGGCCGACAGCCGCCTCGGCGCCACCGCGATCCCGGCCGGCGCCTCCGGCACGCGTACCGCCATGTTCAACGTCGACGACTGGGCCAACCAGGGCGTCGGCGCCCTGCGCGCCTGCGGCAAGGCGGGCAACCGGCCCGAGATCACCTGCACGGCGTGGACACGCAGCACCTGGAACGCCGGGGACCGGCGCACCGCGGCGGCCACCGCGCTGATGATGCGCTACAACCGCGCCAACGGCCTGTTCGACGGCAACGGGTGGTGGACCGGCGCCAACGCGCTCACCGCGCTCATCGAGAACATCCAGCGCAGCGGCATGGGCAGTTACGGTTACGCGATCGCCAACACCTACGACAAGAACCTGAACGCCCACCAGGGCCAGTTCCGCAACGAGTATCTCGACGACACCGGCTGGTGGGGTCTGGCCTGGGTGGCCGCTTACGACGTGACCGGCGACGTCCGCTACCTGAACACCGCCAAGGCCGATTCCGACTTCATGTACAGCTACTGGGACAACCGCTGTGGCGGCGGCGTGTGGTGGAAGACCGACCGCGCCCAGAAGAACGCCATCGAGAACAGCCTCTACATTCAGCTCAACGCGGAGCTGTCCCAGCGCATCCCAGGCGACACCCTCTACCGCGGCCGGGCGCAGGCCGCCTGGAACTGGTTCCAGAGCACCGGCATGCTCAACAGCTCGAACCTGGTCAATGACGGCATCAACCTGAACACCTGCCGCAACAACGGCAACACCACCTGGACCTATAACCAGGGCGTGCTGATCAACGCGCTGGTCGAGCTCAACAGGCTCACCGGCGACGCGAACGCGCTCAGCACAGCCCGCCGCATCGGCGACGCACTCACCACCAGCAGCTACCTCAGCCCCGGCGGCATCCTGCGCGAGCCCAACGAGAGCAACACCTGCAGCGGTGACGGAGCGTCGTTCAAGGGCGCGGCGATCCGCGGCCTCGGCGCTCTGAACACGGTCACCGGCGGCGCCTACAACACCTATCTGCGGCGCAACGCCGACACCGCCTACGCCAACAACCGCGACAGCCTCGACAACTACGGCAGCCACTGGGCCGGCCCGCTCACGCCCACCAACCACAGCTGCCAGCACAGCGCGCTCGATCTGCTCAACGCCGCCCCCTGACGCCCGCCCGTGGCCGCGAACCGGGGAGCGACACCACGGGCGATCAGCCGTCTACGCCGCGTAGCGGCGGACGTTCACTCGAGTCACGGATGAGGAGGCGGGTCGACAGCACCACATGCCGAGCCGATTCGTAGGTGTCACCGAAGAGCTGGTCGAGCAGCAGCTGCGCCGCGCACCGGCCCATCTCCTCGGGGTCATGCGCGACCACGCTGACTCCGAGGAAGTCCCCCAGGTCCAGCTCGTCGAAACCGATCAACGCCGGTGGCGCCGCGCGCCCGCGCAGGGCACGCAGAGCACCGGTGGTGATCCGGTTGTTCATGGTGAACAACGCGGTCGGGGCCGAGGTCCGGCCCAGCAGGTCTCTCACCGCTCGTTCGGCGGCGGCCACGTCGTGCGCGTCCTCCAGCAGGTAGTCGGCCCAGCCGGAGATCCCGGCCGCCTCCATCACCTCGGCGAACCCACGGATCCGATCCCGGTGGGTGAACAACCGCGGCAGGTCCCCGATCACGCCGATGCGCCGGTGCCCGCCCGCGACCAGGTGGCTCGCCGCCTGCCGGGCACCGGCACGGTTGTCCAGCAGCACCGCGTCAGCCGACAGCCCGACCGGCGGGCGGTCGACGAAGACGAACGGGATGCCGTGTATCCGCTCACCGGCGAGGTGGTCGTGTCTGGCCATGGTCGAGACGATCACCAGCCCCCGGACACGACGCTCCAGCAGCGTGTCGGTGAGCTGGCGCTCCCACTCCGGGTTCTCCTCGGTGCTGGCGGTGATGAGCTGCAGGCCGTTCACCCGCAGCTCCCGCTCCAACCCGCTGGCCAGCCGCGAGTAGAACGGGTTGGCCAGGTCACCGCTGATCAGGCCGACGAGCGTGGAGGCCTTGGCGCCGCGACGGAGATCACGAGCGACCCCGTTGGGCCGGTAGCCGAGCTGGTCGGCGGCCTCGTGCACCCGCTGACGCGTCTTGGCCGCCACATACCCCTCACCGCTCAGCGCTCTCGACGCCGTTTTCGCCGACACCCCCGACAACGCGGCCACCTGTATCAGGCTCGGACGACCAGGCTGCTGGAGCGGTGCGTCAGCTGTCATACGACGAATTATGGCATCGTCGCCGAAACCCATCGGCGGCTGTTCGCCGTGCGTCCCTCGCTCACCCCCTTACGGTCGCTGTCGGCTCGGCCCAGGAGGCGTTTCCAAGCGATGCCGTCGGCGAGCACGGTTAGGCCGAATCACTGCGCCTGGGGGAGCGGGCAATGATCAAAAGCTGTGAGAGCGCTCTCAGGAAAGATTCTTTACAGAAGGTGGGGTGCTTGTCAAGGCCCAGGAATCTCATGCGGGTTCACTTCGGTGGACCTCCCCTTGAGGGAGCGCTCCCATTGATCATTCGGGCCTCGCATCACATTGCGCCATCGACCTTCAACTGCCTGATTATCCCTTTTTGTCGGTGTTATATCCCGACAATCGTGACCTTCAACGACGCCGGCGGCTTGGACGCGAAGAAGTCGTCGCAACGGCACGACCATAGCCGCGTGCGTCCCACCACAGCGTCAAAGCGCGTAAAGCGCCCTATTGACAAGTGCGCCTTTATCCTCAAAATGTGCAGAGAGCGCTCTCACACCGCTTGGGCTCCGCAAGTGCGAGGTTCCCCCGTCCAGAGAGCGACCCGTTCCCCCGCCTCCATCTGATCCGATGGCGAGTCGGCCAACGAGGCGTGCCCCCCTCCCAGGAGTTGCCGATGTACGCAAAACCAAAGTCCATCAAAAGAAAGCTGCTCACCTGGCTGGCCGCCATCGCGGTCGCCTTGCCGGTGGTCGCCGTCACGGCGGCCACCCCGGCGCACGCGGCCGGACCGGAGCTGCTGCCGGTCACCGTGACCAACAACACCGGACGCAACGAACCGGTCTACCTGTATGTCATCGGCCAGGACATCCGGCCCGGCGGCCGGCTGGGCTATGTCAACCAGGGGGGCGCGTTCTCCCCGTGGCCGGCCGGCTCGCTGCCGCCGTCTCCGGCGCCCGACGTGGCGATCCCGGGACCCGGCAACGGCGGTAGCACGACCATCCACTTCCCGCGCTTCCTGTCGGCTCGGGTGTACTTCTCCGTCGGCGAGAAACTCAAGTTCTTCCTCACCCCGGACGGCGTGGTGCAGCCGGCGCCCTGGGCGGCCGGCGACCCCAACTACAACATCCTCATGGACTGGAGCGAGTTCACCTACAACGACGCCGGCCTGTGGCTCAACAGCTCCCAGGTCGACCAGTTCGCCATCCCGCACGCCGTCACCGTGACCGGCGGCGACGGGGTGACCAAACGAACCGGCGACGTGGTCAACAACGGCCGCGAGAACATCATCAACGCCATCAAGGCGCAGCCCGGCTGGGCGAACACCGTCCGCACCCGCTCCGATGGCACGGTGCTGCGGGTGCTGGCGCCCGGCAAGGCCGCCGACGCCGGGCTGTTCGACAGGAACTACCTCGACCCGTACATCAACAGCGCCTGGAACGCCTACACCGGCAAGACGCTGACCGTCGTGCCGTTCCAGGCCCAGCCCGGCCTCAAGTACTTCGGCCGTACGTCCGGCAACGTCATGAACTTCACCGACACCTCCGGACGGCAGGTGTACTCCATCAACAAGCCGAGCACCGGGGACGTGTGGGGGTGCAGCGGAGCCCTCAACGCGCCGAACGACCAGGTACAAGGTCCGATCGCCCGGACGATCTGCGCGGCGCTGCAGCGCTCCACCCTCGGTACCATCGACACCCAGCCCAGCTACAACGCCGCCGACTTCTACCGCGGTTCGCTGACCAACCACTACTCGCGGATCATCCACGCCAACATGGTGGACGGCAAGGCGTACGGTTTTCCCTTCGACGACGTCGGCAACTTCGAGTCGCTGGTGCACGACGGCAACCCGCGCTCGGCCTCCATCGTCCTGAGCCCCTTCGGCGCGGGCGGCCCCTCGGGTCCCGGAGGTGATACGAGCGCGCTGGTGAGCAACTGGAACAACAAGTGCATCGACGTGCCGGGCGGCAACTTCAGCGACGGCGTGCAGCTGGTGACCTACGGGTGCAACGGCGGCGCCAACCAGAAGTGGACCTTCACCGGCGGCACGTTGCGCACGCAGAACAACAAGTGCATGGACGTGGCCTGGGGCTCCCGCGACAACGGTGCGGTGATACAGATCGCGACCTGCAGCGGCAACCCGGCGCAGCAGTTCGTGTTGAGCGGGGCCGGTGATCTCGTCAATCCGCAGGCCAACAAGTGCGTCGACATCAAAGCCTGGAACGGCAACGACGGCGCCCCCCTGAACCTGTGGGAGTGCACGGGCGGCGCCAACCAGAAGTGGCGGCGCGGCTGAGCGGCGTGCCGCACCGTCACGACCCGCACAGCTTCGGGTAGCCGGAGCTGTGCGGGTCACTCCTCACCGGGTGCCTCCCGTCCATCTCCGAGGTGGTGCCCGGTGACTGACGGCGTGCCGGCGTGGAAGGCGTCCCGCGCGTGCTCGCTCACGGGCGCGCGCGGCCGGGCGTGGAGTCGCCGAGGGAGTTCGGACGGGCCGGGCGGGGGGCCGAAAGGGGTAGACCCAGGGTGGTGAGGCGCCGCACCAGGGCCTCGCGCCGCACCCAGATCCGTTGGCCGCTGTCGTGGCCGGCCAGGGTGGCGGCGCGGACCTCGGCGATGACGTGGGAGTGCGGGGCGTTGAGCACCGCGGCGGCCGTGGCGACGCTCACCAGGGGCTCGTCGGGCAGCATCGCCAGACGTTCGGCGATCACGTGCTCACGGAACTCGGTGGCGAACCACACGGTGGCGTCACCGACGCCGAGGTGGAGGATGAGGCCTTCGCGTTCCAGGTCCCGCAGGTGGTGTTCGATGTCGTCTGGCGCGTTCATGCGGGGCTCTCCCTCGTGTCGGTGGTGTCGGGCTGTCTCGGCGCCGTGGGAACATCCTGAAGGTGGCGAGCTCGGCGGTGGAGATGCGAATGGCGGGGCCGGGCAGTCGGGTCGACACAGGTCGGCGCTTACCGGAAAACACCGTTTGGATTGACTTCTGACCGGCCTCAGCCAGATCGTGCCAGGGCGGCCCGTGGTTTTCTCACGCATCGGATCGTGCGGGCCGTTCACGGGGGATCCGGCGGTTCCCGATCCGGCCGGCCGCGCCGGTAGCGACCGGCGCCGTGCCCCACCAAGTGCGGGTCCCTCTGCGGGAGTCGGATCTCGTCAACGAGCAGGAGGCCGCCGCGGTCCCCGGCATGGTCCGCCACGTGATCACGCAGGTCATCGCGGACCGCGTCGGCGTCCCAGCTCGCGGTCCGCAACGGCCGCCGCTCAAGATCTGCAGTTGTCATGAAACCTGTGGGGCCACGAACCGAGGTGACCACACGGGTGCCGCGGTACTAGGCGGGCAGGAACCACCGCTGGTTGCCACCTCCGTTGCAGTCCCAGATCGCCACCTGGGTCCCCCACGTGGTGGACCAGCCGGGGAGGTCGAGGCACCTGCCGGACTGGGGGTTGCGCAGCGCGCCGTTCGCCTGCGGGACCCAGACCTGCGCGCCGGTGCCGTTGCAGTCGTAGAGGCTCACCGATGTGCCGTTCGCGGTCGCGCCCCCGTTGACGTCCAGGCACTTGCCTTGCACGCGCAGGGTGTTGCCGGCTCCCGCGACGGTCCACTGCTGGGCCCCGCTGCCGTTGCAGGACCAGACCTGGACGGGGTTGCCGTTCGCGGTATTCGCCTGGCGGTTGTCCAGACACAGCCCTCCGAGGCCCCTGACCGAACCCGGCTTCCCGCCGGTCAGCGTGATCTCGACCGAGTGCGTCCCGCTCAGCGACGCGGGTATGGAACGCGCGGACGTGGACACGCCGTCGAGCTTGAAAGAGCCGACGACGTTCCCGGCGCCGCGCAGGGTGACGTTGAGGGTCGCCGACCGGTACCGCAGACCGGACAGCGTAACGTCTCCCCATCCCCAGGGCAGAGTGGGCTGGAAGGAGAGGCCGTCGGTCGTGGGCCCCATCCCGAACACGTTGTTGTAGATCATGCGCAGGTACGCCGTCGCGGACCAGGTCTGGTCGCGCAGCCCGCCCCAGTGATGGTTGGTCTGCCACCCGCCGTCCACCGCGCCCGTCTTGGCGTTGTAGACCTCGTAGAATCCGCCGCTCGAGTTGGCGAGCCCGGCCAGGGTGACGGCCTCGGAGGCGAAACGTGCCGGCTCGCCGGCGCGTGCGGCGGCGTCGGCCCAGTATCCCTGCACCATCGGCCAGACGGACACGTTGTGGCGACCGGGGTTGGAGTCGCTGTAGCGGGGGAAGTGCGGATAGACGTCCGCGATGCCGTACGGCTGGACGTTGGTGTTCTGCATGACCGACCGTGCCTGGACGGCGTCGGCTATGCCGAACATGACGGCGAACGAGAGCCCGGAGCCCTCCTCCGACTGGTCGAGGGTGCCTGACAGGCTGCCACCGTTGTGGATGAGGTAGCCGTACGTCCCCTTGGCCGGGATCCAGAAGTGCTGGTTGATCTTCGTCTTCAGGGTGTCCGCCCAGGAGTTCAGCGCGGCGACCTCGCCGGAGGGCTTGCCGAGGGCCGAGGCCATCAATGCCGCGCTGCGGTAGGCGGAGTAGTAGAGCGTGTTCGTGCTCAACGTCATGATCGTGTCGGTCGGGTAGCTTCCGACGAACCCGCCCCTGCTCTCGGTGCCGTCGGCCGGGGGAGCCGGATAGCCGGCGATGCCGTCGTTGAAGAAGGACGGCCCCTGGAACAGGCCGTACGCGCTGTTGTAGTTGGCGCTCCTTCGCGTGTTCAGAGTGTTGACGGCCGCCTGGTAGGCGTTGGTGAGGAAGCCCTGGTCCCCGGTGACCAGGTAGTGGTTCCATGCGCCCGTCAGCCAGATCACCTGGTCCCACCACTGGTTGTCCTGCTCGACGATGAGCTGGCCGTTGGACTGTCGGCGGACCACCGACCACAGGGTGTTCCTGGCCACGTCGGGCTGCAGGAGGCTCGCCGCGTTCCATACGTTGACGGCCGTGTCCCTGGTCCACGGCTGGGCGTACTCGGCGCCGGCGCGGATGAACGTCCCGGGATCGGCGGTCATCAGACCGGTCTGGTTGTATACAGCCGGGTCGTAGCGGACGGTGTTGACGTCGAGCAGGTTGGTGAGCGCCTTTGTGTACGCCGCGCCCAGCGTCGACTGCGCGCTCGCGTTGGAGAAGGTCAACGTCGGGCGGCTCGGGGCCGCCTGGGCGGGGGCCTGCCCGACGCCGCACATGGTCGCGGCGAGGAGGAGGACGCCGAGGCCGTGACGGATCCTGGAACGACGCGGCCGTACAGGCGGACGGGCGCCGCCTCCCGCCGTGCCGGCGCCCGCGGAGCGAGAGGCGACGCGGCCGTCGGTGGCGGCCTGGACCGGTGCGGAGGAGAGGAGGCCGCCGCGATGAGCGCGGGGGAGCGAGAGCGGGGAGCCTCCCGACATGGGGGGTCGGCGGTGCAGGCGCATGGATACCTTCCGAGGGTCTGACAACGTTGTCACAGGGGGGGCTTCGAAAGCAGGGGTTTGTCGTCGGCGTGCCGCGATCCGGAGAGGAAACGAACCTTCACCCTGGTAAGGAGGGCGTGGGGCGGCCGGTGTGACCACTCCACGCCTGCCCTCTACCGGATGTGTGGACCGCCTAGGTCATCGAAGCGGACACGGGTGCGGTGTTCGCCCGTGTGACGTCAGCCGCGCGACCATTTCTGGTTGGGGCCGCCGTTGCACGTCCACAGCTGCAGCAGCGTGCCGTTGGCGGTGCCGCGTGCGTTGGCGTCCAGGCACTTGCCGGAGCTCGCGCCGACCAGCGTGCCGTCGGCGTGGAGGGTCCACTGCTGGTTGGTGCCGCCGTTGCAGTCCCAGATCTGCGCCGCGGTCCCGTCGGCCGAACTGAAGCCGTTGGCCTCCAGGCACTTGCCGCCGAACCCGACCAGTTGCCGGGAGGAGTTCAGCGTCCAGGCCTGGTTCGCGCCGCCGTTGCAGTCCCACAGCGCCACCCGCGTGCCGTTGGTCTGGCTGAACCCGGGCACATCGACGCACCGTCCCGACTCCTGACCGCGCAGGACACCGGTCGGCGGCTGAGATGGGGGAGTGGTGCTGCCGAGGGCGGCGACCAGGGCCGCCGCCGCGCTCGCCTGGGTGTTGTACGTCCACAGGGCGAACGGGCCGACGAACGAGTTGCCCTGCTGCCCGGCGCTGTTGGTGTTGTTGGCCAGGATCGAGTTCGCCGTGGTCGTGATGAAACCGTCGTACTCGGTGGTCCTGGTCGCTGTGGCCAGTTCACGCAAGTACCGGATGAAGATGCCCTTGAACGACTGACCGTCACCGGTGCAGTTCGGTTCGCATCCCTCGAACAGCACGCCGTTCCTGGAGAACCTCTGGGTCGCCGCGGTGGCGATGGACTTGGCGGTGTTCAGCAGGGAGGTGTCGCCGGTCGCCTTCGACAGCTCGACCAGCCCCCGCAGGATCACGCCCTGGTTGTAGGTGTAGGTCGCGCTGCTGAGGCCGCAGCCGCCGACGTTCAGCCCGTCCCTAACGAGGTTGCCACTGATCAGGACCGTGCCCTTGAACCAGTTCCACGTGGCGTTGGCCCAGCCGAGGTAGGTGGTGTCGCCGGGGAGCCGGTTGTGCAGCCCGGCCGTCGCGGCGAGAAAGAGCTCGTTGGCGATGGCGGCCTTGTACTTCTTCTCGGTGCTCCAGTAGACGCCGCCGCCGCACTGGGAGTCCCAGTAGTCGTGCATGTACCGGGTCGTGGTCTCCGCCATGTCAAGGTAGGCCTTGTTGCCGGTGATGTCGTAGGCCTGGATCCAGGCCAGCGCCCACCAGCCGGTGTCGTCGATGTACTCGTTCGTAAAGTCCTTGTTCTTGGCGAACGCCTCGGAGATGGCGTAGTCGTACTGGGCGTCGCCGGTCGCCTGACGGTAGGTCATCACCGTGCTCAGCGCGACGGCGCCGGTCCACCAGCCACCGCCGATGCGTCCGGAGCCGGCGTCGTAGGACTGCATCAGTACGGCGATGCTGGAGGAAGCGGGAGTGGGGGCGGCGGCCTGGGCGGCGGGCGCCCCCGCGATCAGGAGTATGAACGCGATCGCGGCGGCGATGCCTGAGACAACCTTTCTCATAGTGTCTGTCCTTCGTGTGGGGGGTGGGGTGAAGCTGGTTGCGCGATCATTCCTGGTTGGTGCCGCCGCAGGTCCAGATCTGCGGCGGCGTGCCGTCGCCGGTCCAGATCTGCGGCGGCGTGCCGTCGCCGGTGCCGTGCGAGGGCGCGGTTCAGGCACGTGCCGGGTACGCGAAGTCCGGCCACCGCCCGATCTCGGAGTGTCTTCGGGCGGTGGCCGGGCTTCTCATTCGGTTATGAGACTCTCGTGAGCTTCCACTGCTGGTTGGTGCCGTTGTTGCAGGTGTACTGGCCGAGCTGCGTGCCGTCGACGGTCGAGAAGGCGGGCACCTCAAGACAGAGACCGCTGGCGACCGAGGTGATCGTCCAGTTGCCGCCGGCCGCGGCGGTGAACCTCCACTGCTGGTTGGCGTCGGTGTGGCAGGTCCACTGGATGACCAGCCCGTTCGCGCCGTTCAGGTCCAGGCACTTGCCGCTCTCGACCCCGGTGAGGGTGAAGGCGCCGCCGGTCGCGGCGGTGAGCCTCCACTGCTGGTTGGCGGCGCCGCTGGTCGGCCACTGGACCACCTTGGCGCCGTCGGCGGTGGAGTGGGCGTCGACGTCGGCCGTCTTGGAGCTGTGCGCGGCGGTCAGTGTGTAGACGCCGCCGGCCACCGGCCCGCCCCCGCCGCCGTTCCCGACGCCCTGCCCGTTCAGGGTGAGGGAGTCGAGGTCGAACTGGTTGGCTGTCGGGTGCTTGAACACCAGGAACAGCGGGTGGCTGCCCGACAGCGACGACACGGCGGTGGCGGCCGTCTGCTGGTAGGTGTCCCAGCCTCCGGTGTTCTGTACCGGTGTGGTGGACAGCAGCTGCCCGGTGGGCGAGTCGGCGCGCAGCTCGATGGAACCGCCGCCCACGGGCGAGGACACCCGGTAGGACACCGAGGTGATCCCCTGGACGCTCATCGGCGCGAAGGAGATCCAGTCGTTGTTGGAGATGTCGCCGACGCGCTTGCCGGCCTGCGCACCGGCCTGGTCGACGACCCGGACCCCGGACGAGCCGGTGAAGTACTCGGCCTGCTTCTGGCGGGGCTGCAGGATCAGGTTCGCGGTGTGGGACAGGCCGCCGTTGTCGGTGTAGGTCGCGGTCAGGACGTAGAAGGTGTTGGCGTCGGCGTCGTGCCCGGAGTTCGTGGTCACCACGGTCCCCGAGCAGCCGGTGAACTGGCCGGTGTCATGGCTGTGGGTGTCGTGGCCGAGCGCCGTGACCACCCTGACCTTGGAACAGTCGATCGTGCCGTCCTCGGGATCGGTGACGGTCACCGTGTAGGGGACCGAGTCGCCGAAGGTGATGGCTCCGCCGTCGGGCGGCGAGCCGAACCGCACGACGGGCGCGGTGTTGCCGACCGTGATCGGCACCGTCGCCGAGCCGCTCTTGCCCGACGAGTCGGTGATCGTGAGCCGCGCGGTGAAGGTGCCGTTGGCGGTGTAGGTGAAGACGGGGTTCGCCGCGGTGGAGTCGGTCGAGCCGTTGCTGGTGAAGTCCCACGCGTAGGTGAACGGGTCCCCGTCCGGGTCCGCCGAGCCCGCCGAGGAGAACTGGACGCGCAGCGGCGCCTGACCCGAGGTGGGCGTCCCGCTCGCCTTGGCGACCGGGGAGCGCGAGCCGTTGATGTAGTCGATGCGGTAGACGCCGTCGTCGGTGTTGGTGCCGCCGTAGCCCGAACCCCACTCGACCAGATACAGGGCGCCGTCGGGGCCGTACTTCATGTGCATCGGCGAGTCGAAGCCGAGGTTGGACAGGAAGCGGTTGGTCTTCAGCATGTTGCCACTGCCGTCGAGGCGCATCTCCATCAGGTAGTTGCGGCTCCACTCGAAGAAGAGCGGGGTGTCGTCGAAGTAGGCGGGGAACTTGGTGTCGGAGGGGTTGGCGGCGTCGTAGTGGTAGAAGGGCCCGCCCATCGGGGCCGCGCCGCCGCCAGTGCCCATCTCCGGCCATTCCGGTACCAGGTGGTAGTTGTACCAGACGGTGGCGGTCTTGATCGCGGGCAGGTTCGTCAGGCCCGTGTTGTTGGGCGAGTTGTTCACCGGCGCCGCGCAGTTGAACTTCGGCCCCGAGGTGGAGGTGGCGAAGTTGTAGTCGTTGAAGGGGATGTTGTTGCCGACGCAGTACGGCCAGCCGTAGAAGCCGGGCGACTTGATCAGGTTCCACTCCACGGTGCCCTCGGGCCCGCGGTTGGCGTTGGCCGCTCCGGCGTCGGGGCCGTAGTCGGCCGAGGAGATCCAGCCGGTCTCCGAATCCACGGCGAACCTGAACGGGTTGCGGAAGCCCATCGCGTAGATCTCCGGGCGGGTCTGCGCGGTGCCCGGCGCGAACATGTTGCCCGAGGGGATCGTGTAGGTGCCGTTGCTCTCGGGGTGGATCCGCAGGATCTTGCCGCGCAGGTCGTTGGTGTTGGCCGAGGTGCGCTGGGCGTCGTAGTTGGCGCGGCCCGCGCGCTCGTCGATCGGCGTGTACCCGTCGG
This sequence comes from Streptosporangium heterodermiicola, assembly GCF_051390675.1. NCBI lineage: Bacteria > Bacillati > Actinomycetota > Actinomycetes > Streptosporangiales > Streptosporangiaceae > Streptosporangium > Streptosporangium heterodermiicola. The sequence goes on from NZ_JBPJSR010000013.1 coordinate 20,952, forward strand.
AGGCGAAGGGGTTGACGTCGTCGCCGACGCCGATGTAGAGGTTGCCGCCGGGCCCGAAGGCGAGCTGCCCGCCGGTGTGGCCGGGCTCGTCGACTCTGGTGGCCGGGATGGCCAGAATTTTCCTCTCGCTGGCCAGATCCAGGCTGTCACCGGCGCTGTTGAGGGTGAACCGGGAGACCTGGTTGATCGCCGCCGAACCGGTAGGGGAATAGTTGAGGTAGACCCAGCGGTTGGTCGCGAAGCCCGGGTCGAGAACCAGGCCGATCAGCCCGTCCTCGCCGCCGGTGTAGACGCTCAGCGTGCCGGTGGTCACGATCTGGCCGTTGCTCTTGCGGATCAGCATGAGCTTGCCGGAGCGGGTGATGTAGTAGACGTCGCCGTTGGCGGCGATGTCGATGCCCATCGGCTGGTCGGGGGCGCTGTCGAGGGTGACCTTCTGGAACCGGTTCCACACGGTGCCGCCGCAGTCGCCCGCGGCGTTGCCGGCCGCCCACTTGACGCCGCCGAGCACGTGCTGGCGGAAGTTGGCCTCGCTGTAGGAGGCGTTCTCGTGGCCCATCGCGGTCGCCCACACGCGCCCGCCCTCGGCGTTGCGGCACCAGGAGATCGGGTGGTCGGCGCCCATCTTGCTGCCGCCGGCGTCGTAGGTGCTCTCGTCGGCGGTGACCAGGACGTGGACGTCGCCGCGCATGTTCTTGCTGAAGTTGTACCACTCCTCGGTACGGACCCAGCGGTCGGGCAGGCCCGCGGTGGAGGGGTGCTTCTTGTCCAGGACCTTGGCGGTGCCCTGCACCGTGCTGGAGTGCGCGGTCATGTGCGCGCCGCCCAGGACGAGCTGGTCCCACCAGGGGAACTGGGCCTCGATGTTCATGTCCGTGGTGTTGTGGATCGCCACGATCCCGCCGCCGTCGTTGACGAACTTCTGGGTGGCCTGACGCTGGGCCTCGTTGTCCCAGACCATGCCGGAGTTCTGCAGCATGATGATCGCGTCGAAGCCGGCCAGGTTCGCGTCGTTGAGCGAGCTGGAGTTCGCGGACTGGACGACCTCGAAGTCGTTGGCGGCGGCGAGCTGCTGGACCATCGTGATGCCGGACGGGATCGAGCCGTGCACGTAGTCGGCGGTCTCGGTGAACAGCAGCACCCGGAAGGCCGCCGCCGCCTTGGCGGTGGCCTGGGCGTGAGTCAGGCCTGCGGATAACAGCAGGAGTGGGACGAGGACGAGTGCGAACACTCGGCGCATGGGATCTCCGAGGGGGTGAGATGAGGCGTTCGGAAACGGGCCGAGCCACTCCGATGACAGGCTCGGCAGGCGGGTGGGAGTCAGAGGGTTCGCAGGAAGGCGAGCCCTTCGGTGGCCAGGGCGTCCTGGCTGGGAGCGAGCGGCCGCCAGATGGAGGCCCCGGTGGCGATGGCTTGGTTTTCTGCGGTGAAGGACTCGATGACGAGCGGTCCGGTATAGCGGGCTTCGCGCAGCGCGGTGGCGAAGGCGGGCCAGGCGAACTGGTCGGCGCCCGGCGCGCCTCTGTCGGTGCCGCACACCTGCACGTGCGCGATCCGCCCGGCGGCGGCCCGTACGGCCGCCGCCGGATCCTTCTCCTCGATGTTGAGGTGGTAGCTGTCCAGGGCCAGTCCGCAGCCCTCGTCCGGCAGCCCGTCGAGCGCCTCCAGCGCCTGCTCAACCGTGTTGATCAAACTGGTCTCGTAGCGGTTGAGCGGTTCGACGCCGATCCGCACCCCGCGCCCGGCGGCGTAATCAGCCACCGGACGCAGGTTGTCGCGCAGCTCGGCGTACAGGGCGCGACGTTCGTCCGGTGAGACGCGCCAGGTGCGGCCGACGGAGGCGTAGGCGGGTCCGCCGATGACCGGTGAGCCCACCGTGACGGCCGCGTCCACGCAGGCACGCAGGTAGTCCTGCGTGTCGGCGACGGTCTGGGCGGAGGCCGCGACCAGTTCCCTGCCCGGCGGCATGACCAGGGCCACGGACGCGCCCAGCCCCAGCTCTGCCAGGAGCGCGGCGGCCTTGTGCGGGTCCCAGTCACCGAGCCGCTCGATGGGCAGCTCGACGGCGTCGAACCCCCAGCCGGCGATTCGCGGGGCCAGCCGTATGAGTTCGTCGTCTGTCAGTGGTGACGTCCACACCCACGTGTTGACGCCGATCGGCCACATACCTGGGTCCTCCTGGAGTGACGGGGGGCGGGTTCTTCGGGGCGGGGCTAGCCCTTGCCGCCCCAGTTGGCGGGGAAGTCCGGCAGCTTCTCGCAGCCGCAGAGCGCGTAGTGCAGCGGCGGCATGTTGGGCTGGAGGTAGGTGTCCAGGTTCTCGGAAGTGATCTTGGGCTGCGGCAGCTTCCAGACCTTGGGCACCTCCTCGCCCTTGAGGATCCTCAGGGCGGCGATGATCGGGGTGCGCCACTGGTAGGTGGGGTAGGTCGGCGCGACGGCGGTGAGGCCGCCGCTCTTCCACTTGCTCAGGAAGTCCTGCTGGTCCTCGCCGACGATCGCCGGCACCGGGACCCCGGCGTCCTCGAACGCCTCGACGGCCGCCACGGCGGTCGCGCCCGCGTCCATCCACACCCCGTCGATCTTGCCGTGCCGCTGGATGTAGTCGCTCACGATGCTCTTGGTCTTGGCGGCGTCGCCGTCGGTGAACTCCACCCCGACCACGTCGAGCTGGCTCTTGTCGAAGGTGACCTTCGCCGCCGACCAGCGGGTCTCCAGCACGTCGACGCCCGGCAGGATCCGCAGCGCGAGGACCTTGCCCCCGGCCGGCACCTTCTCCACCAGGAACTCGGCGCCGTCCGCGCCGAAGGCGTAGCCGCCGATGGGGTTGATGAACGTCACCGGGCAGTCGGTGTCGACACCGCGGTCGAAGACGATCACCGGGACCTCGGGACACGCGCCCGTCACCGCGGGGGTCAGCGTCGCGGTGGTGTTCGGCGAGACGATCAGCGCGTCACAGCCCTTGCCGACCAGCTCGGCGATGTCGGAGATCTGCTTGTCGTCCTTGCCCTCCGCGTCGAGCGCGGTGAACTTCTTGATCTCCTTGTGCAGCGCCACCTCGGCCTGCATGGTCTTCCAGCCCACCTGCCGCCACGGGTTGTTCACCGCGGCGTTGGAGAAGCACAGGTTGTAGGGCCCGTCCTTCTTGTACTTGGCCGTGTCGACCATCTCCGGGGCGATGGCCTGCTCCCACGGCTTGTCCGCGGGCCCCTCCGCGCTCTGGGTACGCATGGCCAGCTGGGCGTCGTAGTCGGCCTGGACGAAGAACTTCGACTGCTCGCCGGTGTTGGGGGACGCGGCGGGTGATGACGAGGCCGCTGAGGACGGCCCCGCCGAGGACTGGGCGGTGGGCTTGTCGCTGGCGCAACCGGCGGCGAACAGCACGGTTGATATCGCGACGAGGCCGACGAACGGCCGACGATTCGGCATAGCGCTTCCTTTGATTTTCTGGGGTTGATCAGGTGCTCACGCGGAGCCGGAACGGGAAGCGCAGTGCTCCCGCCGCGACCGCCGCGATGATGATGACGCCCTGCACGGTGTACTCCAGAGCCCCGGAGATGCCGTACAGGTTGAGCAGGGTGAACAGGGCCTCCAAGGTCAACGCGCCGGCCATCGCGGCGACGACCGAGCCCCGGCCCCCGCCGAGCACCACGCCGCCGAGGACGACGGCGGTGATGGCGGAGAACTCCAGTCCCTGGCCGACCTGGGCCGAGACACCCGCGAAGCCGCCGAGCAGGATGGCCGCGACCGCCGCGGCCAGGCCGGAGATGACGAACGCGAGAATTCGCATACGGTGCACGCCGATTCCGGACAGGGCGGCGGCGCGCTCGTTGTCGCCGGTGGCCATGAGTCTCTTGCCGAAGTCGGAGCGCATCAGCGCGATCCCGGCACCGGCGACAACGACCAGGATGATGACGGACCACGGTACGGGGCCGAGGCTGCCCCGGCCGAAGGCGCGAAAGCCCTCCGACAGCGCGCCGCGAGGAGCGCCGCCCGTCCACAGGAACACCGCGCCCGACAAGATGAGCATCATGCCGAGCGTCGTGATGAAGGAGGGAACGCGCAGGGCCGTCGTGATCGCACCGTTGACCAGGCCGACGAGCAGCCCGATGGCGATCAGCAGGACAAGCACCCACCAGGTGGCGGACTCCTCCCCGTCGAGCAGGCGGGCGGCGACGACGACCTCGACCGTCACCAGCGAGCCGACCGACAGGTCGAACTCGCCCGAGACGATGACGAAGTACTGTCCGGCCGCCAAGATCACCAGGGGTGCGGCCCGCTTGAGGAAGGCCAGGAACCCGGCGGGCTCCAGGAAGAACGGGTTGGCGGCTGCGATCGCGACCAGCAGTACCGTCAGGACCGCGAGGATCGGGAGCGTTCTTCTCATGCCGTTCCCTTCTTCCTGCTGCGGCGGGCGTAGACGGCGACGGCGACCACGATCACGACGCCTCTGACCACGTCCTTGAAGAAGGAGTTCACCTCAAGCTGGTTGAAGACGCTGTCGAGCACGGCCAGCAGGAGCACGCCGCCGACGGTCCCGGCGATCCCGCCCTTGCCGCCGGCCAGTGCGGTGCCGCCGAGCACGACCGCGGCGATCGACTCCAGGTCGTAGCCGCCGTCGGTGCCGACCGTGGGCGCGCCCGCGCCCAGCCTGCTGGCCAGCAGCAGGCCGGCGACGCCCGCGCACAGTGAGCACAGGATGTGGGTGATCACCACGACCCTGCTGGTACGCACTCCCGACAGCCGGGCCACGTCGGGGTCGCCACCGACCGCGTAGATTCGGTAGCCCAGGGGGGTCCGGCGCAGCAGGAACCAGGCGGCCACCGCGACGGCGACCCAGAGCAACGCCGAGACGGGCACGGGGCCGAGGCGGTCGTAGCCCAGACGCTGGAACGAATCCGGCACGCTGCCCGCCGGTCCGTCGTAGAGGTGGTCGATGATGCCTTTGAGGATGAGCGCGGTGCCCAGCGTGGCGATGAACGCGTGTACCTGTAGGCGGGTGATGACCAGGCCGTTGACCAACCCCACGAGGGCACTGACGCCGAGCACGGCGAGGATGGCCGGTACGACGGCGCCGTCCTGGCCCGCCATGATCTCGGCTGCGACCAGCGACCCGAGGCTGATCAGGTAGGCGACGGACAGGTCCAGCGACCCGACGAGGATCGCCAGGGTCTGCCCCACGGCGACGATGCCCAGCGCGGCCGAGCGCTGCTGGATGCCGACGACGGTCTCCATCGTGAGGAAGTTTCCGCCGTCGACAGCGACCAGTCCCCAGCCGATGGCGATCACGGCGATGAGCGCGAGGTAGACGACCCTGGTCGGATTGATCTCCGTGAAACTGCGCCGCAGGCCGCTGTGCCTCGGCCTCGCGCCGCTCTGCGGGGGCGCTGGCTCGGGAGCCGCCGAAGCCGGGTGCACCGGGGAGGGGATCTGGCCGCTCATGCGGCCTCCTCGCTCGCCGCCACGTGCATGATGGCCTCCTCGGACACGCCGGCCGGTAGCTCGCCCGCGATACGGCCGTCTCGCATGACGATGATCCGGTCACTCATCCCGATGAGCTCGGGCAGTTCCGAAGAGATCATCATGATGGCCATGCCGTCCCGGGCGAACTGCCGCATCAGGTCGTGGATGGCGGCCTTCGCACCGACGTCCACGCCCCGGGTCGGCTCGTCGAACAGCAGCACCTTGGGGTTGACCGTCATCCATTTGGCCAGCACGACCTTTTGCTGGTTGCCGCCGGACAGGTAGCGCACCTCACGCTCGGGGTCGGGCGGTGACAGTCGTACCGACTCCAGAAGCGCGCGCAGCCCGCTGCGCGAGGCCCGCCCCGCCGGAGTACGCGCGGCGGAGGTGCGCGCCACCAGCAGCGCGTTGTCTCCCGCCGACTGCCGCAGCGCCAGCCCTTCGGCCTTGCGGTCCTCGGTGACCAGCCCGATCCCGGCGGCCACGGCCTGGCGGACCGTCCGCGGCCTGCAGGGAGTCATCTCACCCGAGGCGAACGGCTCCGCCCCGAAGATCGCCTTGGCCAGCTCGGTGCGGCCCGAGCCCTGCAGGCCCGCCACCCCGACGATCTCCCCGGCTCTCAGCTCCACGTCTATGCCGCTGAGCTTCTCGTTTCCGCCGCCGCGCACGCTCAGGCGTACCTCACCGATTTCCGTGGGTGTGGCGCGAGGCGGGAAGTAGTCGTTGAGCTCTCGGCCGACCATGAGCTTGACCAGCTCGGTCGGACCAACGTCGGAGGTGGCGACCGTGGTGACGCGGGTGCCGTCCTTGAGCACGGTGACCCGCTGGGACAGGTCGAACACCTCGCGCATGCGGTGGGAGATGTAGAGGATGGCGATGCCGCGCTCGCGCAGGCGGTGGATCAGGGAGTAGAGGAGTTCGACCTCGTGCTCGGCCAGCGAGGCGGTGGGCTCGTCCATCACGATGATGCGGGCGTCGACCGAGAGGGCCTTGACGATCTCGACGACCTGCTGCTGGGCGACGCTCAGGCGGCGCACGGCGTCGCGGGCGCCGAAGGAGGTCTCGCCGAGCCCTGCCAGCAGCCGCTCGGTCTCCGCCTCCATCTTCGCGCGGTCCACCAGGCCCCGCCGTACCGGCTCGCGCCCGAGGAAGACGTTCTCGGCGACCGAGCGCTCAGGCAGGAGGTTGAACTCCTGATAGATGATCGCCACACCGGACCGCTGCGCGTCGAGAGGATGGCCGAACGAGACCGGCTTGCCGTCGATCGCGATCGTCCCGGCGTCGGGGACGTGCACCCCGGCGAGGATCTTCATCAGCGTCGACTTCCCCGCACCGTTCTCGCCGACGACGGCGTGTACCTGTCCCGCCTCGACGTCGAGATCGACGTCGGTCAGCACACGCACACCGAAGAAGCTCTTGCCGACCCCCCGCATTTCCAGAAGCCTCACGCGGGGTGCACCTCCACCCACGAGTGGGTGCGGGCCGAGGTGAGCACGGAGTCGCAGATGTGAGCAGCCCTCGCGCCGTCGTCGAAGGTCGGCAGTCCCTCAGGGCGCTCTCCCCGCACCGATGCGTAGCTGTCGGCCGTGAACGCGTCGAAACAGTCGTGATAGCCCTGGGCGTGCCCGGCGGGCAGGGGGGAGTAGCGGCGGGCCGGGACCGACAGGGTCTGCGGGTCACGCACCAGCAGCTCCGACCCTCCTCTGCGTCCTAACCAGAGCGTTTCCGGTTGTTCCTGATCGAAGGCGACGCTCGCCTCACTGCCCGAGATCTCCAAAAACAGCCGGTTCTTGCGGCCTGGCGATACCTGGCTGACCGCCATCGTGCCCAGCGCGCCTCCCGCTGTCCTGAACTGCACGGTCGCCACGTCCTCGGTGCGCACGTCCGCCCTTCCGGCCCTGACGGGCACCGCCACCGCCGTCTGCGCCGACACCGCGGCGATCCGGTCACCGGTGATGAACTCCACCAGGTCGCACCAGTGCGAGCCGATGTCGGCGAAGGTGCGGCTGGGCCCGCCCAGGTCGGGATCCACCCGCCAGTTGTCATCATCCGGGCCGAGCAACCAGTCCTGCAGGTAGCTGCCCTGGATGAGGTTGACCTGGCCGATATGGCCTTCGGCGACGCGCTGCCTGGCCTCTCTGACCATCGGGTGGAACCGGTAGACGAACGGCACGGTCGCCGTACGCGCGCTCTGCGCGGCACGGGCGGCCATCAGCGCAGCGGTGTCGGAGTCGGTCGCAAGCGGCTTCTCGCAGATGACGTGCAGCCCGGCCTCCAGCGCCTTGATCGTGATCGAGGCGTGCAGGTGGTTGGGGGTGCAAACGTGCAGGACGTCGAGTTCACCGGACTCGATAAGGTCCTCCGGCGAGGGGAAGACCCGCTCGGCGAGCCGGGCGGCGTAGGTCTGCGCCGCCCGTTCAGGGGTCGAGCCGACCACGCCGACGATGTGGGCGCCGGCGAGCCGGGCGGCTCGGGCGTGGACGCTGCCTATGAAACCCGTTCCAACGATCCCCACCCGAAGCTGGGACACATCCGTCGGTGTGTGGCCTATTTCCTCCATGTTTCGGGATCGTAAGGAGGTCTTATGACGGCGGTCAAGCAAAAGTATGATTTTAAATGTTAAAGTTAGGCCGACAGCTGACCGAAATGGTTCACTTTTCGACCGAAGGGCTGGTCTGGCCCGGGGTGTGCCCCACGATGCGGGAACCGGAGCTGACGCGCCGCTGTCCGTCTCCAGAACATGCCGCTGACCTGTGGCTTCTCGTTCGCGTGGACTGCTTGTGGCACAGGGGACACGGGCGGGGTTCGACGAGCCGCCGACTCTCGTCCCCCTCGATGACTTTCTGGCCCCCGGCAACCCTTCGTAGTCGCCGGAGGCGTAACGACTCCGCGGGCGTCCAGCGGCCGTCGCGGGCCTGGCGGCGGTTTCGCCGTCGTAGCCGGGCGTGCGAGCATCCATGGGCGCTGTTGCCCACGGGACGGGTGGGCGGCTCGCCGGGAGCATCTTGATCCGTCGACAACGCCAAGACTGCTCAGGATTCGTGGGTCGCGGTCGGGTTCGGGGGCTGGTTCAAGCTGTGGTCGGGGAGCGGGCAATGCCGGAACTCGCCGATCGGATTCGGTCAGATTCAGTCCCCAGCTATCTTGACTTCGGACGGCGTAAATGTAAAGTTTCTTTCGAGAGAGCGCTCTCACGCAGTCTCTGCCCAAAGAGCTACCGCAAGGTTCACCGAAATTCCCCAGGCCGAAAGCCGCTGACCAGGCAGAACGCCTGTCGACACTTCATGAACGGTGGGCCGCCCCAAATCCGGCGGCGTGCCACTCTCCCCGATTGGCAAGCAGAGTCCCGTCAACCCTCCGCCCGCACACCGATCAACAACCAGGACGGTGTAGAGCCGCCGGTTCCCGGCCTCACCTCCGCACCGTGTCTTCCGGGCGCGGCGTCGAAGATCGCCAGGCGCCCTTGAAGGCCAGCGCGGAAACCAGGAACAGACCCTGACCGATCAGGGCGACCATCAGCCAGGCCTCCCACCCGTAGACGCCCGCGACCTGGGTGGCGACCAGGAGGAGCACCACGATCATCACCCGGACGGCCAACCCCCACAGACCCAGTGCCGCGCCCTGCAGACTGGGGTCCACATCCTCGGCGTCCTCGGAGAAACTCGCCATCCAGGGCACGTAGGCGACGCCCATGAACAGGTAGAGCCCGGCATAGACGGCCGCGATGTGGCCGAAACCGGCGTCGCCGCCGATGAGGGTGATGTAGTAGGCCAGGACGACGGCGGTGCCGATGGTGCCGGCCACGATGAACGGCTTGCGCAGCTGCAGCCGGTCGGAGATCCGGCCGATCACGACCACGGTCAGCGCGTTGAGGATGACGCCCAGCGCGGTGACCAGGTTGGCCTGCGCGGCGGTCAGGCCGAAGGCCGTCACCAGGATGGCGACACTGAAGATGGTGAAGGTCCAGTACAAGACGCTCCAGGCGGTGTTGCCCAGCACGTGCGCCCACAGGTGAGGGTGCTTGAGCAGTTCCCGGACCTTTCCTGGATCGAGTTTCCCTTCAGCGGCGGCGGCGTTCTCCTCGGCCATGACCCGGTTGCGCAGCGCCGCCGACGGTTCCGCGATCTGCCAGATCACCACGGCGCACAGTGCCAGCGAGACGCAGCCCATGATGATCGCCTGCGGTTGCCAGGCGTTGTCGAACAGTGGCAGCGTGAGCCCGGCGATGGCCGAGGCGAGGAAGGCCGCGCCGACCGGTCCCCAGGTCCAGAAGGCGAAGGCCTGGGCGCGCCCCAGCCGGGGGGAGAAGTCACGGACCAGGCTGGCGGTGATGCTGATGCCGGCGCCCTCGATGAACAGCATCAGGCACCTGACCCAGAAAAGCCCCGTGACACTGTCGACGGTGGCCAGCAGGAAGTTGCAGGCGGCGGTCACGGTCAGGGTCGGCACCAGGATCGAGATGCGCCCCCACCTGTCGCTGAGGATTCCGCCGAATCCAGCTGAGAGGCCGCCGACCAGGACCGAGACGGCACTGATCAGCCCGTAGGTCTGCAGGGACATGTTCAGGTCGACGAGCAGCAACGGCAGGATCGTGGAGAGCGTGGTCTCGAAGTTGGCGATCAGACTGGCCAGCACGGCGATGGTCAGCAGCCAGATCCGGCGCCGGCCGGTGGGGTAGACGGTGAGCTCGCGAACATAGAACGGTTTCATGGTGAACTCCACACCTGCGCGCCGTACGGCGGCCATGTAGGTGACGGGGGTGTCCTCCAGGCCAGGGCGAGGAGGTGGCGATACGTCAGCCCACGCGGGGCATCGACGGCTCGGGGGCCGATCGTGTGACGGGGACCTTTCGATCACGTGCCTTCGGGCCGCCCGCGCCGGAGAGCCGCGGGGTCCTCCCGGAGCCGCGCGCCGGCGAACGCCGCCTGGACCACCGCCTGCGCGACCTACCCGTACGGCGGCGCGAACGCCTCGATCAGGTCCTGCTGTTCCCGGATGAACACCCCGCGCGGGTCGGAGAACTCGCGGAAGCCCTCGGCGCCGTGGTGTCGGCCGGAGCCACTGTTGCCGATGCCGCCGAAGGGCAGTGAGGCCGGCGCGCCGTGAACGGCTGCGGTGTTCACGCACGCCCCACCGGAGGTCGTACGGAGGTCGTACGGCGCGGCACGTCCGTGGCGACGACCTTGTCCTTGGCGAACACGCAGAGCGCCAGTGGCCGCTCACCTGCGGTGACCCGGTCGCCGGCCGCGAGCATCTCGACCAGCGGCCCCACCGGCAGGTCGAAGGGAAAGTTCCACGTGGTTTCGCTCACTCATACCGCCTCCGCCCGCACGGGCATGGGCCACGCATGTAACGGACCTGTAAGTAACAGGCCTGTAAGTGACGGCACTGTAACATCGATGTCCATGACCTCACCAGGGCGAACTTCTGGCCGGATGACCGCAGCCGCGCGTCGTGATCAGCTGCTCGACATCGTCAGGGACCTGGCCGGTGAGCAGACCTTCCACGAGGTGTCGGTCGAGGCCGTGGCGCGCCGGGCCGGGATCACGCGGGCGCTGGTCTATCAGCACTTCGAGGATCTGCAGGCGCTGCTGGAGGCCGCCGTCGAGCGTGAGACCAGCCGGGCGCTGGCCCAGGTATCGGAGACGACACTGCGCGCCCTGAACGAAGGGGATCCGCTGGAGCTCATGCTGGAGAGCCTGCGCGCCTATCTGCACGCCGTGCACAGCCACCCGGGCACCTGGCGCCTGGTCCTCATGCCCCCCGAAGGTGCGCCCCGGAGCCTGCACAAGCGCATCGCCAAGGGACGCGCCACGGTGCTCGCCCGGCTGATCCAGGCGGTACGGCCGACGTTGGCGACCGCCCCCCAGGCACCGGACGCGGAACTCACCGCCAGGGTGCTGTCGGCGATCTCGGATGAGTACGCGCGCCTGGTCCTTACCGACCCGCTCCGCTTCCCCCCGGACCGACTGTTGGAACACGCGCGCCGATGGCTGTCTTACATGTGGATCGAACGCCCATAGGGCTCTCCCCGCCAACAAAGGAGCAGATCGTGAGCTCGTCCTGGCGAAAGGAAGGCAATGGCCTGCTGACAGAGGACCGCAAGCCCAAGGCCGGCTCCGAGACCATCGTCGAGATCATCCAGGGCCGTTACGACATCCGGACGTGTTGACTCAGACCTCGGGGAGTCGGCCCGTTTTTCGGATGTTCCCCCGTGGGGCGGCGGTCATGGAAAACGCGCCAGCATTCACACACGGTGCCCCCTCGGCTGCTGACACATCCGAGGTGATGGGCGCGACGAGGATCCTGCGGAATCCCCCTGCGCAGAGGCTGTACATGTCTCTGCGGCAACCCAACCGGCTGCCAGGCCGTGACGGAACCGAGATTTCAGTCACCTTGACATGCCTGTCGGAGAGGGTTTAACTCTGATCGGACTTGTTGGATTATGTTCATAAATCTCCAGCCAATGTGCCAACTTTGGAGGTAATATGTCCAATCGTGTCGTATCCGGGTCTGCCGCCCTCTCCGGATCGTTCACCAACCGCCGTTCCGTGCTCAAAGGCCTCGCGCTCGCCGTCGGCGCGACGGCATTACCCGCTGGTCTCGTCACCGCGTGTGGCAACTCTCCTGGCGCATCCAGCACGCCCGCAAGTGGCGCGAGCGGTGGTGCGACCACGGTCACCTTCGGCTCGAACTATTCCGACCCGGCTCCCAAGGCGGCGTTCGAGGCGCTCTCGAAGAGTGCCGGCCAGAAGGTCGGGGCGACCATCGCGATCAACACGGTCGACCACAACACGTTCCAGAACAACATCAACTCCTACCTGCAAGGGACGCCGGACACTCTGTTCACCTGGTTCGCGGGCTACCGCATGCAGTTCTTCGCCCAGCAGGGACTCATCGCGCCCATCGACGATGTGTGGGCGAAGATCGGGAATAATTTCGGCCCGGCGGCGCAGTCGCTGTCGAAAGGGAGCGACGGGCATTACTACTTCGTCCCAATCTACAATTATCCGTGGGTCGTCTTCTTCAACAAAAGCACCTTCGAAGAGAAGGGCTACGAGGTGCCGAAGACCTGGGACGCCTATCTGACGCTGCTCAAGAAGATGAAGGGCGACGGTCTCACGCCGCTGGCCTTCGCCGACAAGGACGGTTGGCCGGCGCTCGGCACCTTCGACATTCTCAACCTACGGATCAACGGATACGACTTTCACATCCAGCTCATGAAGCACCAGGTTCCGTGGACGGACCCGCGGATCACCCAGGTGTTCCAGCAGTGGGCCGAGATCCTCCCCTATTGCCAGCCCGGGGCCACCGGTCGCATCTGGCAGGACGCGGTGAAGGCGCTGGAGAGTAAGCAGGCCGGCTTGATGTTCCAAGGCACCAACCAGGTGGCCGCTCAGTATGTCACCGATGGCAAGGATCTATCCGATCTCGACTTCTTCCCCTTCCCGGAGATCAACCCGCAATTCGGCCAGGACTACATGGATGCGCCGACCGACGGGTTCTGCCTGGCGAAGAACGCCAAGGAGGACACGGTGGCGGCGGGTAAGAAGGTGCTGGAGTACCTCGGCACCGCCGAGGCCGAGGCCACCTTCCTCAAGACCGATCAGTGGGACGTGGCTGTCGCCCAGGGCGCCACAATCCCGACGTACAACGCAATCCAAAAGAAATCAGCGGAAGTCATCTCCTCGTGCAAGGCGGTGTCACAGTTCATGGACCGCGATACCGACCCAGGATTCGCCAGCAACGTGATGATCCCGTCCATCCAGAAGTTCATCAACGATCCCAGTATCGGAGGCATCAAATCGCTGCAGGCCAGCATCGAGGCGCAGGCGAAGACAATCTTCACGAACTGATGGCCGTACAGTCACCCCGCCGAGCGCGGGGCCTGCCCCCGCGCGACCGGCTGTTGGTCGCCCTGATGCTCGGCATCCCGTTGCTGGCCGTTCTGACGTTTGTCTGGCTTCCCGCGCTGTTGTCAATGGTGCTGTCGTTCACCCGCTGGAACGGTATCGGCGGACCCGACCAGATCACACCCTACGGCGTGGAGAACTACCGCATCGCGGCGACGGTCGACCCGCAGTTCTGGCCGGCCGTACAGCACAACATCGTCTGGCTGCTGGTGTTCGTCTGCTTCGCGACGCCGCTCGGCATGCTGTTCGCGGTCATCATCGACCGCAACATCCAGGGCAGCCGCATCTATCAGAGCGCGCTCTTCCTGCCGGTGATGCTCTCGCTCGCCCTGATCGGGATCATCTGGGAACTCATCTACTCACCCAACTACGGGCTCATCAACACGATCATCGGCCGCAATCGCGATAACAACCTGGTGAACTGGCTCGGCGATCCCGATCTCAATCTCTGGGCTGTCCTCGTCGAGGCCAGCTGGCGACAGGCCGGATACGTGATGATCCTTTACCTGGCCGGACTCAAGGCGGTCGACCCGTCCCTCCGCGAAGCGGCCCTGATCGACGGGTCCAACGCCTGGCAGACGTTCTTCCGGGTGATCTTCCCTGTGTTGAAGCCGATCAACGTCGTCATCCTGGTGGTGACAGTGATCGAGTCCCTGCGCGCCTATGACCTGGTCTACGTCAACAGTCACGGCCCGGTGCTGCCCGGCCTGGAATTGCTGTCGATCCTGATCACCCAGAACATCCTTGGTGAGCAGACCCGCATCGGGTACGGCTCCGCTCTCGGAGTCGTGTTGCTGCTCCTTTCGCTGATTCCCATCTCGGTGTTCCTGTACCAAACCTTCCGGCGAGAGGAGCGGCCGTGATGGCACACGTCGAATCCACCCCGGCAGGCCTGACGGCCGTGGCAGGCCGGAGAAAGGCGGGGGCCGCACGCCGCCCCGCCCAGGTCGCGGCGCTCGTCTTCATGATCACGATGACCGTGCTATGGCTGATCCCGATCCTCTTCGCGCTGTACGTGTCCCTTCGCCCGGTAGAGGAGACGGCCGAGAGCGGCTACTTCTCGCTCCCGCACCGGCTCACACTGGACAACTTCACCTCCGCGTGGACCCAGTCGGACATGCAGCAATACTTCCTGAACTCAGTGATCATCACGGTTCCCGCCGTGCTCATCACGCTGCTGTTCGCCTCATCCGCGGCGTTCGTGTTATCTCGGGTACGTCTGCGGTACACCCTGACCCTGCTGGTCCTGTTCACCGCCGGCAACCTCCTCCCGCAACAGGTGATCATCACTCCGCTCTACCGGCTGTACCTGCTCATCCCGGTGCCGGAGTTCATCAGCGAGAACGGTCTGCTCTACAACTCCCATGCCGGCCTGATATTGATCAACGTCTGCTTCCAGCTGGGCTTCTGCGTGTTCGTGCTGAGTAATTACATGAAGTCGATCCCGCACGAGATCTACGAGGCGGCCATGGTGGACGGGGCCTCCCTGTGGACGCGCTACTGGAGGCTGACCCTGCCTCTGTGCCGTCCGGCGCTGGCGGCCCTCGCGACGCTGCTGACCACTTGGATCTACAACGACTTCTTCTGGGCCACCGTGCTGATCCAGCGAGGCGACAAGCGGCCCATCACCTCGGCGCTGGCCAACCTTCAGGGGCAGTTCGTCAGCAACCAGAACATGATCGCGGCGGCCGCCCTCATCGCGGCGATCCCAACTCTGATCGTGTACATACTTCTGCAGAAGCAGTTCATCGCCGGCCTGGCCTTGGGCTCCACCAAGGGCTGAACACGTGGCCCGCGGCCCGTAAGCGGTGGAAAAGGGCAGCCTTCAGCTCCTCATGGTGGAATCCGTGTTCTCGTCCGAACCGGTGCTCTCCTGCCCCCATCGTGACTGCACGCAATCCAACTCTTACGCGCATATTGACATCACGTAACATGTTCGGTTTTGATGTTGTTTGTTGGATGGATTTGGTTTAGCTCCTCTTGCTAGAGGACCCACATCTGGCGCCGTAAGGACAAGCCTTACAACCTCCAAAACAGCGCCGCCTGCGTCAGCTGGGTCACGTGCTCAAGCTCGGTGACCATGAGCCGGCACGACACGGCGTGGCTGAGAGGATCAGCATGCTAGGAAGATTCAGGCGGCCAGGTGCCCTCGCGATCGGACTCGCAATCGCAGCCGGACCGGTGAAGCCGGCGACCGTGCCCGCGCGAGCCGAGTCCAACGGCACGGCCGCTCGGCACCGGTCGGTGCGCTGGTCACCGGTGAAGGCACATCCGTGAAGCCGGAACAGGCGGAGCGCCGGACATTCGACAGGCGGCCACAGCCCCGGCAAAGGCTCTGACCGTAAGTAACCGCGACGAAATTCCACCGCTGACAGTCGCAATCCATCACGATGCCGGCGCGATCGACAACCGGGCATCTCCATCGATCACCGGTCGCTCCACCACCCAGTCGCGCCATGCCGACCTGTCGGTGAGGCGTGGCGCCTACACCCGTCCGATCCCCCTAAGGACACGAACATGCGCCATGGCGAACTGCCCCTGTTCCTCCGATGTGTGTTAGCCCTGTTACTCCCGGCGGCGATCATCGTCGCCAGCCCCGCGCCCGCCGCCGCGGCCACCACCTGGACGGTCTCCGGGCCGT
The DNA here is from genome assembly GCF_051390675.1 of Streptosporangium heterodermiicola. NCBI lineage: Bacteria > Bacillati > Actinomycetota > Actinomycetes > Streptosporangiales > Streptosporangiaceae > Streptosporangium > Streptosporangium heterodermiicola. Next base: position 36,968 of record NZ_JBPJSR010000013.1, read on the forward strand.
CCGCCAACTCACCGATCTCCGCCCAGGTGACACTGGACAACGGCGCGCTGACCTTCTCCGTGGCCAGGTCGGGCCGGACCGTGCTCTCCCCGTCCCCGATCGGTATCGTGACCTCCGCGGCCGACCTGACGAGAAACCTGACGTTCACGCAGCGCAGGGACCAGGTGGTCACCGAGTCCTACACGATGCCCACCGGTAAGCGGCGTAACCAGCAGACCGTCTACAACCAGACGACGCTGTCCTTCACCGGGACCGGCGGGGCGAGGCTGGACGTCGTGGTACGCGCGTCGAACACCGGCGCCGCCTACCGGTACGTCGTGCCCGGCAGCGGATCGGTCACCGTGCGCGGTGAGGCGTCGTCGTGGACGGTGCCCACGTCCGCCAACGCCTGGCTGGTACCGCCCCACAGCGAGGACCAAGGGGTGTGGTTCCAGTCGACCGCGGGCGCGGCCCCCGGCAACACCAACTACCGGGTTCCGCTGCTGTTCGAGGTGGGCGGCGACTTCGCCCTGCTGGCCGAGACCGATATCGACGGCCGCTACGCCGCCTCCTACCTGTCTCACCAGCCCGGGTCGGGCACCTACACGACGACGCTGGCCAGCGGAATCACGACCACTCTGCCGCTCACCACCCCCTGGCGCACCGCCGCCGTCGGTGACCTCAGGACGGTGACCGAGTCGACGATCGTCGACGACCTCGCCGTGCCGTCGAAGGTGACCGACACCTCCTGGATCAGGCCCGGCGCGGTCGCCTGGTCCTGGCTGACCGAGCACTCCAGCCCGTCGGACCAGAACCGGCAGCGGCAGTACATCGACTTCGCCCAGCGCAACGGCTGGGGCTACGTCCTGATCGACGAAGGCTGGTCCTCCAGCTGGGCGCCCGACGTGATCTCCTACGCCAGGGCCCGGAACGTTCAGGTCATCCTGTGGTTCAACTCCTCCAGCCTGCGAACGTCCCAGCAGCGCGAGCAGTGGCTTCCCCTGATCAAAAGCTGGGGAGCGGCCGGAGTGAAGGTGGACTTCAGCTACGAGTTCACCCAGCCGACCCTGCAGTGGTACGACGCCATCCTGGCCAGGACCGCCGAGCTGAAACTGATGGCCAACTTTCACGGCTCCGCCACCCCTCGCGGGATGCAGCGCACCTGGCCCCACGTCATGACGAGTGAGGCCGTCTACGGCGCCGAGCAGTTCCGCAACCGGGCGGCCTTCAACACCATCCTGCCGTTCACCCGCAACGTCATCTCCAGCATGGACTACACCCCGGTCGTGTTCAGCATGACGAGCCGGGACACCACCGACGCCCACGAACTCGCGACCGGGATCGTCTTCGAGTCCGGCTGGCAGCACTACGCGGACAACCCCGCCAGCTACGAGGCTCACCCCGAGGCGCTGCGCATCCTCAACCAGCTGCCGACCGTCTGGGACGAGACCCGGCTACTGGGCGGCCGCCCAGGTCAGGAGGCATACCTCGCGCGCCGCAACGGCGGCAGGTGGTACGTCGGCGGCATCTCGGGCCTGGCCGCGAAGACCTTCCAGTCGTCGCTGTCCTTCCTCGGAGGCGGGCAGTGGCTCGCCGAAACCGTTCGCGACGGCTCCGCCGGCACCCTGCTCAGGGAGACCAGGACCGTCACCAACACCGACACCCTGTCCGTTCCCATCGCCACCCGCGGTGGCTTCGCGACCATCCTCTGCCCCTACACGTCCGGAATGACCACCTGCGGAACCGGAAGCGAGAGCGGCGTCCTCAAAAGCCGCCAATCCGGCCTCTGCGTCGATGTTCCCAACAACAGTCAAGCCAACGGCACCGCTGTCCAACTCTGGGACTGCAATGGCGGTGGCAATCAGACCTGGACCGCCACGCCGACCAAGCAACTGACCGTATATGGCAACAAGTGTCTCGATGTCCCCAGTGGTGGGACCGCTGACGGTACCCCGGTGCAGATATATGACTGCAACGGTGGCGGTAACCAGCAGTGGAACATCAACGCCGACGGAACAGTGGTCGGGGCCGGTTCCGGCAAGTGCTTGGACGCCAGCAGAAGCGGCACCTCCAACGGCACGACTCTGGTGATCTGGACCTGCAACGGCGGCGCCAACCAGCAATGGTTCCGTGCAAGCACTCCCGGCGTCCTCAAAGGCCAGGAGTCAGGCCGATGCGTCGACGTACCCGGCGGGAATCAGGCCAACGGCACGCGCCCGGCTCTTTGGGATTGCAATGGCGGCGACAACCAGCGTTGGACCTCTACGAGGTCCAACCAGTTGCAGATCTTCGCCAACAAGTGCCTGGACGCAACAGGTGGTGCCACAACGGACGGCACCCCCGTGCAGATCTATGACTGCAACGGCTCGGCCGGCCAGCAGTGGAGGGTCCGCTTGGACGGCTCGGTCATCGGCGTCGGCTCCGGCAAGTGTCTGGATGCCTCCGATCACGGCACCGCCAACGGCACCCGGCTGGTGATCTGGACCTGTACCGGCGGTGGTAACCAGAACTGGTCCCGCTCGTAATTCGAGTGCTACTCAGAGCCCGACCCGCATCGCCCCGGCGAGCGGGTCGGGCCATTGCCGCGATTGCGGCTCTCCGATCCGCCTGGCCTGCTCGGCGGGCGACCTGTCCGGCGGCGTGGTCCACCCGGCCAAGCGCGGACGGCCCGCGTTGTATCGCTGTCGATTTCTTGCAAACTCGATCTTCATTTTTGCGGAGATTGTTGTAACGTGGGTGCCGTGTCAAGACGACTCTCAGATGTAGCCCAGTTCGCCGGTGTCAGCGTGGCCACGGTGAGCCGCGTGCTGCACGACAAGCCCGGAATCGCCCAGGCGACCAAGGACGCGGTGCTGACCGCCCTCGACGTCTTCGGGTACGAGCGCCCGAGCGGCCTGCGCAATACGCGAGGCCCGCTGGTCGGCCTGGTCCTGCCCGACCTGCAGAATCCGGTCTTCCCCGCCTTCGCGGAGCTGGTCGTCGCGGCGCTGATCAAGCATGCCCTGCTGCCGGTGCTGTGCACCCGCACCGCCGACGGGGTGTCCGAGGCGCACTACATCGAGATGCTGCTCGCCCAGCAGGTCGGCGGCATCGTCTTCATCGGCAGCAGTTACGCCGACGCCGGCCCCGAGCACTGCCGCACGCTGCGGGAACGCCGGCTGCCGATCGTCCTGATCAACGCCGCGGACGAGAACCTCGACGTGCCGCGGGTCTGCGTGGACGACGGCGTCGCCGTCGACCAGGTGCTGGGCCACCTGACGGCGATGGGGCACGAGCGGATCGGGCTGATCCTCGGGCCGGTGGGACACGTGCCCTCGGCGCGCAAGCTCGCGGCGTACGCGGCTCACGCCCAGGCGCGCGGCCACCGGGACTGGCGCGGGCTCGTCGCCCACACGCTCTTCTCGATGGAGGGCGGGGGGACCGCGGCGACACGCCTGATCAGGGAGGGGGTGACCGCGATGGTCTGTGCCAGCGACACCCTGGCGCTGGGCGCGATCCGGGCCGCGCGCAAGCAGGGCCTGAACGTCCCCGGTGACCTGTCGGTGGTCGGATTCGACGACTCGACCTTCATGAATGTCACCGATCCGCCGCTGACGACCGTACGCCAGCCGATCCAGGCGATGAGCGCCGCCGCCGTCGCGTCCCTGATGTCGCAGATCGACGGCCACGCCGTGCCCGTCGACGAGGTGCTGTTCGACCCGGAGCTGATCGTGCGCGGCTCGACGGGCCCGCGCCCGCGAGGGGACGGCCGCTGACCGGCCCACAACCTGGTCACAACGATCTTGATATCGGCGAATTGCGGGCAATCGCATGATCATCTACTGAAATTGTCAGTTTTTTGCGGTCGACCATGGACTTCCAGCCGAGTTGGTTTTACCGTTCTGGCTACACCTCGGCGCTCGAAACCCCCAGGCGACACGTCGGCAACCTTCCGTTAACCGATGGCGGCACGTGCGTTCCGCCGGCGATCCGTGCTGCCCAGGTTGATGTATGCCGGTACACGAAGGGAGCGCTTGTGATGAAACGAGCCAAGCTGGGCAAGGCGGTCGGCCTCGCCCTGACCGCCGGCATGACGATGACGGTGTCGGCGTGCGGCGGGGCCGCCCAGCAACCCGAGGCGGCGAGCGCCGGGCCGGTGACCATCACGGTCAACGGCCTGCCCCCGGCGACCGACGAGTTCAACCGCACGAGATTCGAGGACGACGTCAAGGCGTTCGAGGCCAAGAACCCGAACATCAGGATCGACGCCAAGGAGGGTCTGATGGACCCTCAGACGTTCGCCACCAAGCTGGCCGGCGGCCAGCTCGAGGACGTCTTCTACGTCTACCTCACCGACGCGCAGAACCTGATCGCCAAGCGGCAGGTCTCCGACATCAGCGCCCAGCTCGCAGGCTTCCCGGTGACCAAGGACTACAAGCCGGGCCTGATGAAGGTCTTCTCCGACGAGCAGGGCAAGGTCTACGGCCTGCCCGACGAGAACTACTCCCTCGGCCTGATCTACAACCGGAAGCTGTTCGAGAAGGCCGGGCTCGACGTGAACAAGCCCCCGGCGACCTGGGCGGAGGTCCGCGAGCAGGCCAAGAGGATCAGCGCGCTCGGCAAGGACGTCGTCGGCTACGGCGACTACAGCAAGTCCAACACCGGCGGCTGGCACTTCACCGCCGAGATCTACTCGGTCGGCGGCGACGTCGCGGTCAAGGGCGGCGACGGCTGGAAGGCCGCCTTCAACGACGACAAGGGCCGCCAGGTCCTCCAGCAGCTCAAGGACATGCGCTTCACCGACGACACCATGGGCAAGCGCCAGCTCCTGGAGTACGACGACCTGATCAAGCTGATGGCCACCGACAAGCTGGGCATGTACGTCGGCTCGACCGGCGACATGGGCAACATCGTCAACCGCTTCAAGGGCACCTTCGCCGACTACGGCCTGGGGCCCATCCCCGACGGCCAGGGCACGCTCGGCGGCGGCTCCGGCTACATGTTCAAGGCCGGGCTGGGCCCGGAGAAGATCAAGGCCGGGCTGGCCTGGCTGACGTTCAAGCGGAACCCCGACCGCATCGGGCCCGACAACGAGCGGTCGGCGGCCAAGGGAATGCCGGTCGGCCTGCCCGAGCCCAACGTGTGGACCGGCGCTTCGGAGCAGAAGCTGATCGAGGCGACCAAGAAGTACGCCAACATCCCGGCGGAGAACTTCGCGCCCTTCGCCGCCGCCATGAACTCGATCCCGGTGAAGCTGGAGCCGCCGAACGCCCAGCAGGTCTACGCCGCGCTCGACCCGGTGATGCAGAAGGTGCTCACCGACCCGGCCGCCGACGTCGGGCAGCTCCTCGCCACCGCGGAGAAGCAGGTCAACCAGATCCTGTCGTCGGTCAAGTGAGCCGGCCGCCGTGCCCCCGAAAGCTCATCCCGGGGGGCACGGGACAGCACGTCCGGAAGAGAGAAGAGAGCTGATGGCGGTCATCACCGCGAGCCGTGCCCGCCGCGGGCCGAACCCGCTGCGCCGCAGGATCGGCGACAACCTGCGGGCCTACCTGTTCCTCGCGGCCGGCCTCGCCAGCTTCGCCCTGTTCTCCTGGTATCCGCTGGTCAAGGGGGTCATCCTCAGCTTCCAGCAGGACAACCTGGTCGTCCCGCCGTACTGGGTTGGCCTGGACAACTTCCGCGCCCTGTTCGACGACCCGCTGTTCTTCACCGCCTGGCGCAACACCCTGGAGTTCACCGGACTGGCGCTGCTGTTCGGCTACGCGGTGCCGTTCGTGGTCGCCCTGGTGATCAACGAGTTCCGGCACCTCAAGGGCTACTTCCGGATCGCGGTCTATCTCCCGGTGATGCTGCCGCCCATCGTCAGCGTCCTGCTGTGGCAGTACTTCTACGACCCCGGATCGGGCCTGTTCAACTCCGTCCTGGAGACCCTGCACCTGCCCACCTCCGACTGGACCCAGTCGCCCCGGATGGCGATGATCTCGCTGGTCCTGGTGTCGACCTGGTCGAACATGGGCGGCGCCACGATCATGTATCTGGCCGGGCTGTCCACCATCCCCAGCGATCTGTACGAGGCCGCCGAACTGGACGGCGCGAGCGTATGGCAGCGGGTGCGGCACGTGACGCTGCCGCAGATGCGGTTCGTGCTCCTGGTCCTGCTGCTGTTGCAGATCGTCGCGACGATGCAGGTCTTCATCGAGCCGTATCAGCTCACCGGCACCACCAACGAAGAGACGATCACCGTGATGGTGCTGATCTACCGCTACGCCTTCACCGTCAACAACGACTTCGGGCTCGCCGCGGCGATGAGCGTGCTGCTGTTCGTCGTGCTCGCCGCCTTCTCCGCCGTCTACCTGCGGCTGACCCGCAACGCCGACTGAAGGAGGCCCGATGACCGTCACCACCCCCGTTCCGGCCCGCGGGCAGGACTCCGCGGCCACCCCGCCCACCCCCGTCCGCCCGGCACGCCGCCGGAGGCCGGGACGGACGTCCGCCACCCGCTCGCTGATCTCCGACGCCGACCTCAGCCGGGGGAGGGGACTGCTGGTCTACCGGGTCACCCTGGTGACGATGGCCGTGCTGTTCGCGCTGATCTTCATCTTCCCGCTCTACTGGATGATCACCGGCGCGATGAAGACGCCTGTCGAACTGGCCCAGCCCACCCCCACACTGATCCCGCGGACCTGGCACCCGGAGACCTACGCCGAGGCCTGGACGAAGCTGGAGATCGGCAGGTTCCTGCTCAACACCGCCTTCTACACCGTCGGCGGCTGGCTCATCCAGCTCGTCGTCGACGTCGCCGCCGCCTACTCCCTGTCCAAGCTGCGCCCGGTACTGGGCAAGCTGGTGCTCGGCATGATGCTGGCCAGCCTGATGCTCCCGGCGGCGGCGCTGCTGGTGCCCAGTTACCTCAACATCGTCGATGTGCCGATCTTCGGCGTCAACCTGCTCAACACCCCCTGGGCGCTCTGGCTGCCCGGCGCGGCCAACGCGTTCAACATCTATGTGCTCAAGCGGTTCTTCGACCAGATCCCCGGCGAGCTGCTCGACGCGGCCAGCATCGACGGGGCGGGGCGGATGCGGACGCTGTGGAGCGTCGTGCTGCCGCTGTCGCGCCCGGTCCTTTCCGTGGTGTCGATCTTCGCGATCGTCGGCGCGTGGAAGGACTTCCTCTGGCCGCTGCTGGTGCTGCCCGATCCCGGGGCGCAGACCATCAGCGTGGCGCTGAGCCGGCTGGCCTTCACCGGCTACGTGACGCAGAACGAGATGTTCGCGGCCCTGTCCATCGCGAGCATCCCCATGATCATCCTCTTCATGATCTTCCAGCGCGGCATCCTGAGCGGTCTGTCCGCCGGCGCCCTCAAGGGCTGAGCCGCCCCGGCCACCACCTCGCGTCCACCCCCCAACCCGCAAGGAGTTCGTCGCGCCATGCGCACAACAGCCCGCATCCTCCTGTCCCCACCGTTATCGACGCTGTCGGCCCTCCTGCTGGCCCTGGCCGGCGTGCTGATCGTCGCGGCTCCTCCGGCCGTCGCGGCCGCCACCACCCACCAGGCGGAGTCGGCGGCCCTGTCCGGCGGCGCGGTCGTCGGCACCGACCATACCGGGTACACCGGCAGTGGCTTCGTCGGCGGCTACACCGACGTCAACAAGGGCCGGGCCGCCACCACCTTCACGGTGAACGCCACCGCCGCCGGAGCCCGTACCGTGTCGCTGCGCTACGCCAACGGCACCGGCGCCACCATGTCGCTGTCGCTCTACGTCAACGGCACGAGGATCCGGCAGACCACCCTGCCGGCCACCGGCGACTGGAACACCTGGACGACCAAGGCCGAGACCGTCACCCTCAACGCCGGCGCCAACACCGTCGCCTACCGCTTCGACGGCACCGACCTCGGCAACGTCAACCTGGACGCGATCACGGTGAGCGACGTGACGCCCCCGCCCGCGGGAACCTACGAGGCGGAGTCGGCGGCCCTGTCCGGCGGCGCGGTCGTCGGCACCGACCATACCGGGTACACCGGCAGCGGCTTCGTCGGCGGCTACACCGACGTCAACAAGGGCCGGGCCGCCACCACCTTCACGGTGAACGCCACCGCCGCCGGAGCCCGTACCGTGTCGCTGCGCTACGCCAACGGCACCGGCGCCACCATGTCGCTGTCGCTCTACGTCAACGGCACGAGGATCCGGCAGACCACCCTGCCGGCCACCGGCGACTGGAACACCTGGACGACCAAGGCCGAGACCGTCACCCTCAACGCCGGCGCCAACACCGTCGCCTACCGCTTCGACGGCACCGACCTCGGCAACGTCAACCTCGACAGCATCACCGTCACCGGCGCCACCGACCCCGGCGACCCGTCGGTCAACCTGCCCTACCAGATGGAGACCGGCTTCCTGTCCGGCGGCGCCGCCGTCGCCACCGCGGTCGGCGGTTTCAGCGGCACCGGCTACGCCGACGGCTTCACCTCCGTGGGCGCCCGCGCCGTGCGCACGGTCAACGCGGCCGCCGCGGGCGGCGCCGTCGTGACGCTGCGGTACGGCAACGCCACCGGCGGCGCGCGGACTCTGAGCACCTACGTCAACGGCCTGCGGACCGGCCGGATCACGCTGCCGGCGGGCAGCGGCTGGCTCACCGCCACCCAGACGCTGACGCTGCGCGCCGGGCTCAACCTGATCGGCTACCAGTACGACGCGGGCGACACCGGCGGTGTCGCCCTCGACGGGTTGAGCGTCGCCGGCGGCCTGGCGCTGAACGCCCGAGGGGCCACCGTGCCCTACACCGAGTACGAGGCGGAGGGCGGCTCGACCAACGCCACCGTCATCGGGCCTGACCGCACCTACCTCACCGTCGCCTCCGAGGCGTCGGGCCGCCGCGCCGTACGGCTCGACGACACCGGCGACTACCTGCAGATCACCCTGACCAAGCCGGCCAACTCGATCGTCGTCCGCTACGCCGTCCCCGACAACGCCTCGGGCACCGGGATCACCGCCCCGCTCGCGCTGTACGCGGGCGGCGCGAAGCTGCAGGATCTGTCGCTGTCGTCGACCTACAGCTGGGTCTACGGCGACTACCCGTACACCAGCGACCCGGCGGGCGGCCGGGCGCACCACTTCTTCGACGAGGTGCGCGCCCGCTTCGCCACCCAGCCCGCCGGCACCGTGCTGAAGCTGCAGAAGGACGCCTCCTCCACGGCGGCCTACTACGTGATCGACCTCATCGACACCGAGCAGGTCGCCGCGGCGATCACCGCTCCGGCCGACCACCTGGCGATCACGTCCTACGGCGCGGTCGCCGGCGACGCCGGTGACGACACCGCCGCGATCAACAACGCCGTCGCCGCGGCGCGCGCCCAAAGCAAGGGCGTGTGGATCCCGGCCGGCACGTTCACCGTCAACGCGCGGATCAACCTCGCGGGCGTCAGCGTGCGCGGGGCCGGGCAGTGGCACACCACGGTCCGCGGCACGAACGGCAAGGGTGGCTTCTTCGCCACCGGCTCCGGCGTGCAGATCGCCGACCTGACCATCGCCGGCGACGTGCGCTACCGCGACGACGCCAACTTCGACGCGGGCATCGAGGGGAACTTCGGCTCCGGGTCGCTGGTGCACAACGTCTGGATGGAGCACGTCAAGGTCGGCATGTGGATCGACTCGGGCACCGACGGCCTGTACGTCGCCGGCGTCCGCATCCGCGACACCTTCGCCGACGGCGTCAACATGCACGGCAACGTCAGGAACACCCGCCTGGACCAGAGCGTGGTGCGCAACACCGGCGACGACGGGTTGGCGATGTTCTCCCAGGGGTCCGCCGTCACGAACTGCGCCTACACCTTCAACACCGTCTCCCTGCCGATGCTGGCCAACGCCGTCGGCGTCTACGGCGGCACCGGCAACCGCGTCGAGGACAACCTGCTGTCGGACACGGTCACCGGCTCCTCCGGCATCGCGATCAGCACCCGCTTCTCCCCGGTGCCGTTCGCCGGCACCACCTCGGTGCAGCGCAACACGCTGACCCGGACCGGCGGGTTCGAGCCCAACTGGGGCGCGCAGCTCGGCGCCCTGTGGATCTACGCCGACACCGCCGACATCACCGCTCCGGTGCTGGTCAAGGACGTCACCATCGTCGACAGCACCCACCAGGCGATCCTGCTCAGCTACCAAAAGACGATCACCAACCTCACCCTCGACCACGTCACGGTCACCGGAGCGGGCAGCTACGGCATCGAGGCCAACGCCGCCGGCAGCGCCACGGCCAGTCACGTCACGGTCACCGGTGCCGCCTCCGGCGGTCTCAACAACCTGACCGGCTACACCTTCACACGCGGTCCTGGCAACAGCGGCTGGTAACCGCACCGGCAGCACCGTGGGCGTCCCGCACCGCGCGGGACGCCCACCGCACGTCAACCAGCATCGAGTCAGGAGAACCCGTCCATGCCCCATCCCCCCGCCGCCTGGTGGCGCACCGCCTCGATCTACCAGATCTACGTGCGCAGCTTCGCGGACGGCAACGGTGACGGCGTCGGCGACCTCGCCGGTCTGCGCACGCGCCTGCCGTACCTGCGTGACCTGGGCGTCGACGCGCTCTGGCTGACCCCGTGGTACGTGTCCCCGATGGCGGACGCGGGCTACGACGTCGCCGACTACCGGGATATCGACCCGATCTTCGGTACCCTCGCCGAGGCCGAGGAGCTCATCATCGCGGTCCATGAGCAGGGCCTGCGGCTCATCGTCGACCTGGTCCCCAACCACTGCTCCGACCGGCACCCCTGGTTCCAGGAGGCCCTCGCGGCGGGTCCCGGTTCGGCCGCCCGCGAGCGGTTCTGGTTCGCCCATGGCCGAGGCGAGCACGGCGAGCTGCCGCCCAACGACTGGCGCTCCTACTTCGGCGGCCCCGCCTGGACCCGCGTCACCGGGGACGACGGGGACGACGGGGACGACGGTGGCCCGGGCCAGTGGTACCTGCACATGTTCACCCCTCAGCAGCCGGATCTGAACTGGGAGCACCCCGAGGTCCGCGCCGAGTTCGAGGACATCCTGCGTTTCTGGCTCGACCGGGGGGCGGACGGCTTCCGCGTCGACGTGGCCCACGGCCTGATCAAGAAAGCCGGGCTGCCCGACGTCGGCCCCGACCCCGACCCGGCCGACCTGCCCTACCAGGACTGCGACGGGGTCCACGAGATCTACCGCTCCTGGCGGGCGCTGGCCGACGCCTACGAGGGCGAGCGCGTCTTCGTCGGCGAGGTGTGGCTGCCCACCCCGACCCAGTTCGCCCGCTACCTGCGCCCCGACGAGCTGCACTCGGCGTTCAACTTCGAGTTCCTGTGCTCGGCCTGGGAGCCGGGCCCGATCCGTGAGGTGATCGAGCAGACCTTCGCCGCGCACGCCCCCGTTGGCGCGCCGCCCACCTGGGTGCTGTCCAATCACGACACGATCCGCCACGTCACCCGGTACGGCAGGCGGGAGACCGCCTTCGACATGGGCGACAAGCGCCACGGCGCCCCGGCCGACCTCGACCTCGGGCTGCGCCGGGCACGGGCCGCGGCCCTGCTCACCCTCGCCCTGCCCGGCGGCGTCTACATCTACCAGGGCGACGAGCTGGGGCTGGCCGAGGTCGAGGACATTCCTGAGGAGCTGCTGCAGGACCCCACCTGGGAACGTTCCGGCCACACCGACCGCGGCCGCGACGGCTGCCGCGTCCCGCTGCCCTGGAGCGGCGAGCGGCCCCCGTTCGGCTTCTCCCCGCCGGAAGCCGCGGCCGAGCCCTGGCTTCCCCAGCCTCCGGCGTGGAAGGACACCACCGTCGAAGCCCAGGCGGCCGATCCCGGCTCCACGCTGTCGCTCTACCGCGCCGCCCTGGCGCTGCGGCGCGCGCGCCTGATCCGGCTGCCGGAGACCGTCGGCTGGCTCGGCACCGGTCCCGGGACGATCGCCTTCACCCGCGGCGACGGCTTCGCCTGCGTCGTCAACTTCTCGGACGTCCCGGTCGAGCTGCCCGGCCACCGCGCCGTCCTGCTGGCCAGCGGCCCCGTCGCGGGCGGGCTGCTGCCGCCGGACACCTGCGCCTGGCTCGACGTCGACGGCGGGGCGGCGCACCAGGCGGTCCGCGCCTCGGCGCGTCACGGTCACGGGTGAGCGCCGGGCGGTTCCCCGGCGAGGCGCGCCGGACCGGGATCGCCCGCCCGGTCAGTCGAACGTGAGCTGCTCGGTGCGCCTGGGCATGAGAAGCAGGGCGTGCAGACGGCCGACCACGCCAGTGCCGAGGGCGGCAGGACCGTGGGCTTCGTCGACGACGGCGACTGGATCTCCTTCCAGCCGTACAACCTGAGCGACGCCGTCAGGTTCACCGCGCGGGTGTCCTCGGCGGGCGCGGGCGGCCGGATCGAGGTCCGGGCGGGCTCGGCCACGGGCACGCTGCTGGGAACGGCGACCGTCACGAGCACCGGCAGCTGGGAGACCTTCGCCGACGTCTCGGCGAACCTGAGCGGCGCGCCGTCCGGCGCCACGACGCTGTACCTCGTCTTCCGCGGCGCGACCGGCCAGGGCTACCTGTTCGACCTGGACGCCTTCACCTTCGGCACCGGCACGTCGCCCACCCCGACCCCGACGCCCTCCGGTGACACGAGCGCGTTGCGGGGAGTGGGGTCGAACCGGTGCCTGGACGTCTCCGGCGCCTCGCAGGCCAACGGCGCGGCGGTGAACATCTGGGACTGCAACGGTGGTCCCAACCAGCGGTGGACCTCGACCGGCTCGGGACCAACCAGAGATGGACCCGGGGATGACCGCGACGTGACACGCCCCCGGAGCCGGTCCGCCCTCCCGGCGACCGGCTCCGGTGGGGCGTCCTCCAGATCCCCCTACCGATGGGAACGAGCATGTCCGACGAGCACCACCTGACTCGAAGGCGACTGATGCAGATCGGAACGGCCGGAGCCGGCGCTCTGCTGTTGCCGCTGCGGTGGACGGCGGCCGCGCGGGCCGCCTCGGCGCCCCCTCCGGCGGTGAGCGCCGCCGGTGATCTGGCGCCGTGGTACGACGAGAGCGCCGGCACGGACTGGCTGCGCGCGCTCCCGATCGGCAACGGCCGCCTGGGCGCCATGGTGTTCGGCAACGTCGACACCGAGCGGTTGCAGCTCAACGAGGACACCGTCTGGGCCGGTGGGCCGTACGACCAGAGCGACACCAGGGGCGCGGCGGCGCTGGGGCAGATCCGGCAGCTGGTCTTCCAGAACCAGTGGAGCCAGGCCCAGACCCTGATCGACCAGAACATGCTCGGCAGCCCTGCGGGCCAGCTGGCCTAACCAGACCGTCGGCAACCTGCGGCTCGCGTTCGGCGACACCTCCGGGGGTTCTCGGTGCTGCTGTTCCAGCTCGGCCGGTACCTGCTGATCTCCTCTTCCCGGCCCGGCACCCAGCCGGCCAGCCTGCAGGGCATCTGGAACGACTCGCCGGCGCCGGCCTGGGACTCGAAGTACACCGTCAACGCCAACCTGCCGATGAACTACTGGCCGGCCGACACGACGAACCTGTCCGAGTGCTTCGAGCCGGTGTTCGCGATGATCGACGATCTGGCGGTCACCGGCGCCCGCACGGCCCAGGTTCAGTACAACGCGGGCGGCTGGGTGGCCCACCACAACACCGGCGCGTGGCGGGCCACCTCCGTCGTCGACGGCGCGTTCTGGGGCATGTGGCAGACCGGCGGCGCGTGGCTGGCCACCCTGATCTGGGAGCACCACACCTTCACCGGCGACCTCGCGTTCCTCCAGCGGTACTACCCGGCGATGAAGGGCGCCGCGCAGTTCTTCCTCGACACCCTCGTGCGGGAACCGAGCCTCGGGTACCTGGTCACGAACCCGTCGAACTCCCCGGAACTGGCCCACCACAGCGGCGTCAGCGTCTGCGCCGGCCCCACGATGGACAACCAGATCCTGCGCGACCTGTTCGACGGCTGCGCCAAGGCCGCCCAGGCGCTCGGCGTCGACTCCGACTTCCGAACCCGGGTCCTGGCCACCCGGGACCGGCTCCCCCCGATGAAGACCGGCTCGCGCGGCAACATCCAGGAATGGCTGTACGACTGGATCGAGACCGAGCCCGCCCACCGGCACGTCTCCCACCTGTACGGCCTGCACCCCGGCAACCAGATCACCAAGCGCGGCACCGGCACGGCCCTGGACGGCATGGGCAACGGCACCGCCGGCTCCACCGTGGCCATGTGGACACCGAACAACAACACCAACAACCAGTGGACCGTCACGGGGGTGTGACGGCCGGTGGACCGATCGCGATCCGACGTGTCCGAAAGTTAGTCGAAAGGTGGCTGCTATGCCCACCAGCGAGGTTGTGAGAATCAGCAAGATGCGGTCCGGAATCTACGGTTGCCAAGTCGTAACTTCTGTGAAACTTTCACTTGCGCAGGCGCCGCCGGGTGATCTCTCTCCGGACGAATGTCCAGGCGGGGAAGCATGCCGACGGCCATGCCGGAGTCGGCGAGAGCCGCAGCTCGTTGACGCCGATCGGCCAGTCGGATGTACTCCCCGACATCACCCCTCAGGAGCGGGCCATGGAGATCTGGAACCTCGAATGTTAGCGATAACAACCCCGTGCGCCCGGCGGACCGGCAGGGGTACCACCTTCCGGATGACTTCGTGATCGCAATGTTAGCGCTAACAATTTCTTGGAGGGAGAACCATGCTTCCGATCAGGCGAAATCGCCTGCGCGTACTGATCGCGGCCATCACGTCGTTCGTGCTCACCGGTGCCCTGCTCACCGCCGCCACCTCCTCCGCGAACGCGGCGGCCGTCGACACCAGCGCCTGGTATGTCCTGGTGAACCGGACCAGTGGCAAGGCCCTGGACGTCTACAACCTGGCCACCAACGACGGTGCCCGGATCACCCAGTGGGCCCGTAACAACGGTAACCAGCAGCAGTGGCAGTTCGTCGACTCGGGCGGTGGCTACTACCGCGTCAAGTCCCGTCTTTCCGGCAAGGTGCTGGACGTCAGTAACTTCTCCACCGCCAACGGCGGCGCCGTCGTGCAGTGGAGCGACCTCAACGGCGTCAACCAGCAGTGGCGCCTGGCCGACTCCGACGGCGGCTACGTACGGCTGATCAACCGCAACAGCGACAAGGCCCTGGAGGTGCAGGGCGCCTCCACCGCCGACGGCGCCAACATCGTCCAGTACGACGACTGGGGCGGCGCCAACCAGCAGTGGCAGTTCGTCCAGGTCGGCGGCGGAACGAACCCGACCTCCACACCGACCCCGCCCCCGACCGGCACCTGCAACCTTCCCTCGTCCTACCGCTGGAGCTCGACCGGCGTGCTGGCGAATCCGAGGTCGGGGTGGGTCTCGCTCAAGGACTTCACCGTCGCCCCCTACAACGGCCGCCAACTCGTCTACGCCACCACCCACGACTACGGCACCAGCTGGGGCTCGATGAACTTCAGCCTGTTCACCAACTGGTCGGAGATGGCCTCGTCCGGCCAGAACGCGATGTCCTCCGGCACGGTGGCACCCTCGCTGTTCCACTTCGCCCCGAGGAACATCTGGGTGCTCGCCTACCAGTGGGGCGGACCCGCCTTCTCCTACCGCACCTCCAGCGACCCCACCAACCCCAACGGCTGGTCATCCCCCCAGACCCTCTTCTCCGGCAGCATCTCCGGCTCCGGAACCGGACCCATCGACCAGGCAGTCATCGGCGACAGCTCCAACATGTACCTGTTCTTCGCCGGCGACAACGGCAAGATCTACCGCGCGAGCATGCCCATCGGCAACTTCCCCGGCAGCTTCGGTTCCACCTCGACGGTGGTCATGAGCGACACGACGAACAACCTGTTCGAAGCCGTCCAGGTCTACAAACTCCAGGGCCAGAGCCGCTACCTCATGATCGTCGAGGC
The DNA here is from genome assembly GCF_051390675.1 of Streptosporangium heterodermiicola. Lineage (NCBI taxonomy): Bacteria > Bacillati > Actinomycetota > Actinomycetes > Streptosporangiales > Streptosporangiaceae > Streptosporangium > Streptosporangium heterodermiicola. The sequence continues at coordinate 52,822 of NZ_JBPJSR010000013.1, forward strand.
GATCGGCTCCCAGGGCCGCTACTTCCGCTCCTTCACGGCCACCAGCCTGAACGGCTCCTGGACCCCCCAGGCCGCCACCGAGAGCAACCCCTTCGCGGGCAAGGCCAACAGCGGTGCCACCTGGACCAACGACATCAGCCACGGCGAACTGCTGCGCACCAACGCCGACCAGACCATGACCGTCGACCCCTGCAACCTCCAGCTGCTCTACCAGGGACGCAACCCCAACTCCAACGGCGTCGACTACGGCCTCCTGCCCTACCGCCCCGGCCTGCTCACCCTGCAGCGCTGACAGCGGGCCCCGGCCGGCTCACCCCGCCGATCCCCCCCGAACCGGCCCCGGACGTGGCGAGAACTTCGACCCGCCACGTCCGGGGCCACCGGCGACGGCGCGGCCCTCGCGGTCGCCCGCGCCTGACCATCACCAGGAGCGACATCGATGAGGAAACAACGAGCACGCGTACTGCTGAGCCTGGCGGTGCTGGCCGTGGCGCTCACCCCCGCCACCCGGGCGCAGGCGCTGGAGAACGGCGTGGGCCGCACCCCGCCGATGGGGTGGAACACCTGGAACACCTTCGGCTGCGACATCAACGAGACGCTGATCCGGCAGACGGCCGACGCGATGGCCGGCAACGGCATGCGCGACCTGGGCTACCAGTACGTCGTCGTCGACGACTGCTGGTTCGATCCCAACCGCGACTCCGCCGGCAACCTCCAGGCCAGCCCCTCGCGGTTCCCCGGCGGCATGAAGGCCCTGGGCGACCACCTGCACGCCAGGGGCCTGAAGTTCGGCCTCTACCAGGGCCCCCTCGACAAGACCTGCGCCCAGTACTTCAACTCCTACCCGGGCGCGACCGGCAGCCTCGACCACGAGGTCCAGGACGCCCGGCAGTTCGCGGCCTGGGGCGTCGACTATCTCAAGTACGACTGGTGCTCACCCACCGGAACCATCGACGACCAGGTGCGGACCTTCGCCAAGATGCGCGACGCCCTGGCGGCGACCGGGCGGCCGATCCTCTACAGCATCAACCCCAACAGCATCCACGAGAAGACCGGCCCGCGACGCGACTGGGGCGACGTCGCCAACATCTGGCGCACCACCGAGGACATCACCAACGCCTGGAACACCGGCCAGACCAACGGCTACCCGATGGGCATCCAGAACATCGTCGATGTCAACGTCCCGCTGGCCTCGTACGCCAGGCCCGGCCAGTTCAACGACCCCGACATGATGGAGGTCGGCCGAGGCGGGATGAACGACACCGAGATGCGCAGTCACTTCGCGCTGTGGGCCGTGATGGCCTCGCCCCTGATCGCCGGGAACGACGTCCGGAACATGGACAGCGCGACCAGCACGATCCTGAAGAACCAGAATTTGATCGCCATCAACCAGGACACGCTCGGCCTCCAGGCCACCCAGATCGGCAACGACGGCACGCGCCGCGTCCTGGCCAAACGCCTGAGCAACGGCGACGTCGCGGTCGCCCTGTTCAACCAGGGCGGCGGCACGACCACGATCGGCACCACCGCGTCCGCCATCGGCCTGTCCGGCGACTCCTTCGGCCTGCGCGACGCCTGGAGCAACGCCGTCACCTCGACCACCGGGAACATCTCGGCGAGCGTGCCGGCGCACGGCACCGTCGTGTTCCGGGTCAGCGGCGGCACGCCCGGCCCCACACCGTCCACGACCCCGATCCGGGGTGTGGGGTCCGGCCGGTGCCTCGACGTGACCGGCGCCTCCCGGGCCAACGGCACCCTGGTGAACGTCTGGGACTGCAACGGCCAGAGCAACCAGCGGTGGACCTCCACGGCGGCCGGTGAGCTGCGGGTCTACGGCGACAAGTGCCTGGACGTCGACAACAACGGCACCGCCGACGGAACCGGCGTCCTCATCTGGGACTGCAACGGGCAGAACAACCAGAAGTGGCGCTTCAACTCCAACGGCACCATCACCGCCCTCGGCGCGAACAAGTGCCTCGACGTGCCCGGCAACTCCACCGCCAACGGCGTCAAGCTCCAGATCTGGACCTGCAACGGCGGCACCAACCAGCGGTGGAACCGCACCTGATCCAACACGCCCAAGGCCCGACCTCCCCACATCGCGTGAACCGCCGGAACCCGCTCGCCGTCGCCGATGCCCGCCCCCGGGACACGGCGGGGGACGGCGGTTCGCGTGGCCTCCATCGCCCCCCTTGGAGTTCGCATGTCACCCCTCAGCCGACGCCGGCTGCTTCAGGCGGCGGGCATCACCGCCGCCGCCACCGCCGCCGGCCGGTTCACCGGCAGCGCACCCGCCTTCGCCGACGTCGCCCCCGTCCGCGCCGACATCGGCGTGTCCGCCTACCTCTTCGAGTTCGGGCAGGTGCGCCTGACCTCCGGCCGCTGGCTGGACAACCAGAACCGTACCCTTTCCTATCTGCGGTTCGTCGACGTCGACCGGCTGCTGTACGTCTTCCGCGCCAACCACCGGCTGTCCACCCAGGGCGCGGCGGCCAACGGCGGCTGGGACGCCCCCGGCTTCCCCTTCCGCAGCCACACGCAGGGACACTTCCTGACCGCCTGGGCCCAGGCGTACGCGGTGACAGGTGACACCACCTGCCGCGACAAGGCCGACGCCATGGTCGCCGGGCTGGCCGGATGCCAGGCCAACAACGGCGCCGCCGGCTTCGGCACCGGCTACCTCTCCGGCTTTCCCGAGTCCGACTTCACCGCGCTGGAGGCCCGTACGCTGAGCAACGGCAACGTGCCGTACTACTGCGTACACAAGACCCTGGCCGGGCTGCTCGACGTGTGGCGCTACACGGGCAGCACCCGGGCTCGCGACGTGCTGCTGGCGCTCGCCGGCTGGGTCGACCGGCGGACGGGCCGGCTGACCTCTGGCCAGACGCAGGCCATGCTGGGCACCGAGTTCGGCGGGATGAACGCCGTCCTGACCGACCTGTACCAGCAGACCGGCGACGCGCGCTGGCTGACCGCCGCCCAGCGGTTCGACCACGCCGCCGTGTTCGACCCCCTCGCGGCGAACCAGGACCGGCTCAACGGCCTGCACGCCAACACCCAGGTGCCCAAGTGGATCGGTGCCGCCCGGGAGTACAAGGCCACCGGCACGACCCGCTACCGTGACATCGCCTCCAACGCCTGGCGGATCACCACCGGCGCGCACACCTACGCGATCGGGGGCAACAGCCAGGCGGAGCACTTCCGGGCGCCCAACGCCATCGCCGCGTACCTGACGCGCGACACCGCCGAGGCCTGCAACACCTACAACATGCTGAAACTGACGCGGGAGCTGTGGCTGCTGGACCCGAACCGGGCGGACTACTTCGACTTCTACGAGGGAGCGCTGCTCAACCACCTCATCGGCCAGCAGAACCCCGCCGACCCCCATGGGCACGTCACCTACTTCACCCCGCTCAACCCGGGCGGTCGCCGGGGCGTCGGCCCGGCCTGGGGCGGCGGCACCTGGAGCACCGACTACGGCTCCTTCTGGTGCTGCCAGGGCACCGGGATCGAGACGAACACCAAGCTGATGGACTCCGTCTACTTCCACAACGGCACGACGCTGACGGTGAACCTGTTCACCCCGTCGGTGCTGGACTGGAGCGGGCGCGGCATCACGGTCACCCAGACGACCTCCTTCCCGGCGAGCGACACCGTCTCGATCCAGGTCACCGGCAACGTGAGCGGCTCGTGGTCGATGCGCGTCCGCGTCCCCGCCTGGACGAGCGGCGCCACGATCGGCGTCAACGGCACCCGGCAGGACATCGCCACCACGCCCGGCTCGTACGCGACGATCACCCGGTCGTGGACCTCGGGCGACACCGTGACCGTGCGCCTGCCGATGCGCGTGGTCACGAAGGCCGCCAACGACGACCCGAACGTCCAGGCGGTCACCTACGGGCCGCTGGTGCTGTCGGGCGACTACGGCGACACCGCGCTGTCGGCGCTGCCGTCGCTGAACCCCGCGTCGGTCACCCGGACGAGCGCCTCGGCGCTCAGGTTCACGGCGACAACCGGCTCCGGGACCGTCAACCTCGTCCCGTTCCACGACGCCCACGGCCACAACTACACCGTTTACTGGAACGCCGGCGGCCAGGGCGGCACGGGGACGGCGAGCTTCCGGCTGCAGAACGCGGCCACCGGGCTCGTCCTCGGTGTCCAGGACATGTCCACGGCCGACGGCGGCCTGGCCGTGCAGTGGGCGGACAACGGCACCGCCGACCACGACTGGGTCCTGGTCGTGGACGGTGACGCCGTCAGGCTGCGCAACGTCAACAGCGGCAAGGTCCTGGGCGTGGAGAACATGGCCACCACGGACAACGCCCGCGTGCTGCAGTGGGGCGACACGGGCACCGCCGACCATCGATGGACGGTCGTGGACGCCGGAGACGGGACCCACGGGCTCCGCAACGTCAACAGCGGCAAGGTCCTGGCCGTCCTGAACGGCTCCACGAGCCAGGGCGCGCAGGTCGTGCTGGCCGACGACACCGGCGCCGGCGACCGCCTGTGGCGATTCCTGTGAGCGATTCACCGCCCGGGGCACGAGCGGCGAGGACCTCGTCAGCGCGACGTGACCGGCACCGGTGGTCGTCCCTCTCCAGGGGCACCGGCCGCGCCTGTCGGGGGAGAGCTCAGCGGACGTCCCAGTCCTCCTTGCGCGGCGGATAGGAGAAGGTCTGGGGGCCGGCCCAGTCCTCCCCGACGACGCGGTAGTCGTGCGCGGCCTCGCTCGTGGTGTGGCCGCGGCCGATGTCGACCCTGTCGGCGATCGACCAGACACCGCCGACCCTGTGCTCCACGGTGTAGTAGAACTCGTTGAAGCCCGAGGGGGACACGCACGTGTTGACGACGGCGAGCGAGCGCCGCCCCGCCGTGAGGCCCGGCGGGATGGCGACGATCTGGTTCCTCCACTTGTAGACGCCGTCCTCAAGCAGCGGCCGCCACTCCGCGGCCGGGGTCCCGTTGACGGTGATGGTGGCGCGTTGCAGGCCGACGCCCACATCCAGCCTGCGGGTCAGCCGTACGCCGGTATTGGCCGGGTCGACGGTCACGGTGAACCGGCTCGACCCTCCGCGAGGGAACGCGCGGCCGTCGTCGCTGACGATGTGGGCGGGACCCACGACGTGGCCGGGCACTCCTTCGGGGGCGCCGTGTCGCGGCGTCGCCCTCAGGGCGACGACGACGCCCAGGGTCACCGCGGCCACCGGCAGAGCCACCGCCGCGAGCAGGGCGGCCCGGCGCCAACGCCGACCGGCCGCACGGGCCGTCCCCGTGTCGCCGGGGTCGCTCCTGACCCCGGCGGCGGACGGCGTGCCGTGGGAGGACCCGGCCCCGCGATCCCCCCCGGACCCGGCGGGCATCCGGTTGACACGCACCCGCTCCCAGGCTCGTTCCCACGCCGGGAGCCGATGGTCGGGGACGCGGCATCCCCGCAGGAACGCCACCATCACCGCCTTCTTGGGAAAGCGCCGACCGGCCAGCATGTCGGCGCAGGTGGTGCGGGGCAGCCGCGCCCCGCCCGCTCTGTCCGCCCGGCTCTGAAGCTCCCGGAGTGACACGTCGGCCCGCGCGAACTGCTCGGCCAGCAACCTCACCAGGTCCTCGTGACAGGTGACCGACTCCAGCTCACCCCCGGTCGCCTCTCCCGCGGGCCGAGGGCCCCGGCCGCCTTGAGGGACCTCGCTCATCGTTTCCCCGACCCCGCCTCTCCTGACCGGACCGTTCGGCCTCACCGGCCGCGCCAGAAAGTGTACGAGCGATTACCGAACGCGTCCGGATCCGGCGGTACGGCGTCCGGAACCGGCCGTGGCCCTGCCGGATGAGTGCGGATGAGTGCGGATGGGTGCGGAAAGCCCCGGTCCGTCGCCGCGTACCGAACCTGACCCTTCGAGCCCGCGCCGGGCCCGGACGCCGTCGGCCGCAGGTGAGGCCCGCTCTTCGCGGATCTCACGGCCGACGTTCGCCCGTACGGCGGGGTCCGGATCGCCGTCGCGGGAGGTGCCGGACCTTCTGGGAAACTGGACGGCGACGCCTCACCGGGGACGGAGAACCCTCGGCGGGGACCCGACGGCACCGGAGGGCCCGGGGCGCGGGACAGGCCCGAGCGTCGCCGGCAGGGCGACCGCCGGTGACGCCACACTCGTTTCGGAGGCACCATGGCAGTCGGTACGACGGGCAGGCGGCGGCGTTGGACGATCGCGACGCTGCTCGTGATCGGAGCCGTCGGCGGCTGCGCCACCGGCACCGATGGCGACGGCGATGGCGGAGCCCCTTCCGGCCCCGCCGCCGTCATGAGCGGCGCGGCCAGCGTGCCGTCGGGAACGCCGGATCTCGGGGCCGGTGAGGAGATCGTGCGAGGGATCGACGTTCCGTGGGGGCTGGCGTTCCTGCCGGGCGGCGACGCCCTGATCGCCGAGCGGGACACCGGCCGGGTGCTGAGGCTGACGCCCGGCGGGGGAGTGCCCCGGGCCGTGTACGAGGTGCCGGGAGTGGTCGCGAGTGGTGAGGGAGGGCTGCTGGGCCTCGCCGTCTCGCCGGATTTCGCCGACGACGGCCTGGTGTACGCCTATCTCACCGCCGAACAGGACAACCGCGTCGTCAGTTTCCGGCTCGACGGCGGAGAACCACGGATCGTCTTCGACGGCATCGCCAAGGCCGGGTTCCACAACGGCGGGCGCATCGCCTTCGGCCCGGACGGCCTGCTCTACGTCGGCACCGGGGACGCCGGCGAGACGTCGCGGTCCCAGGACCCGGCGAGTCCCAACGGCAAGATCCTGCGCCTGAACGCCGCCGGAGCCCCGGCCCCGGGCAACCCGACGGAGGGTTCGGCCGTGTACAGCCTCGGACACCGCAACGTGCAGGGGCTGGCCTGGGACTCGGCGGGCCGGCTGTTCGCCACCGAGTTCGGGCAGAACGAGCTCGACGAGGTCAACCGCATCGAGCCGGGACGAAACTACGGCTGGCCGGCCGTCGAGGGGAAGGGCGACACCGAGGGCGGGCGGTACACCAACCCGGTCGTCACCTGGTCCACCGAGGAGGCGTCGCCGTCGGGCATGGCCATCGCGGGCGGCACGGCGTACGTGGCGGCGTTGCGCGGCGAGCGGTTGTGGACCGTCCCGCTGACCGGTGACACCGCGGGGGAGCCGTCGGCCCGTTTCGAAGGGCGGTACGGCAGGCTGCGGACCGTACAGGTCGCGCCGGACGGAGCGTTGTGGGTCACCACCTCCAACACGGACGGCCGTGGTGACGTGCGAGACGGTGACGACCGCGTCCTGCGGTTCCCGGCCCGCTGAGCCCTCCCGCCGGGCCCCGGCCCGGCGCGCCGCGATGCTCGGCGATCCAGCGACAGGCCCCTGCGCCGAGCGGACCGCTCCGCCGTCACGAGGGCGGATCGTCGCCGGATCACCGGCCGCGGCGGCGGTCCCGGAGCCGCGCCGACACCGATCCCGCCACCACAAGATCATATCCAAAAGATCTTCCCGCCGACCCGGCGGGAGCCGCCCGCACCGCAGGTGTGTCCCGCCGGTCACCCGAGGTCGGCGTCGTGGACGAGAACGGCCGCCTGCACCCGGTTGGCCAGGCCCAGCTTGGTCAGCACCCGGCTGACGTGCGCCTTCACCGTCGCCTCCGTCAGCCCGAGCTCCCGCCCGACCTCGGCGTTCGACAGGCCGCGTGCCACAGCCCTGATCACGTCCTCCTCCCTGGCGGTCAGCGCCGCGAGCCGCTTGCGCGCGGACTCGGCCCGAGAGGGGCCCCTGTCGACGAACGAGCTGATCAGCCGCTTGGTGACGGTGGGAGACAGCATGGCCTGGCCCGCCGAGACCGTGCGGACGGCGGCGGCCAGATCCCGTGGCGGGGTGTCCTTCAGCAGGAAGCCGACAGCGCCCAGCCGGAGCGCCTCGTGGACGTACCCGTCCAGGTCGAACGTGGTGAGCATGATCAGCTTTGGCGCGCCGGGGGAGGCCAGGATGCGAGCGGCGGCGGTCAGGCCGTCGGTACCCGGCATGCGCACGTCCATCAGGACGACCTGCGGCCTGAGCCGGACCACGGCGGCCACGGCCTCGTCGCCGTCGCGCGCCTCCCCGACGACCACCAGGCCGCCCGCCGCTTCCAGGATCATCCGCAACCCCGACCTGACCAGCGCCTCGTCATCGACGATCAGTACGCGGATCATGCGACGGGAATCCCGGCCAGCACCTGGAAGCCGCCTCCGTCCCGAGGTCCGGCCTCCAGCCTGCCGCCGACCAGCTCGACGCGTTCGCGCAGCCCGACCAGGCCCCAACCGGAGCCGGGCAGGTCGCCGTTCGCCGCCGTGGGGGGCCGGTTGCGGACGAGGACCTCCAGCTCGGTGGGCCGGTACCGGACGTACACGTCGGTCTCGGCGTCGCCCGCGTGCCTGTGCACGTTGGTCAGCGCCTCCTGGACCACCCGGTAGGCGGTGCGCTCGGCGGTGGGCGGAAGCGGGCGGGCCTCACCCTCGTCGTGGCGGTTGACCACGATGCCCAGGGCCCGGGACTGGTCGAGCAGCCGGTCGAGGTCGGCCAGTGTGGGCTGCGGGCCGCGTACCGGATCGGGCGAGCGCAGCACACCGAGCACCTCCCTGAGGTTCGTCAGGGCCTCCCTGCCCACGCGGCCGATCAGCGCGGCGGCCTCCGCCGTAGGAGTGTCGGGGGCGTTGACCTCCAGCGCGCCGGCGTGCAGGACCATCAACGACACCCGGTGGGCGACCACGTCGTGCATCTCCCGCGCGATGCGCGCCCGCTCCTGGTCGCGTGCCTGTCCGGCACGGAGCACCTGCTCGCGCAGCAGCTGCCCGGCCTGCTCGCGCATCGCGTCGAGGACCTGCCGCCTGGCGCGTACCCACAGCCCGGCGACCAGGGGCAGCCCGAGCATCGCGCCGCCCATGAGCAGCGCGTTGACGAGCGTGCCCGCGACCAGCGCGCGGTACCCCTCGCTCCGGTGCGAGATGAGCCCGCCGAGCGCGTAGAGCGTGACCGCACCGCCGACGTAGAGCCACAGATCGCGACGGCGGCGCAACCGCGTGCCCGCGTAGTACGAGGCCACGAGGGCGGCGGGCCACATCACCAGCCAGGCGTAGGCCACGGCGCCCACCGCGACGAGCGGCCACAGCCGGTGTCCGGCGAAGACCGCGGCCACCCCGCAGCAGGCCGCCACGGCCGCGAGCACCGGCAGGGGCAGCGCCGATCTCACGCCCATCGAACCGGCCGTCGACGCCATGGACAGCAGGAACACCGTCGTGCCGAGCGCCCAGGGCGTGATCCGGCCGGCGACCCTCGATGCCCGGTCAATCATGGCCAGAGGCTACAAGGACTAACGAGATGGACATCCCCTACGAAAGTTGCGGATGCCGTGTGACTTTCGCCGGGGACGGTCCGGCGGGGCCGCGCGGCACGGTTGAGCGCATGAAGAAGACCGTGGCCGCGACCGTTCTCGCGCTCTCCGCATCACTGACCCCCCTGGGCGTGACCCCGGCCGACGCCGCCGTGCCCGTGCCCGTACCCGTGACCGCCCTGCCGGCGCCGGCCGGCGAGCACCCGGTCGGCAGGACGGACCTGCACCTGATCGACTCCAGCCGCCCCGACCCCTGGGTCGCCGGCCGGAACGTACGCGAGCTGATGGTCTCGATCTGGTACCCGGCGCGCAGGGCCGCGGGCAGGCCCGCGCCGTACCTCACGCCGCGTGAATCGGAATCGATGATCAGAAGCGTGCCGCAGCTCAAGGACGTTCCGGCGGACACGCTCGCCAGGACCACGACACACGCCCGCGCCGACGCTCCCGCGCTGAGGCGGAAAGGCGGATGGCCCCTGGTGGTCCTCTCACCCGGCATGACGCTGCCCCGCGCGACGATGACCTCGCTGGCCGAGGAGTTCGCCAGCCGCGGCTACCTGGTGGCGGGGATCGAGCACACCTACGAGTCGTTGGCGACCACGTTCCCCGACGGCCGGACCGTCACCTTCGAGGCCGGAAAGGCCGGCCAGACTCCTGAGACGGGGGCCAAGGTGGCCCGGGTGAGGGCCGCCGACACCGAGTTCGTCCTGGACCGGCTGGACAGGAGCAAGCGCTGGAACCGGCTGATCGACGAGAGGAGGATCGCGATGGTGGGACACTCGGTCGGCGGCCAGAGCGCCGCGCACCTGCTCCCCACCTCCAAGCGGATCAAGGCCGTGGTCAACCTCGACGGCACCTACAATCCCGACACGCCGGCCAAGCCACTGGACAAGCCCTTCATGATGATCGGCAATCCCCGGCACCAGCCGGGACCCGGTGGTCAGGACGGCTCGTGGAACGCGTTCTGGCCGCACGTGACCGGCGACTGGAAGCGCTGGCTGACCGTGACCGGTGCCGAGCACATGAGCTTCGTCGACCATGCGGTGCTCCAGCCGCAGCTCGGGCTGTCCGAGGCCCCGACCGACGGTGAGCGCTCCATCAAGATCACCCGTGCGTACGTCACCGCCTTCCTCGACCTGCACCTCAAGGGCGAGCGCCGGCCCCTTCTGGACAGGCCGTCAGCGGACTATCCCGAGGTGAAATTCTGGTAGACCCGTCACCGCGCGGACCGTAACGCGTTGAGGGTCTTGGCGAGCCAGTGGTCTTGGGCGGCCCAGCGGACTTGGACGGTTCGGCGGTTTTGGGCGGCCCAGCGGACTTGGACGGTTCGGCGGTTTTGGGCGGCCCAGCGGACTTGGACGGTTCGGCGGTTTTGGACGGTTCGGTGAGGGACTCGACGATCTCTTCGGCGGCCGGAGCACCCGCACGCTGGCGATGGCCCCCTGCCGACGCCGGACGCAGGGGATCCGTCGGCGAGCGCGTAGAACGTCGCGGGGCCCATGGGTGGAGACCTCTCGTGGAGGAGCCCGTCCCCGACTGCGGCGCGGTGCGGTTGGGCGGGCGACGTTCTTGAGTCATCCCGTTTGCCGAGCCCTGAGTCGCCGAGCCCTGAGTCGCCGAGCCGCGTCCGGGGGGATGCCTCGGGGGCAGGGCGGTAGCCTGCACTGGCCGGTGCTGTCGATCTCCGGTTTCGTCCAGCTCGAAAGGCCAACCAGATTATGACGTCGGTATCGGAACAGGGACCGGACGCGGCGGGGCCGGCGGGTACCGGGCAGGCCGGCGAGGAGGACCTGCGGGCGTTGTTCGGGCAGTCCATCGCGATGTTCGCCTCCCTGGCGGGACCGGCGCATGTGGTGGAGACGGCGAACCCGGTGTTCTTCGCCGCCTTCGGCAGGGAACGGGCGCGCACCGGGGTCCCGGTCGTCGACCTGGTGCCCGAGCTTGCAGGTCAGGGCTTCCTTGAGGCGCTGGACCGGGTCTACCGCACCGGTGAGTCGAGCACCGGCCGGGACGTCAGGATCGTGCTGGGCACCGGCCCGGAGGCGCGGGAGGTGTTCTTCGACTTCACGTACGAGCCGCGGCGCGACGCGGAGGGCACCTCGACCGGGGTCCGAGTGATCGGTGTGGAGACCACCCAGGTGAAACACGCCCAGCGGCTGATGGCCGAACACCGGGCCCTGGTGGAGCAGATCGCCCGCCAGGTGCCCCTGGCCGAGGTCCTGGAGGGAATGGCCCGCTGCATCGAGGACCTGGCGCCGCACCGGGTGCTGGTCTCGGTGCTGCTGGCCGATCCCGACGGCCGGCACCTGCGCCACGGCGCCGCCCCCAGCCTGCCCGACTTCTACAACCAGGCCATCGACGGCATCGCCACCGGTGAGGGCGTCGGCTCGTGCGGTACCGCCGCCCACCGGCGCGAACAGGTCATCGTTTCCGACATCGCCACCGACCCGTTCTGGGCCGACTTCCGTCACCTGGCCGAGCCCGCGGGCCTGGCCGCCTGCTGGTCCACGCCGATCCTGGCCCGCGACGGCAGCCTGCTGGGCACCTTCGCCATGTACCACCCCGTCCCCCGCGCACCCCAGGACGCCGACCTCGCCCTGGCCCGCCTGTTCACCGACACCGCCGCTCTGGCGATCGAGCGCCACCACATCGAACAGGCCAAACTCGCCGCCGAGGCGAGCGCCCGCTCGGCATTGGAGGAACTGGCCAAAGCGGTCCGCGCCGAGCAGCGGTTGCGCGCCGAAGCCGAACAACGCGCCACCGCCGCCGCCGAACTCGCCGCACGCATCCGTGCCGCCGCGGCCCTCCAGGCCGGCGCCCCCCACCCCGAGAAGTGCCAGCTCGGCGGCGCCGCCGGATGCGCCGCACCGGCCGGGATCAAGGTCGCCGACTCATGGGGCGACTCGGCGTGGGGCTGCGTCGCCCACGCCGACGAAGCCCTCTTCAACGTGAAGCAGGTGTTCATCGCCAACGAGGAGTCCGGCGGACTGGCCGCCTACCTCAACCGCTGACCTGGGCCGGCCCGGGACGGGCGGTACGGCGGGTGGGAGGCGGCAAGGTCCTCCCGCGGCGCTGCGGCGAGACATCGAGCCATACCCAGGAGCACCGGACCGCTGCCGGCGAGCCCCGCCCTCGGGGGCGTTGCCGAGGAACCGCCGAACGTCGTCGGCGTGCCACCGGGCGACCACGTCCCCCCGGTGCTCGACGCCGAGGCGAGGCCTCACCGGTACCGTCCACGGCCGGTGGGACGGCGGCGGTGGACGGGCGAGCGGGCGGCGGTCAGTTCGGGCAGGCGTCGCGGCAGGCGCCGAAGCGCCCGGCGTCCGGCCGGGTGAAGACCGTCTCCTGTGTTCCTCGCACCGCCTCGGTCATCGCCTCCTTCCAGACCAGGCCGGGAACCGACGCGCCGTCCACCCGCGGGTAGTGGCGGCCGCCGATGGTCACGTCGGCCAGCGGGTGCTGGAACGCGCCGCGTGGGTCGCCGAGGCTGACGGCAGAGGCCAGGCCGGGGGTGTATCCGGCGTACCAGGCGGCGGTGAAGTTGTCGGTCGTGCCGGGCATGCCCGCCGCCTCGCGGCCGACGCCACCGAGCGCGCTTTTCTCCAGCACCTCCGACAGCACCGCGGTGACCGCGTCGGCGACCGCCGGATCCAGGACCTGGCCGCAGCGCGGAGGGAAGGAGCGCGGGACCCCCGAGCCGTCGCGGATCTCCGTGAGCACCGTCGGTTCGCAGAAGCGGCCACGGGCGGCGAGGCTGGCGTAGGAGTTGGCCACCGAAACGGGGTCGGCCTCGTTGACCCCCATCGTGAACGTCTCGAACTCCTGAAGCGGCATCTTGTCGGCACGCCTGAGCCCGAGCCGCTCGGCCATCCTGACGGTCTCGCACAGGCCGACCTTCTCCGTCAAGCGCAGGTAGAAGGTGTTCACCGCCTCCCGGGTGCCCGAGCGCAGGGTGACGAACCGGTCCCCGCGCTTCTCCAGGTTCACGATGGCGTGGGCCGGGTCGGCGACGGCCTGGCCCGCGCAGTTCTTGAACGCCATGTAGTTCGGGGCGCGGTACTCGTCCGAGATCCGGAAGCCGTCGTCGTGGCGCAGACCGGCGGCGAGCGCGGCGGCCAGGGTGTAGGGCATCGCCGTCGTGCCCTGCTGGAAGGCCGCCTCCTCTCCGCTCCCACGGCTGGTGGCCATGGCCCTGATGGCACCCTCACCCGGGACGATCATGACCTGGGTGGCGACCTGCTCGTCGTCACGGTGGAGGTGGGCGTCGACGGCCCGCTGCGCCGCCCGCTGAAGCCGCTGGTCGATCGTCGTGCGGATCGTCAGGCCGCCACCGGTGAGCAGCCCCGGGTCCTCGGCGAGAAGCCGCTCCCTGACCTGCCGGCACAGGTAGGGGTACCCGCTGCCCGCGCAGTCGCCGGAGAACTCCTCGATGACGGCGCCCTCGACGTCCAGCAGCACGCTCTTTCCCGCGACGGGGGAGACAGAGGCCCTGACGGTGGAATCCAAGGCCACGCGCTCCCCGCCCAGCCCGCCGTCCGCCGGGCTCCGCGACAGCATGATGACCGCGACCAGCGCACCCACCGCGGCGACGCCCAGGAAGACCAGCAATGCCTTCATCGTCGCCCTCCGGTGCGCCTCACTCCCCATCTGGATCATGTGGGAACGGCGCCGTACAGGCAACCGGCGGAAACGACGGGGGCGGCCCTGCCGACGTCGGCGAACCGAATGGCCGATGGTGTCAGCGGGCTGATATGGCGAGTGTTCCGGAACGGGTCGAAGATAACCGATTGTTCCTCAGTCTCCGAAACCGCCCCTGAACGGCAACCGACGGCTTGGGAAGGCGCCCGAAACCCTGGGGCTCCTGGTTTGAGACCGGTGGTTTGAGACCGGTGGCTTGAGAATGGCCATCTCACCCTCGTGAACCGGCGAACACGACCAGATCGCCTCGCTGCCGCCGACGTGACTTGTGTCCCGGTCCGCCGTGTCCGAGTGTTGAGGCATGAAGATCTTGATCGCCCTTGTCACCGTGCTGCTGTTGGCCATCGTGAATGGCTGCGGTGTGGTGCGGACCCGGGAAGCCGTGCCGTCGGCGTCGCCATCGGCCTTACATCCCTGCCCGGAAGCCGCTGAGCCGCCGATGTCCAGCCCTTGCGTGACGATGCCCTCCTGGGAGCGGAAGCACGCGGACAACGAGACATACCGTCAGCGCGCCACGCTTTCTCCGGAGGCGGCCGCGGAGGCCAAGCCGGTGGCCGAGGCCCTGCGGGGCGAATTCGCTGACCTGCGCGAGCGGGCACTGCATGGCGAGGCCCACGTCGCCAAAGCGGTCCGGGCGGTCGCCCCACCGGGAACGAACGTCGTCATCAGGGCGGGAGGCGCTCGCTCCGCCGTGGTGTTCGCGATCGAATTGCCGGGAGGATGCTTGACAGGCTTCTACGACGAGCGTGAGTCGAAAGTGGAGGCAGGGGGCTACATCAACGACGGTGGTTGCCTGACGGCTCCCGGTCACTGACCCCTGTCTCCACCAACGTCGTGACCATCCCGCCACCCTTCAGCGGTTTGGAGCCCTGGGCGGGAAGGGGCCGTCGGCTCCCTTCGGCTTCGTGGTCGCCGGTCGCCGGTTGGCCTTGGGGGGGATCCGAGGTCGGGGAGCATCGGAACCGTGATTCCCGGCCCGCGACCCGGTTGGGCCCGCCACACTCGATGCCGCACTCGGCATGACCCGCGTTCGGAACCGGCACCCGGTACAAGGCTGCCCTGTTTTCGGGGGTAGGCGCCAAGAATTGAGCGCGGTTGATGGTGGTGAAGCCGGAAAAGCCGTGTCCGTAAATCTTGTTACCAGGGTGTTCGACCGGTGAGAAGATCGGGGGTGCTCCAAATATCAAACGCAGTACTCGCAAGATTACCGAGACCACTGCACGCACTTGCGCTGAAGCACCATGAGCTGCTGAAGTTCGCGGTGGTGGGTGGAACAGCGTTCTTGGTGGACAACGCGGTGTTCTACGGGCTGAAGCTCACCGTCCTGGAACCGAAGCCGGTGACCGCGAAGGTCATCGCGGTGCTCGTGGCGACGATCGTGTCTTATGTGCTGAACCGTGAATGGTCGTTCCGGACCAGGGGCGGCCGCGAGCGCCGTCATGAGGCGGCGCTGTTCTTCCTGGTCAGTGCCGTCGGTCTGGTGCTCAGCTCCGTGCCGCTGTGGATCTCCCGGTATGTGTTTCGCTTGGAGACCCCGGACGTGGGCCTGGTGACCCAGGAGATCGCCGACTTCGTGAGCGCGCAGATCATCGGCACGCTGATCGCCATGGTCTTCCGCTTCTGGGCGTTCCGGAAGTGGGTCTTCCCCGACGAGAAGGCCCAGTCCGGCGGCGTACGGCTGGCTCCCAGTCCCGATTCCACGGACGAGGCGGCTTGATGGCAGCGGCCCCTGGAAGGCCACAGTGATCGTGGCCGTGGGGCCATTGCGGTGCTTGGCCACGATCAGGTCGGCCCCCCGCGCGCGGGGAGTCGCGCTCGGCGGCGTCCTCGCGGTGCACCAGGACGACGAGGTCGGCGGTGCGGGCGACAGCGTCACACAGATCGGTTTGCGGGTCCGGCACTCGGCCGCAATCCACCTCGGACGGGCGGTCGAGATCGGCGGAGACGACGATGGGGATCTCCAGCCGCACAGCGAGCGCCTTGAGGGTGTGGACGGTTTCGGCGACCTCGCGTTCCCAGGGGCCGCCGTATACGTCGGGACGGATGTGGCGCAGGCCGTCGACGGCGACCAGACGGGCCCACTGGGCTCCTTGACGTCGCCGGCCGTTCGGTTGCTGCTCAAGCCCCATGAAAGCCCAGAGTTCGCCTGAACCCAAGCGTTGACGCTGGACCGCTGGGGTGGCCTGGGAGATCATACGCCCTTGGGTTCACCGGAACTCAAGGCCGTTCATGGTCGGCCGGCACCAGGCGGTGCTCATGACAAGGCGACGGCGGTCGGCCCGGCCCGGCGAGCGGCTGGGACGCCTGAGCTGGTGTACGGAGCCGACCCCCGCGTGAGCAGGCGTTCTTTGTCAGGGCAACGCTCGACACCGGACCAAGGCGTCCATGGGCAGGCCAGCCATGCGCCTCCTCGTCTTCACCACCACTACGAAAACCTCAACGAATAGGAAAAAGCTTCACCGATCCCGAGATTCCCTCAACTGCTGGACCAACGCCTTCTGTACGGGGAACGCCCAGGTCCTGGAGCTATGGCGACGATGGAGGGCTCAGGAAACCGTGGGGTTATTCCTCACCCCGAAACTGGGGGTCCCCGTAGCGAACAGCGAAAATCCAACGGCAGCCGGGACCCCCACCCAGGTACGAATTTCACCCGCGCCTCCTGTCGTTGATGCCTGCGGCGGGTGCGAATCGCCTGAGGCGGGCCGAACCCTCGTCGGCGATACTGGATCCATGGAGTATGTCGGCCGGGTGCCCGCCCCGCCGCTCGACCGGTTCATAGACGACATCTACTGCCTGACCGGGGTGCCTGGTCACCGTCGGATGGTTGTCCCGCCGATGCCGTCGACGCACCTGGTCATCAACCTGGGCGAACCTGCCCGCCTGTGGGATTCCGACCCTTCGGTGCCTTCGGAAGTGGTGTCGGACGGGTGGTTCGTGGGTCTGTGGACCAGGCGTTTCCTTTATGAGTACCCCACGCTGGTAAGGCTCGTCGGGGTGCACTTCAAGCCTTGGGGGATGGCGGCGTTTGTCGACATGCCGGCGACCGATCTGCGGGACCGGTGGGTGCCCGTCGACGCCGTGTGGCAAGGGTCCGTGGACCGGATCCGCAACAGGGTCGGCGAGGCCACGTCCGCCGCCGAGACGCTGCGGATCCTGGAGGAGGAGCTGCGCTCGCGCCTGGTCGAGGCGCCGTCGCGCGGGCTCGACCTGGTCCAGCACGTCGGCGGGTGGCTGGAGACCTCCCATGGTGCGACCCCTGTCGGTGCGCTGAGCGACGCCGCCGGAGTCAGCACCACCACCCTGGCCACGCAGTTCAAGGCGCACGTCGGGGTCACTCCGAAGAAGGTGGCTCGGATGTACCGCTTCACGCAGCTGATCAGGTCCGTGGACGCCCTGCGCCCGGTCGACTGGTCGGAGCTCGCTCTCATGGCGGGCTACTTCGACCAGGCCCACTTCAGCAAGGAGTTCAAGGACTTCACCGGCCACACCCCGACGGAGTACCTGGCGCTGAGACGCCGGATGCCGGCCAAGCGGGAGTTCCCGCCGGACGACGGTCCGATGCCTGCTTCTTGATTTTCTACAAGCGCAGCCCTTCCCGAGGCCAGCACAATCGGAGGTGACCACTCCAGAAGACTTAAGGAAACCCCCATGGGCGTAGTGATCATGCACAACGTGGTGTCGGTGGACGGCTTCATTGCCGACAAGAACGACGGAGTCGGGCCGCTCCACGACTGGTACTTCAGTGGGGACACCCAGCTCACGAAAACCGGTGCAGGGGACGGGGACTACGACCACTCCCAGGGTGAAGGCGGCTTCAGGCTCTCGCGTGTCTCGGCGGCGTACGTCCAGCCGGTGTGGGACTCGATCGGCGTGATCGTGATGGGCCGCCACCAGTTCGACCTGGTGAACGGCTGGGAGGGCCGGCAGCCCGCGGGCGACCACGTGGTCGTGGTATCCCACCGGCCCAAGCCCGAGGGCTGGCACCCCGGGGCTCCGTACCACTTCGTCGATGGAGTGAAGGCCGCGATCGAGAAGGCCCAGGAGCTCGCCGGCGACCGGGTCGTCGCCGTGAGCGCCGGCGAAGTAGGCGGCCAGATCCTCGCCGCCGGCCTCGTGGACGAGGTGGCGATGGACGTGGTGCCGGTGGTGTTCGGGTCGGGCAAGCGCTTTTTCGGTAGCTTCGACGGGCAGCAGCTGCTGGAGGATCCCCACGTGGTCGTCCAGGGCAACCGGGTGCTGCACCTGAGGTTCAAGGTGCGCCGCTAGGGCCTGTACGGACTTCGGATCTTCAGATGGGTTGAAGGCTTCGAAGCCACAAGATGGCTCCGTGGAGATGAAGGCCCGCGAGGTAGCTTTCGGGGGTCTTGTCGAAGCGGAAGGCCGGCCCGCGCCACTCCTTGATGCGATTGATGCAGCGTTCGGCCGTATTGCGCTGCTTGTACAGCTCTGGATCATGGCTGACCGGGCGGCCACCATGGGAACCGCGGTTTTGGCGGTTGGCCGCCTGGTCGCTCTTTTCCGGGATGACGGCCCTGATGTGGCGCCGACGCAGATAGAGGCGGTTGCCGCGAGAGGAATAGGCCTTGTCGGCGGCCACCGCGGCCGGGCGGGTGCGCGGGCGGCCGACCGGTAGCCGGACCTTGATACGCGCCAGGACGGTATGAAACTGCGGGCTGTCTCCGGCTTGTCCCGGGGTCAAAGCGAAGGACGGCGGGCGACACCGCCGATCGGCCGACGGGTGGACCTTGCTGGTCAGCCCACCTCGAGAGCGGCCCAGCCCGGCTGCCGTCAGCCGGAGACGGCGCCGCCGTCGTAGTCGCCGACGTTCGTTGTCGCGTTTCTGGTCGTCGCCGGGTTCGCCGTCTTGGGTGTTTTGCTCCTTTGGTGTAGCCCCTTTTCCTGTTCGGCGGCCTTCTCCAGCGCCTCCAGCAGTTCGGGGTCCATGATCATCCCAGCAGCGTGGTGATGGGCACGGACCATGGTGGAATCCACGCTGACCAGGTCAAGGTCAACCTGCCCGCGGGCAGCGGCCTCAGCGATCATCGCCTGCGTCAACTCCTCGAAGACGCCCATAGCCGCCCAGGATCGGAAGCGGTCATAGACCGTGGACCACGGCCCATATTCGTGGGGCAGATCCCGCCACGGGCTGCCGGTACGAAATCGCCACATCACCGCATTGAACCGCTGCCGCAGGTCCGGAATGGGACCGCGCTCACCCAAGGGCAGATGAGGATCGATCAAGGACCATTCATGATCGGTGAGCTCTCCACGCGCCATAGCGATGGCCCACCAGGACCACAGACCACCGCGCAGGCGAATCCCACTGATCTCAACCCCGTACAGGCTCTAGGCCGAAATGAGTGACGTGCGAGCAAGACTCTCCAGCCTGTGGATCGTCGTCATGTTCACCATGCTCTACGCGGATGTCCTCGGTTTCCTGGACGCCGGATTTCTGCGGGGGCTCATGGCGGGGCATGCCGAGGGTGTTCCCGTCACCCCGCCGCTCCTGGTGGGATCCGCGGTCATGGTCGAGATCCCGATCGTGATGGTGGTGCTGTCGCGTGTGCTGAGACCGGCGGTGATCCGGCGGGTCACCTTGGTGGCGGCCCCGCTGACCGCGGCGTTCGTCATCGGCGGCGGATCGGTGAAACCCCACTACCTGGTCCTGGCCACCGTGGAGGTGGTGTGCCTGGCCGTCATCCTGCGGCAGGCCTGGCGCATGGACACCTCACCCGCCGTGAGCCGTCCCGCGGGATGGGGCTTCACCGATTTGATGCGGCCCTGCCGGGTCAGCTCGTTCGACACGCTCCCCGGATGACGCTCCCCGGACTCACCTCGCCCGGCGAGCTTCGGCGTCGCGGGTTCAGTAGCGAGGACACGCTGGGTCTCTGGGCGGCACGGCGCAGGCATCCAGGGGTGGCGTCCTGGGGTATCCCCAGCCGCCGCCGCCCGTCCCGGGATCTCCCCAGCCGCCCGGGTTGCCGCCTGTCCCGCCGCCTGTCCCACCGTCGGGGCTCCCGCCACCGGGGGGCGTCGGCGGCTGTGGCTGCGGCGCACCACCCCCGCCGCTACCACCGCCTGTGGTGCCGCCGTCTCCGCCGCTCTCTTCGCAGTCGAAGAGGGGGCAGTTTGGCGGCATGGCCGCGGCGGGACCGGCGCTGACCAGGCTCGCGGTGCCCATCGCGAAGAACGCGGCCATGACCAGTACGGCCTTGTGTTTCTTGTTCATGCGGTCACTCCTTTCGTCGTCAGACACCCGAAAGGATCTCCGGCCGCCCTTGGAGGCCGGTTGTGAATCGATGAGAGCCGCCGCCGTGTCTTGTGCGTGCCGTAGTTTCCGCAGATCAGATGGATGTCCAGCTCCACCGGGACGGTCTTGCCGATGGTGATCAAGAACTTCTCGAACTCGGCGAGGGCGGCGGTCTCCTCCGGCACAGCGCGCGGGTGGGCGGGGCCGCGCGGTGGGGGAGGGGGTGGTGGGTAGAATGGTGGCACTCCAAGATCGCGCTCCCCGGAAAGACGTCGCGGTACGGGAGCGCGCCGCGCACGGTGACCGTGCCCGGTGCTGGAGGGGCGGCAATTCCTTCCGCGTGCCCTTCTGGAGGTTGGATTCCATGAACGTAGGTCTCGGCCTGCCCATCAGCGATCCGTTGTCGCTGCTCTCCTGGGCCCGGCGCGCCGACGCCGGTCCCTTCACCACCCTCGGCCTGCTCGATCGGCTCGTCTACGCGAACCCCGAGCCCCTGATCACGCTGGCGGCCATCGCGGGGGCCACCTCGCGGATCCGCGTACAGACAGAGGTGTTGCTCGGTCCCCTTCGCGAGTCGGCGCTGCTCGCCAAGCAGGCCGCGACCCTGGACCGCATGTCCGGCGGCCGTTTCACCCTCGGCATCGGGATCGGGACACGCCAGGACGACTACCTCGCGGTGGGAGCCGACGTCCGGGGTCGCGGGCACCGGCTCGACAGGCAGCTGGCGACGCTGCGGCGCGTCTGGTCCGGTGAGCCCTACAGCGAGGAGGTCGGGCCGATCGGCCCGACCCCCGTCCGCGAGGGCGGCCCGGAGATCCTGATCGGCGCCTTCGCCCCCGCCGCGGTGGAGCGCGTCGCCCGATGGGGGGACGGGTACCTGTGCGCCGCGCCCGCCGGTATGGCCGACCGGCTCATGCGCGACGTCGAGAGTTCCTGGACCCAGGCCGGACGGTCCGGACGGCCTCGCATGGTCGCGCAGGTCAACGTCGCCCTCGGCCCCGAGGACACGGTGAGGGACGCCACGGAGGCGATCACCTCCTACTACGGCTTCCTGGGCGACACCACCCGGGTCGTCGAGAACATGCTCACCACGCCGGAGCGGATCCGTGACGCGATCCGCGCGTTCGGGGACCTCGGCGCCGACGAGGTGGTGCTCTACTGCTGGGCCCGCGACGCAGACCAGGTCGACCGCCTCGCCGACGTGGTGGCCTGACCCTGGACGTGGTGGCCTGACCCTGACGGCCACGGCGGCGGCCGGGGCTCGTGGCGCGCCGGGATGGCGCGCCACGAGCCGCGGTTCACCTGGTGAGGGTGAGGGTGTCGACGTCGAACAGGAACCCGCCGCCGCCGGTGAAGGTGAGGAACAGCGGACCCGAGGCCGAGCCGGTCAGCGGGGTGGAGACGTTCCGGAAGGTCTCCCAGCCCCCGGTGTTCGGTACGGCCACCGAGCCGAGGACGGTTCCGGTGGCCGATCCCGAGCGGACCTGGATGGTCCCGCCGGATCCGGCGGAGGAGACGCGGGCGCCGAATGCGGTGGCGCCCGCCGTGCTGATCGACGAGTAGCCGACCCAGTCGCCGTTCTCGATGAACCCGGCCGTCCTGCCGCCGCTGGCCGGGCCGTGGTCGGCGATCTGCACGCCCGAGTTGGAGGTGTAGGACTCCGCCTCGGCCGTGGTCTGGATCGGGCCGGTGCCGCCCAGCTCCTTGATCCGGACGTTGCGGAAGGAGACGTCGTCGCCGGTGCCGTGGTTCTGGATGCCGATGTGCCCCTCGCGGATGCTGCGGGCCGGGTCGGTGTTGGTGAAGTCGTTGATCCTGACGCAGTTGAGGAAGACCTGGAGCCGCTCGCCCTGGACGAGGAGCTCGTAGGTGTTCCACGCGCCCGGCGGGTTCAGCGCCGCGTCGCGGGCCGCGATGTCGGCGGCCTTGATCGCGTAGATGGACCCGGTGGTGCGGTCGACCGCGTCGGTGGCGTCGATCTGGACCTCGTACCCCTTGGAGGTGTTCGTGGGGTCGGAGGCCGACATGCCCACGAAGACGCCCGAGTTGTCGTCCCCGGCGACCCTCCAGTCCAGCTTCAGCGAGTAGGAGAAGTACTTCTTCGCCGAGTACCACAGCACGCCCATGCCTCCGGTGGAGGTGAGGGTGGCGTCGGTGTTGGTGAAGCCGCCGGGGCCGCTCTGCGTCCAGCCGGTGGTCGAGCCGTTGTACAGGGTCGTGTAGCCGGTCTCCGCGCGGCAGTCGGCCTTCGCCATCCCGGCCGCGTACCGGATGCCGCCGAGCAGCAGCGACCGGAAACCCGTCTCGGTGTACGAGCTCGCGGTGTGCCCGAGCCCGGTGTAGAACGAGCGGCCGGACGCCAGCGGACGGCACCAGGTGATCGGGTGGTCACCCATGTCGCCGCCGCTGTAGCTGCCCTCGTCGAGGTTCTGCAGCACGCGCGCGCTGTTACGCGGGTTGGTGCGGTAGTTGTACCACTCGTCGCTTCTGGACCAGGTCGGGCCCAGGTGGGCGGTGGCCGCGTGCGCGCGGTCCTCGGTCCTGACCGTCGCCTGCTGGGGTGCCGGATGACCCTTGAACCAGGCGCCCGCGAGGTTGCCGTAGAACGGCCAGTCGTACTCGGTGTCGGCGGCGGCGTGGATGCCGACGTAGCCGCCGCCCCCGTTGACGTAGGACTCGAACGCGGTCTGCTGGGTGCCGTTGAGCACGTCACCGGTGGTGCTGAGGAACACCACCGCCTTGAAGCGCGCCAGGTTGGACGCGGTGAAGGCTCCCGCGTCCTCGGTGGCGGTGACGGTGAAGTTGTTGGCCGAGCCGAGGTCGCGGATCGCCTGGAGACCCGCGGGGATCGAGTCGTGCCGGAAGCCGGCCGTCTTGGAGAAGACCAGCACCTGGTAGGCGGGGTCGGCGGCCTGGGCCGCGGTGGGGACGAACATGGCCGCGCCGACCATCGTGGCCACGGCTGTCGCCAGGCCACCTCGGACGAACCTCCGCCCGGCCGTCCTTTCCGGCCTTCCGGGGGATCGCCGCGCCGCAGCCGTCGCCGCCTCGTCCACGATCGAGGGTGTCATGGAGAGTAACCGGCTCCAGGGTCGAGAACGTTGTGACATGGGGGTCCTTTCCTGACCTGGGGGGTAAGTCAGGCAAGGCGCGCGCCGCCGCGCTGGTTGCCATGGTGCTCGAAGCTTTATTTGTCGCGAAGAACAATTAACCGGTGCGTAACACGTGTATATCGTGCCGCGCACCCCGATGGAAGACGACGCGTTGGCGACCGGCGAAGGTGGCGCAGGTGGGCGCCGGGTATTTCGTCCGGATATTTCATCTCACGGGCCGGGCGGCGCGTCAGGTGACGGGGACGATCCTCGCCTCGACGAGGCGGCCCTCCTCGACGCGGAGCGTGCCCAGGGTGCCGTGGGGCTGGCGGCGGCGGTCGGTGGGCGAGCCCGGGTTGAAGATGCGAAACCCGTCGTCGCCGTGGTCCAGCGGTATGTGGGAGTGCCCGAACACCACCAGGTCGGCCTCGGGAAACCGTCGCCGCATCCGGGCGAGCCGCCCCTGCGCCGTGCCGCTGTCGTGGATCATCGCCACGCGCAGCCCGCCGAGGTCCAGTTCGAGCGTCTCGGGGGCCACCACGTCCGGCCCGTCGTTGTTGCCCTTGACCGCGCGCACCGGGGCGTAGGCGGCGAGTTCGTCCAGCACCCCGGCGACGCAGATGTCACCCGCGTGCAGGATCAGGTCCGCGCCCCGCAGATACCCGGCCACGGCCGGCGGGCACGACTTCCACCGCCGGGGCGCGTGGGTGTCGGACAGCACCACCACGTTCATGTGTCCATGCTCCCAGCTCCCAGCTCCCACCGCCGCCGCGGGAGGGCCCCTTCGCGGGAGGGTTCTTTCCGGGGGCGTCCGAGGCTCGCTCCTCGGGTCGCGTGGCGCTCGGCGGGTTCCGGGCCGGGCCGCGCGGGTCCGGCCCGGCCCGGTTCCGCAGGAGGAGCCGTCCGGCTCGCGGGAGCCGTGTCCCGGGTTTCCGGGCAGGCGCCCCGGACGGCCCCGTCGCGGCGAGCCCGTCCGGGCCGGGTGTCAGACGGCGCGGGCGACGGCGATCGTCGATCCGCTCCGCTGGCCCGCCTCGTAGAACATGTACTCCACGCCGCCGTCGGTGCCGAAGGAGGGCGCCGCGCTGCGGCCCCTGTCGGGGGCGCCGGTCAGGGGCCGGTGGAAGACGCCGAGGTGGACCTCCCGGTCGAAGGCGTTGCCCACCTCGGTGAGGAACATGTTCCCGCTGTTGCCGTGGTAGACGACGTACGCGGTGCCGTTGCGCTTGAGCAGGTGCGGCCCGGACAGGTCGGTCTGCCCGTCGGGGGCGGGCGACACCAGCGGGGTGGGGTCGAACCGCCAGCTCTTGCCGTCGGACGACCAGCCCCAGAAGATCTTGCGGGAGCCGCCGGTGACGCCCATGAAGATCATGACGTACCTGTTGCCCAGCCCCGGGACCGCGTGCTCGAAGACCCGGGCGTAGGAGGCCTCCGTCGCGCCGGGGATCGCCGCGGTGGTCAGCACCGTGCCGTGGTAGGTGAAGCGCACGCCGTCGGTCGACCAGGCCATGCGGGTGGTGTTGTTCTCGCCGTGGAAGTACATGTGAAACTGCCGGTTGGCCGCGTTCCAGATGACGTGCGGCGACGAGACGTGGCTCACCGAGTAGTGCGGTGACCAGGTGTTGGAGATGATCGGGTTGTTCGGGTACTCGGTGAACGGGCCGCCGAGCGAGTCGCCGTAGGCCAGGCAGATGCCGCCGGGCGCGTCGTGCGGGGCGTAGTAGAGGTAGTAGCGCCCCAGCGGGCTCGCGATCTTGTCGTACATGCCCCGGACGCAGGGGAAGATCAGCTCGTTGGTCGGGTTGTAGCGCAGGCTCGCCTTGTTGAACGGCGTGCCGATGTACTGGTACGAGGGGAATCCGGCGGGTCCCAGCGCGGCCACCGCGCCGGCCACCGCGCCGGCCGGCGCGGACGTCTCCGCGAGCGCCGCCGTGGCCGCCCCGGGGAGGGCGAGCCCGAGACCGCCGGCCACACCGGCGCCGACCGCCGCGCGCAGGAGTCCGCGGCGGTCCAGGAGGGGTTCAGACATTGACTGTCCCTTCGCGACAACATTCACCGTGAGTGATGGTGAGGACATCTCTCTGATCGCAAAGGTTCGGCCAGGCGTGCGCGCCCGTCAAGGTGCTAATACGGATTATCACCGGCGGGATTTCCATTCCATGATCATGGCGCCCGGCTCTTGACAGGATCCGGTAGCGGATTGCAGGATGACGTCCCAACCTCGCTAATGCGCATTATCACCAGATGGGACGCTACGGATCGTGACCTCCCCCGGCCGCCGGCTCACCCAGCAGGACATCGCCCGCATCGCGGGGGTGAGCCAGACGACGGTGTCGCTCGTCCTCAACAACCGGACCGACGCCGAGGTCCGCATCGCCCCCGAGACGCGTGAGCGGGTGCTGCGGGTTATCAGGGAGACCGGATACGTCGCCGACCCGGTCGCCCGGCGGCTCGCCGAGCGGCGCAACCGCATCCTGGGCGTCTTCACCTACGAGGCGGTCTTCCCGACCGCGAGCGCCGACTTCTACCACCCCTTCCTGCTCGGCATCGAGGAGTGCGCCGAGGAGATGGGCTGCGACCTGCTGCTGTTCACCAGCGCCAGGGCCGCGGGGGAGCGGCGCCGGATCTTCAACGAGGACAGCCGGGTGCGGCTGGCCGACGGCTGCGTGCTCCTCGGGCGCGCCGTCGACCGCGACGACCTGGCCCGGCTGCTGGCGGAGGGCATCCCCTTCGTCTCCATCGGCCGCCGCGACGACGCGGGTGCCCCGGTGCCGTACGTGGGCGCCGACTACTCGCCCGCGGTGCGCGCCCTGGTCGACCGGGCGGCGGGGCTCGGCCACCGGAGGCTGGCCTACGTCGGCACCGGGGCGGGCGCCGAGTCCCCGGCCGACCGCATGCGCGGCTTCCGCGAGGCGGTGGCCGCCGTCGGGGCCGAGGGGTCGCACGTGCCGGTGACCGGCAGGACCCCCGAGGAGATCCTGGGGGAGCTGTCGGCCACCGGGGTGACTGCGGCCTTCGTCGAGGAGCCCGCCGACGCCGTGGCGATCATGCACGCGGCGGGCGAGCGGGGCCTCACGATCCCCGGCGACCTGTCGATCCTCGCGCTGGGCGCGCCGACCAGGCCCGTCCGCGTCGACGTCGACCTCACCGGGTTCCGCATCCCCCGGCAGGAGATGGGCCGCAGGGCCGTCGAGCTGCTGGCGGAGGTGCTGGAGGGCGGCGGGGGGACGATGAGGACACCGCAGGAGTTACTGGCCTGCGAGCTGGTCGAGGGATCCACGCTCGCGCCGGCCCGGAGCTGACGGACGGAGCTGACCGGATGGAGCTGACCGGATGGAGCCGACGGACGGAGCCGACCGGACGGTGAGACCACCGGAAGCGCCAGGAACACCGGGAACGACGAGACCACCGAGAGCACCAAAAGCGGCGAAAGCGGCGAAAGCGCCGGAACGGCGAGAAGGCAGTGAGAACGACGATGATGGGAGAGACCCCCGACGTGGTGGAGATATCGGCGGACGCGGTGGTCGTCGGCGGCGGGCTGGGCGGCGTCGCCGCCGCGCTGGCGCTGCTGCGGGCCGGGCGCACCGTGATCCTGACCGAGGAGTACGACTGGCTCGGCGGGCAGCTGACCAGCCAGGCCGTACCGCCCGACGAGCACTCCTGGGTGGAGCGGTTCGGCGTCACGGCCTCCTACCGGGCGCTGCGTGACGGCATCCGCGGCTACTACCGCGACCACTACCCGCTGACCGCGCGGTCGCGGGCCTGGCGGGAGCTGAACCCGGGCGCCGGGCACGTGAGCCGCCTCTGCCACGAGCCGCGCGTCGCGGTCGCGGTGATCGAGGCGATGCTCGCGCCGTACCGGGGTTCGGGGCGGTTGCGCGTGCTGCGGCCGTACCGACCGGTCGGCGCGGAGGTCGACGGCGACCGGGTGCGGGCCGTGCGCCTGGAGCACCGGGACGGGGGCGGGGAGGTCACGGCCGTCGCGCCGTACGTGCTGGACGCCACCGAGACGGGCGAGCTGCTGCCGCTGACCGGCACCGAGTACGTGACGGGGTTCGAGTCGCAGGGCGACACCGGGGAGCCGAGCGCGCCCGCCGAGGCCCAGCCGATGAACATGCAGGCCGTCTCGGTGTGCTTCGCGATCGACCACGTCGACGGCGACCACACGATCGATAGGCCCGCCGCCTACGACTTCTGGAGGAGCTACCAGCCAGAGTTCTGGGGCGACCGGCTGCTGTCCTGGCGCTGCCCGCACCCCAGGACCTTGGAGATCGTGGAACGCTCCTTCACTCCCAACCCGGACGACGACCCGCTGCTGGTGGAGGCCGACCAGCGGCTCAACCCCGGCGACGCGAACCTGTGGACGTTCCGCAGGATCGCCGCGCGGCGCAACTTCGCCGACGGCGCCTACGCCAGCGACATCACCCTGGTCAACTGGCCGATGATCGACTACCTGGAGGGCCCGGTCATCGACGTGCCGGACGCCGCCGCGCACGTGGCCGCCGCCCGGGAGCTGTCCCGCTCCGTGCTGTACTGGATGCAGACCGAGGCGCCGCGCGCCGACGGCGGGACCGGTTTCCCCGGCCTGCGCCTGCGCGGCGACGTCACCGGCGGCGGCGAGGGCGGGCTGGCCCAGGCCCCCTACATCCGCGAGTCGCGCCGCGTCCGCGCCCTGTACACCGTCGCCGAGCAGGATCTCTCGCTCGCGGTGCGCGGAGACAAGGGCGCGGTGAGCTACGCCGACTCCGTCGGGGTGGGGATGTACCGCATCGACCTGCACCCCTCCACCGGGGGTGACAACTACATCGACGTGGCGAGCTCGCCGTTCGAGATCCCCCTCGGCGCGCTCGTCCCGCAGCGGATGACCAACCTGCTGCCCGCGTCCAAGAACATCGGCACCACCCACATCACCAACGGGGCCTACCGGCTGCACCCGGTGGAGTGGAACGTCGGCGAGGCCGCGGGCGCCCTCGCGGCCTTCTGCCTGGACAACGCCACCACCCCGCACGCCGTACGCGAGGACGAGGGCCTGCTCGCCGACTTCCAGCGGCGGCTCACCCGCGACGGCGTCGAGCTGCGCTGGCCGCAGGTGATCGGCTACTGACCGCTCGCCCGGCCGGCCGCCGACCGGCCGCCGACCGGCCACCGACCAGGCCACCGACCAGGACGCAGACCGGCTGCCGGCCGGACGGGCGGCACCGGCCGGGCGACCGGTCACCCACCACGACCGCCGGGGGATTCCCAGCAAGGAGATCGGACCATGAAACCATTCGGAAAGCCCGCGGCCGTCGCGCTGGCGGCGCTGCTCACCCTGACGGCGTGCGGCGGAGGAGGCGCGGGAGGCGGGGCCACCCCCGCCGCGCAGGGCCCGCAGCCGCTGCGCATGACGATCTGGACCTCCAACGAGGCCCACCTGAAGCTGTTCAACGAGATCGCCGCCGAGTACAAGAAGACGCACCCCGACGTCGGCGAGATCAAGTTCGACCCCATCCCCTTCGAGGGCTACACCACGACCCTGACCACCCAGATCGCCGGGGGCAACGCCCCCGACCTGGCCTGGATCCTGGAGAGCTCCGCACCCGACTTCGTCTCCTCCGGCGCGCTGGCGCCGCTCGACGACACGCTGGGCAAGGCCCAGGGGTACGAGTTCGGCGACCTCACCCCTTCGGCCGTCGAGCTCTGGCAGGCCGAGGGCAAGCTGTACGCCTACCCGTTCTCCACCTCGCCGTTCGGCGTGTTCGTCAACACCGACCTGCTCAAGAAGGCGGGCCAGAAGACCCCCGCCGAGATGATCGAGGACGGCACCTGGACCTGGGAGAAGGTCGCCGCGCAGAACGCCGCGGTCGCCTCCAAGACCGGCAAGGCGGGCATGGTCGTCCGCGACTTCGACTACAAGGGCTGGGACAACCTCTCCACGGTGTGGGGCGGCTGGGGCGCCCAGGCCTGGAGCGAGGACGGCAGGACCTGCGGGTTCGACAGCCCCGAGATGGTCGAGGCGATGACGTTCCTGCACAGGTCGATCTTCACCGACAAGGCCTTCCCCGGCCCCGGCACCACGGCCGACTTCTTCGCGGGCGACTCGGCGATGACCATCACCCAGATCTCCCGCGCCTCGCTCCTGCAGGACGCGAAGTTCGGCTGGGACCTCGTCCCGCTGCCCGCCGGGCCCAAGGGCGAGTACTCGGTGATCGGCCAGGCGGGGCTGGGCGTCTTCAAGAAGTCCGCCAACGCGGCGGCGGCCACCGACTTCCTCGCCTTCTTCACCAACCCCGCCAACTCGGCCAAGCTCGCCGCCTACTTCCCGCCGCCCCGGGCCTCCCAGCTCACCGCGGACACCATGGCCAGGAGCAACCCGCTGCTCAAGCCCGACCAGCTGCGGAAGGTCGTGATCGGCGGCATCGAGAAGGGCGTCGTCAAGCCCAACCACACCGGCCAGGCGGAGCTCTCGCAGACCGTGCGGGCCGCGCTCGACCCGCTCTGGCAGCCCGGCGCCGACGTCAAGGCCGTGCTGGGCGGCGTGTGCGCCAAGATCCAGCCGATGCTGGGTGCGTGACGTGGCCGCGTCACATTCCGGATCCGCGGTGACCGGCCGGCCGGTCACCGGCGGGCGGGCCGCCGGGCGTACGGGGGCCGCCGGCCCGGTTCGCCGGGTCTCCGGGAACGGCGGTGGCGGGGCGTTCTGGACCGTGCGCCGCCGCGACAACCTGGTCGGGTACCTGCTCGTCGCCCCGCAGCTCCTCGGCAGCCTGCTGTTCGTGCTCCTGCCGCTCGGGCTCGTCCTGTGGTACAGCCTCCACGAGTGGAACGTGCTGGCCGGGACCTTCGAGTTCGTCGGCGGGGAGAACTACGACAGGCTGCTCGCCGACCCCAACCTGGGCGAGGTGCTGGGCGGGACCGCGCTGTTCTCCGCCGGCCTGGTCGTGCTCAACCTCGGCCTCGCCCTCGTCCTGGCGGTCCTGCTCAACCAGCGGCTGCGCGGGACCACCTTCTTCCGTACGGTGTTCTTCTCGCCCGTGGTGGTCTCGCTGGTCGCCTGGACGATCGTGTGGCAGTTCCTCCTGCAGGACGACGGCGGCCTCAACGGCCTGCTCGCCGTCGCCGGGGCCGACGGCCCCAACTGGCTGCGCGGCGAGGGCACGGCGATGCTCTCGGTGGTCGTCGTCCAGGTCCTCAAGAACGTCGGCCTCAACATGGTGCTGTTCCTGGCCGCCCTCCAGGGGGTGCCGGCCCAGCTCTACGAGGCCGCCGAGCTGGACGGCGCCGGGGCGTGGACCCGCTTCCTGCGGATCACCGTCCCCCTGATCAGCCCGACCATCCTGCTCACCTCGATCATCACCGTGGTGGGGTCGCTGCAGGTGTTCGCGCAGATCGCGGTCCTCACCCAGGGCGGCCCCGGCATGTCGACGACCGTCCTCGTCTACTACCTGTACCAGCAGGCGTTCCAGTTCCACCACTTCGGGTACGGCGCGACGCTGTCGGTCCTGCTGTTCGCGATCGTCGCGCTGCTCACCGTCGTGCAGTGGCGGATGCGCAGGAGGTGGGTCTTCAATGAGACGTGAGACACCGGTACGGCTGAAGACGCTCCTGTACGGCCTGCTGTGCGTGTTGTGCGTGCCGTTCGTCTTCCCGACCTGGTGGATGGTGACCTCGTCCCTCAAGCCGGTCGGCGAGATCTTCGCCTTCCCGCCGAGGCCGCTGCCCGACGACTGGGACTTCTCGGCCTACGGGCAGGTCTTCGAGCTGCAGCCCTTCGCGGGCCAGTACTTCAACAGCCTCTACATCGCCCTGGTCGTCACGGCCGGCACGATGGCGGTGGCCGCCATGGCCGGGTACGCCTTCGCGCGCATCCGCTTCCCCGGCCAGAACGCGCTCTTCGTCGTCGTGCTGCTCGGGCTGCTCATCCCGAGCGAGGTCACGATCGTCCCGCTGTTCCAGATGTTCCACGGGCTCGGGCTGACCGACACCCACTGGCCGCTGATCCTGGTGCCGATCCTCGGCGCGCCCGGGGTGCTGGCCACCTTCATCATGAGGCAGTTCTTCGTCAGCCTGCCCGGCGAGCTGGAGGAGGCCGCCCGGGTGGACGGGCTCGGCAGGTTCGGCACGTTCTACCGGGTCGCGCTGCCGCTGGCCAGGCCCGCGCTCGGCGCCGTCGCGATCTTCACGTTCCTGCACAGCTGGAACCTCTACCTCGAACCCATCGTGTACCTGTCCTCGCCGGAGAGGTTCACCCTCCCGCAGGCGCTGACCCAGTTCGTCGACGCCTACGGCGGGCCGATGTGGAACGTCCAGCTCGCCGCCGCCTCGATGACCGCCCTGCCGGTGCTGGTGGTGTTCGTGCTCGCGCAGCGGCAGTTCATCGAGGGCCTGGCCCACACCGGCCTGAAGGGCTGACCCCCGTCACCCGCCGATCGTGTCGAGCTCCTTGAGGACGTCGGCGGGCAGCTCGATACCGGCTCCCGCGACGTTCTCCCGGAGATGGGCCACCGACGACGTACCCGGGATGAGGAGGACGGTGGGCGAGCGGCGCAGCAGCCAGGCGAGGGCGACCTGGAAAGGGGTCGCGCCGAGCCGGGTGGCGACGCCGTCCAGGACGCCCGACTGCAGGGGGCTGAACCCGCCGAGGGGGAAGAAGGGCGTGTAGGCGATGCCCTCGCGGGCGCAGTGGTCGACGAGCTCGTCGTCGGCGCGGTGGGCCAGGTTGTAGAAGTTCTGCACCGACACGACCGGGGCGATCGACCGCGCCTCGGCGAGCTGCTCCGATGACACGACGCTGACGCCGAGGTGCCGGATGAGGCCCTGCTCCCGCAGCTCCGCGAGCACGGTGAACGGCTCGGCGATCGAACCGGGGGCGGGGTTCGTCAGGTCGCCGACCCGGAGGTTGACGACGTCGAGCGCGTCGAGCCCGAGACGTTCGAGGTTCTCGTGGACGGCGGTGGTCAGCTCCTCGCGGGACAGGGCCGGCGGCCAGGACCTGTCGGGGGCGCGCCGGGCCCCGACCTTGGTGACGATGCGCAGATCGTCCGGGTAGGGGTGCAGGGCCTCACGGATGATCTCGTTGACGACGTACGGGCCGTAGTAGTCGCTGGTGTCGATGTGGGTGATCCCCAGCTCGACCGCCTCTCTCAGCACCGCGATCGCCTCGTCGCGGTCGCGCGGGGGTCCCCAGACACCGGGGCCCGCGAGCTGCATGGCCCCGTAGCCCACCCGGCTGAGGGTGAGGTCCTCGGCGAGCTTCAGGCTTCCACCGGGTAGTGACGTCGGCATTGTCGGTCCTCTCATCGGTTCTTCCTGGCCTTCCTCCGGACCTGCTCCCGGCTCTTTTTCCGGGGCCTTCGCGGCGCCGGATCGGCGGTGTGCCGGGCCCCGGAGCCGGTCCTCACCGGCTCTCGCGCCGGTCGGCGCCGGGCCGGTGGACGGGTGTCCCCGGCCACCCCGAAGTCTCCGCCGGTCGTCCGCGACCAGGAAGTGCCCTGGTCATCCTGGGAGTGACAGGGCCAGGATGGGAGATTGCCGCTTCGCCACTTTTGAAACACGGCGGGCGGCCAGGACGATCACCACCAGGTCCGGGGATCCGCGTCGACCCCCGGGTGGTCAGGCCCGGGGGTCGACGTGGATCTTGGGGCCAGGACCGGCTCCCGCGGGACGGGAGCCGGAGAGGATCTCGCCCACCTCGTCGAGCCCGACGACGGCCGCCACCAGCGGCCGGGGGTCCACCGAACCGGAGGCGTAGTGCCCGATCGCCCCCGCCAGGCCGGGCGAGGCGCTCAGGATGCCGACGGCCGTGACGTCCTTGAGCACCAGCGTGCGGGTGTCGACCGCGCTGGTGGTCGGCGCCAGGCCGATGTAGACCACCCGCTTGCCCGGCTCCACCAGGTCGACGGCGAGGGAGGGCAGGCCGGGGGCGTTGGAGGCGTCGATGACGGCGTCGAACGGGAGTCCGGGAAGCCTGTCCGAGGTCCACGCCCCGTGCACCCCGAGGGCGCGGGCGAACTCCAGCGACGGCTCCGACAGGCCCATGATGTGGACCTCGGCCCCGTGCGCCAGGGCGAACCGGGCGGCGAGCAGGCCGATCGTCCCCGGCCCCAGCACCAGCAGCCGGTCACCGGGGGTGAGGTTCGCGGCCTCGACGGCCCGCAGCGCGTTGCCGCCCGGCTCGACCATCGCCCCGGCCGCCGCGTCGACCGTGTCCGGCAGGACGTGCAGCGCCGTGACCGGCACGGGAAGCCGCTCGGCCAGGGCGCCCGGCCACCCGCCCCGGATGCCGATCTCGAAGCGGTCCTCGCACACGTGCTGCAGCCCGCCCAGGCAGCGGCGGCACCTGCCGCAGCCGAGCATGGTGTCGCCGGTGACGCGGGTGCCGACCCAGCCGCCGTCGACGCCCTCGCCGACGGCGGAGACCGTCCCGCACCACTCGTGGCCGAGCCGTATGGGGTAGCGGGCGTTGTCCTCCTCCTTGAGGTAGGCCATCTCGCCGCTGAAGAACTCCATGTCGGTGCCGCACACCCCGGCCCGTTCCACGTCGACCACGACCTGCCCCGGCCCGGGAACCGGCGGCTCGACGTCCAGCACGGCGAAGCGGCGGGGCCCGGTCACGACGAACGCTCTCACGGGTGGAACCTTCCATACGGCGCCGCCGGGCGAGGCCGGAGGTACAAGAATCAGGTTCTGTAGACTACCGTTCGGCAAATGGGGCTGAGAACGTGACGGCGGACCGGCGTAGTTCGCAGTGGTACGCGGGAACCGACCGCAACGCCTATATCCACCGGGCCTGGATGCGGCGCGGGCTGCCCTCGCACGCCTTCGACGGCCGGCCGCACATCGCGATCGCCAACACCGCCTCCGACCTCACCCCGTGCAACACCCACCTCGACGAGGTGGCCGAGAGCGTGAAGCGGGGCATCTGGGAGGCCGGGGGCGTCCCGATGAACCTGCCGGTCGTCTCGCTGGGCGAGACGCTGGTCAGGCCCACCGCGATGCTGTGGCGCAACATGGCCGCGATGGCGACCGAGGAGATGTTGCGGGCCAACCCGATCGACGGCGTGGTGCTGCTGGGCGGCTGTGACAAGACCATCCCGTCCCTGCTGATGGCCGCGGCCTCGGTCGACCTGCCCGCCGTGGTCCTCCCCGGGGGGCCCATGCTCACCGGCACCTTCCGCGGCGTGCAGCTGGGCTGCGGCACGGACGTGTGGCGGCTCAGCGAGGAGGTCCGCGCGGGCACCCTGAGCGAGCAGGCGTTCCTGCGCTCGGAGTCGTCGATGATCCGCAGCAGGGGTCACTGCAACACCATGGGCACCGCCTCCACCATGGCCTGCGTCGCCGAGGCGCTCGGCACCACCGTCCCCGGCCTGGCGGGCACGCCCGCCCCCGACAGCCGCCTGCTGGAGGGCGCCCACGAGACCGGGCGGCTCGCCGTCGAGCTCGTCGAACGGGACCTGCGGCCCAGCGCCCTGATGACCAGGGGATCCTTCCTCAACGCGATCGTCGCGCTGGCCGCCGTCGGCGGATCCACCAACGCGGTGGTGCACCTGCTGGCCATCGCGGGCCGGCTCGGCGTCGAGCTCTCCCTCGACGACTTCGACCGCACCGGCGCCGGGGTGCCGCTCCTGGTCGACCTGCAACCGGCGGGCCGCCACCTGATGGAGGACTTCCACCGCGCGGGCGGGCTGCTGGCCGTGCTGCGCGAGGTACGCGACCTGCTGGACCCGGACGCGCTGACCGTGACCGGCAGGCCGCTCGCCGCCCACCTGGACGACGCGCGGATCTGGGACGAGACCGTCATCCGCCCGCGCGACCAGCCGCTGCGGGAGGCCGCGGGCATCGCCGTCCTGTACGGCGACCTGGCACCGTCCGGGGCCGTGATCAAGCCCGCCGCGGCCTCGCCCCAGCTGATGCGCCACCGGGGCCGGGCCCTGGTCTTCGACAGCGTCGAGGACATGCACGCCCGGATCGACGACCCCGATCTCGACGTGGACGCCTCCTCGGTGCTCGTGCTGCGCGGGTGCGGCCCCAAGGGCTACCCGGGGATGCCCGAGGTGGCCAACGTGCCGCTGCCGGCCAAGCTCCTGGAGCACGGGGTGCGTGACATGGTACGGATCTGCGACGGCCGGATGAGCGGCACGGCGTACGGCACGGTGGTCCTGCACGTGGCGCCCGAGGCGGCGGCGGGAGGCCCGCTCGGCCTGGTGCGGACCGGTGACCCGATCGTCCTGGACGTCGAGGCCAGGCGCCTGGACCTCGACATCCCGCGGGAGGACCTGGCCAGGCGCCGGCCCTCGGAGGCGATGCGCGAGGCCTTCGCCGCGCCGTCACGGGGCTGGGAACGCCTCTACGTCGACCATGTGATGCAGGCCAACCGGGGCGCCGACCTCGACTTCCTCGTCGGCTCCAGCGGTGACGCGGTCGCCCGCGAGTCCCACTGAGGTCGTCGAGGTCACCGGGACCGCCGGGGCAGCTGACGTCGTCGGTGCCGCCGGCGTCGCCGGTGCCGCCGAGGGGGCCGAGGCCGCGTGGCGGGCCGGGCGCGCCCGGTGCCCGTCGTCCGGCCTGGTCCCGGGCCTCGTGTCGTTCCAGAACCCGTCGATGCCGATCAGCCGCCGGTAGCGGGAGTAGGCGATCTCGTACGGCTCCCGCCGCGCCGCGGGCGGGAACGGCCGGGGCCTGAACGAGCGGCGGACCACCTCGCGCAGCTCGGTGAGGGAGCCGAGACGGCCGTCGGCCATCGCCTGGACCAGAAGGTTCCCCACGGCGGTCGCCTCCACCGGGCCCGCGAGCACCGGCCGCCCGGCGAAGTCGGCGACGAGCCCGCAGAGCGCGGCGCTGGCGGCCCCGCCCCCCACGAGGTGCACGGCCTCCACCCGCCGGTCGCTGAGGAACTCGGCCTGCTCCAGGGCCCACCGGTAGGAGCACGCGAGGCTCTCCAGGACGCAGCGCACCGTCTGCGCGCGGCCCTCGGGCGGCGCCTGGCCGGTCGACCGGCAGTAGGCCGCGATCCTGGCCGGGATGTTCCCCGGTTCGAGGAACCACGGGTGGCCGGGGTCGATCAGCGGGCCGAACGCGGGCGCCGTGGACGCCTCGGCGACCAGGTCCGCGTACGAGGCGCGCACCCCCCAGGCCCTGCGGCACTCCTGGAGCAGCGTCAGGCCGTTGAGCGCGCGGGTGAAGTGGACGGTCCCCATGACGCCGCCCTCGTTGGTGAAGCCCGCCAGCCTGGCCGCCCGGCTCGTGACCGGCGCGTCGAGTTCCAGCCCCGCGAGCGAGCGGGGGCCGCAGGAGATGTAGCCGACCGAGCCCGAGGAGACGGGGAGCGCGGCGGCCGCGGAGGCGGCGTCGTGGCCGGCCACCGCGACGACCACGGTCGCGCCTGGCCCCTTCCCGTTCCTGCTGCTCCGGACGCCCCCGCCGCTCCCGTCACCGCCTTCGCGCAGCGGCCCGGCGACCGTGCCGGGCTCGGCGAGCCGGTGGGCGAACAGGTGGCGGGGGAGGCCCAGGCGGGTGACGAGGCTGTCCGCCCACCGGCCGGTCCTGGCGTCCAGCAGCTGGCTGGTGCTCGCGATCGTCCGCTCGGCGAGCATCTCGCCGCTCAGCCAGAGCGTGAACAGGTCCGGCATCATCGCCAGGTGGTCGGCCGCGTCCAGGAGCGGGGACCCGGCGTGCGCCAGCAGCTGGCAGGCCGTGGTGCCGGGTCCTGGACGCACCCCGGTCAGCTCGTAGTGGTCCTGCCAGGAGACGAGACCCGCCAGGCCGGAGGTGTAGGGGTCGAGGTGGTGGCGGGGGTTGGCCAGTAGCCGCCCCGCGCGGTCGAGGAGCGCGAAGTCACCGCCCCAGGCGGTCACGCCCACGCTGGTGAGGCGGCCACGGGAGGCGGCCAGCGCGATACCCCCGCGAGCCTGGGTGAGGAGTCCCAGCACGTCCCAGTACAGGCCGTCGAGAACGCGGACGGGCCGGTTGGCGAAGCGGTTCGCCTCCCGCACCACGAGCCGTTCACCATCGAATTCGCCGGTCAATACCCGGCCGCTCTCAGGTCCGAGATCCACGGCCACGTAGACGGGCACGGTCCAAGGGTAACCGGAAAAACTTTCCTGATACGGGGGATATATCAGAAATGGTGGATGAAACTGCCCGTGGATCCGCCTTTCTCTCCCAGCTCTCCCGGTTCTGTCACGCGGGCTTTCCCCCGGTCCTTTCGCGACGGCCTCTCCGGGTTCACCCGCGCGGGGCGTACATGATCAGAACGACCCCCGCCAGGCACACGCCCGCGCCGATCAGGTCCCACCGGTCGGGACGGAAACCGTCGGCCAGCGTTCCCCACAGCAGGGACCCGGCGATGAACACCCCGCCGTAGGCGGCCAGGACCCGGCCGAAGTTCGGGTCCGGCTGGAACGCGGCGACGAACCCGTACGCCCCCAGCGCGACGACCCCCGCGGCGATCCACAGCAGCCCCCGCTGCTCGCGGACCCCCTGCCAGACCAGCCAGGCGCCGCCGATCTCGGCGACGGCCGCCAGCGCGAACAACAGCAGTGAACGGGCGATCGTCATGCTCGAAAAATAGCGGTCCTCCGTGCCCCGGACGCGTCCGGGGCACGGAGGACCGTCCCGGAGCCGCCGTGACAACACCGGTCCCGCGTGTCACGGGCCGTACGACGGCGCCCGTCCCGCATGTCTAGGGCCGCGACGGCACCGGTCCCGCGTGTCACGGTCCCGGGGGCGGGGTGGCGGCACCGCCCCCGGGGTGCCGCCACCCCGCCCCTCTGTGAACCGCGGACGCCTTTATGTAAGCGGCCATTCGGGAGACGGTCTGCGTCATAGTGCTCACCCGGCCGGACAGGGAGAACCGCCGGTCGGGCGATTTCCGGCGCCCGGCGGGTTCTCTGATATATCGAATGGTAAGAAATTCCCCATTCATTCCTGATCGGGATCATTCAGATCAGAGGTCCGGTTCCGGGGCGGGGCGTACCTCGTGCCACCCCTTCGAGGACGGGTCCGCGGTCAGCGGACGTCCCTGTTCGCCGCCGCCAGCCACAGCAGCGGGAGCGGCGACATGACCAGCCAGAAACGATGCGCCTCGTACCAGTACCCGTACCCGCACGTCGGCGGCCACAGCTGGAGCCCGTCCGGCAGGAGCAGGGTGGCCAGGACGAGCACGAGCTGGGCCACGACGGCGGCGAGGGCGGCCTGCCTGCCCGAGGTGAACCGGGTGGCGGTCGCCGCGGCGGCGAGCCCGGTCCCCAGGCACACGACGGCCTCGACCAGTAGGTCGGAGAGGGGGAACAGCTGCCAGGTGCCGAGATGGTTAAAACGTGGCAACGGATGACGGTCCGGTTGCCGGGACGCGGACCCGGCGGGTTTCCCCGGGGGAGCCGGGCCGCCCGAAGTGGAGGTCGTGTAACGCTAAGGAAACGGCACGTTCATGTGCCATTGACACCCACCGAAGCTTGGTTCTACTGTCCAGCTCAACCGGTTAAATCGTTTTTTGTAGGAGTCCGACCACCCCCCACTTCCTGAGGAAGCGCTCATGTTCACTGTTTCGCGAAGGTCCGTTCCCGCCGCGATGGTGGCCGGCCTGCTGTCGATCGCGCTCGCCGCCTGCGGCGGTGGTACCACCAAGGACTCGGCGAGCTCGGCGGCCCCGGCCGCCCCGGCGTCGTCCGCCCCGGCGAAGGCCGATCCGAACGCGCCGATCAAGGAGGGGTTGAAGATCGCCTTCCTGCCGAAGCAGATCAACAACCCGTACGAGACGATCGTGGACAAGGCGGGGATCGAGGCGGCCGCGGAGTTCAAGGCCGAGGCCAAGGAGGTCGGCCCCTCCGACGCGTCGGCGTCCTCGCAGGTGTCGTACATCAACACGCTGACCCAGCAGGGGCATGACGCGATCCTGATCGCGGCCAACGACGCCAACGCGGTGTGCGGGCCGCTGCAGCAGGCGCGGGCGAAGGGGACGAAGATCGTCTCCTACGACTCCGACGCCTCCAAGGAGTGCCGCGACCTGTTCATCAACCAGGCCAACTCCGAGGAGATCGGCCGCAGCCAGGTGAAGCTCCTGTCGGAGCTGATCGGCGGCAAGGGTGAGGTGGCGATCCTGTCGGCGACGGCGAACGCGACCAACCAGAACACCTGGATCGAGTTCATGAAGGACGAGCTCGGCAAGCCCGAGTACAAGGACATGAAGCTGGTCAAGGTCGCCTACGGCGACGACGACGACCAGAAGTCCTTCCAGGAGACCCAGGGCCTGCTGCAGGCGTACCCGGACCTGAAGGGGATCATCTCGCCGACCACGGTGGGCATCTCGGCGGCGGCGCGCTACATCTCCGGCTCCAAGTACAAGGGCGAGGTCGTGCTGACCGGGCTGGGCACCCCCAACCAGATGCGCCAGTTCGTCAAGGACAAGACGGTCGAGAAGTTCGCGCTGTGGAACCCCAAGGACCTGGGCTACCTGGCCTCGTACGCGGCGGCGGCGCTGGCCTCCGGGCAGATCACCGGGGCCGAGGGCGAGGTCCTGAAGGCCGGAAAACTCGGCGAGCGGACGATCGGCAAGGACGGGGAGATCATCCTCGGCCCGCCGTTCACCTTCGACGCCTCCAACATCGACCAGTTCGACTTCTGACGCCACCGGCCCGACGCCACCGGCCTGACGCCACCGGCCTGACGCCGTCGGCGCGGCCCGCGCCTGAGAGGGCGCGGGCCGTACTCGGAAGGGCACGGCCGCGCCCGGGTTGGCACGGTCCCGGGGCCGGAAGGCGCGGGTCCGTGGTTCGGAAAGCGGCCATGGTCGGAAAGCGGCCGTAATCGAAAGGCAGCAGAGGCCCGTGGTCGGAAGGCGCGGGCCGCATCCAAGAAAGGCCAGCCCATGCAGCGTGTCTGCTTCCTGCTGAAGGTACGGCCGGAGCGCCTGGCGGAGTACCGCGAGCGCCACCGCGCCGTGTGGCCGGAGATGCTCGACGCCCTGAGCGCCACCGGCTGGCACAACTACTCGCTCTTCCTGCGGGAGGACGGGCTGCTGGTCGGCTATCTGGAGACCGAGGACTTCGAGGCCGCCCGCGAGGCCATGGCCGCGACCGAGGTCAACGCCCGGTGGCAGGCCGAGATGGCGCCGTTCTTCGAGAGCCTCGACGGCCGCCCCGACGAGGGCATGGTCTCGCTCCAGGAAGTCTTCCACCTCAACTGATCGGGGACCGATTCATGATCAAGGATTCGCTGCGGGCGCAGGTCATCGAGACCCCGTCGTGGGCGTACGGCAACTCGGGCACGCGGTTCAAGGTGTTCGCGCAGCGGGGGGTGCCGAGGGACCCGTTCGAGAAGCTCGCGGACGCCGCGCAGGTGCACGCGTTCACCGGGGTGGCGCCGCAGGTGGCGCTGCACATCCCGTGGGACCGGGTCGACGACTACGCCGCGCTGGCCGCGCACGCGTCGGGACTGGGCGTCCGGATCGGGGCGATCAACTCCAACGTGTTCCAGGACGACGACTACATGCTGGGCAGCGTGACCCACCCGGACGCGCGGGTGCGGGCCAAGGCCCTCGCGCACCTGCTGGACTGCGTGGACATCATGGACGCCACCGGCTCCGACACGCTGAAGCTGTGGTTCTCCGACGGGATCAACTACCCCGGCCAGGACGACATCCGCGCCCGCCAGGACCGGCTGGCCGAGGCGTTGCGGCGGGTGTACGAGCGGCTGGGCGAGAACCAGCGCTTCCTGCTGGAGTACAAGCTGTTCGAGCCCGCGTTCTACGCCACCGACGTGCCCGACTGGGGGACGGCGTACGCGCACTGCCTGAAGCTGGGTCCCAAGGCGCAGGTGGTGGTCGACACCGGCCACCACGCGCCGGGCACCAACATCGAGTTCATCGTGGCGTTCCTGCTGCGCGAGGGCAAGCTGGGCGGCTTCGACTTCAACTCCCGCTTCTACGCCGACGACGACCTGATGGCGGGGGCGGCCGACCCGTTCCAGCTGTTCCGCATCATGGTCGAGGTGATCGGCGGGGGCGGGTTCACCGAGGACGTCGCGTTCATGCTGGACCAGTGCCACAACATCGAGCCGAAGATCGCCGGGCAGATCCGGTCGGTGATGAACGTGCAGGAGGCCACCGCCAAGGCGCTGCTGGTCGACCGCGAGGCGCTCGCCGCCGCGCAGTCGGCCGGGGACGTGCTCGGGGCG
This sequence comes from Streptosporangium heterodermiicola, assembly GCF_051390675.1. Lineage (NCBI taxonomy): Bacteria > Bacillati > Actinomycetota > Actinomycetes > Streptosporangiales > Streptosporangiaceae > Streptosporangium > Streptosporangium heterodermiicola. The sequence goes on from NZ_JBPJSR010000013.1 coordinate 94,360, forward strand.
AACGGGGTCGTCATGGACGCCTACAACACCGACGTGCGGCCCCTGCTGGCCGAGGTGCGCACCGAGCTGGGGCTGGACCCCGACCCGATGGCGGCGTACGCCAGGTCGGGCTACTTCGAGAAGATCGCCGCCGACCGGGTCGGCGGCGCCCAGGCGGGCTGGGGCGCCTGATGCCCGCGCTTCGTATCCGTGCGCGCATTACGCCCGCGTCCGATGTCCGCGCGTGCCCGACGCCCGCGTCCGATGCCCGCGCACGCCCGGCACTTGCGTCCGATGCCCGTGCGCACCCGACGCCTACGCCTGATGTCCGTGCGCGCCCGATGCCCTTCGCGACGCCGGGGTGCGAGAGGAGAACGCCATGACCGCCACGCTCGACCGGGTGACCGCCCCGCGTACGAAGGTGGGGCTCGTGGCCGGGGGGCTGGGAGCCTACTGGCCGCAGTTCCCCGACCTGCTGCCGCAGCTGCGGCGATCGTCGGAGCGCGTCTCCGAGCGGATGCGGGAGCTGGGCTGCGACGTCGTCGACGTGGGGTTCGTCTCCGACGCGCAGGAGGGAGCGGTCGCGGCGGAGCGGCTGCGCGAGGCCGGTTGCGACATCATCGTCGGCTTCCTCACCACGTACATGACCGCGACCATGCTGCTGCCGGTGGCGCAGCGCAGCGGGGCGCCGGTGCTGCTGATCAACCTGCAGCCGACCGAGTCCATGGACCACGCGAGCTTCGACACCGGCCAGTGGCTCGCCTACTGCGGTGCCTGCCCGCTGCCGGAGATGGCCAACACCTTCCTGCGGGCCGGGATCGCGTTCCGGTCGGTGTCGGGATATCTGGAGGACGAACGGGCCTGGGCCAGGATCGGCCGGTGGGTGCGGGCGGCCGGGGTACGCGCGGCACTGCGCCGGGGCAGGCACGGCCTGATGGGCCACCTGTACCCGGGCATGCTGGACGTGGCCACCGACCTCACCCTGGTGCCGGTGAACCTGGGCGGGCACGTCGAGGTCCTGGAGTTCGACGACCTGCGCGTACGGGTGGAGAAGGTCACCGACGCGCAGGTCAGGGAACGCGTCGGGCTGGCGCGGGAGGTCTTCGAGCTGGACGGCTCGGTCAAGGACGACGACTTCGCCTGGGCGGCGAGGGTGTCGGTCGGCCTCGACCGACTGGTGGACGACTTCGCCCTCGACAGCCTGGCCTACTACCACCGGGGCCTTGAGGGGGAGATCCACGAACGGCTGGGCGCCGGGATGATCCTGGGGGCGTCCCTGCTGACCGCCCGGGGTGTTCCCGCGGTGGGTGAGTACGAGCTGCGTACCTCGCTGGCCATGCTGGTCATGGACCGGCTGGGCGCGGGCGGGTCGTTCACCGAGCTGCAGGCGCTCGACTTCGCGCGCGGCCACGTGGAGATGGGGCACGACGGCCCGGCCCACCTGGCGATAGGCTCGCGGCGCCCGCTGCTGCGCGGGCTGGGCGTCTACCACGGCAAGCGCGGCTGGGGCGTGTCGGTCGAGTTCGACGTGGCGCACGGCCCGGTGACCGCGCTGGGCCTGCTGCAGCGGCGCGACGGGACGTTCGCGTTCGTGGTCTCCGAGGGGGCCACGGTGGAGGGACCGCTGCTGCGGATCGGCAACACCACCTCGCGGGTGGACTTCGGGTGCGACCCCGGGGAGTGGACCGACGCGTGGAGCGCGACCGGGATCTCCCACCACTGGGCCCTGGGCACCGGCCACCGGACCGCCGACCTGCGCGCGGTCGCCGACCTGATCGGCGTCGACGTCATCGAGGTCAGGCCGTAACGCGCGGCGTCAGGCTTCGGCACGCGGCGTCAGGCTTTCGGCACGCGGCACGCGGCACGCGGCGTCAGGCTTTTGGCGCGGCGCGCGGCGCGGGCGGCGCGCTGACAGCGTCCGCCGCCCGCGCCCGTGCTCGCACCTGTGTCCGTTCCGGAATGAGCATCCCCGGACTGAGTACTCCCGGACTGAGCACTCCCGACCCGCCCCGGCGCCCAGGCCGGCATGTCCGTTCCGGCCGATCGCGGTCGGCGGGAGGGCCTCAGCCCGCCGCCTCGGTCCCGGGTTCCCGGGCCGGAACGGGAGCCGGGGCCGAGGGGGCGCGCAGCGGGTCGAGGCGGCGGATCAGCTCGATCGCGGCCTCGATGATCCGCTCCGCCTCCGCCTCGCTGTCGCAGGTCGCCACCTCGCGGCCCGCCTCGCCGATGGTCGCCGTGAGGACGGCGGCCGTCAGGCGGTCGAGGGAGGTGCCGCCCGCGCCGAGCAGGACACCGTTCTGCCGTACCCACTCGCGGCCGCGCGTGCGGCGCAGCAGCTCGAACCCCGGGGGCCCGCCCCCGTCCATGAACAGCCGGGCCAGGTCCCGCCGCTCCCACGACCCCTCAAGGAAGGCGCGGGCGCCGGCGACGAACAGTTCCAGGGGGTCGTGGACGCCCGACTGGCGGGCCTTCGCGACCGCGGAGGCCGCGTTCTCCTCGTGCTCGGCCTGGTGCCTCTCCCACAGCGCGAGGAACAGCTCGGTCTTGCCGCCGAAGTGGTGGTAGAGGCTGCCGACACTCAGCCCGGCGCGCTCGACGACGTCGGCCACCCCGGCGTCGGTGAAACCGTGCTCGGTGAAGACCTCCCTGGCGGCCCTGAGCATGCTCGTACGGGTCTGCGCCGTACGGCTCCACTCCCAGGCGCCTGGCTTGCGTGTCATCTCGCCTCTTCGCTGTCCCCGGACGGAAGGGCTCCGGAAACCCCGTCCCGTCCGATGATGGTGCCGTGTTCAGGCGGGGCTGGGGATCCCGTTGCCGCGGAATCCGCGTCCGGCCAGCACCTCGTCGAGGGAGGGGACGGGCGCGGAGTCGCGCGGACCGGGCTGCGCGAGCTGGATCAGCACGCCGTGGGCCTCCTTGGGGTGCAGGAACACCTCGCGCCACCTCGGGTCGTCACGGTTGAGGCCGTGCAGGCGGTAGCCGCGATCGGTGAGCAGGGAGACCGCCAGGTCGATGTCGTCCACGTGGAAGTTGAGGTGGTGCACGCCGCCCCGGCCGCGCGTCAGCTCGAAGAAGCTGTCGAAGAAGGGGGAGCCGTCGAGCGGTTCCATCAGCTCGATCTTGTTGCCGCCGGGATAGGTGAGCTGCAGGGCCCGGTAGCCGCCGATCTGGTTGTCACCGCCGCTGCGGAAGGTCCCGCCCAGCAGGTCGTGGTAGATCGGCAGGAGATCCCTGATCCGCGGTGCCGCGACGGCGGTGTGGTCGAAGACGGCGCCGAGTCCCCGAAGTGCCCGGAGTTCCGGTGAGACGTCGTACACGTGGGCTCCTCGCGGTCGGGGCCGGAAGATCGGCCAATCCTAGAATCACATTCTAGAGGTCTCGCCCGGACCGCGCGTTACGGGGTGAGCACGCCGCCACAGGGCCAGATGTCCTCGTCGGTGGCGGGTTCGGCGTCTCGCGGCGGTGTTAGTGACACCGCGTCATATGTTCGCCCGAGAAATGTCACGGCGAGGTCATGACGTGGTCGCACTGCCCGGTGGGTCCGGCGGCTGCTGAGATCGACGTATGTCCTCCACACCGGTCATCGACGTTGAACGTCCGAACCTCGGCTACGGCGACTCCCATGCCGCGAAGGAGCGGACAAGCCGCGCGAGGACGGCTCCACCGTCGTTCTCACCACGCACTACCTGAAGAGGCGCGGCGGCCATGCGCGAGGGCTCCTTCCAGGCGAAGGGCGGCCTGTACAACCTCGTCCAGCCTGACGTCCTGAAACGCAACGGCCACGCACCAATGGCGGGCCCATGAGCCGACCGGCACCCTTGCCGGACGCCGCGCGCCGGACACCGCGCGCCGGACATCACGCGCCAGGTGCCACGCGCCGGACACCGCGTGCCGGGCCCGGTGACACCCATCGAGATCAGAGAGCAAGGAGTTCACCACCATGTCCACCGACCATGCCGACCACTCGCGGCAGCCGGCCCCGGCCGGCACCACTTCCCCGGCGCGCCCGGGCTGGCCCGAGATCGTGGTCGGCCTGCTCGCGATGGCGGCCACCATGGCCGTGATCCCGTTCTTCGGCCCGCTGGGGCTGGAGTCGAACGCGGTGGTGTACGGGCTGACCCTGGCCGCCTGGTCGGGCCTCGTCGGCCTCATCGGCTTCGCCGCGGCCGCGCTGATCCGCATCCGCTCCTGGGGCGCCTTCAGCGTGCGCCGCACCACCTGGCGCTGGATGGGCATCGGCGCTGCCGCGGGCGTGGTCGCGTTCCTGCTCAAGGGGGTGGTGAACTACGCCGTCATCGCCCTGACCGGGTTCGACGCCGATCCCCAAGGCTCGTACTACGACGCGGCCGGCGGCGGCGTGCTGCCCCTGATCCTGACCATCGCCTTCCTGTCCGTCCTCACCCCCATCGGCGAGGAGTTCCTCTTCCGCGGTGTCGTCGCCAACGCCCTGCTGCGCTACGGGCCCGTCGTCGGAGTCCTGTCCAGCTCGATCGTCTTCGCCCTCTTCCACGGCATCAACATCGCCATGACCACGGCGTTCGTGGTGGGCGTCATCGCCGCCGAGGTGATGCGCCGCAGCGGGTCGATCTGGCCCGCGGTGGCCGTCCACACCGTCAACAACATGGGCCTGCCGCTGTTCGTACTGATCACCGGATACGCCGGGCCAGGCTGATCGTCACGTCAAAGACCATGATCATGTGCCTTCGGCACCACTTCTCGTTCCGATGAAAGACAGGACCGATGACTCAGCAGCCTGAACAACCCTTCGTCGGCGGCGAGGCCGAGACGCCCGGCAAGGCCGATACGCCCGATACGCCCGAGACATCCGGCAAGGCCGATACGCCCGGCGAGGCGAAACGGCTCGGGGCCCCGACCCTGGCGGAGGATCTCCTGCTCCTCCTGTTCCAGCCGAACTCCGGCCTCCAGTCGGGCACCGGGACCATCGCGGGTGAGAACACGCTCTTCTACACCCTCGCGGGAGCGGTGCTCGCGGATCTCGGGCTCGGCGATCACGTGCGAACCGGTTCCGGCTGGGGCGGGACGACGCGGGTGGAGGTCGTCGAGGATCACCCGCCGTCGGATGACATCCTCCGCCTCACCTGGGACTACCTCTCCGAGAAACCCCGAGGCGTCCAGACGGTGCTCGCGGCGATCGGGCCGACGTTGCGTGGCCCGCTGCTCGACAGGCTCGTCGAACGCGGCGACATCCGCCGTTCGAGCCGCAAGACGCTCGGCCTGTTCAACACGAAGGTTCTTGAGGACGGCGGAAGCGGGCGCCGGTCCAGGCTCCTTGAGGACGTCCGCGACGTGCTCGTCGAGGGCGCGGAACCGCGGCCCCGTGTCGCCGCGCTCGCGGCACTGCTCTCGGGAAGCGGGACGCTTCCCCAGTTCCACCCCGGGATTCCCTGGACCTCCCCCGTGATCACCCGCGCCAAGGAGCTCGAACAGGGCAGCTGGGGAGCCGGAGCCGCCGCCGAAGCGGTCGCGCGCACCGTCACCGCGACCATCGTCAACAGTGTCATCGTCGCGGCGGCCGTGCTCCCCCAAAACTGAGGGGATCCGAACCCCCGGCCCCCCAGAGGCGGACGAAGATCCTCCGGATGTTTTCTCATCCTCGGTACGGCTCGCCTCCTGGCGTAATACGGCCATCCGATGCACCGTTTACCTCGGCCGCCACGGGTAGGCGGGGGGCCACACACATCGCGATGAGGAGAGCCCGCACATGACGAGCGAAGGACTGTGGAGCTATCGCGAAGGCGTTTACGGTCCCGACGAGACGATGAGCGTCATCGGCTTCGACGTGGAGGCCGTCGACGGCAAGGTCGGACTGGTGGAGGAGGAGAGCAATGTGACCGACGACAGCTACGTCGTGGCCGACATCGGTTCCTGGCTCTCCGGGAAGAAGGTCGTGCTCCCGGCCAGCACGGTGATCCGGATCGACCGGCAGGAACGCAAGATGTACATCGCGCGCACCAAACAGGAGATCCAGGACGCACCGGAGTACGACGCGGCGACGTACCGGCAGAGCGTCTACCGCCAGGAGCTGGGCGGCTACTACGGCACCTTCTCCGCCGCCCTCTGACCGGCACGTACGCGTAACAGAGCACGCAGCGACGTGACCGCGCAGTACCGGGGAAGGCCCGCCCGCCACCGGGCCCTCCCGTCCGGCGGTCACGTCGCCGACCGGTGGCGGGAGCGCGATCCGCGAACCACGGGGCGTCTCGGGACGGGGGCCGGAACGGCCCCTGTCCACGGAGAACGTCCATCGGGTCCGGTACGCGCCTCCCGGGACGGTCAGCACGACCAACACGGTCAGTACGACCGACGTGGCGAAGAAGGTCCGCGAACAGAGAGGCGTGGGGCGAGATGCCGACGATAGGCCTGGTGGGAACGCTGGACACCAAGGGGTGGGAGTACGCCTGGCTCCACGACCGGTTACTCGCCCTCGACTGCGACGTCGTCCTGGTCGACGCGGGCATCGGTGAGGCGCGGGTGCCCGCCGACGTCGGCAACGACCGGGTCGCGCTGGCGGCCGGGACCGACGTCGCGGTGCTGCGCGCGACCGGCGACCGGGGAGCGGCCGTCACGGCGATGGGGGAGGGCGCCGCGGCCGTCCTCGCCGAGCTGTACGCCCAGGGCCGTCTCGACGGCGTGCTCGCGGTGGGCGGCAGCGGCGGGTCCTCGATCGCGGCGCGGGCCGTCAGGGACCTGCCGATCGGGCTGCCCAAGCTCATCGTCTCGACCATGGCCTCCGGCGACGTGTCCCCCTACGTGGGAGCCAAGGACGTCACGCTGATGTACAGCGTCGTCGACCTCGCCGGGGTCAACCGCGTCTCCGTGCGAGTCCTCGGCAACGCCGCGGCGGCGATGGCCGGCATGGTGAGCATCCCGTCCCCGGTCGTCGAGGACGACCGCCCGCTCGTGGCCGCCTCGATGTTCGGCGTGACCACGCCCGCGGTCGACGCCGCCAAGGCGCGGCTGGACGAGCTCGGCTACGAGGTGCTGGTCTTCCACGCCACCGGATCCGGCGGGCGGGCCCTGGAGTCGCTGGCCCAGAGCGGCCTGCTCTCGGGCGTGCTCGACCTCACCACCACCGAACTCGCCGACGACCTGGTCGGCGGCGTCCTGTCGGCCGGCCCCGGCCGGCTGACCGCGGCCGGAGCGCGCGGCGTGCCCCAGGTGGTCGCCCCCGGCGCGCTGGACATGGTCAACTTCGGTCCCCGCGACACCGTCCCCGAGTCCTTCGGCGACCGCCTGCTGTACGTCCACAACCCGACCGTGACCCTGATGCGGACCACGGCGGAGGAGATGGGCGAGCTCGGCCGCCGGATGGCCGCCAAGCTGAGCGCGGCCAACGGCCCGACCGTGCTGTTCGTCCCGCGCCGGGGCGTCTCCGCCCTCGACGTCGAGGGCGCCCCCTTCCACGACCCCAAGGCCGACGAGTCCTGCTTCGACGCCCTGGACGAAGGGCTGCGAGGTTCGGCCGTCGAGGTCGAGGAGCTGGACCTGCACGTCAACGACCCCGCCTTCGGCCGTGCCATGGCCGATCGGCTGCATCTGATGATCACCGCGAGGGACGCGGCGTGACCCGGGCCGGCACCGGAGGTACCGGGTGAACCGCGAGGACGTCCTCGCCAGGCTGCGCCGTACCGTCGCCGAGGGCCGTCCGGTCGTCGGCGCGGGCGCCGGCACCGGGCTGTCCGCCAAGTGCGCCGAGGAGGGCGGCGTCGACCTGATCATCATCTACAACTCCGGCCGCTACCGGATGGCGGGCCGGGGCTCCCTCGCCGGGCTGCTGCCGTACGGCGACGCCAACCAGATCGTCGTGGAGATGGCCGCCGAGGTGCTGCCCGTGGTCGGGGACACCCCGGTGCTCGCCGGGGTGTGCGGCACCGACCCGTTCCGGCTGATGCCCAGGTTCCTCGACCAGCTCGCGGCCATGGGCTTCGCCGGGGTGCAGAACTTCCCGACCGTCGGCCTGTACGACGGGGTCTTCCGGCAGAACCTGGAGGAGACCGGGATGGGCTACGACCTGGAGGTCGAGATGGTCGGGCTGGCGCGCGAGCGCGACCTGGTCACCGCCCCCTACGTCTTCGACCCCGACCAGGCGCGGGCCATGGCCGAGGCGGGCGCCGACGTCCTCGTCCCGCACGTCGGCCTCACCACCAAGGGCAGCATCGGCGCCGGCACCGCGCTCTCCCTGGACGAGGCGGTCGAACGGGTCCAGGCGATGCGCGACGCCGCGGTGTCCGTCCGCCCCGACATCCTCGTCCTCTGCCACGGCGGCCCCATCGCCGAACCGGAGGACGCGGCCCACGTGCTGTCCCGTACGGAGGGCGTGGTGGGCTTCTTCGGCGCGTCGTCGGTCGAACGCCTGCCGACGGAACGCGCCATCACCGGACAGGTGCGCGCCTTCAAGTCGCTGACGTTTTAACCGCGGAGGTCCGGAGGCCGCGCTGAATGCCACCGGACGCGGGACCAGGTGGTCAGAGGTTGTAGCCGCCGGAGACCTCGATGTCCTGGGCGGTTATCCAGCGGGATTCCTCGGCCAGCAGCGTGGCGATCACCATGCCGATGTCGTCGGGTTCGCCGAGTCGTCCGAGGGCGGTCTTGGCCGCGATCCGGGGGATCACCTCCGGGTGGCGTTCGAACGCGTTGTCGGCGATGCGGGTGCGGGTGGAACCGGGGGAGACGGAGTTGACGCGTATGCCGCGCGCGCTGAACTCCTTGGCCAGATAGCGGGTCAGCACGACCAGGCCGCCCTTCATGGTGCCGTAGGCGGAGTAACCGGGCTCCATGCCGGAGAACGTGGCCGCGCTGCTCGCGGTGTTGACGATCGCGCCGCCGTCGGCCAGCAGCGGCAGCAGGGTCTGGGTCAGGAAGTACGGGCCCTTGAGCAGCACCCGCATGAGCGTGTCGAACGTCTCCTCGGTCGTGTCCTCGAACATCGCCATGTGGCCGAAGCCGGCGTTGTTGACCAGGAAGTCGAACGTGTCCCGCCGCCAGGTGTCGCGCAGCGCCCCGGCGACGGACTCGCGGAAGGCCGGGAACGTCTCCGAGCGGCCGACGGCCAGCGGCAGCGCGACGGCCGTGCCGCCCTCCTTCTCGATCGTCGCCACCGTGTCCAGCGCTCCGGACTCGTTGCCGTTGTAGGTCAGGATCACTCCCGTTCCGCGCCTGGCGATCTGGACGGCGGCGCTCTGGCCGATACCGGAGCTGGCACCGGTGACGATGGCTACCCGCATGATTGGACTCTCCTGTTCGTTCGTGGACCGGCACCGGCTCGGCGGTGCCGGCTTTCGTGTGTTCGAGCCGTCGGGCTCAAGACCCGTGACGTGTTCGAGCCGTCGGGCTCGGGGCCCGTGATGTGTTCAGGTCACCACGGGTTCAGGACCCGGGTGAGCCAGTCGTTATGGTGATCTCCCTGCGGTCGACGGCGCGGCCGTCGAGGAGGGTGTCGATCGGCGTCGACGGGTATCGGCGCAGCTGGGCGAGCACCTCGGGGTTGAGCTCGGACATGAGAGGCATCTCCGCGAGGAGAGCGCGCAGCCCGGGGTCGAGGTCGGGGCGTGCCGGTGTCACGGCGAGGTCCTTTGCCATGGTGGGGTCCTGTCGCTGGAGGTCGCTGGAGGTCGCTGGAGGTCGCTGGAGGTCGCTGGAGGCGGCTGGGGGGGCGGTTGGAGGTCGGCTGTGACCCGCTGGGGTTCAGCGAGGTTCGCTGAGTTCGCCGGGGTTCAGTGAGGCTGATCGGGTTTGGCCGTGGCTGGACGGGGCTGGCCGGGGTTGATCGGTGCTGGCCGGGGGTTTCGGAAAGCGGCCTTGCCGCCGACCGGCACCTCGTCGGTGTACCGGGACTCGCCGGCGAGCAGCGGCTGCAGCTTCGCGACCAGCGCCTGAGCCTCCTCGGTCGCGAAGAACCTGCCGTGGGCCTCCTCGCTGGCCCAGCCCTCGGTGACGGAGACGGTGTCCGGGGCGCCGGTCGAGCGGCTGACCAGGAAGACGACGCAGTCCTCGTTCGACAGGGAAGGCGCGTCGAGCAGGAACGCGACCAGCTCGTCACCCCTGCCGGGCCGCGCGGTCATGGTGGCGTGGAAACCGTGGTCGACGACCATGGGGGTATCTCCTCGTTCGTGGAGCACTCTTGCGCTCCTGGGATTTCGATAAGCCCATGTAATCATCGTGACCAGCGGAAACGTTAGAACGATGCTCTTGATCTCTTGCCTGATCCTATCGCTGTGGGAATTATCAGGCCTGTGGTTCAATCGGTTCATGGACCTCGATGAGCTGCGTTCCCTGCTCGCTCGCCACGCCCGGCCCGACATGACCACCGACATCGACGGCGTCCTGGTCTCGAAGGTCGAGGAGCCGGATCCGCCGTCGCCGTCGATGTCGGGCACGGTGCTGGCACTCATCGCGCAGGGCGCGAAACGGATCGCGCTGGGCGACCGCGTGTACGAGTACCGTGCCGGGCAGTATCTCGTCGCCTCGGTCGACATGCCGATCACCGGCCACTTCACCGAGGCGAGCCCCGAGCGTCCGGCGATGGGCTTCGGCCTGATCCTGCACCCGGCCACCGTCGCCGAGCTGTTGCTGCAGGCGGCTCCCGGAGACCTCCCGCCCGGTGGCGGCACGCCGTCCGGCATGGCCGTCAGCGACGCGCCCGACGCGCTCGTCGACGCGGTGATCCGGCTGCTGCGCCTGCTCGACCGGCCACGCGACGTCGCGGTGCTCGCGCCGCTGATCAAGCGGGAGATCCTCTGGCGGCTCGTCACCGGCGAGCAGGGCGCCGTCGTACGCCAGCTCGGCCTCGCCGACAGCAACCTCACCCACGTCGCGCGGGCGGTCCGGTGGATCCGCGACCATTACACGCAGTCCTTCCGGGTGGAGGACGTGGCGCAGCTGTCCGGCATGAGCGTGTCCGCCTTCTACCGCAACTTCCAGGCGGTCACCGCGATGAGCCCCATCCAGTTCCAGAAGCAGATCCGGCTGCAGGAGGCCCGGCTGCTGCTCGCCACGCATCCCCACGACGTCACCGGGGTCGGCTGCCGCGTCGGCTACGACAGCCCGTCACAGTTCAGCCGCGAGTACCGCCGCCAGTTCGGCGCGCCGCCGAGCGAGGACGCCGCCCGCCTGCGCGGGTCGGCGCCGCGCACCGCCCCGGCCCTGGTGTAGCCGCGCCGGTGCGAGGAGCCGTTCCGGGAGCCGGACCTGACCGTGCGAGGAGCCTTTCCGGGAGCCTGACCTGACCGGGGGGCGAGGTGGACGGCGGCCGCCCGCGCGGGCCCCGCTGAACCTGCCCGTATCCAGGTGCGTAGCTGGGGGTGTCAGAGGCGTGAACGTCCGTCAGGAGGCCCCGTTGGCCGGTCCCATCGATCGCAGCCGAGCGCACACCGCCGCGCACAGCCCGTCGTACTTCTCGCTCATGCGGGCCGCGCCGGAGCAACCGGCGGAGGGGGAGGAGCTGGTCGACTTCTGCATCCCCTGCAATCCGTACTTCCCGACGCCCGAGGTCTTCGGCGTCCTGGAGCAGAACCTCAGCACGATCCTGAAGTTCTACCCCAGCGACGCGGACACGATCACCGCCGAGCTCTGCGGGGTGCTGGGCCTGAACCCGCAGACCGTGGTGATGGGCAACGGGTCGACGGAGCTGATCACCTGGATCGACCACCTGCTGGTCAGGGAGAGCCTGGCCGTCCCGATCCCCACGTTCGGCCGCTGGACCGACCAGCCGATGGAGACCGGCAAGCGCGTGGACATGTATCCGCTGCCGGAGAACCAGGGGTTCGCGCTGGACGTGGACGCGTACGTCAACTTCGTCCGGCACCGCGGCTCCCGGGTGGCGGTCATCTGCAACCCGAACAACCCCGACGGGGGCTACCTGCGCCGCCACGAGGTCATCGCCCTGCTCGACCGGCTCGTGGACCTCGACCTGGTCGTGGTGGACGAGTCGTTCATCGACTTCGTCGACGCCGAGCCGTACCCGAGCGTCGCGAACGAGGCCGCCATCCGGCCCAACGTGGTGGTGCTGAAGAGCCTCGGCAAGAACTTCGGGCTGCACGGCATCCGCTTCGGCTACATGGTGGCCAACCCCGCGCTGGCGGCCAGGGTGCGGCGCGCCCTGCCCAAGTGGAACCTGAACTCCTTCGCCGAGACCGTGGTCTTCATGATCCGCCAGTACATGTCCGAGTATCTGGACAGCCTCCGGCTGCTCGCCCTGGACCGCGAGTCGATGCGCTACCAGCTGACCCGGGTCCCCGGCCTCACCGTCTTCCCCTCCCAGGGCAACTTCCTGCTGGTACGGCTCCCCGGGGGCAGGGACGGCGCCGCCCTGCGCGACCAGCTGCTCGACGAGCACAACCTGTTCGTCCGCGAGTGCGGCAACAAGCTGGGCATGACCAGCCAGTTCATGCGCCTGGTGGTCCGGCCGGAGCGGGACGTGCGGCGCCTGATCAGCGGGCTGTACGCCGTCCTCTACGAGAGCGGGAACAGGTCGCTGAGCTCCGTACCCCCACCCCTGCCGACACCCACGCCCCTGTACGACCCGCTGCCCGCGTCCCTCTCGACGCCCCTGCAGACACAGACCCTCCTGGCGCAGACGCCCCTGACGCAGACGCCCCTGTACGAGGGCGACCGCCGCTTCGACATGCTGTCGGCCCTGCCGCCCTCCATCTGAGGCGCCCGCGCCCCGCCGGTTCAGCCGCGCCGTGGTGGGCGGGGCAGGAAACCGCTGGTCCTGGCCGGGTAGTCGGCGTACTCGGGGCCGCGATGGCGCGCCATCCGCCGTTCCAGCAGGGCCTTTCCGCTCTTGTTGACCAGCATGTGGGTCATCAGGAGCGGGGAGACGACCGTCAGCGGCGCCGCCCAGTGGGAGCAGGCGACGAGGAACAGGCCCCACCAGACGACGGCGTCGCCGAAGTAGTTGGGATGCCGGGTCCAGGCCCACAGCCCGCGGTCCATGACCCCGCCCCGGTTGGCCGGGTCCGCCTTGAACCGGGAGAGCTGGTGGTCGCCGACCGCCTCGAACAGGAAGCCGAGGGCCCACACGGCGACGCCGATCCAGGTGACGATCCCGAGCGGCGCGGTCTCGTACATGGCGACCTGCACGGGCAGCGACACCACCCACATGATCGACCCCTGCGGCCAGTAGACGTTCCTGATCACGTACGGCACCACGGGGCCGGTGTTCCTGCGCATCAGCGCGGTGTAGCGGGGGTCCTCGCCCTTGCCGCTGTTGCGCCGGTGGATGTAGGCGCCCAGCCGTATCCCCCAGATCGCGGTGAGCGCCAGCACGATGATCCGCCGGGCGTCGAGGCCCTCGCCGAGGAGCTGGGAGGTCACGAAGCTGACCGCCGCCACGACGACGAAGCCCGGGCCCCAGACGGTGTCGACGAAGCCCTGGTTCCTGGTGCGCAGCGCGTAGGCCATCGTGGCGAGCATGGTGAGCAGCACGGCGACCGCCGTGACCAGCAGGTTGATCAGCAGGCCTGTCAACGGTTCGTCTCCTCTGCGAGGTCCAGGAAGCCGTCCTGGGCGTTGGCGTAGCGGTGGGCGGGGCCCTCGCGGCTGCGTTCGAGGAGCTCGGCGGGCCTCGCGGGAGTCAGGCCGCCACCCCCTTCCGGTGAGACGGCCGCTTCCGGGGAGACGGCCGCCTCCGGGGTGAGGACGGTGCCCCACTCCACGAAGTCGGCGGAGCGCGGGCCGCCGCCCGCGTCCCGGATCTCCCGGACCACGTGGTCGGCGGGGCCGAGGCCGTTCTCGTCGACGACCCGGTTGCGGTTGTCGACCACCATGCGGGCGCCCAGCCCGGCCAGGCGCAGGGCGAACGCCCGTTCCCAGACCCCGCCCGCCTCCCGTGATCACGATGACCTGCCCGTCGAGCGATCCCACGCGCCGCTCCTCCCGTCGTCAAGTAACTCTCTTAAATGTAGTGAGAGGGTTCGGGAGCGGCAATACCGTCTTTAAGTAGTTTTTCCATGCGGACCTGGAGGAACGGTTCCGGGTGCGTTGACGGCATACTCTCCTTGTTGTAGTAAGAAACGGACAGCAGATGGATCTCAGCGAGGAGGCGGGCCATGCCGGACGCGGTATGGATCCTGGGCGGCTACCAGAGTGACTTCGCCCGCAACTGGTCGCGGGCCGGCCAGGGGTTCGCCGAGCTCACCGGGGAGGTCGTGCGCGGCACCCTCGACGACGCCGGTCTCGCCCCCTCCGACGTGGACGTCATCCACGTCGGCAACGCCTTCGGCCAGCTCTTCACCGGACAGGGCCAGCTGGGCGGCATGCCCGCCACCGTCGAGCCCGGACTGTGGGAGATCCCCGCGGCCAGGCACGAGGCGGCCTGCGCCTCCGGCGGCGTCGCCGCGCTGGCCGCCATGGCCGACATCGAGTCCGGACGCTACGACTGCGCCCTGGTCCTCGGCCTGGAGCTGGAGCGCACCGTGCCCGGTGACCTCGCCGCCGGACACCTCGGCGCCGCCGCCTGGGTGGGCCACGAGGGACAGGACGCGAAGTTCGTGTGGCCCCACATGTTCAGCGCCCTCGCCGACGAGTACGACCGGCGCTACGGCCTCGACGACGCCCACCTGCGGGCCGTCGCCGAGCTCAACTTCCGCAACGCCAGGGCCAACCCCAACGCGCAGACGCGCGGGTGGACGTTCACCGACGCCAGCTTCACCGCCGACGACGAGGCCAACCCGGTGGTGGAGGGCAGGCTGCGGCGTACGGACTGCAGCCAGATCACCGACGGCGGCGCCGGGGTGGTGCTGGTCGGGGAGCGCTTCCTGTCGAGCCACCCCGGACTCGCGCGCGAGGGCCGCCTCGCCCGGGTGCTCGGCTGGGGGCACCGGACCGTCGGGCTCCCGCTGGCGATGAAGCTGGAGCGCAGCCGCGACGAGCCGTACACGCTGCCGCACGTGCGCAACGCGGTGCTCGACGCGTTCTCCCGCGCGGGCGTCGGTGGCGTCGACGACCTCGACGGCATCGAGACGCACGACTGCTTCACCATGTCGCAGTACGCCGCGATCGACCACTTCGGCATCACCGGACCCGGTGAGAGCTGGAAGGCCATCGAGAACGGCGACCTGGAGATCGGCGGGCGCATCCCCGTCAACCCGAGCGGCGGTCTCATCGGCGGCGGCCACCCGGTCGGCGCCACCGGGGTCCGGATGCTCCTCGACGCCGCCCGCCAGGTCACCGGCCGGGCCGGTGCCTACCAGGTCGAGGGGGCGCGCCGGTTCGGCACGCTCAACATCGGCGGCAGTACGACCACGACCGTCGGTTTCGTCGTCGGGGCCGAGTAGACCCGGGCGGGCGATCCGGTGAAGCGAACCGGAGCGAAGGGCCGGGCGAAGCGGGCCGGGTGAGATGAACCGGGCCGAGCGGTCCGGACGAGGCGAGAGCCGGGCCGAGCGGGTCAGGCGAAGTGAACCGGGCGAAGCGGGCCGGGTGAAGTCAGCGGGCATTCCCCGCGCGGTCCGGTCACACGAGGGCCCGCGCGGTCCAGTCACACGAGGAGAAGACCAATGGACGTCGAAGTCGTCGGGCGCGTGCTGTCGACCCTGCCCCAGGACGACGACCACCCGTACCGGACGGGTCCGTGGCGGCCGCAGACCACCGAGTGGCGCGCCGAGGACCTTCAGGTCGTCGAGGGGGAGATCCCCGCCGACCTCGACGGGGTCTACCTGCGCAACACCGAGAACCCGGTGCACCCCGCGCTGGAGCGCTACCACCCCTTCGACGGCGACGGGATGGTCCACGTCGTCGGGTTCCGCGACGGCAAGGCCTTCTACCGCAACCGCTTCATCCGCACCGACGGGCTGCTCGCCGAGCGGGAGGCGGGCGGGCCGCTCTGGGCCGGGATCGCCGAGCGGCCCGACAACTCCCCGCGCCAGGACGGCTGGGGAGCCAGGGGCCGGATGAAGGACGCCTCCAGCACCGACGTCGTCGTGCACGCGGGCGTCGCGCTCACCAGCTTCTACCAGTGCGGCGACCTCTACCGGCTCGACCCGCTCACCCTGGAGACGCTCGGCAAGGCCGAGTGGGGCGGGGCCTTCCCCCACGACCTGGGGGTCTCTGCGCACACGAAGGTCGACCCGCACACCGGGGAACTGCTCTTCTTCAACTACGGCACCGCCGAGCCGTACATGCACTACGGCGTGGTCGGGGCCGACGACCGGCTCAGCCACTACGTGGAGGTGCCGCTCCCCGGGCCGCGCCTGCCGCACGACATGGCCTTCACCGAGAACTACGCCATCCTCAACGACTGTCCCATGTTCTGGGAGCCCGACCTGCTGGCCAGGGGGCGGTACGCGGCCAGGTTCCATCCCGAGCTGCCGACCCGGCTGGCCGTCGTGCCCCGGCGCGGAGGCCCCCGGCCGATCCAGTGGTTCGAGGCCGACTCCACCTACGTGCTGCACTGGGTCAACGCGTACGAGGAGGGCGACGAGATCGTCCTGGACGGCTTCTTCCAGGGCGACCCCGAGCCCAAGGACACCGGTGAGGGCGGCGCCTACCAGCGGATGTTCCGCTTCCTCGCGCTCGACCGCATGCAGACCCGGCTGCACCGCTGGCGGCTGAACCTGGTCACCGGGCGGTGCCGGGAGGAACGGCTGACCGACTCCATCACCGAGTTCGGCGTGCTCAACAACGCCTACGGCGGGCGCCGGCACCGCTACGCCTACGCGGCCACCGGGCTGGAGGGGTGGTTCCTGTTCGACGGGCTGGTCCGCCACGACCTGCTCACCGGCAACGAGGAGCGCTTCGGCCTGCCCGCCGGGGTGTACGGCAGCGAGCCCGCGATGGCCCCGCGTGTGGGATCCACCGCCGAGGACGACGGTTACCTTGTTACGCTGACCACCGACATGAACGAAGATCGTTCCGAGTGCCTGATCTTCGACGCGGCCAGGGTGGCCGACGGTCCGCTGGCCAGGCTGAGGCTTCCCGAGCGCGTCTCCAGCGGCACGCACGCCACCTGGGCGGCGGGCGACTCGATCCCCGGCTGGCGTGACGCCGAGTCACCGGCCCACGCCCTGAGGCTGTGACCGGCATGAACCGGCCCGTGAAGGCGGGAACCGGCGTCGCCGGTCTCTCCGGTACGGTCGCCGGTTCCTCCGGTATGGACGCCTCCGGTCGCGTGACCGCGAGGGCCGACGCCCCCGCCGGTCGCGACGGGCCCGAGCTCGCCGGTCCCGCCGCGGCGGGACCGGTGGTCGCCGGTGGCGCCGTGACACGGGCGAAGGCCGCCGTCCCCGGTCCCGGAACCCCGGGAGCGGACGCGGCGGCGAAGGGCACCCGGGACCGTGGCCTACAGGAGACGCGCGTGCTCGTGCACCCCATGGACCGTCCCACGCAGCTTCCCCCGGGGCATACCAACGCCGTCGGCCTCACCCTGGGGCTGATCGGCGACGAGTGGAACCTGCTGATCCTGCGCTACGCGCTGCTCGGGGTTCGCCGCTACGGGGAGTGGCGGCAGGAGCTGCCCATCTCGCACGCGGTACTGACCCGGAGGCTGGCTTTCCTCACCGAGATGGGCGTCTTCGAGCGGGTCGAATACCAGAGCAGGGCCAAACGGTTCGAGTACCGGCTGACCAAGCGGGGACGGGACCTGTGGCCGATGCTGCTGTCGGTGTGGGCGTGGGAGTCGCGCTGGGTGCCCGAGCACCAGGAGTCGCTGCCCAGGATGGTCCACCGGCGCTGCGGCCGGGAGTTCCTGCCCATCCTCACCTGCGCCACCTGCTCGCGTTCCGTACGGCCCCGCGACGTCGTCGGCGGTTTCGGGCCGAGCGGCACCTGGGAACGCTCGGTGCCCGCCGCCACGACCCGGCGCCGCTCCGGTTCCACCGCCGACGGCGGCGCGGGCATGTTCCCCGAGACGATGGCACTGGTCGGCAACCGCTGGTCGGCGGCGATCCTGGGAGCCGCCTTCCAGGGACTGCACCGCTTCCGCGACTTCGAGCAGCGCCTGGGCGCCCCGCCCACCATCATCGCCGACCGGCTCCGGGTCTTCTGCGAGCTCGGCGTCTTCGAGCAGGTGCCCAGCGCCGAACGGCAGGACTGGCTCAGCTACCACCTCACGGAGAAGGGGCGCGCCTTCTTCCCCGTGACGATGACCGGTATCGACTGGGGACAGCGGTGGTTCCGGGCGGCCGAGGGACCCGCCCTGGTCTACACGCACCGGGCGTGCGGGCGTGACTTCCAGATCCAGCTGACGTGCGACGCCTGCGCGGCACCGCTGCGCGGGCACGAGATCGTGGTGCAACGCCCGGCATGAGAAGACTCGACGGCACGAGGCCGGCCTCGACGCCCGGCCTCGGCGCTTGGCCCGCAGGAAAGGCCGGGGGGTGACGCCTGACCTTCGAGAGGCCGGGCGGCGGTGCTCGGCCGGTGTGAGAAGGCCGGGCGGTGACTCGGCCCGTGTGAGAAGGCCGGGCGTCACCGTCCGGCTCGCGTGGAAGGCCGGGCTGCGACGCCCGGTCCGGAAGAGAGAAGGACGACCATGCCCCCGCCCCCACTCCCGTCGCCGACCTCCTGCGCCTGTCCGCGAGCCGCGCGCCCGACGCCGTCACCGGTGACGGCCGCGCCGCCACGTACGGGGAACTCGCCGAGCGTTCCGACCGGGTGGCCGACGCCCTGATCGCCGCGGGCCTCGAACCCGGCGACCGCGTGGGATACGTCGACCGCAACGCCACCGAGTACTTCGAGCTGCTCTTCGGCGCGGCCAAGGCGGGCGCTGTGCTGGTCCCGCTCAACTTCAGGCTGGCGCCGGACGAGATGCGCTGGATCCTCGCCGACGCCGCCGTGTCGCTGGTGGTCGTCGGCCCCGAGCACGCAGAGGTCCCGGCGGGAGAGGGTGTGCCGGTGATCGTGGCCGGTCCCGCCTACGAGGAGTGGCTGGCCGGGGCGCGGCCCAGGGACCCCGAGCGCGACGCCACCGTGGACGAGCTGATCGTGCTCATGTACTCCTCCGGCACGACGGGACGGCCCAAGGGCGTCAACATCACCGCCTCGGGGCTGGCCTCGGGGGTCGCGCTGTTCGGCTCCTGCTTCGACCTGGGCGGCGAGACCGGCGGGGCCGGTGGGGCGGTCAGCATGGCGCCGATCCCGTAGCTACCTCTACCTGAACGACCGGATCAAGGACATGATCGTCAGCGGCGGGGAGAACGTCTACCCGGCCGAGGTGGAGAGCGCCCTGGCCGGGCACCTCGCGGTGCTGGAGACCGCGGTGATCGGCGTCCCCTCCGAGCGCTGGGGCGAGACGCCCCTCGCGGTCGTGGTGCCCCGCCCCGGCCAGGAGGCCACCGAGGAGGAACTGCTCGCCTGGACCCGCGAGCGGCTCGCCCACTACAAGTGCCCCACCGCCGTCTCCTTCGTGGACGCGCTACCCCGAAACCCCTCGGGCAAGGTCCTCAAGCGCGAGCTGCGCCGCCCCTGGTGGGAGGGGAGCGACCGCCAGATCGGCTGACCCCGGGCCTTGCCGAGGCCGTGGTCTCCTCAAAACAGGCCGCACTCCAAAAATGCAATCGACTCTATATTTGGAGTGTGGTTAAACTTCCGGCCATGACCGAGGGGCTGCGAGAGCGGAAGAAACGACAGACGCGGCAGCGCGTCTCCCAGGTGGCCGTCGGCCTGTTCGTGGAGCGGGGCTTCGAGCACGTCACGATCGCCGAGGTCGCCGCCGCGGCCGAGGTGTCGGTGAACACCGTCTACAACTACTTCCAGGCCAAGGAGGACCTCGTCCTGCCGCCGGACGAGGCGTCCCCGCAGCGGCTCGCCGACATCGTGCGGCACCGCCCGCCCGGTGAGTCCGCCGCGCGGGCGGTGCTGGCCCATCTGCGCGACGAGGCGCACCGTCGCGACCGCCGGCTGGGGCTGACCGACGGGTTCGGCCGCGTCTTCGAGATGATGCGAGCCGCCCCCACGCTCACCGCCCGGCTGGAGGACCTCGGCCGGCAGATGACCGACGCGCTCGCCGCCGTGCTCGCCGAGGAGACCGGAGCCGCCCCGGACGACCCGGTGCCCCGCGTGGTGGCCTGGCAGCTCGGCTGCTTCCACTCGATGGTCTTCGCCGAGATCGGCAGGCGCACCACGGCGGGGGAGCACCCCGACGCGATCGCCGCGGCCGTGCTGGACCTCCTGGACAGCGTCGAGGGGCTGCTCGGCGAGCGCGTTCTCACCTACGCCACGAGATCACGAGACGAGGACCGGCCATGTTCAGGGTGATGATCCGCGGCACGTTCGACGGGCCGGGCGACACCGGCCGCGCCGCCGTCCTCGCGGCGGGCGGCCTGGGGTTCACCGAGGCGGGGACCTTCACCCACGACCAGAGCCTCTCGGCGTTCACCTTCCGCTGCCAGGTGCCCGCGGGCCCGGACGACGGCGAGGACGAGGCCACCCTGGGGGCCCTCGCGGCGCTGGACGCGTACGGCCACCCGTACCGGATCCTCCACGTCGCGGTGACGGACATGCGCCACATCAAGATCCGCCGGAAGGGCCGGCAACCGGGCGGCTGAACCGTCCGGCTCCGCCCTCGGGTGCGGGCGGAGCCGGTTCCCGCGCGGTCAGGAGGCGGGTGGTGGCGCGCTGCCGTTGTAGAACGGGTTCTCGGTCAGTCGTTCGGGCGTGACGAACAGCCGGATCACCCCGGCCTTCACCTGCCAGGCGTTCCAGACGGTCCAGTCACGTCCGACCCGGTCGGCGGGGAGCGGCTCGAAGGACAGCCCGCCCGTCTTCGCGTCGATCCGGACGAGGCTGAACACCGTGGACAGGTCGCGTTTCCGCGCCTCGGCCAGGATCCCGGCCACCGGGCGGCCCTCTCTCAGCCGGACCCCGGCGAACATCTCGCCGGGAGCCATGGCCAGGTCGAAGCACGCACGGGCGGTTCCCATGGCAGGACGCCTCCTCGGTGATGGGGATCGGGGACACCCCCTCATGTCCGAGGCTCCAGGATCATTTCATCCGGATCCAGGAAAAACACCTGCGCGTCATCACGTGAGGGGAGACGCTGTTCCCCGAAGAGCCCGAAGAGCCCGAAGACCCCGAAGACCCCGAAGAGCCGCTGCCGTGCGGGTCGAGCCCGACGATCATGGCATCGGCCGGTCATGCGGCGGCCTGACCACCAAGACACGCGCGCTGGCCGACGGCAGGGGCCGCCCGCTCGTGGTGCTCGTCAGCCCTGGTCGGGCCGGGGACCCTCCCACGTAGGTCCTTCGGTCGCTAGAGTCGAAGCCGTTGCGGAATCCCGTCCGCCTGGGGAATCGAGGAGCACTGATGGCTACAACGATGACCGGAGCTTCCGTTCGCCCCTCGGTGACCGCGGTCGCAGGCTTGTGACGCCGCGCGTGTAGCGGCGAAGCCGGCACACATCCCGGTCGCCGGGGCGAGGTGACACGTGTCACCGGCCCTTGGCGCCGTCTGGCGTCTCCGTTCGCCTTTCCGGGAGTTCTGCCGTGTCCGCTCGTCGTTCCTCACTGCTCCGTGTACGTGTCCTGGCCGAACGCCTGATCGCTGCCCCGTTCGGCAGGGGATCTCAACGGCCCAGGTCGGCTCCGCCCGCTCCTAACTCCGCCGATCAGACCGTCGACCGGAATGTCCGCCTGCTGAGCTGGTTCAACTTCTTCGGCGACTTCCGCATGTACGGGCCGATCATGGTCATCTACTTCGCGCAGGTCACCGGCTCGTACACCGCTGCCGCCAGCCTCCTGGCGGTGAAGATGCTGTCTTCGGCGGCGTTCGAGGTCCCTACCGGGATGCTCTCCGACCGCCTCGGCCGACGCGGCACGATGATCGCCGGTGCCGTCGTCATGGTGGCCGCCCATCTCGGGTACGCCGGGGCTCCGGGCTACGGTCTCCTCCTGGCGGCTGTCGTGCTGGAGGGATTGGCGACCTCGCTGTGGAGCGGCAACAACGAGTCCCTGCTCTACGACACGTTGCTCGAAGCCGGCCGGGAGGAGGAGTTCCCCCGGCACTCGGGCCGGGTGAACTCGATGTTCCAGATCGCGCTCGCACTGGCGGCGGCCATAGGGGGCGTGGTCGCCGGCGCGTGGTCGCTTCGTGTGGTGGTCGTGCTGTCGGTCGTGCCGCAGGTGCTGTGCGTGCTCGTCGCCTTGCGGGTCCGGGAACCGCGGGTGCACGACCCGCTGGAATCGAACGTGCTGGCGCATCTCGGGTCGGCCCTGCGCGGCATCCGCGGTAATCCGGTGCTCCGCCGGATGACTCTGGTGTCGGCGCTTCGCTACAGCGGCGAAAGCGCGGCCCAGTTGTCGCCTGTTTTCGTGGCAGGGCTGTGGCCGCTCTGGGCGCTGGGCCTGTGGCGCACCTTCGGCCATGGCGTGGCCTTCGTCGGCTTCCGCGTCAGTGGCTGGGTGATCGGCCGGGTGGGCGCGGCCCGCACCTTGCTGTTCGGTGAGCTGTTCGACAACGTGGCGAACCTCGTGGCGCTGGTCAAGCCGACGGTGTTCTCGCCCGTGCTGCTCGGATCACCGGCCTACGGCATGTCGACGATCGCCCAGCAGACGTTGCTGCAGCGCGAGTTCACCGACCGGGAACGCGCGACGATGGGTTCGCTCGCGTCGCTCCTCGGCAGCGTGCTCTACGCGCTCGTCGCCCTGGGAGCCGGCCTGGTGGCAGACCGCTGGGGCATCGTTCCGGCGTTGCTCGCGATCCAGGCGGTGGTGCTGGTCGCACTTCCGCTCGCCCGCTCGGAGGCGTCCCGCCTGACGAGCAGGTGAACACCGAGGAGCGGAAGTGGTTCTTCGAGGGCCACGGCACGGTAGACGTCGACGCCCGCCTCCCGGCGCACTACCGATGCTCCCGGCCGGTGCGGGACCTCGCGGGGTTCGCCGGTTGCCGGGAACCGCTCCTTTTCGTTTGGGGCCCTTTTCCATCGCCTGGACGAAGACATCGAGGACCCGAGTGGCCGGGCACTGTTCCGGCTGTTGACAGGTGCCCGGACAGCAATCAAAGTATGCGTTTGTACCTCTCAATGCAGCAGTTGCAAGCGGCGCTCGGCGGCGCGGCCGGGTGGAAGAACCGGCCACGCTCGTGGACCGGGAAAAATTCAAGTCGCATGGAGGTAAAGATTGGCCGGCATTCGAAGTAGAGCGCACGACCGGCGGCGGGGAGTGGCCGGAAGACTCAACGGACGGCGTGGAAGAATCACCGCGTTCACGGTGCTCACGGCCCTGATCTCAAGTTTAGGCGTGACCGTAACGCCGGGCGTCGCGCATGCCGACGGACCCGGTCCGCGGATTTCCTGCCCGACCGACCCCACTATCGTTTGGCGGCTGGCGTTCTACGGCCGCACCCCCTATTTGGCGGGGTACCGATACACCGCGGTTTCCACTGCTTCGACGTTCAACGTGAGTGACGCCCGTGTCGTGGACAACGCCCTTGACACGCCAATCAATGCGACGTTCAGCTCATCGCAGTCACGAACCTGGCGGATCAGCGTCACAGTGGGCGCGACAGCCGAGCTGACCGGATATTTGCAGACCAATGTCAGCACGCAGATCGTGCAGGAACGGACCACCGCCATCGGTGTGGACGCCAGCCTCGTCGTCCCTCCGCGCAGCAGGGTGACCGGGCAGTACGGTGTGCAGGCGTACGACGTGGTCTACGACGTCCAAACGGTGTTCTCCTGGCCGGCGGTCGTGGGACGACCGCGCGAGCAGTGCTTCGACCGGGGCACCCAGCGGGGCACCACCAACGCTCCGACCGTCACCGAAGGCTGGCGCTTCACCGCGGGCTGACCGGAACCGGCGCGGAGGCAACGGAGGCGGCGGAGGCGGCGGAGGCACCGAGACAATCGGTCCTCCGCATGCCGTTTTCTTAACCACGGCTCAGCCGGGCGCCGCACTGTTCGCGTCCCTGCGGGAGCGCAGCCCCTGCCCGTCGGCGGTGTTCGCCCGTCGTTTTCCTCGGGTGGAGTCGCGCCGCCGGGCGGCTTAATGAAACGGGGTTTTCGAAGAAGGACGTGCGGTCGACGGGGGTCGCCCGCCAATATTCCGGGGCGGCCGGCGGGATCGAGAACTTTCAGATCGGGTGTTCTGCGCGTACGCAAGCCAGAAAGGATGTGCTCTGGTCGATCGAGAACCCTACCCGCCCACACCGTGGAGCGGTCGAAGAATGCTTCCGGTGCGGTGAAGAACGATACCGGGCTCGATCACTGTCAAATGCGCGGCCACCGGGCCTGGTATCGGCATATAACACTCTGCGCGGCAGGCCCGTACTCCTGGTCCACCCCCAGCAGGTGGCTGAAAAAGAGGGTCCTGTCCACATCGGCCACCGGGAATGGCGACGCTGAGCATCAACAAGGTCCGGCGTTCACGGAATCGCGTTGTATTACACGCCGTTCGTATTAAGGGCCATGTCCTGAAGCGGTCCGAACGGAGAAGGCGAACCCGGCAACGAGCCCGCGACGGCCACCGCCGCAGACGTGAAAGACACAACCTGTCGTCGCAGTACTAGACCGCGTCTCGCGGGCCGGCGGTCAGGGTGAGGCTGCCGGGGATCGCGGCGAAGGCGTCGCGGACGTGGGCGGCCAGGTCGGCGCGGGTGGCGGGACCGGGCTGGGATGTCCACGTCTCCAGGGCACGATGGAACGCGGCGACGAGCATGTCGATGGCGAGTCGCGGGCGCAGGTCGTGCGGGTCGGCCAGGGCGAGCCTGTGGTGCAGGATCGCGAGCGCGGCGCGGCTGGTGCGGTCGCAGAAGTGCAGGCCGTGCGCGTCCATGGAGGGGGTCTTCTCCGCGAGCAGGTGGCTGAGCCGGACGCGACGCGCCCAGCCCTCGGCCGTCATGCGGCCGAGGGTGGCGAGCAGGGCTTCCTGCAGCATCTCCAGGACGGAACGGCCGCCGGAGGCACGGGATTCGAGGTCGTCGAGGAAGGCCGTCCACATGTCGTGGAGGGGCGCCGTCGCCACGTCCTCCTTGCTGCTGAAGGTACGGAAGAAGGTGCGTTTGGAGACCTCGACCGCCTCGCACAGGTCGTCGAGCGTCGTGCCGTCGAAACCCCGCTCGGTGAACAGCTCCAGGGCGGTGTCGATCAGCGCCTGGCGGGTGCGCAGCTTCTTGCGTTCGCGCAGTGGCAGCCGGTCGGCCGGGGCGACCGGCGAGGTCGGCGAGGTCGGCGAATGAGGTGGGGCCGGGGTAGTCATCGCGGCCAGTGTAGCGGAGCGCGAATGCCTCTTGTAGGTTTATGCCACTCAGTGGCGTTATGGTGGCCGTCGACGGTTACCGCTGTTTCGGTGAGTCTTCGGCGAGCCGGTGGTTGCCGCTGTCCCGGAGAGTTGTCCCAGCGAAAGGTGCATCACCCATGCGTGCTCTGCTTGTCGATCGTTCCGTGCCCGGTGGGTTGCGGCTCGGTGAGGTCCGCGATCCCGAACCCGCCCCGAACCAGGCGCTGATCCGGGTGACGGCGACCTCCCTCAACCACGGCGAGGTGAAGTCCGGCCTGGAGAACGCCCCCGAGGGAACGGTGCCGGGGTGGGACGCGGCCGGGGTGGTGGAGCGGGCCGCCGCCGACGGCTCCGGCCCGGCCGTGGGCACCCCCGTGGTGACACTCGCCGGCGACGGCGCGTGGGCGGAGTTCCGGGCCGTCGACACGGAGCTGATCGGCACGGTGCCTCAGGGGGCCGACCCCGGCGCGGTCAGCACGGTCCCGGTGGCGGGGGCCAGCGCGCTGCGCGCCCTGCACCGGCTCGGTCCCGTCGTCGGCAAGCGGGTGCTGGTCACCGGTGCCACCGGAGGGGTCGGGCGGTACGCCGTGCAGCTCGCCCGGCTGGGCGGCGCGCACGTGACGGCGTCCACCGGCGACCCGGTCGCGCACGGGGACGGCCTGCGGGCACTGGGCGCGCACGAGGTGGTGGCGGGACCGTCCGGGATCGGCGACCCGGTGGACGGCGTCGTGGAACTGGTCGGCGGACGGCAACTGGTGGACGCTTTCGGCAAGCTCGCCGCGGGCGGCACGCTGGTGTCCGTTGGGCACACGACGGACGAGGGTGAGCACTTCCCGTTCGGGGCGCTGCTCGGCGACCAGGGCCGCCACGACCGCTCGGTCGTCACCTTCTTCCTGCTCGGCTGTCCCGGGCTGGCCCCTGACCTGACCTGGCTGGCCGGGCAGGTGGCGACCGGAGCCCTGGCTCCGCGGATCTCCTGGCGGGGTGGCTGGGACAAGGCCGCGGAGGCGGTCGAGGCACTCCTCGGTCGCCGGCTGCACGGCAAGGCGGTCCTCGACATCGGCTGAACCCGCCGTTCCGGCCCGCGGCCACCGCGGTCGTAGTCGCGGTGAGATGGACCACCGGGTTCCCGGGAAACCGGCGACGCCGTGGACGGGTTCTCCCCGTGCCACCGATTCCTTTTCCTGACACCGGCCGTCGGTAACGTGTGGGGACGTCAACGAGAGGACACGGAGATGGACGGCAGGCATCCCGCACTCGCGCGGCTCGACGTGCTCGTCGGACGGTGGACGGTGCAACCGAAGGTCGACGGCGTCGGCTCGGCGTGGACCGAGTTCGCCTGGCAGGAGGGCGGCGCGTTCCTGCGCCAGTACACCGACGCCGATCCGATCCCGCCCACCACGCCGGACCCGTGGCGGGACCACGCGCCCTTCCCGACCACCACCGTGATCGGCCTCGACGACGCCGCCGGGGAGTTCACCACGCTGTACGCCGACGCCCGGGGCGTGTACCGGGTCTACCGGATGACGTTCGCCGACGACGTGTGGACGATGTGGCGGGACGCGCCCGGGTTCAACCAGCGCTTCACCGGCACGCTGAGCGCCGACGGCGACACCGTGGACGGGCGGTGGGAGATGTCGGAGAACGGCGTGACGTGGAACCTCGACTTCGAGCTGACCTACACCCGCGTGCGCTGAGGGACCCGATCGCGTCCGCGTGCGGTGAAGGGCCGGACCGCGTCCGCGTGCGGTGAAGGGCCGGACCGCGTCCGCGTTCCGGACCCCGCCCGCGTGCGTCCGGAGGCATCCAGGGTGCGCACACTCGCGTCCGGTGGGTGCCGGTCCGCGTCCGTGCGCGGTGAAGGGGGCCCGGGCGCCTCCCTCCGGATGACGCCCGGGACCGGGGGTCAGGGACGGCCGTGGTCCTCGCGGAGGCGCGTCTTGAGGAGTTCGCCGCTCGCCTTGCGCGGCAGCGCGTCCACGAACGAGACGTCGGCGGGGCACTTGAAGTGGGCCAGACGCTCCCTGGCCCAGGCGATCAGCCGCTGGGCGGTGACCGGCTCCGCGCCGGGGGAGGTCCGCACGGCCCTGCCCGGCCTGCGCGTCCTGCTGGTCCACGGCGCGTCGGCTGACGGCGCGTCGGCTGACGGTGCCTCGACTGACGGTGCCTCGACTGACGGTGCCTCGGTTCACGGCGTGTCGGTTCACGGCGCTCAGGCCGAGGGCGCCCCGGATCGTGGCGCGGCCGCCGGTGACGGTCCGGCCGGAGGCGGATCCCTGCCCGCCGGGGCCGTCGACCTGGACGCCGAGCTGGCGGCCGTCGTACGGAACAAGGCGGACGGGACCGAGACGGACGGGACCGAGGCCGACAGGGCCGAGGTGGACAGGGTGGACAGGGTGGACAGGGTGGACAGGGTGGACAGGGTGGACAGGGTGGACAGGGTGGACAGGGCGGACAGGACGGTCCGGGCGTATGCCGAGGCGCATCCCGCCGACCCCCCGCCGTCCAGGACGTGGCGGTCGTCGGCTACCCGGACGACGTACTGGGGGAGAGGGTGTGCGCGGTGGTGGTGCCGCGCGAGGGGAGCGCCCTCACCCTCGGCGAGCTGGTCGGCCACCTGCGCGCCGACCGCATCGCCTCGTACAAGCTGCCGGAACGCCTGGAGCTGCGGGACACGCTGCCCCGCAACCCCGTCGGCAAGATCCTCAAGCGCCGTCTCAGGAGCGAGATGGCGCACGCACCGGAAGCGGCCGGGGAAAAGGGAGTGTGAGACATGGACGACGACGCGAAGCTGCCGGTGGTACGGGACATGGTCGAGGCGTGGAACGACCTCGACTGGGACCGCGTGGTCGGGCTGTTCGCGCCGGACGGCGTGCTGCACAGCGTGATGCGGGAGCCCCTGCGAGGACGCGAGGCCATCGGTGAGCGCCTCGCCGTCCTCGCCGACGGCCTGGAGCGGCTCACCCCGCACGTGCGGGCGCTGGGGGTGGTCGACGGCCGGGTGTTCCTGGAACGCCTCGACGTCTTCGACGTCCGGGGGCATCACGGGGAGGTTCCGGTCGTCGGCGTGCTGAGCGTGGCGGACGGGCTGGTCACCGAATGGCTGGAATACTACGACCGGGCCACCCTGCTGCGCGGGATGGGTCTCGGTACGGACTTCGCGGCATGACGACCCCCGCTCCGCACGGCCCGGGGACCCCCGGCTCCGCGACACGGGGTGCCGGGACGCCGGGCTCCGAGGTGTCCTGGCCGGGCGCGTCCGGCCGCCGTCCGTCCGGGTCCGGCTCGTGGGGGGGCCGGACCCGGCGGGCCGTACGGCTCGGCATGGACGCGCGGGACGGCTGGGGCTCGCTCCTGAGAGCCGCCGTGCGGCGGTTCGGCGGGCGGACCGCGATGGTCGCGCACGGGGACGGCGGACCTACCGCGAGCTCGGTTCCAACGCCGCCAGGCTCGCCAACGCCCTGCACGGGCTCGGGGTCCGCCCCGGCGACCGGGTGGCGCTGATGGCCGGGGACCGGGCCGAGGCGCTGGAGGCGTACATGGCCTGCGCGTTCGGCGGGTTCACCGCCGTGCACGTCAACGACCGGCTCAGGGCGGGCGAGGTCCAGGCGATCGTCGACGACGCCGACGTGCGGGCGTTCCTGCACACGGACAGCCGGACCGAGGTCGCCGAGGCGATCGCCGGGCCCGGCATCCTGGTCAGCGCGGGGCGGGAGCCCGCCCGGGGCGCGCTGCGCTACGCGGACCTGCTCGCCGGGGCCTCCGACCGGCTTCCCGAGCCGGGTCCCGGTGGGTTCCCCGCCGTGATCGGCTACACCAGCGGGACGACGGGCGACGCCAAGGGCGTGGTGGTCGAGGACGCCACGCTGGCCAGGATCATCCGGCACATGCCCTTCCACTACCGGCTCGCGCCGGGCGGCGGGTGCGCGTTCACCGGCACGTTCTCCTTCGTGGCCGGGTTGTGGGGGGTCATCCTGCCGCACCTGTACCTCGGCGGCACTCTCTCCTTCATGGCCGGGCTGACGCCGGACGCGTGGGTGGACGCGATGATCCGCGAGCGGTCCGCCTTCACGTACGTGCCCAGCCCGCTCGCCCCGGCCTTCGTCGCGGAGGTCCGGCGCCGCCCCGAGGTGCTCGGCACCCTCCGCGCGGTGCTGCACTCGGCCTCCGCGCTCCCGCCCGGTCCCGGCTCGCGCCCGCGTCCACGCGTGACCCCGGCTCGGCTCCGGCCCGCCGGGCGGACGTCCCGGACCGTGGTCGGGAAATCGCGCACCGTATCCGTGGTGTGCTTCCTCGCGTAATGTGCGAGGTATTGGATACTTCGTGTCATCGCATACTTACCGAGCGCAGAAATCGCCGATCGCGCGAAATCCGTGCCGGGCGTACGGCAATCAATGGCCGTGACCTCTTTGTGGCCGATCGTATCCATGAACCGTCATCCCCTTCCTCAAGGGTAGATCGTTCCTATTCCGGGGAAAACCCGTATGGAATGCGGCGAGGGCCAGGTCGGGGCCGCTGGGGGCGGGCGTCACGGATCTCCTGGACGGCGGATTCCCAGCGTGTCCGGATGATCGCAGCCTGCTTCCGGAGCGTTCCGTGGGCGAGGGAATCCAGAGGGTGCCCGGATGACGTGAAATTAGTTCGGATCTGTTTCATGAAAAATATTCAGATGAAATCCATGCCGATAGGTTGATTCCTGACCCATAATCGCCGTCAAGAACATTAAGGATCGTGAAAAGGGAGCGCTGCGTTGTACGGCAGAACCTCTCCGCTGTTCATCGGCCGGAAGCGGGAGCTCGACTTCCTCGGCGAGGCGTGGGGGGAGGCCAGACGCCGCGACGCGCGGATCGTGGGTGTCCGGGGGGCGTCGGGAATCGGCAAGACCGAGCTGGTCGAACGCTTCCTGCGCACCGTGCCCGGCGTGCGGACCGTCCGCGCCTTCGGCGACGAGGACGCGCTCGTCCACCCCTGGGGAGTGCTGGAGCAGATCGCCGAGCAGCTGCCGACCCCGGCGCTCGCCAGGACGCTGTCGGGCCAGGCCGAGGCCGCCTTCATCGGGCAGGCCCTCGCGGCGGAGTTCGCCGCAGCGGACGCGCTGATCGTGGTCGTCGACGACGCGCACTGCGGCGACCGGCAGTCGATGGCCGCGCTCCGCCTGGCGGCCCGGCGCCTGCGCAACGCCCAGGTCATGCTCCTGGTCGTCCACCAGGCTCCCGGGTACGCGACGGGAGCGGCGCCGGACGCCCCCCGCCTGGAGCTCCACGAGGGCTGGGAGCGGATCTTCGACTCGGCGCAGGGCCGCCTGCTCCAGGTCGACGGGCTCCCCGCCGACGACCTCGTGAGACTCGCCGTCGCGACCGGCCACGACGGGCTCACCCCCTCCGGCGCCAGGAGGCTGCACGAGCACACCGACGGCAACGCGCTGCACTCGGTGCTCCTGCTGGACCAGGTGGAGATGCACTCGATCAACTTCGGCAACGGCCCGCTGCCCGCCCCCCGGGGCATGACGCAGGCCGTCGTGGCGCGGCTGGCGTCGTGCGACCGCCGTACCCGCGAGGTCGTCGGCGCGGCGGCGGTGCTCGGCCGCCGCTTCGGCCTGGCCGACCTGCGCGCGCTCTCCGGCGTCGCCGACGCCACGACGCCCCTCGAAGAGGCCGCCGACGCCGGGCTGGTCAAGGAGATCCCCGGCACGGGAGGGCAGGAGTTCGCGTTCACCACCCTGCTCGTCTGGGACCGCATCTACTACGACTCCGGCGTCGAGCGCCGCCGGGCGCTGCACCGCAGCGCCGCCCTGCTCGGCGGTCCCGGCGCGCTGTGGCACGGGATCGCGGCGTCCGGCGGCGGTACGGACGGCGAGCTCGCCGCGCTCGCCCAGGAGGAGGCCCAGTCCCTGCTGTCGCGCGGCAGGCTCCCCCTCGCGGCGGTGTACGCCCGCCACGCCGCGGAGCTGACCCCGCCGGGGCCCGACAGGGTGGCCCGGATACTGACGGCCGCGGAGACCCTGCTGGTCTCCGGTGACGCCACCGTCGCCCGGCGCTACGAGAGCGAGATCCTCGCGATGCCGCGAGGTCCCTGGCGCGACTACGTCGCCGGTTACCAGGCCCTGATCTCCGGACGCGTCGCGGAGGCCAAGCTGTTGTTCGTCCAGGCCCTGGGCGCCGTCGGGCACGACAGGGCGGAGAGCCCGCAGGCGCCCGCGGACCTGCGGGCGCGCATCGCGGCCCAGCTCGCGATCATCGGGGTCGTCGAGATCTCCTACCCCGAGATGGTCGAGTACGGCACGGCGGCCGTCGCGGCGGGCAGCCACGAACCGTGGGTGCGCGCGTTCGCCTGGTTCGCCCAGTCCCTGGGCTGGACGCTGGCCGGACGTGCCGAGGAGGCGTTGGCGTCCCTGGTGGACGCCGACCTGCCGGGTTCGGTGGCCGGGCTGGACGGGCTGGTGGCCCGCGGGATGATCCGGCTGTGGACCGACGACCTGGAGGGCGCGTCCGCCGACCTGCGCGAGAGCGTCGCGCGGGCCACGCGCGGCGAGGCGCTGCGGGTCGGCCAGGCGCTCGGCTTCCTGGGCGAGGTCGAGTACCGGCGGGGCAGACTCGACGACGCCGTCCAGTTCACCCGGCTCGCCGTCGGCGACGCCGAGGAGAACGAGCGGGTCTGGGACTACGCGATCCTGCACTCCCTGGCGTGCTTCCCCCGCGCGGCCCGGGGCGAGTGGGACCGGGCACAGGAACACGCCCGCCAGGCCGCCGACTGGGCGCCGATCGTCGAGAGCAGGGCGAGCCTCGCCTACGCGGCGGGCGCGCGCGCGTCGATCGCCCAGGCCCAGGGCGACGTCCAGCGGCTGCTCAGCGCGGCCGAGGCCATCGAGCTGCACTACGACTCCCTGGAGCCGGGCACCCACCTGTTCGGCCCGATCGGCGCCGACGCGCTCTCCCAGCTCGGCCGGGTCGACGAGGCGGACGCCTCGCTGGGCGTCTTCACCGACAGGGCCGCGTCGAGCGGGCGCCTCTCGACCCTGATGTCCATCGCCAGGGTGCGGGGCCAGATCGCCGCAGCCCGGGGCGACCACGCGGGTGCCGTACGGGAGTGCGAGGAGGCTCTCTCCCTGGCCCGCGAGGTGGGGCTGCCGATCGAGGCGGGCAGGATCGACCTGGTGATGACGCGCTCCCAGCACGCCCGGGGCCGTCACGCCGAGGCGGAGCGGCTGCTGAGGCGGGCGCTGGTCGCCTTCAACCGCACCGGCGCCGCTGCCTACGCCGACCTCGCCCTGAAGACGGCCGGGGAGCTGAGGCTCTCCGTGGACGGCCCCAACGCCGCCTTCAGCAGCCTCACCGGGGCCGAGCGCGAGGTCGTGGCGATGGTCTGCGAGGGCCTGACCACCCCCGAGATCGCGCGGAGGCGCTCGGTGGTGGTCAGCACCGTGGAGACGCAGCTGAACCGCATCTACGCGAAGCTGAACGTCGGCAACCGGCGCGAGCTCCGCGCCGTCCTGTCCGACCCCGACGAGTAACCGGCCCCGGAACCCGGCCCCCGGCGCCGCGCACCGGCACCAGGCACCCGGCGTCCGGCTCGCGGCTCGCGGAGAGCGGTGCCTTGGCCGTGCCCGCGTACGGGAAACACGCACGTCGGGGTACCGGAGTCGGGCATGTCGAGGTTTGTCGTGTCATCCGTAGGGGTGGTACCTGGACGCTTTCCCGATCCCCGGTGATTACCGTGGGCGCTTGCCAGAGCGCCGGGAGAGCGGCGCCGCCGACAGGAGGCCGGAATGCGGTTGACCATCGACGTCCAGAGGACCGCCACCGGTCACATCGCCGGGACGGTCGAAGCCGATGACTCCGCGCCGCCCGTCCCCTTCCACGGCGTCATCGAGCTGGTCACCCTCCTGGAAACCCACCTGGACGGATGACCGGGCGAGAGGGCGCCGGAGGCAGTCGTCCGCGCAGTGTCACGCAGGGGGGAGAGCATCAGATGGGCACCACGTCCCACCTCGGGAGGGAACACCGCCGCCGGCCACAGGTCATGACGGCCCCGCGAGCCGTGCGGGGCACGCGGGACGTACCGGCCACGCAGGGCGCGCAGGTCCGGTGGGCCGGGCGGAACGGCCGCGCGGCATCGGCCGGGGCCGCCGCGTGAACACCACCATGACGGTCTTCGCGCCGCCGACCCAGAGCGGCCACGACCTGCTGGACAACTGGATACGGCCGATGTGCGCGAGGCTGGGGGTCCGCCTGGCGGTCGCCCTTCCCGGCGCCGGACAGGACACCGCGCTCGCGGCGCAGCGGGCGTCGACCTTCGTCGTGTGGGACTGCTCGGTCGAGGGGCCCGACGACGTCTACGCGGCCTTCAACATGCGCGCCAAACTCGACCCCGGCAGCATCGTCCTCAGCCGTACCCCGCTGCCCCGCAACGTGCTGACCCGCGCCAGCCACGCCCCCGCCCACGGCGAGACCCTGGGCAACCCGGAGCTGGGCGAGTGGCTGGAACGGCGCCTGCGCCGCGTGCTGGGCACGGTCCGGACGCCCGCGTCGCGCCTGCCCGAGCCCCGGCGGCACTACTGGATGTTCGACAACCCGGCCGACTACTTCCTCAGCTTCCACGGTGATCACCGGCAGGAGGCGGAGGAGTGGCGCGCGGGCTTCGAGAGGGCGCACTCGGTCACCGTGCGGATGGTTCCGCCCCGCGAGTACTCCTACCCGGCCGAGGTGGTCACCCGGCAGCAGATGTGGGAGGGCGTGGCGCGGCTGATGTACGAGATCATCGCGACGGGGAGGGCCATCGTCCATCCCTCGCCGGACTACTTCTCGTCGTTCTGGACGGTGAGCGAGCTGCTGGCCGCGCTGTGGCTGCTGCCGCGCGGCCCCAAACCACCCATGATCACCTCCGCGTACGCCGCCCGGCCCTCCGGCGGCATCCGGCGGCTGGAGCACCTCACCGCCCGTACCGTCCTGGGCGTCCCCCTGCTGGGCGACGCCCACGCCGACCGCTTCGCCAGGCTCATCAACCACGCCGACCCGATCACCACCGCCCCGGAGATCCACAGACCTACGGCGGGCGGGGGAGAGGCCGTCACCGGGACGGTGAAGCGGGTCGGCCGGCACGACCCCGAGATGGCGACCTCACGGTTCTGGGACGAGATGCGCGTGCCCTGCCCGGTCTGCGCCCCCCGGGGCGGGACCGCCGCGAAGGTCGACTGGGACCGGCACATGGACCTGTCGTGGGACGAGCGGGGCGTGGACCACTACGGCTACTTCACCGCGCGGCGCGAGGAACTCCGCACGGGAGGGATCCGCTGCCCCGGGTGCCGTACCCACCTGAGGCTCGTCAACGAGCACGGCGTCCGCACGCTCTGGACACCGCTGCCCGAGGGGGAACCCGAGCGGGACCGGCCGGTCATCCAGTGCGACCCCGTCTGGCAGGTGCTGCCGGACGGACCGCGAGGCGCCGAGCCGCTCTCCGGGCGGAAGTCCGCCGACGCCCTTCTCGACCTCCAGGACAGGGGGTTCGCCGCCGAGACGAGGTGGGTCTCGGCGCACAGCTCCGCCTAGCCGGGCGAGGGGTCCCCTCCGGGGACTCGTCACCCCGCGAATGGGAGCGTTCCAAAACGTCAGAAGACCTGTTCGCCGCCGTCGACGGGCTCGACCCGGCTTGGCCGGCAGGAGGCGAAAGCGCAGTGAGAGGAGGCGAGACGGATCCCGTTCACACCGCTCAAGGAGAGTTCCCACGCTCAGGGAGAGTTCCCACCCCCAAGGAGAACGGATGAACGCCATCCCTTTCCGGCCCGCGGGCCGGGCGCCGGGGTGAGGTCCCGGTGAAGGCGGAGGACGACGGGGGAACCGCCGGGCTCCCCCGGGAAACGCACGGGAAACCGGCGGGGAGGCCGGTCCGGGACCCGGATCCCGGCCGCGTCGCCGACACCTCCAACGACTCCGGCACCCCTGGCACCCCCGCCGCCCCCGGTTCCTCCGGTGCTTCCGGCGGGGCCGCGGACCGCGAGCGCGACCTGGCCCTGTCACTGAGCCGTCGCTCCGGCGAGCTCGCCGCCGCCGGGCGCCACGAGGAGGCGCTCGCCGCGAGCGAGGAGGCGCTGGAGATCATCCGGCGGCTGGCCGGGGACGATCGCGACACCTACCTTCCCGACCTGGCCCTGTGCCTGGCCGGGGCGGCGATGCGGTACGTCCGGCTGGGCCGCAGGCACGACGCGGTCCGCGCGGGACGCGAGGCGGTGGCCGTCAGGCGCGAACTGGCGGAGGCGCGCCCCGGCGAGTATCTGCCCCACCTCGCGGGTTCGCTGAACGGCCTCGCCTGCGACCTGGGCCGGATCGGCAGGCCGGAGGCCGCCCTGGACGCCGCCCGCGAGGCGGTCGGCATCTACGAGGAACTCGCCGCCCGGAACCCGGCGGCACACGAGCCGAGCCTCGCGATGGCGCTGCACACGCTGGCCCAGCGCACGGCGTCGCTGGGGCGGCTGGAGGACGCCGTGGTCCACAGCATGCGAGCCGTCTCGATCCGGCGGCGGCTCGCCACGGAGAACCCGCCCGGCCACTCGGTGGCCTTCGCCACCGCGCTGCACGGCCTCGGCTGGCAGCTGGCCGCGCTGGGACGCCGCGAGGAGGCCATCGCCGCCTACGCCGAGTCGGTGACGATCCGCCACCGGCTGGCCCGCTCGGAGAACGCCCAGGCCGCCGACCACGACTACCTGGCCTCCGTGGCGGGGGAGTGGGCGGACCTCCTCATGGACGCGGGACGCATCCCGGCGGCGATGGAGCCGCTGGAGATCGCCAGAACCGCCTCCCTGCACGCCGGTGACACCGAAAGGGCGAACCGCCTGGCCGCCCTGATGGAACGTGCCGGAAGCAGCCGCGTCTGAGCCTCCGCCTCCCGTACGGGGGCGGCCCCGGCTCCGGCTCCCGTACGAAGAGGTTGGGACGAGATCCGCGGCCCGCGCGGGAGGAGGGGACTCGCGCGGGCCGCGGATCTCGCGAGCGGGAGCGCGGCGAGCACCGGCGTGATCGCGGCGAACAGCCGGTCACCGGGCCGAGGCGGGGCAGAGCGGGGCCGAGACGGGGGCGGAGGCGGGGGCGTGGGTGGCCCGTTCGTGACGAACTACGATTGACGCCGGGCGTGCGGGCGCTGTCCGCCGCACGTCACCGTCCGTCGGCGACGGCCACCGCCGGCATGATCCTCGGCCGGGCCGTGACACAACCATGACACGGCGAGGACGAGGCGGGCACACGGCCGGCCGACAGTGGAAGGGGCCGACCGGCGGACGGGTCATGGGCGAGTTACGGGAGCGTGCTGTGAAACTCGGGGGCGTGTCGCGGGTGTTGCTGATCGAGGACGACCCGGCCGTACGGGAGGGCCTTGAGCTGGCCCTGACCCTGCACGGGTACCGGGTGCGCGCGGTGGAGTCCGGCGAGCAGGGGCTGGACCGGCTGCGTACGGATCTTCCCGACGTCGTCGTGCTCGATCTGATGCTGCCCGGCATGGACGGGTTCGAGGTCTGCCGCCGCATCCGGGCCGCCGGCCAGCTGCCGATCATCATGCTGACCGCGCGCGGCGACGACATGGACGTGGTGGCCGGGCTGGAGGCGGGCGCCGACGACTACGTGGTCAAGCCGGTGCAGCCCCGGGTGCTTGAGGCGCGCATCGGCGCCGTGCTCCGGCGGATTGGCCGGGACCAGGCGGAGCTGGAGCGGCACGGGGACCTGACCATCGACCGGGCCGGGATCGTGGTCGCCAAACGCGGCGTGCCGGTGGATCTCGCCCCGACCGAGCTGCGCCTGCTGCTTGAGCTCTCCGGCACGCCGGGCCGGGTGCACAGCCGGCGACAGCTGCTGGAGTCGGTGTGGGAGCACGGGTACTTCGGCGACTCGCGCCTGGTGGACGCGTGCGTGCAGCGGTTGCGCGCGAAGATCGAGGACGACTCGGCGACGCCCGTCTACGTGCAGACGGTACGCGGGTTCGGGTACCGGTTCGGGCCGGTGTGAGCCGCCGGTGACACCTCGGCCGAGCCTGGGGCTGCGCGCCCGGCTGCTGTTCGCCTTCGCGCTGCTGTGCGTGGTCACCGCGGCGTCGGTGGCCGGCGGGATCTACGTCCAGGCCCGCAACGACATCCTGCGGAGGACCCAGGACGCCGCGGTGCAGGCGATGACCGGCCGCCTGCAGGCGCTCTACCCGTTGCGGAGCGCGGCGCCCGGCCCGGACGAGCTCGGCGAGATCGCCGCGGGCGCGGCCGACCAGAACAGCTTCGCGGTCGCCGTCTACGGCGAGCTGCACTCGCCGATCCCCCCGTCCCCGCCCCCGTTGTCGGGGCCCTGGAGTCCGGACGGGCAGGCGCAGGTCCTGGATCTCGGGGTGATCTCACCGAGGTTGCGGCAGGTGGTGGCCGGCGGCCGTACCGCGTGGCAACGTGTGGTGTGGCAGAACGGGCCCATCCTGATCATCGGCATGCCGATGCTGATCACCGAGCGGGACCGGACGACGCGGGTGTCCGGCATCGAGGTCTACACCGCGCGCAGCCTGCTTCCCGAGCAGCGCAGCATCGACGCGCTCGCCACACGAGCCTGGCTCATCGGCGGGGCGGCCCTGGCGTTCGCGGTCCTCCTGGCGTTGCTGGCCACCCGTGGCGTGCTGGGCCCGGTGCGCGAGCTCGGCCGGGCGGCCCGCCTGCTGGGCGAGGGCGAGCTGCGGACCAGGATCGCGGTGCGCGGCTCCGACGAGCTGGCCGACGTGGCGCGTACGTTCAACGACACCGCCGCGGAGCTGGAACGGCTCGTCGGGCAGCTGCGCGAGATGGAGGCCGACGCCCGCCGGTTCGTGGCCGACGTGTCCCACGAGCTGCGCACCCCGCTGGCCGCGCTCGCCGCGGTCGCCGACGTCCTGGGGGAGGAGGCGGACCGGCTGCCCATGCCCGCCGACAGGGCCGCCAGGCTGGTCAGCCAGGAGACGCTCAACCTCACCGCCCTGGTGAACGACCTCATCGAGATCAGCGGGTTCGACTCCGGCGTCGCGGCCCTCGCGCCGGACGAGGTCGACGTGGCCGAACTGGTACGCGCGACCCTGCGCGTCCGGGGCTGGCCGGAGCTGGTGCGCACCGAGGTTCCGGCCGGGGTGACGGCGCGGCTGGACCCGCGCCGGGTGGACGTCATCCTCGCGAACCTGGTCGGCAACGCCCTGCGGCACGGCGAGCCACCGGTGTCGGTACGGCTGCGCGCCGACCCCGGCTGGATCGTGCTTGAGGTCCGCGACCACGGGCCGGGGCTGGACGAGGGGGTGCTGCCGCACGTGTTCGACCGGTTCTTCAAGGCCAGCGCGGCCAGGGCCAGGTCCGAGGGCAGCGGCCTGGGCCTGGCCATCGCGCGGGAGAACGCGCGGCTGCACCGAGGCGACCTCACCGTCACCAACGCCCCGGACGGCGGCGCCGTGTTCACGCTGCGCCTGCCGCGTCAGCCACCCGATCCGGACGGAAGCGCCGTGTCCACGCCACGCCCGCCACACCGGGCACCCGACCCGGACGGAGGCCCCGGATGAGGACCGGACCCGCCCGCCGCGTGCTCGCCGCGGGCCTCGTGTCGCTCGTCGCCGCGGCCGGCTGCGGCGTGCAACCCAGCGACGTCATCCCCGCCGGTGCCCCGCCGAGCGGGCGCGTCGCACCGGCCACGACGGTCACCCTCTACCTGGTGAAGAACGGCCGGGTCGGCGCGGTGACGCGGCCCGGTGGTCGTCCGATGCTCCCGGCGGACACGCTCGCGCTGCTGGCGGACGGCCCCACCGCGGGGGAACGGGCGGACGGGTTCACCACCGACGTCCCGCCGGAAGCAGGCCCGTTCTCGGTGACCGCGAAGTCGGCCGGTCACCTGGTGGTGACCCTGTCCACCCCGGCCGGCGAGCTGTCCACCCCGGCCGTCGAGCAGATCGTGTGCACGGCCGCCGCCTCGGTGCCGGGAGGCCCCGCCCAGGTCACCGTCGTCGGCGCCGGGCGGAGCGTCGGCCCCCGGAACTGCCCGGGGTGACGGTTACCTCGGGCGGACCGCCGTGCTCGCGGGAAGATCGAGCGGAGCGTACGGCCGAATCGGCCGGTCGGTCGGCCGGTTGGTCAGCGCGAAGTCGGCCGCCGCCTCCGCGTGCAGCCGGGCGCTCGGCAGCAGCGGGACGGCGGTGTCCTTCTCGGTGATCAGGAGCTCGATCTCCGTACAGCCGAGGATGACGCCTTCGGCCCCGTCGGCCGCGAGATCGGCGATGATCCGGGCGTACGCGTCCCTGGAGGATTCCCGGAGCACCCCGCGCACCAGCTCGTCGAAGATCACGTGATGGGCCAGTTCCCGCTGCTCGCGCCGCGGGACGACCACGTCGAAGCCGTGGGCGGCCAGCCGATCCCGGTAGAAGGGCTGCTCCATGGTGAAGCGGGTGCCCAGCAGGCCGACCCTGCGCATCCCCCTGGCGCGGACCTCCGCGCCCACGGCGTCGGCGATGTGCAGCACGGGCACGCTCGCGGCCCGCGCCACGTCGTCGCTCACCCGGCTGAAGGTGTTGCTGCAGACGAGCAGGACCTCGGCGCCGAGATCCTCCAGTTTCCCGCCTGCGCCGGCCAGCAGCGTACTCACCTCGTCCCAGCGGTCGGCGAAGATGAGGTCCTCGACGGTCGTGTAGTCGACCGACCAGATGAGGCTGTTGGCGGAATGGCTGCCGCCGAGCCGCTCGCGTACCCGCTGGTTGATGATCTGGTAGTAGATCACCGTTGATTCCCAGCTCAACCCGCCGATGAGACCGATGGTGCGCATGGAACTCCGTTTCGATGTCTTGACGGCCCGTGCCGGCAGGCCGGCCGGTGAAGGTGACGCCACCGTCAGGTCAGGTCAGGCGGGGCGCCGGCGTGGACCCGCCCGATCCGCCCGGCCCCCCGGTGACGCGTCGGCGGTCAGGCTCCGGCCAGCGCGCGGGCGCAGGCACCGAGCCCGATCTCGCTGGAGGCCTTGACGAACACCACGTCCCCCGGTTCGAGAAGCGAGGTGGCCAGCCTGATGGCCCCGGCCACGTCCTCGGCGGTGTGGACGGCCACGCCCTGGTTCGAGGACTCCGCCGCCTCCGCCATCGCGAGCGGATCCCCCGCCCCGACCGCGATCAGCACGTCGAAGCGGAGGCCGGCGACGAGCCGGCCCATCTCCGCGTGCCGGGCGCGGGAGGCGTCCGCCTGCTGACCCATCGCGCCGAGCACGGCGACGGTACGGCGGGTGCCGGCCAGGGCCCTCACCGCCCGCAGCCCGGCCCGCACGGACTCGGGGCTGGCGTTGTAGGCGTCGTCGACGACGGTGACGCCGTCAGGTCGTTCGACGATCTCCAGCCGGCCCGCGGAGCGCCGCCGCGCGGCGTTCAGCCCGTCGGCGATCTCGGCGACGCCCAGGCCGAGTACGGTGGCGACGGCGGCGGCGGCCAGGGCGTTGGCCACCTGGTGCTCGCCGATGAGGCCGAGCTCGACCGGGGCGCGGCCGGAGGGCGTCACCAGCTCGAACGCGGTTCGCGCGCGGCCGGCCATCCGTACGTTCTCGGCTCGCACCCGCGCCTCCGCCGACCGGCCGTACAGCAGGATCCGGGCCCTGGTGCGGCCCGCCATGCCCATGACGTACGGGTCGTCGGCGTTGAGCAGCGCGAACCCGTCCGCCGGGAGTGCCTCGACCAGCTCGCCCTTGGCCTCGGCCACGTCGGCCGGTCCGGTCCCCATGCGCTCCACGTGCGCGGTGCCGACGTTGAGCACCAGCCCGACCCGGGGCGGTGCGATCCCGGTCAGGTACGTCAGGTCGCCCTTCCTGCCCGCGCCCATCTCCAGCACCAGGTACCGGGTGGCGGCGTCGGCGCGCAGCACGGTGAGCGGCAGCCCGAGCTCGTTGTTGAACGACCGGTCGGTGGCGACCGTCGCGGCGTGCCGTTCGAGCACCTGGGCCAGCAGGTCCTTGGTCGTGGTCTTGCCCACGGAGCCGGTCAGGCCGATCACGGTCGGGTCGATGTGGTCGAGCAGGTGCCTGGCGAGCAGGCCGAGCGCGAGCTGGACGTCCTCGACCACGAGGGCGGGCACGCCGACGGGCCTCGATGCCAGCACGGCGACGGCGCCGCCCGCGACGGCGCCGGCAGCGTGGTCGTGACCGTCGACGCGGGCGCCGGCCGTCGCGACGAACAGGCCGCCGGGCACCACCTCGCGGGAGTCGACCGCCGAGGGCGCCGTCACCGGCGCTCGCGGGTCGCGTACGTCGTACAGGCTCGCGCCGACGACCCGCGCGATCTCGTCCAGCGTCATGGGGATCACGAGCCGCTCCTGGCGAACGCGAGGTCGACGAGGCGGCGCAGCAGGTCCGGGTACGGGACACCGCTCGCGGCCCACGCCCTGGCGTAGACGGAACGGGAGGTGAAGCCGGGCATGGTGTTGATCTCCAGCACGCGCAGGCGTCCCGTGTCCTCCTCGTAGAGGAAGTCGACACGGGAGAGGCCGTAGCCGCCGATCGCCCGGAAGGCGCGCAGGGCCAGCTCGCGCACGTCCTCGGCCACCCGTTCCGGCAGCACGGCGGGGATGGCGGCGATCTCGGCCCGGCTGAGGTACTTGGCCTCGTAGTCGAGCCAGTCGCCGGGCACGATGAGCTCGCCGGGCACCGAGGCGTCCGGGGTGTCGTGGTCGCCGAGCACGCCGCAGATGATCTCGCGCGCGGTCACGCCCTGCTCGACGACGACCACCCGGTCGTGGGCCAGCGCCAGATCCACGCCCGCGCGCAGCTCCTCCATGGAGGTGACGCGTGAGATGCCGATGGAGGAGCCCATGTTGGCCGGCTTGACGTACATCGGCCAGTCGAGCGACTTCACCAGCCCCCAGGAGTCGGTGGTGGTGCGCCATTCGTGCTCGGTGAACCACACATGTGGGGTGACCGGAATGTCCTCCGCCAGGAACGCGTGCCGCATCGCGACCTTGTTCATGGCCACCGCGGAGGCCATGACGCCGCAGCCCACGTACGGGATGCCCAGCGTCTCCAGGTGACCCTGGACGACGCCGTCCTCGCCGAACGGCCCGTGCAGCACGGGGAAGACCACGTCCGCCAGATCGCGTCGCAGTTCCACCGGCCACCTGCCCCGCCGGTCGATGATGACGGGGACGGGCTCGTACAGATCCCTCGGCAGAGCGTCGAGCACGGCCTGCGCCGACTGCAGCGACACCTCGTGCTCCGCGGACGGCCCACCCGCCAGCACGGCCACGCGTACGCGTTCGGTCACGATCGATCAACCTTCCTCGGTGGCACGGAGACGGCCGGGCCCACCGCTGGGGCAGGCGCCGGTCGACCCCGTCCACTGTCGGCCGACCGTGTCCCCGTCTCGTCAGCGC
Organism: Streptosporangium heterodermiicola; assembly: GCF_051390675.1. Classification (NCBI taxonomy): domain Bacteria; kingdom Bacillati; phylum Actinomycetota; class Actinomycetes; order Streptosporangiales; family Streptosporangiaceae; genus Streptosporangium; species Streptosporangium heterodermiicola. The sequence continues at coordinate 136,870 of NZ_JBPJSR010000013.1, forward strand.
CGTGTCATCGTTGTGTCACGGCCACGCCGGCCACCGTCGTCCCGGCTCGGCGAGCCCGGCGACCTTGAGTCCCGGACGCGGGGCGAGCCGGTCTCCCTCGCTGGGCGGCTCGACAGCGGCGATCCCCTCGTTTCCGCGTCACGGCCGGTGGCGCGTTCGATGTCGGATCATTGGTCCGACTCCCCGGATCGCACCCGTGGGCGGACCCGGACGGGACTACAGCCGGTCCGTGTACTCGCCGACGTGGCCCACGCCGGGGTGGGGCCGCCGTCGTGGCGGCCTGCCGCCGCTGTCCGGGCGGTACTCGAAGTGCCACCACTCGTTGTCGTAGACGCGGTACAGGTCGTAGCGGGCACCGTGTTCCTCCAGCCAGCGCGCGCCCTCATGGGGGCGTACGTCCAACGCGACGCCCTTGACGTGGCAGGATTCCGCCGGTGGCAGCACGAGCATGCGCGCCATCGCCGGGGAGCCGGAGCGGCGCACCTCCTCGTCGAACATCCGTTGCTGGACCTGGGGATCGCGGTATCCCGAGGTGAGGCCGATGAGCTGGCCGTGACGCCAGAGCGCCCGGGTGCGCGCCGCGGTGAACGCCGCGAGGGTGCCGCCGGTGAGCCCGGTGAGGTCCTCGGCGGGGAATCGCGTCCGCAACGCCCAGCGGCAGGCCAGTTCGCGGGCGCGGCCGGGACGCCGGACGAACGCCGCGGGCAGCAGGAACACGGCGAGCACCAGCGTGACCACGGCGTACAGCCGGTCACGGGGCCGGGGTGGGATCGTGCGTGGCTCGTTCATGACGAACCACGATCGGCACCGGACGTGCGCGTCCTGTCCGCCGCATGTCACCGTTTCTCGACGGCGGCCACCGTCGGCGCGACCGTCGGCCAGGCCGTGACACGACCATGACACGGCGAAGACGAGCCGGGCACACGGCCGGCCGGCAGCGGACGGGTTACGGGAGCGTGCCGTGAAACTCGGGGGCACCGGCACCCCGGGCCCGGGTGGCCGGGACGCGCGGCCTCGGTTCGGCCGGCGGGGTTCGTGACCCCGGCCCGGATGACCCCTCCATCACCCCGGCCGGGGTCCTACCCGGCGATGGACCGGGTGCTCTGGCGGCCGTGAGCGCCGTTACGAGCAGGGGCGTGGCCGTGGCCGTGGTCGTGGTCGTGAGTACGGTCACGAGCAGGTGCGTGGGCGCGGGCGAGAGCAGGGATCGTCCTCGTCACGCGAAGCATCCGCCCACGCCCTGGCGCGCGCCCCGGTTGAAGGCGCCCAGGCGTTGCGCGGCGGTGCCGTGGTCGCTCACGTCGGTCCAGGGGGTGTCGTCGGCGTGCGCGCGCAGGGCCGCCGCGATCTCCTGGGTGTCGCCGGTCTCGAAGTACAGGGTGCCGTCGTCGCCGGCTCCGAAGAGCGTCGCCCCGGCGAGGCAGTCGGCCTGGAGTTCGAGCTGCCGGGACAGCAGCCTCTCGGGAATGCGGGCCTGGACGGCGTGGGCCCATTCGTGCGCGATGATCAGATAGACCCAGGCGTCCCCCTGCCGGTACCCCATTCGCATGAGGTCGACGTCCCACGCGACGAAGTCGTAGGGCGGCCAGCAGTACAGCGCGTTGTCATCGGGAAGGGGATATCCCCGACACGTCGGCGTGTCGCTCCACCCGCCGTCGTACGCGCCGAGAACGCGCGGGGGCGAATACCTGCCGGGGAAGAATTCCGACCAGTGCGCCGCCCAGAACCGGTTGATGACGTATCGGGCGCTGCGGATGTCCTCGTTGATGTCGTCGAGGCTCCTCGCGTCGGAGGCGTTCACCGGGGCGTTTCCGCTCGTCGTGGCGGCCGCGGTGCCTGTGGGGATCGTGATCAGCACGCTGACGAGCAGCGCGACGAGCGCGAGACGAGTGCTTCTCCATCGTGAGGATGCCATGGGCTTCTCCCCTGTCACTGGCGGCCACATACCGGGCGCAACGGTTTGTCGCGGGGGTTTCAACAGGGCACGGTCACCATATGGGGAAAGGTAATACGAGAGAAGCGCTATCGCGAGATCGTATGGAATATCGTGCTAATTCTTCTCTGGATTCGGTGGATTATAGGCACGTCGTAAATCGGTGCGAAGCGGAAGTGATCCCCGGCGGGCCACTCCCGTCACCGTGACTCCGGAGCGGGAGACGACCGAGACTCCGGAGTGGGAGGCGACCGAGCCCCGGCCGGCGTCGTGCCCGCTCCTCCACGCGAGCGGCGCCGATCTGCCGGCACGCCGGTCAGGACCGCGACAGGGTCATCGCGAAGGCTCGGGCAAGGCACGCAGGGCGGGCCGGCTCAAGACGGTGGCCTCGCGTCTGACGGTCAAGGACCTGGCCGCCCTGGTCGCCTCAGGCCAGGGCGAGACATGAGTCTGGTCCCGCCGATCACGCGGCGGGACCAGGACCCAAAACCTTCATCGGCCCTTCAGCGGCCTTTTCGGCTGTTTAGTATCCGCGCTGCCAGGGCGAACAGTTCGCGGTGCCCGAGCCGGCACACACCCTGAGCTGATCGATGCTGCCGCCGTCGGCCGGTCGCTCCGATCCACAGCCGTCAGCGGACCCGTTGGCGTCGCCGACGGAGTCGCGCAGTCCCTTGGCGGTGATGTACTCCGTACGGATGCCGAGATTGTCGGCCCTGACGTCGCAGGCTCGAACCATGGTGCTGTTGCTGTATGACGTACCGGAGCCGGCCTTGGCTCCATTGACGTACACGACCACCGTTACGTCCGCCGCGCTAGCCGGAGCCGCGGAGAAAAGCATTCCCAGTGCTGCCACCGCGGTGAGCAACATTACGCGCACTGACTTGCCCATAATTCCTCCCTACATCAAGCGGCGAACACCTCGCCGAAACCACTTGTGATGGATCCGCTGCGTTCCCATCACGTAAGAACATCGCAAACATCGGGCGATGTGTCATTGACAATGCGCGCCAATCTTTTGCCGTCCAGCGCACCGTCTCCGCCGGAGGTTCTCCAGCCCGGCCGAGCCCATGCGCTGACCCAGAGGAACGAGTCACTCAAACTTGAGTTCGCACGAGGCCTGGAGTGGCCAACCTTCTGCTTGTGACTGAAAGTCGCATGTCATCACTGGACTTCTCGCCCGATCGCGCGGGAACACGGTCGAGAATCGATTTCGTTCTGAAGAGCGAGCGTATTGTCATCGAAACAAAGACGACGCGGAGGGCGCCCGGCAAGAAGGATGTGGCCGAAGAACTCATCGTGAACATCGAGCGACCTGAGGGGCACCCGGACCGTGGAGCCCTCATTGCCTTGGTCTGTGACCCGGAGCATCGCATCGATAATCCTCACGGATTCGAACGTGATTTAACACGCAGGCACGATGGTCTCATGGCTTATACATACGTGATCCAATGAAAAATGTCCCGGCGTATCTGTAAATCAAAGCGACGGGCAACCCTGTTAATCTTCAAGCAGGTGAGCACCGTCGTGGTGGCGGATGGCCGTCGCCCGGTCCTGGTGCATGGCGTCGAGGACGCGGATGGCGAATGCCTCGGATGCGAGTTCCCGGACCTCGTCGGCGGTGACCCAGCGGAAGGCGCGGGCTTCGTCGGTTTCGGTGAGCTGGCCGCTGACGACCTTGCAGTGGAAGACGAGAGTACGAGTTGAGGAGTTGGTCGTGGCCGAGCTGCCGTTGCCGGATCTGGACCCGACCAGTGATCGGGCCGTTTCTCGGCAGATCGTCGATCACATCAGACATGCGATCGAGCGGGGCGTCCTCGCCGAAGGTGACAAGGTTCCCTCGGAAGCTCACAATGCCCTGGCTTCGCCACTCTGATTTGTCAGACAGGTCTTGGATCGAGCATCTGTGGCGGGCGGCGCGGTCGAGCGTCAATTGGGACTGGACAGCGTTACGCCTGGACGTTCTTGCCCGCCTCGGCGATGAGTTCGATGAGGTCGGCGAGGAGTTTAGGACTGGCAGCGATGGTGGCTCCGGAGCTCATGGTGTGCGGGCTGCCGTCCATGTCGGCAATGGTGGCCCCGGCTTCGCGGGCGATGAGCACTCCCGCCGCGGTGTCCCACGGCTTGTTGCTGAGCATGATGATGGCGTCCGTCTTGCCTTCTGCCACCCAGGCGAGGTCGACAGCGGCTGAGCCGAACATCCGGACGCGTTGCACGCGGGCGGCGAGCTCATGAGTGAGCGCCAGGCGAAGTCGGTTCTTCCTCTCCGCGTCACCGTCCACGGCATAGTCGCCGATGGAGACCACGGCGGCGTGAAGGTCACCGGTCTGGCTCGCGCGAATCTCCCGTTCGTCCGCTTGTGCTCCATGACCTTGTGCCGCGCTGTAGCGGGAGCCGAGGAACGGCAGGTCGATCACGCCGAGGATCGGCATGTCCTTGTCGACCAGACCGAGGGAGACGCCGCACAGCGGGATGCCGCGCAGGAAGTTGGCAGTTCCGTCGACCGGGTCGAGTATCCACATGAGACCGCCTTCGGCAGCGGTTGTGGCCCCCTCCTCTTCGCCGAGGAACCCGATGTCGGGTGTCTCGCGGCTCAGGAAGCTGCGGACCGCGTGCTCCACGGCGTAGTCCACTTCGGTGGCCATGTCGCGGTCGCCCTTGGCGGTGACGGCTCCGGGAAGACGAGTTTTCACGATCTCGGCGGCGATGGTGACGGCCTGCTCGGCGATGGGCAGGAGTGTGTGGGCGTCGACGGTCATACGGGGCTGCTCCGCTCCCACATTGAGGTGAACACCTGGTCGAAGACGGGAAATAGGCCGTCAGCGGCGGTGTTGTCGTTGATCACGATGGTAGGGGAGCCGGCTCCGCGAGCCTGAGGGAGGTACGGCTGCACCACGCATGTGGTTTCGTCCGCGATGAGGATGTTGAAACGGATCGTCTCGTCGTGGACCCGCGACTCAAGTAGCTTGGCCGCCTCTGGCGTGAGTCTCCCCCTGAGACGAGTCAACATGCTGATATTGAGCGTGGTGAGTGTGCCGTCTCTGTAGCCTTCCTCATCCTCGCGGGCGCGGATCGCGCTTCCTTCAGGATTGAGGAACAGACATCGGATCGTGGTTCCGCTTTCGAGAAGTCGTTTGAGCCGGTGATCGGGGTAGTTCTGGCAGAGCACGTTGAGTGACAGTCCGGCGGCGTTGATCTCTCTGGCGCTGTCGAACAGAACTGAGGGTGGATAGACGGAGGTGAACGCCGACCGGCTGCCGAACACCGCCGCCACATCGGCCAGCTGGGGAGCGGGACAGATTTCGGCGATGCGATCTGCGCTCTTCGGCGGTTCGACGTCGCCCCTGGACGCGAGGACTTCACTCTTTCCCAGAGAGAACAGCTCTTCGGCGGATCGGCCGGGGAACATCGTCTCCAGAACTCGGCAGTGATCGGAGTACGGCAGGCCTTTGAACTCTCCGGAGAGCCAACGATGAAGCTGGGCACGACTCGGCCATTTTCCCTGCAAGGTTAAATCTAGCAATCCAGCCGCTTTGTCATATTCCTTGCAAAAGGTCCTATATGTCTGCCAATGGCGTTGCCGTAAAAGCGTCTTCGGCAGAATCTGTCGATCGGTCATGATCAACACCTTGGGTAGGGGGGACTGGCCATGCCGGGTTATCCATGGATGCGAAGCGAGAGGAGACATAGAGGAGACAAAGGGAAACGTGATGAATACAGATGACACACGAACGCCGTCGAGACGTGACGTGGTTCCGCGAAACCCTCACGTCATGGCTGAGCAGCGCATTTCACGCAGCGGACGGCGTTGGAGGCATTTACCCCTCCGCGTGGGCCGCTTGCCACCTCACGCGAAGGCGCGTCCCTGTTCCGGGCGGGTGATGACTGCTCGACGTGCTTGGGGGAGGCGTTCCTCCGCTGTGGTGTGGGAGTGGCGATCGTGAGGGAGCCGTTTGAATTGTTCGAGCCTATGGTTCCCACGGGAATGACCGCGCTGGAGACGGCGGAGTCGCTTCGGTGTGAACTCGCTGTTCAACAGATCGCCTGCGATGTCCACGACGGGTACGGGCTGGCGCTGGTGCCGGTCTGGGTGGGTCTGGTCGTCTGGTGTGACGGGGAGCGGTTCTGGTGGCGTACCGGTTGGAGCCTTCGGCGTGGCCGTTTCGTCTGCGCCTGGCATCCGGCCAGTGATCCCGAGCGGGCCGCAGGCTGGATCGCGGCGATTTACGCGGAACTACAGGAACGGCACACACCACCCTGGCTGCTCCCAGAGGTCGCGGGGATGGATCATGGGCCGCGCTGAAGGGCAGGCGTCGCCGTACGCCGAGCCGGTGACCTGCGGAGCGGGGTTCACCGTGCTGCCCGTGTCTGAGGAGTGCGTCAGCCCGTGGCGCGTCGCCATGCTTCGGCGGGATCACGCGCGGCTGGAGTGGCGGTCACCGGACGACATCCTGGAGCGGGCGCGTCCGGAGGCGTGGACATGCGCGTGCCGGGCCACGTTCTACGAATTGCACGTCGGCGCCGGGCAGGGATTCATCCGGCGGATCCTCCAGGACGAGGGCGGTCACCGGGTTCACGAGACTCGGCTGTGGCGGATCGGTGAGGCTCGGGTCGTCTGGTCGGCGTCGTTAGCCGGGCAGGCCCGGTAGACGAGTGTGGCGATACAGCCGTTCGGTGTGGAGGGCACCGCGAAGGTCGTACCGTCACACTCCTCACCTGAGGGAAGGGGGGCCTGTACGTCGTCCGTGGATCCGGCTCCCGGGTGGTGTGTCAGCCCGCCGGGGGAGCGGAGCTCTCGCGGACGACGAGGTCGGTGGAGAGCTCGACCCTGCGGGGCTCGGGGGACTCGCCGCGGGAGATGCCCAGGGCCATGCGGGTGGCGAGGAAGGCCATCTCCTCCAGGGGCTGGCGGACCGTGGTGAGCGGCGGCCAGGCGGACTTGGACAGGGGCAGGTCGTCGAAGCCGACGACGCTCAGGTCGTCGGGGACGCGCAGCCCGCGCTGCCTGGCCACCTCGAAGACGCCGAAGGCCTGCAGGTCGCTGCCGGCGAAGATGGCGGTGGGCCGGTCGGGCAGCGAGAGCAGGGTGTGGCCGTGGTCGTGGCCGGAGCCGACGAGGAAGTCGCCGTGCAGGATCAGCGCCGGGTCGACCTCGACCCCCGCCGTCTCCAGCGCGGCCCGGTAGCCGTCTATGCGGGCCCGGCTGCACAGCACGTCGGGCGGGCCGCCGATCATGCCGATCCGGCGGTGGCCGAGCTCCAGGAGATGCCGGGTGGCGGTCAGGCCGCCCTGCCAGTTGGTCGCGCCCACCGACGCCACGCCGGGGGCCGGCTCGCCCTCCGGGTCGACGACCACGAAGGGGATCGAACGGGAGTTGAGCCGGTCGTACCGCTGTGCCGAGAGCCGGGAGCCGACGATGATCACACCGTCGGTGCGGCGGGCGGCGAGCCGGTCGAGCCAGTCGCGGCCGGGACCCTCGTGGGTGTGCAGGACGGAGATCACGATGCTGGCCTCGGCCTCCGCGGCCGCCTTCTCCGCGCCGCGGATGAGCTCCATCGCCCACGGGCTCTCCAGCTCGGCGAAGATCAGGTCGATCAGGCCCGCCGGGCCGTCGGCGCCGGTCGCGCGCCGGATGTAACCGTGCTCGCGGAGGAGCCGCTCGACCCGCCTGCGGGTCTCCGGCGACACCTCGGACCTGCCGTTGATCACCTTGGAGACCGTGGGGGCGGAGACGCCCGCCTCCTCGGCGATACGGGCGATCGTCACCCGGGGCTTACCTGGCATGCCCGGCAGCATATCCGAAACCTTTCGGAGTGTGCCCGGTGGCCTGGGAATACGTCTTCTTCCCTCACCGTGGAGATCTCGCGCGATGAGCCGATCGCGCTTGAGGGTTTTCTCCGCGCCCGAAGATAGAAAATTTTTGCGATCGGCAGAAATGTTCACCGGCTCGCGTCACGGCTGTGAGCGCCGTACGCGGGGACCGGCTACCGGTGAGGTACGCCGGAGAAGGGCGGCCCGGAGGCGCCGCCGGACTCCCGCAGGGCGGTGAGGAGGGCGAGCGGTGTCGCGGCCGCCCAGGCCTGGGGGGAGGACGAGTGCGGGTAGGGCACCGGGTCCGGGTGCTCGTCGCGCCCGTACCCGGCCATGACCTCCGGCAGCCGCCAGCCATGCCCGGCCGCCGCTCTGACCAGGCCGCGGGCGACGGTCGCGGCCTGTTCGGCGAGTCCGGAGCGCGCCAGGCCGAGCACGATGACGGCGTTGTCGTGCGGCCAGATGCTGCCCAGGTGGTAGGAGAGCGGGTGGTAGGGGACCTGGCCCGCGGCGAGCGTGCGGATGCCGAAGCCGGAGAAGAAGTCGGGCCGCAGCAGCCGCCGTCCCACCGCCAGCTCCTCCTCGGGGGCGAGGATGCCCGACCACAGCAGGTGCCCGGCGTCCGAGGCGAGCGCGTCGACCCGCCGGTCCTCCCCGTCCAGGGCGAGCGCGGGGAAGGCGTGCCCGGGCATCCAGAAGTCGCGGCGGAAGCGGACGCGCAGGTCCGCGGCGGCCTCCTCCAGGTGGCCGGCCCAGCGCGGATCGCCCCACACCGTGCGGGCGAGCCGGGCCGTGCGGACCAGGGCGTCGTACGCGTACCCCTGGACCTCGCAGACCGCCAGGGCGCCCTCGGCCCGGGTGCCGTCGGAGAAGCGGACGGCGTCGGCGGAGTCCTTCCAGTTCTGGTTGACCAGGCCGCCGCCCGCCGCGTCCGAGGTGTAGCGGAGGTATCCGTTCCCGCCGAGGCCGCCGTCGCGGAACATCCACTCCACCGCCGCGCGCGCCTGCGGTTCGAGGCGCCCGGCCAGTCCCGGGTCGCCGGTGGCGGCGGCGTGGGCCTCCAGCAGCACCAGGAAGAGCGGGGTGGCGTCGACGCTCCCGTAGTAGCGGCCGTAGGGGACCTGCCGGAAGTGCGCGAGCTCGCCGTGCCGCACCTCGTGCACGATCCTGCCCGGCTGCTCCAGGCGGGCGGGGTCGTCCCGCGTCCCCTGGACGGCGGCGAGCGCGAGCAGGGTGTCGGCGGCCAGGGCGGGCCGGTACGGCAGCGCGAAGAGCGAGGTCAGCAGGGAGTCGCGGCCGAACAGGCCGAGGAACCAGGGGACCCCGGCCGCGGGCACCCGCAGCGCCTCGCCGCCGGGGCCGGACGTGGGGACGCGCAGCCGCGCCAGGTCGGCCAGCCCCTGCTCGCAGGCGCGGGCCAGTTCCTCCCATGAGGTGAGGTCGCGGGGGAGGGGCCGCGCGCCGGTGAACTCGCCGGTGTCGGCCTCCAGCCGCTTCCGCACGGTGTCGGGGGAACCGGGTGGGGACGGTTCCCCCGTACCGTGCGGGACGGCCAGGACGGTGAGCCGCAGGTCGGCCGTACCGTGGGCGGGCAGCGCGAACCGCCAGGTCAGCACGCGGGCGGTGCCCTCGCCCTCGCCTTCGACGGGACGGGTCCGGTGCGGTGGCGGCGCGGCGGTGACGATGGTCCGCGAGGACCAGGTCTCCCCGCGCCGGTAGTGGAAGGCGACCCCGTCCGGTGTGTCGTGCGCGGTGCGGCGCGCGCCGGGCTTCTCGTACGCGCGGTGGTCGGCGCGCAGCTCGAACTGGTCCGCGAAGTCGGCGTCCACGTGGAGTTCGAGCTCCACGACGGCGGGCTCGCCGCTGTTGCTCACCAGCCGGACATGCTCGGTGAGGGCGCCCTCGGCCACCGCCTGCCGCCGGAAGACGGTGTAGGCGGGAGGGTGGTCGCGGGTGCCCGCCGGGGTGAGCACGCAACCGTCGTCGGAGGAGGTCAGCAGGGTCAGCGGTACCGGTACAGCGTCGCCCCCGGTCGGTGGGACCGGCGCCGTATCGCTCGCGGTCAGCGGGACGGATGGTACTGGCGTCGCGTCGCCCGCGGTCGGCGGGGTGGGTGGTAGCGGTGCCGGTGCCGTGCCGCCCGTGGTCAGCAGCCAGCGGCTCAGGTGTCTGGCGTCCCTGATGAACAGCCCGTCCGTCGCGGTGCCCCGGGTGCCGTGAATGTCCCCGTGCGCGGTCACGGCGGCGAAGGTGCCGCTGTTGACGAGCAGGCGGCCGGTGCTCATCGGGCGGAGCCCTCCTCGCGGGATCCGCCTCCGGGGGCGGCTTCGGGAACGCCTTCGAAGACGCCTTCGGAGACGCCTTCGGAGACGTCTTCACGGACGCCACGGGACGCGCCGTCGCCGGGTGCGTGGAGCAGGTCCAGGGCCAGGGCGGCGGTCCAGCTGAAGCGCCGGATACCGCGTCCCTCTCCGGTGTACGGCTCCACGTACTCGGCGAACCCCGTGCGGTGGGCCGCGTCCAGGACCTGCGCGCGCAGCCGGTCGGCCGCTCCGGCCTCGCCGTGCCGCACCAGGCCGCGGTGGACCAGCCAGGCCGTGTTGAACCAGCTGGGACCGCGCCAGTAGCGGTTGCCGTCGAACTCCTCCGCCGTGAGGTCGTAGCTGGGCACGAGCCGGACCTCCCCCAGGCGGAAGCGCGGCCCGCGGGCGGTCCGCATCAGGGCCGCCGCGACGTCCTCCGGCAGGCCGGGGACGATCAGCGGGGCGAGCCCCGACACGCCGTACCCGGGCACGCGCTCGTCCGTCACGAGGTCGCGGGGGAGGAAGATCCCGGCGGCCGGGTCCCACAGCCGGTCGAGCAGGGCGCCGGTCGCGGCCTCGGCCCGCCGCCGGTGCGTTCCCTCGTCCGCGCCGACGACGCGGGCGATCGCGGCGAGCGCGTGCTCGGAGGCGATGAGCAGGGCGTTGAAGCAGGGGTCCTCGACGGCGAAGGCGTGCGGGGTGCGCGCGTCGTCGTAGCCGTGGTCGCGGTAGGTCGCGGCCAGGCGCACGTACCGCGCGTAGTCCAGGTCGGTGGGCCGGTCGGCGGGGGCGCCGTGGTCGAGGTCGGCCCGGCGGAAGGAGTCGCGCGGCGCGGGCTCGACCCTGGCCAGGGCCGCGTCCCAGCTCGGGCTGTTGTCCAGCCCCGGCTCCCACGGGTGCACCACCGCGGCCAGCCCGCCGCCGCCCAGGTCCCTGGAGATGGCCAGGTAGCGGTGCCAGGCGGCGAGCCGGGGATAGACGCGCGGCAGGAAACCCCGGCGTCGCGATTCGGCGGGGTCGGCGAGGTGCACCAGCCAGGCGGCCAGAGCCTGGACGGGTGGCTGGACGATTCCCGAGGTCTCGACGGTGGAGGGCGCGCCCGTGTCCCGGTCCGTGCCGGAGGAGCGCCAGAAGTCGGGGCTGGGGAAGTAGGCCCCGAGGGGTACAGACGGGTTGAAGATGATGTGCGGGATCCGGCCGTCGCCCCACTGCGCGCCCAGCAGCGTCTCCAGCTCGCGCTGGGCCCGGCGCGGGGCGAGGTGGCGCAGCCCGATGGCGACGAAGGCCGAGTCCCAGCTCCACTGGTGCGGGTACAGGGCACGCGAGGGAACGGTCGCCGCCCCGGTCCAGTTGCCGAGCAGGACGTGCGCGGCGGCCCGGCGCAGGTGGTCCCGGCGGCCGGTGCCGGAGGCGGCGGCCGCTTCGAGGACGGCGGTCATCCGGCGGGCCGCTGCGAAGGCGAAGGCCGCTGCGAAGGCGAAGGCTGGTGCGAAGACGACGGCTGGTGGGAAGGCAATGGCTGCTGCGAGGACGACGGTTGCTGCGAGGACGACGGCTGGAGGGAAGACGACGACCGGTGCGAGGACGTGGACCGGTGTGAGGACGACGCCTGGGGCGGGAAGTGCGGGAAGGAGGCGCGTCGCAGGAAGGCCGGGATCGAGCGCACGGCCTGGACCGGGTCCCCGGTGAGCCTGCACTCGACCGCCAGGTAGCCGTCGTAGCCGATGGCGTCCAAAGCGCCCAGCCAGGCGGGCCAGTCGAGGTGGCCCGCGCCGGGCTGCATGCGGTTGGAGTCGCTGACCTGCGCGTGGCCGACCAGGGGCGCGGCGGCGAGGACGGCGGCCGCGGGGTCGGTCTCCTCGATGTTCATGTGGTAGCTGTCGACGCCGATCCGTACCGAGTCCAGGCCGACGGCGCGGATCAGGTCGGCGGCCTGCTCCAGCCGGTTGACCATGTGGTCCTCGTAGCGGTTGAGCGGTTCGAGGAAGAGCGTGACGCCCTCGGAGCGGGCGTGCTCGCCCAGCTCGGTGAGCCCCTCAAGCAGCACCTCGCGGTCCCGCTCCTCACTGCGCGGCGGCTCGAACGGCGGCAGCCGCCGCGAGAACATGCCGTACGAGGCGGGGGTCTGGGCGCCGAGCCCGCCGAGCTCGCCGATGACCGACAGCTGCGACTTCATCTGCTCGATCGCGTCGCGGCGCAGGTCGTCGTCGAAGGCGCCGAAGAAGTGGAGCATGTCCACGCACACGGTCGGCATGACGACGCCGTCGGCCTGGGCCCCGCGCAGCTCGGGCAGCCGGTCGCGGAAGTGGAAGGCCCCCCTGGCCCGCAGCTCGACGGCGTCGTAGCCGGCGTCCCGCGCGAACTCCCACTTCTCCTGGAGCGTCTCGCCGGGGAGCAGCTGCTCCTGGCAGGCGATCTTGAGCATCGTTCGTCAGCCTCTCAGAACTCCAGGACGACCTGGAGCGCGTCGGCGGGACGCTCATCCAGGAGGACGTATGCCTCGGCCGCGTCGGCGACCGGCACGACATGGCTCACCAGGGACTTCACGTCGACGTGCCCGTCGGCGACGAGCCGCAGGAAGGTCCGCTGCAGCCGGTCCACGCTCCAGCGCCCGGACAGCTGCGGCGGGACCCCGCCGATCTGGGAGGAGACGAGCTGTACGCGGTTGTGGTGGAACTCGTCGCCGAGCCGCAGCCCCGCGCCGTCGCCCTGGTAGAAGCCGGAGGCGACGACGCGCCCGCCCACGGCGACCGAGCGGATGGCCTCGTGCAGGGCCGGGTGGGCGCCGCTGATCTCGATGGCGACGTCGGCGCCGAGCCCGCCGGTGGCCTCGCGGATCCGCTCCGCGACGGCGTCGGCGCGCGCGTTCAGGGTGCGGGCGGCGCCGTACTCCGCCGCCTTGGCGAGCCGGGAATCGAGCGCGTCGACGGCGGTGACGCGGGCGCCGCTCAGCTCCGCCAGTCGGGTGGCGAGCAGGCCGATCACCCCCTGGCCGAAGACGGCGACGTCCTCGCCGAGGTGGATGTCACCGGCGAGGACGGCGTTGTACGCGATGGCCCCGACCCTGGCGAAGGCGCCCGCGAGCGGGGCGAGCCCCTCGGGGAGCGCGTGGCCGATCATCCGTTCGGCGGGGACGATGCCCTCGCCGCGGTGCCCCCAGATGCCCCACACGATCTCGCCGGTCCCGGGCAGTCCGGGCGTGCCCGCGAGCTCGGGGGAGACCTCGGCGACCTCGCCGACCTCGGAGTAGCCCCAGCCCGCCACCGGGTACGAGATGCCGGGCCCCGCGTCGCGGAAGATCCTGGCCTCGGGGTCCCAGGTGCGGGTCAGGTAGGGGTTGGTCCCCCGGTAGGCGGTGAGTTCGGTGCCCGCGGAGATTCCGGAGTACAGGGTCCGGACGCGCAGGTGGCCGGGAGGCAGGGGGAGGGACTCGCCGGTGGCGACCTCAACCTGACGGGGGCCGGTGAACTGGACGACACGTTCCACAGGAGCTCCGGAAGATCGTTTTTGTGTATCTGTTGGACAAATAATGCTGGCTTGTGTCGAAGATAGCCCAAACTTAGGTCTTGTCAATAAGCAAAAGTGGTGCTCTGATGCAACACGTACGAAACACGGCGGCAGTGAGGAAGATCTATGCGCAGGCGGTCTCGAAGGTCGAGGACACTGGCGGCCGCTGTGGCCGTCGCGCTGGGAATCGGGCTGACGTCCGGTTGCGCCGCGCGGGGTGAGAGCGCTCCGGACAACAGGATCACGGTCTGGAGCCTGGAGAACCTCACCCCCCGGATGGAGGCGACCAAGAAGGTCGTCGCGGCCTTCGAGAAGGAGAGCGGCGTCCAGGTGGACCTGGTCGGGATCGACGAGGGCCAGCTGCCGCAGCTGATCATGTCCGCGGCCGCCGCGGGCACCCTCCCCGACGTCCTCGGCGCCGTACCGCTCGCCCCCGTCTGGCAGATGTACACCAACGGCCTGCTCGACACCGCCGCCGCGGGCAGGATCGTCGAGGCGCTCGGCGCGGGCACCTTCAACCGCAACGCGCTCACGCTGACCGGCGACAGGACGACCAGGCTCAGCGTGCCCAGCGACGCCTGGATGCAGATCCTCGTCTACCGCAAGGACCTGTTCGCCAAGGCGGGGCTCGCCGTCCCCGACTCCTACGACGCCATGCTGCGGGCCGCGCAGGCCCTGCACGCCGGCGACGTCAGCGGCATGTCACTCGCCACCGACCCGAGCGACGTCTTCACCCAGCAGAGCTTCGAGGACCTCGCGCTCGCCAACGGCTGCGGCCTCGTCGGCCCCGGCGGCGACGTCGGCCTCGACAGTCCCCAGTGCCGGCAGGCGTTCGCCACCTACCATCAGCTCGCCGCCGACTACGGCGCCCCGGGCACGCAGAGCGTGGACTCGACCCGCGCCACCTACTTCGCCGGCCGTTCCGCGATGATCGTCTGGTCCACCTTCCTGCTGGACGAGCTGGCCGGACTGCGCGCCGACGCGCTGCCCAGCTGCGCCCAGTGCGCCCAGGACCCCGGCTTCCTCTCGGACAACAGCGGCATCGTCACGGCACTGAAGGGCCCCGGCGCCGCCGAGCCCGCCCAGTTCGGCGAGATCTCCTCCTGGGTGGTCACCCGGACCGCCGAGACCGCGGCCTCGGAGAAGTTCGTCCAGTACATGATGGGCACCGGGTACGAGGGCTGGTTCGGGATGGCACCCGAGGGCAAGGTCCCGGTCCGCGACGGCACGGCCGAGGACCCGGACAAATACCTTGAGGCCTGGCGCGCCAGCGACGTCGGCGTCGACACCAGGAAGCCGATGAAGTCCGTCTTCTCCGCGGAGTTCCTCGACCAGCTCGCCTCCGGCGTGAGCGACATGCGGCGCTGGGGCCTCACCGAGGGGCAGGGCGCGCTGGTGGGCGCGACGCTCGGCGAGCTTCCCATCCCGAAGGCGGTCGGCGCGATGACCTCCGGCCAGATATCCCCGGAAGAGGCCGCCAGGGAGGCCGACGAGGAAGTCACGGCCCTGCAGAAGTCCCTCCAGTGAGCCCCCGCGGCCCCGTCCCCCCGAGGAACCCACGATGAGCAACACGATGAGCACCCCGATGAGCAACACGATAAGCACCCCGGTGAGCACCACGATGAGCGGCACATGAGCACCACACAGGGCGCCGAGCGGCGCCGGCCCCCCGAGACGAGCCCGGAACCCGAGGTACGGCGGGACGGCACCCCCACCCTGGCCCAGCGCGAGAACAGGACCGGGCTGGCCTTCGTGTCGCCCACCGTGCTCGTCGTCCTGGTCGTCGTCGTCCTGCCCATCGCCTGGACCGTGCTGCTCGCCTTCCAGAGGGCGCGGCTGATCGACATCCAGGGCATGGGCCTGCTGTCCAACTGGACCTGGGAGAACTTCGGCGAGGTCTTCACCTCGCCCGGCTTCTGGACCTCGCTGTGGACCACCCTGGTCTACACCGCGGGCAGCACCGCCGGGTCGATCGCCCTCGGGCTGGTCGCCGCCCTCGCCCTGCGCCGGCCCTTCCGCGGCCGGGCCCTGCTGCGCGGGTCGATGCTGCTGCCCTACGTCGCGCCCGTGGTGGCCGTCACGTTCGTCTGGGAGATCGCCCTCAGCCCGCAGTTCGGCATCGTGAACGAGCTGGGCACCCGGCTGCTCGGCTGGGACAAGCCGATCGCCTTCCTCGCGACCCGCTCCCACGAGATCTCCATCCTCGGCTGGGACGTGGAACTGCCGCTCGCCCTGCTCACCGTCATCGCCTTCGAGGTCTGGCGCTACTTCCCGTTCGCCTTCCTGTTCCTGCTCGCCCGGCTGCAGGCCGTGCCCGCCGGTATAGAGGAGGCCGCCACGGTGGACGGCGCCACGCTCACCCAGCGCTTCCGCCACATCCTGCTGCCCCAGCTGATGCCGGTGATCGCGCTGCTTTCCGTGCTGCGGTTCATCATGACGTTCAACAAGTTCGACGACGTCTATCTGCTCACCGGGGGCGGCTCGGGCACCGACGTCGTCGCCGTGCGGGTCTACGACTTCCTCACCGCCCGCTACGACGTGGGCGCGGCCGCCGCGCAGGCCCTGGTCCTCGCGGCCGTCCTCGCCGTGCTGCTCGGCGTCTACTTCAAGTTCTTCGCCAAGAGGGTCCAGGAGGAGGCGTCATGAGCCGCGCACAGGTCGAGGAGAGGACCTTCGCCGTCGTGCGGTGGGGCGTGATCGCCTTCCTCGCGGTCATCACGCTCTTCCCCTTCTACTACATGCTGCTGCTGTCGGTGAAGCCCATCGACCAGCTGCTGCTCGACCCCGGCCGGCTGTGGGTGACGCTCTCGGAGTTCACGGTCGACACCTACCGCGACGTCCTGCGGTCGGTCGACGACGGCGGACAGGGCTTCCTGAGGATGCTCGGCAACTCCGCGCTCGTCGCCCTCGCCACCGTGGCGCTCACCCTGCTCGCCTCGGTGCCCGGCGCCTACGCGGTGAGCCGCCTCAGGTTCTTCGGCGGACGCCAGGTCAGCGCGGTGTTCCTCGCCGTCTATCTCTTCCCGTCCACCCTGCTCGCCGTCCCGCTGTTCGTGATGTTCGCCAAGATCGGCCTGCAGGGCAGCCTGACCGGGCTCGTCATCGTCTACATCGCGCAGACCGTGCCCGTCTCCATCTACATGCTGAAGAACTACTTCGTCACCATCCCCAAGAGCGTCGAGGAGGCCGCGGCGCTCGACGGCTGCTCGCGGGCGCAGATCCTGCGCCGGATCGTGCTGCCCCTGGCCGCGCCCTCCCTCATGGCGACCGGCCTGTACGTCTTCATGATCGCCTGGAACGAGTTCCTCTTCGCGCTGCTCTTCCTCGCCGCCGCCCCCGACCAGTGGACGGTCTCGCTGGGCCTGCAGCAGCTCGCCAACGGCATCGAGGTCCCCAAGACGGTTCTCATGGCGGGGTCGGTGGTCCTCACGATTCCCGTGGTAGTTCTTTTCTACGCCGCCGAGAGGCTCCTCACCGAGGGTCTCACCAGCGGCGCGGACAAGAGCTAGAGCCGAGGAGAGACACACCGGATGGCAACGCCCTGGAGCACCGCAGGCCACCTCCTGGAACTGATCCGCACCGGGCAGGCGCGCACCCGGGGTGAGCTCCAGCGCGTCACCGGCCTGTCACGCTCCACCGTCGGCCAGCGGCTCGACCAGCTCTTCGACGCCGGGTGGCTGCGCGCCGTCCCCGGCGGGCAGTCGACAGGGGGGCGCCCCTCCAACCTGCTGGAGTTCGACACCCGGCACGCCGTCGTCCTCGCCGCCGACCTCGACGTCACCCACGCCCGCGCCGCCGTGATGGACCTGGCGGGCGGCGTCCTCGCCGAGCACACCGGGGCCCTGCCGATCGAGGACGGCCCCGAGATCGTCCTCGACCGGCTCGGCCTGTGGTTCGCCGACCTGCTGGCCGCGGCCGGGACCGCTCCAGAGGCGGTCTGCGGGGTGGGCCTGTCACTCCCCGGGCCCGTCGACACCTCGTCGGGACGGGTCGTACGGCCGCCGATCATGCCGGGCTGGGACGGCTACCCGGTCCCGGAGCGGACGCGGAGCTCGCTCGCCGGGCACGCGGGGGTGGACGCCGCCGTCCCGGTCCTCGTCGACAACGACGCCAACCTGATGGGACTGGGCGAGCAGCGCCACGCGTTCGCCGACTGCTCCGCGTTCGTCCTGGTCAAGGTCTCCACCGGCATCGGCGCGGGCGTCGTCGTCGACGGCAGGGTCTTCCGCGGCATCGACGGCGGCGCCGGCGACCTCGGCCACATCCGCCTGCACGACCGGTCCGAGGCCCGCTGCATGTGCGGCTCGTACGGCTGCCTGGCCGCCGTCGCCAGCGGCCGGGCCCTGGCCGGTCAGCTCGCCGCTCTCGGCGTGCCCGCCCAGTCGGGCGCGGACGTCCGCGCCCACCTCGACGCGGGCTCCCCCGACGCGGGGCGCCTGGCCCGCGAGGCCGGACGCCGCTGCGGGGAGGTGCTCGTCACCGTCGTCACCCTGCTCAACCCCGGCGTGCTGATGATCGCCGGAGACCTGGCGGAGACCCACTTCGTCACCGGGGTACGCGAGCTGCTCTACCAGCGCGCCCTGCCCCGGGCCACGCGCAACCTGCAGGTCGTCACCTCCCGGCTCGGCGACCGCGCCGCGCTCGCCGGGGCCACCGCGATGGTGGTGGAGCACCTGTACGCCCCCGACCAGGCCGACGCCCGCCTGGCGGCGCCGGCCCGTCCGCACCACCGCTCACCGGCCGGAGTCGAATCGTGAACACCACCGCCCCCGTCGAGGTCGGCCTGATCGGTGCCGGCCCGTGGGCCCGCGCCATGCACGCCCGGATGCTGGCCGCGGGCCCGGAGACCCGCCTCACCGCCGTCTGGGCGCGCCGCGCCTCCGCCGCCCGGGAGATCGCCGGTCCGTACGGGGCGGTCGTCGCCGGCACGCCGGAGGAGCTGTTCGACCGGTGCGAGGCCGTCGCGTTCGCCGTACCCCCCGCCGTCCAGGCGGAGCTCGCCGTACGCGCGGCGAAGGCGGGCAGGGCGGTGCTGCTGGAGAAGCCGCTGGGGCCCGACCTCGCGTCGGCGCGTGCGGTGGCGGAGGCCGTCGCCGAGGCGGGCGTCGTCTCGCAGATGGTGCTGACCAAGCGCTACCACCCCGCCACCCGCGACTTCCTGCGCCGCGCCGCGCTGCTGGAGACGACCGGTGCCCGCTCGTGCTACCTGCACGGCGCCTTCCTCGGCGGTGAGTACGCCACCGGCTGGCGGCTGGAACAGGGAGCCCTGCTCGACCTCGGCCCGCACCTGCTGGACCTGCTGGACGCCGCGATCGGTCCCATCGCCGCCCTCCGGGCGACGGGCGACCCGCGCCGCTGGGTGGAGCTGACCTGCGAGCACGAGAACGGCGCCGTCAGCCAGGCGTCCCTGTCGGGCAGCGTCCTGCTGCCCGGCGCGCGCACCCGGATCGAGCTGCTCGGACCGGAGGGGGAGCTCGTCTTCGACACCTCCGGGATCGACCACGAGGAGTGCTGGCCCGTCCTGCGCGCCGAGTTCGCCGCCGCCGTGCGGTCGGGCCACCCGGGCGAGCTGGACGCGGCCCGGGGCTTGCGCCTGCAGGAACTGATCGACGCCGCGACGCCGCACTGACCTCGCCGTGCGGGCCGCCTGCCGCCTGCACGCCGACCTCGCCGTACCGGCCGCCTCCGCTTGGCGTCTCCGCGCCGACCTCGCCGTGCGGGTTATCCGGGGTGCTGCGGAGGCGTCAGGCATGTGAGGCAAGTGGGCCTCCGGCCAACGTGCCTGGCGCGATATCTGGGGTTGTCAGGCACGTTAGTCATGTCCGATTCCAACGTGGCCACTCGGTCACGACGAGCGACGCGCCGATGCGCGGTCAGAAACGATGCTTCCCGCGACGACGCGGACGGCGGCAGGGCCGGTCAGGGCCACGAATACGGTGAAGACCGCCGGGACAAGGAGCGCTGCCGACAGGGAAGCGACCTCCGCGACGTATCCGATGACCGCAGGTCCGGTCAGGGCGCCGCCGAAACTGATCGTGGTGACCGCCGACAGCGCCCGTCCCGGTCGGGTGGCCATCGCCCCGACGGTGCTGAAGATCACCGGGACGACCGTGGCCATGCCGGCCCCGACCAGGCTCCAGCCCGCGATCGCGCAGGCGACGGCGCCCGAACCGGCCAAGGGGGAGACCAGGACGAGCGCGTATCCGGCGGTGGCCACGGATCCGGCCAGCCGCATGGTGCGGGCGGGGCCGAGCCTGGCGCGCAGCGGATCGCCGAGGAAGCGGGTCACGGTCATCGCCGCCGCGAAGGCGGTGTAGATGACCGACGCCGTGGCCGGTTCGGCCGCGAGTTCCCAGCGGGCGTGCACGGCGGCCCAGTCGGTGGCTGTCGCCTCGCTGAGATACGCGGCGAAGACCACCGAACCCATGAAGGCGATCATGCCGACACTCAGCACGACCGGCCCGCCGGCCTCCTTCGTGACGGGCACGGGAGCGGTGAGCAGGAAGGGGCCGGGGACCAGGGAAACGACGATCACGGTGACCGCGACGGACACCATCAACATCCGCACGTCCACGCCCGCCGCCAGCGCCGCCGCGATCAACGCGCCGCCGATCACCCCGCCCAGGCTCCACACACCGTGCAGACTCCCCATGACGGGCTTGCCGAGTGCGCGCTCCACCTCGACGCCGTGCACGTTCAACGCGATGTTGACCGCGCCCGTGGCCGCGCCGAGCGGCAGGACGGCGACCGCCAGGACCCCGTAGGACGGCGCGAGAGCGACCCCGGCCAGCACGAACGCGCAGAGCGGCGTCGCGACCCGGAGTAGCCGGCGGCTGCCCCACCGATCGGCCGACCGGCCGGCGAGCGGCATCGTGACGAGCGCCCCCACCGCCAACAGGAGCAGCAGCGTGCCGATCCGGCCCGGACCGAGTTCGAGCCGCTCGTCGACCGCGGGCAGGGTCGCCACCCACAAAGCGTTGAGCACCCCGGCCAGCCCGAAGAACAGGGATAACGCCACCCGCTCACGCATCGACGCGATGCCCGTGTGAGCAGCGTCCCGCGACCGTCGTCAGATCCCGCAGGCTCACCAGATCGAGATCGGCGCCCGTGACGCCACGCACCCCTGCCACCGTCATCCCGGCAGCCCGACCGGCCCGGACCCCCGCCGGTGCGTCCTCGACCACAAGGCAGTGACGTGCATCGACGCCCAGGAGCTCCGCTCCCAGGCGGTAGCAGGCCGGATCGGGCTTGCCCTGGGCGACGTCGTCCGCGGTGACCAGAACCGGAGGCTTCGGCAGCCGGGCGGTCCCGATCCGCGCCAGCGCCAGCGGACGGGGACACGAGGTCACGATGCCCCACCGCTCGTCGTAGTCGTCATAGGAGTTGAGCAGGTCGACGGCTCCCGGCATCGCCGCGACGCCGTCCAGGTCCGCCTCCTCCAGACGCAGATTCTCCTCGGCGTCGGCGACGACCTCGGCGGGTGTCAGGCCGACGGCCAGTTCGGCGATCGTCTCGATCCCCGGACGTCCCGGCGAGACCTTCATGATCACCTGTAGATCCACACCCCGCTTGACGGACCAGGCCGCCCAGGCCCCGCCCACCGCGGCATCGGAGTCGACCAGCGTTCCATCCAGATCGAACAGCACCGCACAGAAGTCGCGCACCAGCACCTCGCTCATTGTTTTGTTCTCGGCGAGAGCATAATCAGGGGATGGCGGATGCCACAATGGGAGGCGTGCACGCGCCCACAACCAGTACCGAACTGCGGCTCCACAACCTGATCCGGCTGCTGCGCGCCGTGCACGTCGGCGGCGCGGAGCTCACCCGCTCCCAGCTCACCCGCGAGCTCGGGCTGGCCCGAGGCACCGCGACCGTCCTCATGAGTGAGCTGGCCGCCGCCGAAACGGTGCTGGAACGCCCTCAGACGGATCGGCCGCGCGGACGCCCGACTCACCTGGTCGGCCCACACCCGCGAGGCCCGCTCGCGCTCGCCGTCGACCTGCGGGAAGACTCCTGGTCCATCTCGGCAGCCGCTCTGGGCGGCGCGTCGCAGATGCTCGAATGCCGCCACCACACCGCCGGTCTGGCCATCGAGGTGCTGGCCGAACTGTCCGGCGCGCTACGACACCGCATGGCCGAGCTCACCGGACGGGTGGTGGGCATCGGCGTCGCGGTCCCCGCCAGCGTGCGCGACGGCCGCATCGTCGACGCGGTCCATTTGGACTGGCACGACGTCGACCTGATCTCCCTGCTGCGACTGGACGACGACCCTGTCGTCCAGCTCGGCAACGACGCCAGCCTGGCGGCGCTCGCCGAGGCGCGCCGGGGCGCCTTGCGCGGCGTCGACCTCGGCCTGCATCTGCATGTCTCGCTGGGTGTCGGCGGGGCACTCGTCGTCGCGGGAAGGCCGCTGACCGGCGCTCATGGCATGGCCGGAGAGTTCGGCCACCTCCCCCTGGCGGGCGACCCCCGTCGCGGGTGCGCCTGCGGATCGACCGGCTGCTGGGACCTCGACGTGGGGGCCAACGCGCTGATCCGGCACCTCGACCATGACATCCCGATCCACCGCCGCCTCCACCACGCCGGACAACTGATCGCCGAGGCGGCCACCGGCAACCCGGCGAGCGCCCGCGCGGTCGACGCGGTCGCCCGGGCACTCGGCCGAGGCATCGGCGCCCTCGTCAACGCGCACGACCCCGAGACCGTGACACTGTCCGGCCTGGGAGCCCAGATCCACGAGGTGGCCGCACCGGCGGTGGCGGCGGGGTGCGAAGAAACTCTCATGGCGTTCCGGCGGCGAAGCCCGGCCTTGCTCGCGGTATCCGGCCTCGGTGCCGCGGCCCCGCGCATAGGCGCCACAGAATTGATCTTCGACGCCTTCCTGACCACGGAGGGCCTGCGAACCTGGCGGGATCGACCGAGACGGGTCCTGCCGGACGAGGCCCCGCGAGCCACACCGATCTCCTGGTAAGCCTCCGGGGAGGACTGCCGCGATGACGGTCTTGGCAGCCGGGTCGGCACCCTGGCCCAGAGTGCTTCCTGCCCGCCGTCACTGCCTTTCGGCGATCCTCGTCAGGGCACGGTACCGAGGCGGTGGCGTCACTGATTCCCCTGTCGGCCCCCTGCTGCCCGGTAGTGCGACTCCAGAGCCTCGGCGGCTCTCCAGCTTGCCTGACATACCTTAACGACCTTCTAACCGCTGACCAGCCAGTTCAGTCGACAACCCCGGATAACCGGGGCGGCCTCCGCCTGTCGCCTCCGCGCTGACCGTGCCGTGCCGGCCGCCGCCGCGCCGATCGCGGCTTCGCCGGCCGCCACGCGCCGGCCGCCGCCCTGCCGGCCATGGTCGTCGCGGTCCTCCACCGAGCGCGGTCACCAGAACGATGATCTGCGACGAGTCCGGCCGGTTTCCTTCGCGTAGCCGGTTCTTTACCGACCACAAGGATGAGAGGATTCTATTTATATAGTTTCATACAGGCTCGGAAGGGAGATCCGGCATGGGTGGGGATGAGGTCACGCGGCTGCGTGCCCTGCGGGTGAAAGTGGCCGGCACCCGTCGCGAGGCCGGGTGGCGCCAGGCTCTCACCCAGGCGATCCTGCGCCGGTGCACGGACGAGGACATCCCGGGCGCCACGCACCGGGAAGATCTCGACGAGGCGGCCGAGCACGCGGGCTGGCTCCTCGCCCACGACTGCGACCAGTGGTCCTTCGCCCTGGTGGGACGGGTGCACGAGGTGCGGTGGGAGGACTTCGGCGACCCCGCCGACCGTGACGTCGCCATCACCATGCTCTCCGAGGCGGACGACCTCCGCGAGGAGAGCGCCTGGTTCAGCGCCGCCGACCACGAGGCCCTCGCCGAGCTGCTGCTGAGCCGCCACGCCGACCGGGGCGTGCCGTACGACCTGGACCTGGCGGTCGACAGGCTCAGGGCGGCCCTGCGCGGGTGCGACGACCGGGCGTCGGCCCTCTACCTGCGCTACCGGCTGGGCACGGCGCTGGCCACGCGCGTCACCGGTCAGGGGGCGGGGCCCGCGGACCTCGGCGAGGCCGTCGCCCTGCTGGAGAACGTGCTCCCCCACATGCCGGAGGGCGACCCGGCCACGTACCAGGCGACGTTCGCCCTGGGCGGGCTCCTGCGGAGGAGGGGGCTCGCCAACGGCAGCGCCACCGACCTGGAGGCGGCGCTCGCGCACCTGCGGACCGCCGTCTCCCTCGACCCCGGCGACACCGACGCGGCGGTCCTGCTCGGCATGGTGCGGCTGGCGCTCGGCCACGCCTGAGCGCCGCCCGCCGGGAGACGGGCGGATTCGGGACGTCAGCTCTTCCGTCCCGCGCCCCACGGCGGCGTGACGTAGGCGCGGTAGGGCCGCAGCACCACGTTGAGCCACGCCAGCCCCTCCGGGCCGTCGAGGTCGACGTGGAGCGGGGCCGGTGACAGGGGCAGGGGACCGCACCGGTCGAGGAACAGCACGACGCTCCGGTGCGGCAGGTCGCGACGGGAGATCCAGTCGAGGCCCGCCGCCGTCAGCCGGCCGCGCCCCACGGGTCCGTCTCGGCGCGGAGGAGGCCGTTGACGGTGAGGACGACTGGGAGGGGGAGGTCCCCGGCGCCGAACTGGAAGCCGGGAAGCGAGGTCGCGCCGTCGGCGCGGCGCAGCCGCAGCAGGCCGGGAAGGTCCGGGTCCACCCCCGCCGCGCGCAGCTCCTCCGGGGTCCGGGAGGGAACGGCCAGCAGCCTCTCCCTCGCCCCCGGATCTCGTCGTCGAGGTCGAGCTCGGCGAGGTCGGGGAGCATCTCCCTGAACCGCTCCAGCGTGGCCGGCAGTTCCCGGGCCGCGGGTCCCGCGCGGTGGTCGCCGAACTCGGCGGCGATGGCCCGGCGCAGCGGGTGGCCCGCCGGCAGCGAGGTTCGTACCAGCTCCAGCAGGGCCGGCCAGGCCGGGCCCGCGGACTCGTCAGGCTCCGCGGCGATCCGGTGCAGCAGCGCCCGCACGCGCGCCCAGGCCGCCTCGTCCAGCGTCTCGCGCAGCTCGTCGAGACGGCCGGCCAGCAGGGTGACGAGATCGTCGTCGTCGGGCATCCCGCTCTCCTATCTTCCGCGATGGGTGAGGGGCTTCCGCGGTGGGTGAGGGCGGACGGTCAGCCGTCCTCCCATAGGCGGTCCTCGGGGGCGCTCGACGGGGGCTCGCCCACGCGGGTGGCCGCCGCCCGCGCCTCGGCCAGCAGCGGATGCCCGTCGCCCAGGGCCGGCCGGCCGTGGGCCAGCGGCCGGCGGTCGAGCAGCGGTGCCAGGAGCGGCGCCACCTCCTCCACGCCGCCCGCGCTCATCCGGCGCAGCGCGAGATCCAGCCGCCCGGCCAGGACGAGCGGATGGGAGGCGTCCAGCGACTCACCGCCCAGGGCGACGAGCGCCGCGCTCGCGGCGTCGGCCTCGTCCCCGTGCCCGAGGGCGTGCGCGGCACGGGCGGTCAGCAGCAGCCGCTCCGCCTGGCCGGGGAAGTCGTCGTCCGTGCCGCGCTCGGCCTTGGCGAGGGCCGCCAGGACCCGCGCCGCGCCGGTCGCGTCGCCGAGGACCAGCTGCGCGGCGGCCTGGGCGCGCAACACCGCCCGCTCGGGCGGCAGCGCCCGCAGCGCGGTGAGCGCCTGGGACGGCTCGCCCGAGGCGGTGAGCGCCGTGGAGCGGATCAGCGTCGCCTCGGCGCCCAGCCGGGGCGACACCTGCCGCGCGAACCACTCCGTGGTGACGATGACCCCGGTGAGCAGGCGCACCGCCTGGGCGGGGAAGCCCGCGACCAGCTCGATCTCCGCCAGGCGCACCGTGTCGTACTGCGGCCAGTAGCCCTCGGGGGCCAGGTGTCGAGCGCGCACCCGGAGCGCCTCGGTCAGGTGGTGGCGCGCCTGCGCGGGCTGGCCCGCCGCGAGCAGCGCCTCGGCGAGGGTCACCCTGGCGGAGGCGGTGTTGACGTTGTCGGCCCCCAGGCGCTGCTCGCGGTCGGTCAGCGTCGCCTCGGCCAGGGTGACGCCGGTGACGACCCGCCCGGCGCGGGAGGCCGCCCTCGCCGTCGCCTGCCGGGTGAGCGTGAACCGCCGCCACGCGGGGACGACACCCGTGGCGGGGGAGGACTTGGCCCGCTGGTCGCCCACCTTCCGCAGCTCGCGCAGGCCCGCGCCGGGGTGGCCGGTCTCGACCAGCACCTCGGCCAGGTTGTGCCGCGCCCGCGCCCCGAACGACTCCGCGTCGGCCGGGGCGGGAAGCTCGCCCGCCACCCGCAGCGACCGCTCGAAACAGGCCCTCGCGGCCTCCAGGTCCCCCAGGCGCAGCAGGGCCAGCCCCTGCCTGCTGGTCACGTCGCACAGCGTCTGCCGGTCGGCCGGGTCGGACGCCAGCAGGTCCGCCAGCTCGCCGCCGACCTCCGCCGCCCGCGCCAGCAGGGGGCTGCTGTCGAGCAGGACCTGCAGGACCACCTCCAGGGCGCGGACCCTGGCCCGGCCGTTGGACCCCATCCGCTCGGTGAGCTCGGCCGTCCGCTCGGCCGTGTGCAGCCGCTCCGCCCACTCACCGGCCGGTGGCAGCAGGTCACGGGCCACCCAGTGCGCGCAGAGCGCGGCGGCCTGGCGGTCGGCGGGGCCCTCGGGGTCGTCGGCCATCGCCCGGAAGGCCAGCTCCGACAGGCGCCCGGCGCTCGCCGCCGCCCACCCCGCGGACGGGACGCCCACCGTCAGCGCGGCGAGCTCCAGCCGGGGCGCCAGATAGTGCGCGTACGCGGTGACGCGGCCCTCCCACCCGGCGGCGGCCGTGGCGCCGTAGACCTCCGTCACCTCCCACACCGGCGGGCTCTGCCCGGCCGGCGAGCGCTTCTCGGAGGTCGAGATGTCGCCGATGCCCAGGCGCACCTGGCTCAGCATGAAGCGCTCCACCTGGTGGAAACGCGCCACCCTGCGCAGGGCCGCGGTGACCAGGCCCTGCGCGGCGAGCAGCGAGCGCGGGGGCTCCGGCGCCCCGTCGCCCGAGACGAAGTCGTCGAAGGCGTGCTTGACCGCGAGGGCCACCAGCACGCGGCGGCTCCTGACCTCGTTGTACAGCCAGACGGCGCTGCGGCCCCTGTCGCCGTCGCCGCCCCGCGGCAGCCGTACCCGCTCGGCGACGTCCTCGGCCCGCACCTGGTGGTAGTCGCCACGGCGGAAGGCGTCGGCCGACGCCGCCGCGATGGCGGCGAGCCTGCGTTCCTGCGCCGACACCCTCCACCCCCTTCGGATCGCTGCGGATGAATATATCTCACTATGGTTCGGCGAACCTTAAATCAATGAGTTGACTATCGCAATAGACGCCCCGATGTCGCCCCGACATCGACCGGCTCGCGACCGGGAGGGAGGACACCCGCACCGGTTTGCTGGAGACCAGGAACCGGACGAGCAGCAGAGGTGATCATGTGTGAGATCGACATCGGACGGGCCGCCCAGTCGCTGGACCTGCGGGGCTGGGCCGTTCTGCGCGGGCAGGACTTCACGTCCGGCCACGGCGCCGACCACGCCGCGGTGACGGACATCGCCCGCCGCTTCGGCACCCCCTCCGCCCGCGACGCGGGACAGGCCGTCTGGGAGGTCAGGCCGCGCCCGGGGCGCGGCCACGGGACCTTCTCCGAACGCGCGGGACCCGCCCCCTTCCACACCGACGCCCAGTACCGCGCCCGGCCCGAGGACCTGGTCTGCCTGTTCGTGGTGAGGCCCGCGGCCGACGGCGGCGCCACCCTGCTGCTCGGCCGCGCCGACGCGGAGGCCGGGCTGGGCCGCCGCCCGCACGGTGACCTCGTCGCGGCGGCCCTGCGCCGGCCGCGCTGGGCCTGGACCGTCCCCGAGGCCTTCCGCTCCGCGCCCGGGGAGACCTCGCCGCCCGCGGCCGTGCTCCCCGGGGACGGCACGCTCCGCTGGCGGGCCGACAACCTCGCCCCGCGCCTGGACCCGTTCCAGCGCTGGGCCGCGGCCGAGTTCGCCGCCTGCCTGCGGACGGCCCCCGGGTCCCGGCGGATACGGCACGCCCCGGGGGGTGTGATCATCGTCGACAACCGGCGGGTCCTGCACGCGCGGAATCCCTTCCAGGACCCGCGACGGCTGGTGCTCCGGGTGCGGCTGTGGGCGCGCTGAGCCGGCGGGCGCTGACCCGCGACCCCGCCACGGCGCGCGAATGGGCGGCGGGAAGGGCCGCCGTGGCCACGGCGGTGCCGGCGCGCGGCGCCGAGGCGGACGCCTGGACGGTACGCGGCTGGGCGGAGGTCACGCTCGGCTGCGCCGTGCTCGGCCTCCCGGCCGCCTTCGACGGGCTCGACGACGTCGTCCGCGCGACCGGCGTCCGCGCGACCGGCGTCCGCGACGGCGGCCGGGGCGCCTCCAGGCTGCGCGCCCTGCGGTCGCTGCGCGGGCCCGTCCCTTCCTTTTACCCCGGCCCGGCGTCACCGGGCGAGGTGGCGCCGGTCGGCGCGCTCACCTGGCGGATGTGCGAGCTGCTCGCCGGGTTCTGCGACGCCGTCAGGCCCGCCCCCGCCCCGGACGGCCGTACCGGTGGCGGCCCGGGACGCGACTCGGGCCGGGCTCACCTGCGCTGGGGGGAGCGGTACCGGCCCACGCCCTCCCGCGACCACGTGATCGTCCCCGGCGCGGCCTTCTCCGGGATGCTCTGGCGCACCTGGATGCGCCTGCCGGGACGCCGAGGTCCGGTGAACGCGCTCGTCGACGGGCAGCGCCCGGTGCCCGGGCTCCAGCGGCGCGTCTGGCGCGGCATCCACGACGGCGCCCACCTTGACCACCTCGCCGCGACGTCCGGGGAGATCGAGTTCGGGGCCGGGCTGCTCGCCGCCGAGTCGTACGCGATGGCGGTGGAGACGGTCGCGCTGGTGGAGAGCGCGGCCCGCGGGGAGAGGGACCTGGCGGGGTGGCTGCGCCTGGGGCTCGTCGAGCGGATCGGCCGGGTGCCCGGCTTCCGCGAGCGGTCCTTCACCGGCGAGGGCCCGGCGCTGCGCGAGGCCCGGCGGTTCCGCGCCCCGGAACTCGAACCGCTGCCGACACTGTCGGCCGTCTACGTCACCGGGGCGCTGCGCCTCCTCGCCGGAGACGGCTCAGGGCTCGCCGACCGGCTCCACCGGGACCTGGTGGCCCGGTGGCGGGCGGCCTGCGCCACGTCCGCCCCCGCCCGGACCCTGACCGGACGGGCCGGGGAACTCCTCGCGCCCTCCCCTCAGGCCCACCCGGCGCCCCTGTCGGACAGGGCGCGCACGACCGCCTCCGCCACCTCGGGCAGCGGCACCGAGAGGTGGACCGCCCAGCGGGGGTGATGGCCGAGGTTGTCGAGGAGCGCCGTCCACAGCCAGCGCACCCCGGTCTCCAGAGGGACCCGCCCCCTGCCGGTCCCGACCAGCGGGAAGCAGAACGACGACAGGGGCGGCGAGAACGACGCCCGCTCCCTCTCGCCCAGCAGGAACACCTGGCGCACCGCCTGGGCGATCGTCGGCGGGGCCACGTCGTAGTCGTTGCGCCCGTGCGCGGCACCGCGACGGCGGCGTGGTAGATCCGCCGCACGCCGTTCGCGGCCAGGTCGCCGGGCCCCGTCGGGGCGACCGTCCCCGGCGCCACCGGGAGCCCGGCCCGGCCGTGGACGGCCGTCCAGTCGTTCAGCTCCAGCTGGACGACGTCCTCCAGCACCTCGCCCGTTGCGCCGCGGTGCGCCCCGGCCCGCCGCAGCGCCGCCGAGACCGAGGACTTGAACGTCTTCGACATCTCCATGTACACGTTCTCCGGCGAGACGAGGACGTCGACGCCGGTGATCAGCTCGATCGGCCGGACGTGCACCGTCACCCTCGCCCGCCCGGCCTCGACGAGCACCCTCGCCCGCCCGGCCAGGTGCAGGGCGTGCGGCGCGGGGTGCGACCTCAGGTCGCCGCGGATGGCGAGGATCTGCTCGGCCAGCTGCGCGAGCACCACGCGTTCCTGGTGTTTTCTGAACCGCTCGACGCTGATCCCGTACACCTGCGCCGCCCGGCGCCTGCGGTCGGAGGCCGGCCAGTCACGGGTGCCCTGGACGAGCCCGAACGTGTACGAGGCCGCGGAGCCGATGGTCGTCGCGCCGAGCCGTTCCGCGGCGTCGCCGATCAGCCGTTCGGCCGCCGCCACCGGCTCCAGCCCGGGGTGACAGGTGCTCACCGCCTGCCACAGCGCGGGCAGCGCCGCGTCGCGAAGCCGGAGCAGCCCACCGCTCGCGCAGGATCCGCAGGTCGGCGACGAGGCCTTCGTGCGAGGGAAGGGGGGCCATGGGATGGAGGGTTCCCCGTGCGGATGATCGGCAGACCCTTCCCCTCTCACCGGGCCGCCGGGGCGCGGGGGCGGTGCGGTCAGGGGGCGGCGACCGCGACGAAGCCGGCCCAGTGGCGCGGATGCCCGCCGTCGTCGGCCCAGTCCCAGGCCGTCCCCCGCTCGTCCTCAAGCAGGTGGCGCGCGTCGGCGACGTGTTCGGCCAGCGTCTCGTCGCCCAGCTCCGCCGCCGCCCGCCCGGCCCTCGCCACCATCCGCCCGTACGCGGCGAGATGGCCCGCCCGGTCGCGCAGCCGGAAGGCCTCCTGGGCCTCCCGCAGCGCGCCGGGCACCGAACCCGACCGGTCGAACCTCTCGTGGAACTCCGTCATGAGAAGGGCGGGGTGAGGACCCCGCAGCCGTCCGGCCAGAGCCCGTACCCGCCGGTCCGTGCCAGGCGGGTCCACGCGAGAGCCCGCAGCAGTTCCCGGGAGCCGGGGGCTGCGGAGTCGGCGGCGGCGCGGAACAGGCGCAGCGCCTCGGCCGAGTCACCGGCGAGCGTGGCGAGCGTTCCCCTGGCGACGAGGTCCGCGGGCTCACCGGTGGGCGGGTCGAGCGCGGCGAACGCGGCGGTGTAGTCGTCGTGCGGCTCGTCGTAGACGGGCGAGACAGGGGGAACAGGGGGAACGGGGGAAACGGAGGAGGGGTCCGTGCTCAACGCCGCTCCGTCTCTGGGCCGGGTGTGCGGTCTTCGACCGTAGGGGACGGGAGAGCGGGGAAGAAGGAGAACCGGATATCGGACATCGGGGCGTCGTTTCCGGCACCGTCCCAATCACGGGGGAGACGGACCCGCCCTCGTACCCGGGCCGCGGGCACCGGGGCCCGGGTACGTTCTCACTTACCGGGCCGCTCACCGCCCGAGCCCGGCCGCCGCCCGCGCACGGCCTTCGCGGCGGTCCTGACGGCCGCGATGGCCGCCGCGCCCGCCGCTCCGACCAGGGGTTCCCGCTCCTCGTCGGCCGTGGGGCCCGGGTCGGGGTGGGCGGGGCCTGCCCGGCCCGCGCGGACGGCCTCCAGCTGCGCGGCGAACGCGAGCCCCAGGAAGAGGGCGACCGAGCTGAGGAACGACCACAGCAACAGCGCCATGACGGCCGTGAGCGGTCCGTACGTCGCGCCGAAGGTGCCGCTGCTCTCGGTGTAGAGGGCCAGCAGGAGGGTGAAGACCGTCCACAGGGCGAGCGAGACCAGGGCGCCGAACGCCAGCCAGGTGTGGCCTGGCTGCCTCCTGCGCGGCGCGGCGCGGAACAGCACCGAGGTCGACAGCAGCGCCAGGAGGAAACCGAGCGGCCAGCGCACCAGGTTGAACGCGTCCGTGGCACCGTCGTTCCAGTCGTAGACCTGCGCCAGGGCCCTGCTGATGGCGCCGCCGCCGACCATCACCACGAAACCGGCGGTCATGAAGGTTCCGGCCGTCAGCGCCATCACCAGGGCCCGGCCGTACTTGCGGTGGAACGGCCGGTCCCGCTCGACGCCGTAGATGCGGTTCGCCCCACGCTCCACCTGGGCCATGGCGCTGGTCAGCGAGAACAGGGCGGTGGCGAGGCCGAGCCAGAGCGCGAGGGCGCCCCCGGTACGGCCCGCCTGCCGGTGGCTGTCGGCGAGGACGGCCTTGACCGCGTCCACCCCCGCCCCCGGCGCGAGCCGGCTCAGGATCAGTTCCAGCACCTCGCCGAGATGCTCCTGGTTGATCACCGAGCTCAGCCCGACCAGCGCGATGGCGCCGGGGATGATCGACAGGCAGATCTGGAAGGCCAGTGCCCTGGCGTTGGTCAGGCCCTCGCCGTACCTGAACCTGGCGACGGAGTCGCGGGCCAGGTGCCAGCGGCCGTATTTGCGCAGGGTCGTCCACGCGTGGTCGGCGGAGAGCTCTTCGCCGTTCATGGTCCGCGTCTGCGGGACCTTCGTCGCTGTTCCCATCTCGGACGGCCCGCTACCCCGAAAGCGGGGTCGCGAACAAAACGTCCCGGACTGTGGCCGACGACACTGGATAAGAGGCCGATTCTGGGTAGGGCAGGCCCATGGCTGAATTCCTCACAGATATCAAGGAGCTCCGGGCGCGGGCGCGTCAGGAGATCGACAAGGGTCCCATCACGTCGGCCTACGGCGCGGACCTGCCCCGGGTGATCCAGGTGTGCAACGAGGCCCTGGCGACCGAGCTGGTCTGCGTGCTCCGCTACAAGCGGCACTACTACACCGCCTCGGGCATCCACGCCGGGGTGGTGGCCGCGGAGTTCCTGGAGCACGCCGCCGAGGAGCAGGAGCACGCCGACCGTCTCGCCCAGCGCATCGTCCAGCTCGGCGGCGAGCCGGACTTCAACCCCGAGACGCTGGCCGCGCGCTCGCACGCCGAGTACGACGACAGTCTCGACCTGATCGAGATGGTCAAGGAGGACCTGGTCGCCGAGCGGATCGCGATCGCCTCCTACACCGAGATCGTCAACTGGCTGGGCAACGACGACGTGACCACCAGGCGCGTCTTCGAGGACCTGCTCGCCCAGGAGGAGGAGCACGCCGACGATCTCAAGAGCCTGCTGGAGAGGCTTCCCGGCGCCCTGTCCGGCGGGGACTCCGGGGAGCGGGGCTGAACGGCGGCCGGGGGCCGTCCGGCGCCGGGTGACCTGGCCCCCGGTGGTCGAGGGGCCGGGATCCGGCGGCCGGAACCCGAAGCGACAGGGGCCCGGTGACATCGGCCGGGCCGGTCGCGCCGGTCGCACGGCGCGGCCCGGCAGGCCCTGGTACGAGCGGGCCCTGGTACGAGCGGCCCGGCCCGGTCAGCCGGTCGTGCAGGACACCTCGGGGGAGGGGGAGCCCGTACCCGAGGCGATGAAGCCGAAGGTCGCGGTCGCGCCGGAGGCCAGGGAGCCGTTCCAGGCGGCGTTCCGCGCCGAGACGGCGGCTCCCGACTGGGTCACCGTCGCGTTCCACGACTGGCTGATCTGCCGCCCGGTGAACGTCCAGTTCGCCGTCCAGCCGGTGACGGCCACCGGGCCGTTGTTCCTGACGGTCACCTCGGCCTGGAAGCCGCCCGGCCACTGGTTGGCCGTACGGTAGGCCGCCGTGCAGCCGGCACCGGGCGTGGGGGTGGGAGTCGGCGTGGGGTTCGGCCCGGCGCCGAGCAGCGCGGCCAGCGCGGGGAACCACCGGTCGGAGATCTTCTGGTCGCCCGCCGCGTTGGGGTGCACCCCGTCGTAGGTGTCGGACGCGGTGCTGAAGCCCGTCCACTGGTCGACCACGACCACCGGTGACCGCGCGGTGGTCTTGCCCGCCACCCAGCCGGGGATCGCCGCGTTGAGCGCGGAGACCCGCTGCGCGCACTCACCGCACGTGCTCGGGTTCATGGGGATGATCTGGGCGACGAGGACCTTCGTGTCGGGGTTGCTCGCCCGCATCTGGTCCACCAGCTTGCCGTACGCGGCCAGGATGGTGGCGGTCGGACGGTTACTCCAGGCGTCGTTGGTGCCGAAGTGCATCAGCACGATGTCGGGCCTGGCCGTCGCGAGCCAGCCGGGGAGCTGGTTCTGGTCGGCGACGTTGGTGACCAGCGCCCCGCCGTGCCCCTCGTTGTCCCCGTCGTGCGCGACGCCGCAGCCCTGCGGCGGCAGGGTGCCGACGAAGTCGATCCCGGTGTGACCGGCGTTCACGAGGCGGTTCCAGAGCAGCGCCCGCCAGCATCCGGGGGAGCCGGTGATGGAGTCGCCGAGCGCCATGATCCTGGTGGCCGCCGCCTGGGCGGGGGCCGCGGTGCTCACCAGGAGTCCCATGGTCACGACCACGGCCGTCGCGGCCGCCAGAACCGTCAGAATCGCGCCGCTTCCGCGTGCCGTCCTTCGCATCTTCCGCTCCCGCCTCGGTGGGGGCCGATGCTAGGCGTCCCGGATGGGGGCGGGAAGCCGTCCGCCCACCGGGGATGGCCTGACCTGCGTGACCGTCACCGGCGGGGGTGTAACTTTCACCGTTCCTCGACGTGGCGGGATCTGTCGCGCGGGCCGGTGACGCGGGCGCCGTTGCACCCGGGCGGACTCCTGATTCCCCTGATTCCCCTGATTCCCCTGATTCCCCTGGTTTGCCGGTGACGCCACGCGACGCCGCTCATGCCAAGCCGCTCACGCGACGCCACGCGACGCGAGCCACGTCAAGCCGCTCACGTGTCACGCGACGCCACGCCACGCGAGCCACGTCAAGCCGCTCACGCGACGCCACTCAAGCCATGCCACGCCACTCGCGCCACGCCGACTACGCGAGCACCGCCCTGATCAGGCCCGCCAGCAGTGCCGTGCGGGCGGGTATCTCGGCCACGACGACGTGCTCGTCGTCGGCGTGGGCGCCCCCGCCCACCGCGCCGAGCCCGTCGAGCGTGGGACAGCCCGCCCCGGCGGTGAAGTTGCCGTCGGAGGCCCCGCCCACGCCGACCCCGGTGAGGGGGGCGAGCCCCAGTTCGGCGGCGACCTCCCTGGCGAGGGCGAACAGCCCGGCCGACGAGGAGTGCTCCATCGGAGGGCGGTTCGGGCCTCCGATGATCTCAAGGCGGGTCCCGGCGATCCGGGGGGAGAGCGCCCGCATCAGCTCGTCCACCCGCCGCTGCGTGGCGAGGGTGGGCACGCGGGCGTCCACCGACAGGCGGGCCAGCGCGGGCACGGTGTTGCCGGTGGTCCCGGCCGACAGCACGGTGGGCGTGACGGTGGCCGGTCCGAGGGACTCCGGCGTCACCCGGTCGCCGTCCGCCCGACGCCCGTGAGCCCCGTCGCCGGGGGCCCGGCCGTCGTTCACCCGGTCGGCGATGCCGGTGACGGCGAGGATCTGGTGGGCCAGCTCGACCCCGGCGTTCGCGCCCCTGCCGGGGTCGAGCCCCGCGTGCGCGCCACGGCCGTGCACCACGACCTCGTACATCGACGTGCCCTTGCGCGCGATCTTGAGCGCGCCGCCCTCGGCGCTCGCCTCCAGGACGAACGCGGCCGCGCGGCCGCGCGCCGACTCCTCGACCAGCGCGCGCGAGGTCGGGGAGCCGACCTCCTCGTCCCCGGTGACCAGAACGCACACCCCGTCCGGTGACGGCAGCGCGGCCAGCGCGTGGAACATCTGGACCAGCCCGGCCTTCATGTCGAACACCCCGGGTCCCCGGGCGATCCCGCCGGTGACCGACCAGGGATGGGTGAGGAGGGAGCCGATCGGCCAGACGGTGTCGTGGTGGCCGAGCAGCAGCACCCTGGGCGTGCCGAAGGTCCACCGCAGGTGGGTGACCCCGCCGATCACGATCGTCTCCGCCCTGACGCCGAGCCTGCGATACCCCTGGTCGGCGACCACCCGCGCGCTGCGGGCCACCGCCTGATGGTCGGCGGAGAACGACTCGCACACGACGAGCTCTCGCAGGTCCTCGATCATGACATCCAGGTTCACCGTGGTCGCCTCTTCGTCGATCCGCTGTTACCGCGACCGTATGACAGGCCGGTGGGGGCGGCGGCCCGCTTCCGCCGTCCGGTCAGGATCGTCCCACTCCTCCGTCGGGCCGGGGTCCTCCGCCCGCGCGTCCGGCCGGGATCGTCCGTTCCGCCTGGCCGGAATCGTCTCAGTCCTCCGTTGGGCCGGGATCCTTGGCCCGCGTGCCCGGCCGAGATCGTCCGCTCCGCCCTCCGGCCCGGATCGCCCGCTCCGCGCGGGGCTGACCACATGATCGGCACGGGGTGGCGCCGGGGCGGGCGGTCGGTGAAGGAAAACTACAGGGAGTATCACGGAAGTGGAGATAATTGACGCGGACGGTGGGGCGAACGTATTGTCCGGACAACGCCGACGCCTCGGTATTGGTGCCTTGACCTCGAAGAACACCCAACGGAGCGGTTCATGAAGCGACTAGCAGCGGCAGCGGTCTCCCTCTGCCTCGCCGCCGGTACCGCGGCGTGTGGCAGCGGCGGCGACAGCTCCGCCGGTGGCGTCTTCACCACGATCGACGCGCTCAAGCCGGGCATCGACGCGAACGCGCCGATCAACCCGTTCAACCCCAAGGGCAACGCCTTCAGGGGCTACAACGCCGAGTGGCTCGGGTGGACCAAGAACCATCTGACCGACCCGAACCAATTTTATCCGGGGGTCGCGCAGAGCTGGCAGATCGCCCCCGACCAGTCCTCGATCACCCTCCGGCTGCACCCGGGCGGGAAGTGGTCCGACGGCGAGCCGATCACCGCGGAGGACGTGAAGTTCTCCATCGGCCTGGCCTACACCCAGGGCGGCACCGCCTACGCCCTCGACCCCTCCGCGGCCGGTACGGCCTCCGACATCAAGATCGTGGACGACCGGACGATCAAGATCACCCAGGCGGCGAAGAACCCGAGCTCCTCCTTCGTCCGCAGCGTCATGGAGACCGTCATCGTCCCCGAGCACGTCTGGCGCGGCGTGCTGCCCGCCGACTTCTGGGAGAAACTGAGGCTCGCGCAGAGCACCGCCCCCGGCGCCGAGGCGGCGCGGGCCGGGATCACCAGCCTCGCGGACAAGGTCATCTCCTTCGCCCCGGCCAGGGACGTCTCCGCCGGGCCGTTCGTCCTGAAGCGCGTCAACCCGGGCGAGGCGCTGCTGGTCAAGAACAAGAACTTCCACAACGCCGCCAACGTCGCCGCCGACCAGGTGCGGATCCTCAACTACACCGGCAACGAGCAGGTCTGGAACTACCTGGTCGCCGGAAGGCTGGACAGCGCCCCGTTCACCGCGGTCCCCGCGGGGGTGATGCGGCGGATCACCCAGACCTCGGGCAACGCCGTCGTCAGGGGATACTCGCCCGTCAGCGAGGGGCTGGCGTTCAACCAGTCCAGGAAGCCCTACGACAACGTGCACGTCCGCCGGGCACTGGCCTACCTGATCGACCGTAAGCAGGTCACCAAGGTCGCCTCCCCCGAGGGCGGCACCGCCTCGGTCACCACCTCGGGCCTGCACCAGCAGGCCGCGAAGGCGTGGCTGGGCGACGGCCTCGCCACCCTGGACCCGTACCGGCACGACCCCGCCAGAGCCGCGAGCGAGCTGCGGGCCGCGGGCATGCGGAAGGTCGACGGTAAGTGGACGATGCCCGACGGCGGTCCCTGGAAGATGACCATCAACGTGCCCGCGTCCTTCTCCGACTGGCTGGCCGGTGCCAAGGCCGTCACCAGCCAGCTCAACGACGCCGGGATCGACGCGCAGGTCATGACCACCGCCGACTACCCGCTCTACCTGGAGGAGATGGCGGCCGGGAAGTACGACCTCGGCTTCTGGCTGGTGGCGCTCGGCCCCGCGCCGTACAACATCTTCCAGCGCCTGTACGGGGCCCAGAACGGCTGGCAGCTCTTCGGCGGCAGGCTCAAGCACGTCGCCCCCGGCACGGAGGGCAACTGGATGGGCGGCGCCGAGACCGTCGACGTCCCGGGCGCGGGCAGGGTCAACCCCGGCGAGCTGGCGGTCAGGCTGAACTCCGTCCCCGAGGCCGAGCAGCGGCGGATCGTCTCGACCCTCGCCAGGACCGCCAACCAGGACCTCCCGGTGATCCAGCTGTGGGACTACGTCAACACCCAGGTCGTCAACACCACCCGTTTCACCGGATTCCCGGGTGACGACAGCGACGCGCTGCGCCTCACCTCCGGGGTCTGGCTCCAGCTCGGCATGGTCAAGAGGAAGGACCGCGCATGACGGTCGTCGCACGCCGCCTCGCGGGCCACCTCGCCCGCGGGCTCGCCATGGTCCTGGTGGTCACCACGATCAGCTTCGTGATCATCAGGAACATCCCCGGCGACCCCATGAAGGCCCGCTACGAGAAGCTGGTCGAGCAGGGCATGTCGCCCGACCAGGCCGAGCGCGCCGTCGCGGTGCTGTACGGCTTCATGCCGAAGGGCACGATGTGGGAGCAGTACCTCGACTACATGAGGGGCCTGCTCCACCTCGACCTCGGCCAGTCGCTGAGCGTTCCCGGCGCGGAGGTGACCACCCTGCTCGGCTCGGCGGCCACCTGGACGATCCTGCCGGTCCTCGTCGGCACCCTGCTCAGCTTCGCGGTCGGCGTCATCCTGGGCGTCTACGCGGCGATCAAGCGGTCCAGCAAGCTGGGGGACATCCTCGCCGTCTCCGGCTCGCTCCTGCACGGCCTGCCGCAGTACGTCCTCGCGCTGCTGCTGAGCGCGGTCTTCACCACCCTGCTGCCGATCTTCCCCTCCAGCGGCACCGCGGACGTCACGCTCGAACCCGGGCTCAACGCCGCCTACCTCGGCTCGCTGGTCCAGTACGCCACGCTGCCGGTCCTTACCTACGCGCTGGCCGGGTACGGGGGCTGGATCCTGGCGATGAAGTCGAGCGTGGTCACCGTGCTGGGCGACGACTTCATCCTCGCCGCCGAGCTGCGCGGCATGAAGCGCGGGATCATCTTCCGCTACGTGGCGCGCAACGCGATCCTGCCGCTGTTCACCATCCTGGCGCTCTCCCTGGGCCTGCTGTTCGGCGGCGCGATCTTCATCGAGCGGATCTTCACCTACCCGGGGCTGGGCCTGCTGCTGCTCAACAGCATCACCGACCGCGACTACGCGCTGATGGGCGGGGCCTTCCTGCTGATCACCGTGGCGATCGTCATCGCCAACATCGTGGCCGACATGCTCTACACCGCCATCGACCCACGGGTCCGTTCCGGACAGGAGGCGTCATGACCGGAGTGACTGGAATGACCGGAGTGACCGGACGAATCGGGGAAGCTGTGGGAAACGGCCTCGTGATCGCGTACCCGGCGGGGGTGGTCGCGTGACGGCGCCGGTCATCACCGCTCCCGGCACCCCCGGTCCCTCGGGCGCTCCGGGCACCCCCGGCGTCTCCGGCACCCGCGCGACGCTGCGGCGCAACTTCCGGCGCGGCGTCTGGCGGGTCCTGCGGCGCAAGCCCAGCCGGATCGTGGGCGTGGCCATCCTGGGCGTGTTCGCGTTCATGGGGATCTTCGGGCCGCTGCTCTACCCCGCGCGGCTGCCGCGCGACGACAACGCGCTCTACGCGGCGCCGAGCCTGGCGCACCCCTTCGGCACCGACTTCGAGGGCACCGACGTGCTCGCCCTGGTGATCACCGGGGCCCGGTACGTCCTGCTGACCGCCCTGGTCACCGCCGTCATCACGGTCGCCCTCGGCACCGCCGTCGGGTTGTTCGCGGGCTTTCGGCGCGGGCGCTGGGACAGCGTGCTCATGCGGATCACCGACATGAAGCTCACCATCCCCGCCCTCCCGCTGCTGCTGGTCCTGTCGACCGTCTGGAAGTTCACCAGCGCGCTGGAGATGGGCCTGGTGCTCGGGCTCCTCGGCTGGGGCGGGGTGGCGCGCGCCGTACGGGCGCAGACCCTCTCGCTGCGCGAGCGCGGCTTCATCGAGGCGGCGCGGGGCCTCGGCCTGTCCGGCCGGCACATCATCGGCAGGGAACTGCTGCCCAGCATGGCCCCCTTCATCGCGATGAACATGCTCATCGCGGTGACCGGCGCGGTGTACGCGCAGGTGGGCCTGTTCTTCCTGGGCGTGCTGCCGTTCGACGCCAACAACTGGGGCGTCATGCTCAACCTCGCCGTGTTCGGCGGCGGCGCGCTGACGACGACCACCGCGCTGCCGTACATGCTGGCGCCGCTGCTGGCGATCCTGCTGCTCACCCTGGGCATCGTCCTCGTCGTCGACGCCATGGACGAGATCTTCAATCCCCGGCTGCGGGAGGACTGAGCAGATGTTCACACGTTCGGATTCGGAGAAGGCGTCCGCGACACCGGGCGAGCGGCTGTCCGCGGCCGTGAGAACCCGGGGCGCCCGGGGAGCCCGCGGGACGGAGGCCGCCGCGAGCCCCCGCGACGCGGGGAGGGGCGGGCCGCCGGGAGTACGCGTCGGCGACCTGTCCGTCGTCTACCGGACGTCGGCGGGGGAACTGCCCGCCGTGTCGGGGATCGATCTCGAACTGGTGCCCGGGACGATCACCGGGGTGGTCGGCGAGTCGGGGTCCGGCAAGTCCACCCTGGCGCTGTCGCTGCTCAACGCGGTCCAGCCCCCCGGCAGGATCCGCTCGGGCAGCGTGGAGATCGACGGGCTCGGCGACGTCGTCGGGTTGCGGGGCGACGACCTGCGCCGGGCGCGGGGACGGCACATCGGGTACGTCTTCCAGGCCGCCCAGAACTCCCTCAACCCGCTCAAGACGGTCGGCAAGCAGCTCCTCGACCTGGGCCGCTCGCACGACATCCAGGACCTGCGGGGACTGGTCAGGGATGCCAGGGACCTGCTCGGCAGGATGGGCATGGACGGCGCGCGCGTGCTCGACTCCCACCAGCACGAGCTGTCCGGCGGCATGCGCCAGCGGGTCGGCATCATGCTCGCGCTGGTGCTCAACGCCCACCTCGTCATCCTGGACGAGCCCACGACCGCCCTAGACATGATCACCCAGGCCACGATCCTGCGGATCATCAGGGAGGTCCACGAGGAGCGCGGGCTCACCACGCTCGTCATCACCCACGACCTCGGCGTGGTGGCCGAGGTCGCCGACCGGCTCGCCGTCATGTACGGCGGGCGCGTGGTGGAGCAGGGGCCGACCACCGAGGTGCTCGGCGCCCCCCGCCACCCCTACACCCAGGGCCTGATCCGGGCCATCCCGCGCCTGATCGGCGACATCGGGGAGGCGAGAGCGCTGCCCGGCCGCCCGCCGACGCTTGGGACCGTTCCGTCGAGGGGATGCGTCTTCAGGGAGCGTTGCGAGCTGCGCGTGGACGTCTGCGAGACCGAGGAGCCGCCCGCCGTCTCACGCGGCGAGTGGATCGTGGCCTGCCACGCCGTCGCCGCCCGCCACGCGACCGAGGACGCGGCCACCGCGCGTACCGGGAACGGGACCAGGAGCGAGGCCGGGACCGCGAACGAGGCCGCGAACGAGGCCGGGACCGGAAATGGGAACGCGAGCGGGAACGGAGCCGAGAACGCCGCACGTGGCGCGAACGGAGACGGGACCGCGAACGGAACCGGAACCGAAACCGGGACCGGAACCGAAACCGGGACCGGGAAGACGAACGGGACCCGGGCCGGAAACGGGAACGGAGCCGGAGACGGGACCGCGTACGAGGACCGGGACGCGGTTCTGCGGGGAGCCGGACGGGGCGCCCGGGCACACGGACCGAGGGAGAAAACGTGATCACTGGTCAGGGAGTCACGAAGACCTTCAAACAGCGGGGTGGCTTCCTCCCCGGACGTGAGGTGAAGGCGCTGCGCGGCGTCGACTTCGCCATCCCGAAGGGCGGGGCGGCGTCGTTCATCGGTGAGTCGGGCTGCGGCAAGACGACGCTCGGGCGGATCATCGCCGGGCTGGAGAGGCACGACTCCGGAGAGATCACCATCGACGGCACGCCCATGTCGTCGCTGCGCCCGAAGCAGCGCGAGCCCTACTTCCGCCGCATCCAGCTCATTCACCAGGACCCGTACTCGGCGCTCAACCCGACCCGCACCGTGCACCAGACGCTGGACGCGCCGCTGTCGCTGCGGGCCGCGCAGACCGGCCGCTCGCGGGCGTGGGTGGACGGGCGCGCCCAGGAACTGCTGGAGCTGGTCGGCCTCGACCCCGGCTACGTGCTGTCCCGCTATCCCCACCAGCTCTCCGGCGGCATGCGCCAGCGGGTCGTCATCGCCCGCGCCCTCACCGTAGACCCCGAGATGCTCGTCGCCGACGAGGCCGTCTCCATGATCGACGTATCGCTGCGGCTCGGCATCCTCGCCCTCCTCAAGGACCTCCGCGAGCGCCTCGGGGTGAGCGTGCTGTTCATCACCCACGACGTGGCGACCGCGCGCTACATCGGTGACGACGGCGAGCTGTACGTCATCTACCGGGGGGAGGTCGTCGAGCGGGGTCACGTCGAGACGATCATCTCCGGTCCCGTGCACCCGTACACCCAGTCGCTGCTGTCGGCCATCCCCGTGCTGCACGGCCTGGAGCGGCCCGGCGAGGAGCCGGTGACGCCGACCGGGGCGCTCGACGAGAGCCGCCCCGACGCGGGCTGCCTGTTCGCCCGGCGCTGCCCGTTCCGTACCGATCGCTGCGAGTCGGAGCATCCGCTGCTCGGCCACGGCGGAGGTACGCCCCAGGAGCACGCCTGTTTCCACCCCGCTCCGCGCGACGTCGTCGCCATGCCGCTCGGCCACTCGTGAGCCCGCTGGGAAACGGTCCCGGGGCGGGACCGTGGAGCGCGGGCGAGACGCCGGGGGCGTCCGGTGGCCGCGAGGCGCCGAGAGCCTCCGAAGCGCCGGGAGCTTCTGAGACGCCAAGGGCCTCCGAAGCTCCGGAAGCCGCTGAGACGCCGAGGGCCTCGGAGACGTCGGAAGCCTCCGACGCGCCGGGAGTCCGCGAGATGCCAGGGACGCGTGCGGCGTCCGGGATCCGCGAGGCCGTCGCCGCCGACGCGGCGGCGCTCGCGGGGATCGCCGGGGCCGCGCTCACCCATGACGCCGGGGAGGCCGCGAGCCTGGTCGCCAGGCTCGCCGCGCCGCCCGCGTACCGGTCCTGGACGGCGCTGGTGACACGCGACCTCGACGGGGTGGTGTTCGCCTCCATGTCGGCGCGCGACCCGCACGCGGGCCACGTCGACCTGCTCGCGGTGCGTCCCGAGGCCCGGGGGACGGGCCTCGGCAGGGCACTGGCCGTCGCGGCCGAGGACTGGCTGCGCGGACAGGGGGCGACCGAGGCCCGCTTCGCCGGCAACCCGCCCTGCTACGCCTGGCCCGGCATCGACGTGCGCTACACCGAGGCCGCCTGCCTGGCCGAGAGCCTCGGCTACGAGCGCTACCGGGTCGCCTGGAACATGACCGCCGACCTCACCGGGGACCTCTCCGTCGACGCCGACCTCGC
Organism: Streptosporangium heterodermiicola; assembly: GCF_051390675.1. Classification (NCBI taxonomy): domain Bacteria; kingdom Bacillati; phylum Actinomycetota; class Actinomycetes; order Streptosporangiales; family Streptosporangiaceae; genus Streptosporangium; species Streptosporangium heterodermiicola. The sequence goes on from NZ_JBPJSR010000013.1 coordinate 179,592, forward strand.
GCGGCTGGCGGCCTCCGGGGTCACCGTGCACACCGCCGCCCCCGGGGAGCGCGCCGCCGTGTCGGCCTTCGTCGAGGAGCACTGGAACGCCCGCTGGGCCTGGGAGGCGGAGCAGGCCACCGGCTGCCACTACGCCGTCAGGGAGGACGAGATCCTCGGCTTCGCCGCGTGGGGTTCGCGGCCCTCCTGGTTCGGCCCGATGGGCACCGCGCCGGCCGCGCGGGGCCTGGGGGTCGGCCGCGTGCTCGTACGCCGCTGCCTCGCCGAGCAGCGGGCGGCGGGCATGTCGAGCACCCAGATCAGCTGGGTGGGGCCGCTGCGCTTCTACGCCAGGGCGGTCGGCGCGCGCGCCGAGCGGGTCTTCTGGCTCTACCGCCGTGGTCTGCCGTGACGGCCTCCGGGCCTGCCGTGACGGCCTCCGCCCGTGGGGCGGGCCGATGGGCGGACTCCTACCGGGTATGTGCCTGTAACGCCCTCACCGTCCGAAGATCGGCTACTCAGCGGTAGTGAGATCAGGAAAACTAACGACATGGGACGTCATGAGTGATCAACTAGCCACACTGTCCACGCTGTCCACCGAGCAGAGCGATCCGCGCTACAGCCGGATCGACCGGCTTCCCACCGACCAGGTGGCGCGGCTGATGAACGCGGCGGACACCGCGGTGCCCGCGGCGGTGGCCGAGGTGATCCCGGAGATCTCGGCCGCGGTGGACGCGGTCGTGGCCCGGATGAAGGCCGGGGGCCGCCTGTTCTACGTGGGCGCGGGGACGTCGGGGCGGCTGGCCGTACTGGACGCCTCGGAATGCCCGCCGACCTTCGGCACCGATCCCGAGCTCGTCCAGGGGGTCATCGCGGGCGGCACTCCCGCGCTGACCCGTTCGGTCGAGGGCGCGGAGGACGACCACGCCGGGGGAGCGGCCGCCCTCGGGGAACGGGGGGTGGGCGCCCTCGACGCGGTGGTGGGTGTCTCCGCCAGCGGTCGCGCGCCGTTCGTGCTCGGCGCGCTCGCCGAGGCGAGCCGTCGTGGCGCGCTGACCGTGGGACTGTCGTGCAACGCCGCGACCCCGCTGTCGGCGGCCGCGCTGCACCCCATCGAGGTGATCGTCGGCCCGGAGGTGGTGACCGGCTCCACCAGGCTCAAGGCGGGGACCGCGCAGAAGCTCGTCCTCAACATGATCTCCACGATCGCGATGGTCAAGCTGGGCCGCACGTACGGCAACACCATGATCGAGGTGTCGGCGATGAACTCCAAGCTGGCCGACCGGGCCGCCAGGATGGTCAGCGACATCACCGGGGCGGCCCTCTCCGCCGCCCGTTCCGCGCTGGAGGCCGCGGGATGGCACGTGAAGGTCGCGGTACTGATGATCGAGCACGGTCTCGACGCCGGTGGCGCCCGGCTCCTGCTGGAGCGGCACGGCGACCGTCTTGAGGCGGCACTGGAAGCCGCGAAGCAGGCCAGGGGCGCCTGAACCCCTGACCGGAACTCCGATGTGACGGGGACCGGTGCCAGGCGTGGAGCCGGTTCCACGCCTGAAACCGGGACCGGCGTCGGGAGCGAGTCCGGAGCCGAGGGCGGGAGCGGGAGCAGTGGCCGGTCGTTCCGATTGTTTCGATTCCGGGGAAGGTGCCCGGCTCGCCGGGATCCTCAAGGCGGCGGTGCCGCGTGTCTGCTCGGCGGCGGTGGCCGTGATCGCCGTGGACGGGGTCACGGTGGCCGCCGCCGTGGCGGGGGAGGCCGTGCGCTACGCGTCGGCCTCCGAGGACCTCGCCGGAGACCGCCCTCCCGCCCTCCGTGACTCGATCTTCGACCTCGCCTCGATCACCAAGCTCTTCACCACGGCCGTCGTCCTGTCACTGGCCGAGGACGGCCTTCTCGACCTGGACGAGCCCGTCGCGGCCCGGCTGCCCGGCGGCCATGACGACTGCGGCGGCCATGGCGGCTACGGGGGCGCTCCCGAGGCCACCCTGCGGCACCTGCTCACCCACACCGCCGGCCTGCCGCCGGGACGCAGGGCCCACGAGGAGATCCCCGGCGACGGCCCGGAGATCCGCGCCGCGCGCATGGAGCGGATCCTCTCCACACCGCCGATCGGTCCCGTCGGCGGGCGCTACCTCTACTCCGACGTCGGGCTGATCACGGCGGGCCGGGTGGCGGAGATCGCCGGTGGGGCCTCCCTGGACGAGCTCGCCCGTACCCGGGTCATCGATCCGCTGGGCCTGCCCGACACCGGCTACCGCCCCGCCGCGTCCCTGCTGCCCCGGATCGTCGCCACCGAGCACAAGCCCGAGCGCCCCGGTCCCGGATGCGTGCGCGGCGAGGTCCACGACGAGACCGCGCACGGCCTGGGCGGGGTCGCCGGCCACGCCGGGATCTTCTCCACCGCCGACGACCTCGTACGCTTCGCCGAGGCGCTGCGCACCGGGGGAGCGCCGGTGCTGGGTCCCGGCGCGGTCGCCGAGATCACCCGCGACCACGAGGTGAGGGGCGCGGACTTCCGCCACGGCCTGGGGGTGCGCATCGGCGACCCCGCGATCGTCGGCCCGCTGGCCGACGCCTACGGCCACTCCGGCTTCACCGGCACCTCGCTCGTCGTCGATCCCGGGCGTGCCCTCACCGTCGTCCTGCTGACCAACAACGTCCACCCCCTGCGCGGCCGCGCGGGCATCCGCGACCTGCGCCACTCGGTCGCCGCCGAGGCCCTGCGCCTGTCCTGAGCCCGCTGTTCTGAGCCCGCGCATGTGCTGTGATCCGCCTTTGAGCACGCGCCCGCGCTGCGGCCTGTCCTGAGCCCGCGCCCGCGCCGTGGTCCGCCCTTGAGACCGCATGCCCGCTCTGATCCCGCACACGCGTCCGTGGCCCGGCCCGCCGAATCCGCGAGGAGCCCCGCCGGGACCGGCCGGGATCGGCCGGCCGTTCCGGCGGGCGGAGCTCGTGTCTCCGTTTCACGCGGCGCCCTGTGACATGTCACCCGGACGGCCGGTGTTCGTGGCCACGAAGGTAGACGATCATGGATGGGCCGATTCGCTCTACTTCGACCTGGCGATGGCCTACCCGGCCGGTGCCCGGCGGTGGATCATTCTCTGGAAGCGGGAGGTTCGATGTCATTCAAGAAGAGCGGCTCCGTCAGGAAGAAGCCACCGGCCGGGAAGCCCACCGGCGACAACGACGAGACGATGAGCGGCGAGGAGAAGGGCGACACCGACCAGGACGACCCCTCGGACCTCTCGTCCTCCGAGGAGGAGGAGAAGGACCAGGTGTCGCCGGTCGCGCCGGTCGTCGACCCCCAGGCCGATCTGCGCAAGAACAAGCGACCGGATTCCCCGGACCCCCAGAATTCCCAGGACCCCTCGGTGTCCGGCAACGGTGGCGGGTGGCCCGTTCAAAACAGCGCGGCCGCGGAGAAGGCGCTCATCACCCTGCTGGGTGACCTGACCATGGCGATGTCGCTGATCCAGTCCATGACGTACGGGGAGTTCGTAGCCCTCCGGACCGTCAGCAAGAAGATCATGGCCATGGTGGACGGCTATCTGCCCGCGCAGAGCCAGGGCCTGTCCACGCGTGCGAGGATCGCGCACCTCTTCCTCCTGTTCCACGGCGTCGGGCGGCACGCGTCGCCGTTCCACGTCCTGCAGCTGGCCAGGCAGTTCCCCATCCCGCTCCACTCGGAACTGTGGCAGGCCATCGGGCTGGCGGTGGGCCTGCCGGGCGCCGGGCCGGGCGAGATCCTGGCGCGGCTGGCGGCGCAGGACGAATTGCTCACCGACGCCGACCTCCGGGAGGAGATCGGCGGTCTCACCCCGGACGCGGAGCGGCGGGCGGCCCTGCTGCGTGACTTCGACCTGGCGGCGATCGAGGTGAACCCGCTGCTCCACCTGGAGTCGGCCGCGCTCTCGTTCGCCATGCCGAACGAGAGCACGAGAGGGCTTTCCGCCGCCAAGGCGGAAAAGATCCAGGACGCCGTGCACAAGCGGCTCGCGGCCAAGATGAGCACGATCAAAAGCGAGATCATCCATGCCGGAGGCAGCAGCAAGGGATGGAGCGAGAAGTACCGCAGGCGCATCGCCACGAACCAGGACCTGGCGCTGCAGCGGGCCCTGGACCGGCTGGCGTGGGTGCTCGCCCATCTGAACGACACCCGCGAATGCGTCGCGGTGGCCCACACCGAGGGCGAGCTGCACATCTGGGCGAACAATCCCGACGACCGGATGGGGCAGGACCTGAAGCGGCTCGTCGAGGTCGGCAGAAGCCAGGACGAGGCCGAGGTGGAAGATCTCACCGAGACGCTCGACGAGCTGTGGGCACTCCTGAAGAGTTCCAACCTCGACGATCGGTCGGGGAGTGGCGGCGACCTGCACATGGCGGAGCGGCGCCTGCTCAAGGCGATGAACTTCCTCGCCGACCTGCAGCGGAAGTGGGCCGAACTGAAGGTCAGCGCACACGAGGAGACCTACAACCTCGACGGTGCGGACCGCAGGGTGCACACCGAGATGCAGGCCGCGACCCAGCTCCTCCAGCACCGCGAACGGGCCCGCAGCGAGGCGGTCCGGAAGACGCTGCACCTGCTGGACACGATCGTGATCGCCATCGGCATCTCCAAGCTGTGCTGCCTCAAGTGCTATCTGGGGATACTGGCCATGCGCGGGGAGGGCATCCAGTTCGGCGTCACCGGCACCCACCTCACCACCTACGCCTGGCCCGTCTCCCCGGCCCTCGTCGCCCCGGCGCTGCTCAAGGCGATCCTCGGCGTTCCCGACAATCCGACGGAGAAGGAGGACATCGCCCTCGCCGCCGCCATCGACGACAAGTTGCAGCGGAGGGCCGTCATCAAGGCGATCGAGAGCTTCGACCACGCCGGGGGCATGGGCGAGACCGGCTACGTGTCGAGCGAGGACGAGGAGGGGCTGGAGTTCGTCTACGCCCCCAGGCCCGACTCCGAGTCCGACTCCGAGTCCGATGAGGCCCCTCGCGGGGATAGCTCGAAACGGACCCTCGACGAGGCCGGGGAGGGGGAACAGAGCGAGGAGGACGGGCCGCCCTCGCCGAAGAGGTCCCGGAACGCGGCGTGGCAGGAATGGCAGGACGACATGCGGCAAGAGGACCAGGACGAGGAGGACGAGGAGGGCTCGGACGACGACTACACCCCGGGGAAGAGCTGAGGATCTCGCCCGACTCCGGCGGGAGGCGTCGCGTGCCGCCGGTCGTACGCCGTGACCGTACGGCCGACGGCGGAGGATTCCCTCCGGGCACGCCGGGAACCCCCGTCAGCGCCTTCCCCGCCGTGGCCGGTACGGGTCAGGAGGGCCTGCTCCGGCGGCGGTAGTCGGTCCTGAAGCCGTCGATGGCGTCCCTGGTGGCCCGCAGCGCCGCGTCCGAGGTCTCGAAGGTGCGCTGGGCGATGCCGACGAAGATGCAGTCGACGATCAGGAGCTGGCTGATCCGGCTGGCCAGCGCCCCCGGGCGGAAGGCGGTCTCCCGGCCCGCCGAGACCAGGACGTGGTCGGCGAGCCCGGCCAGGGAGGATCGAGGGTTGTTGGTGATGGCCACCGTGGTCGCGCCCGCCCGCTGCGCGACGCGCGTCGGCGCCAGCACGTCGGGGGTCTCGCCGGTGCAGCTCACCGCCACCACGACGTCGTCGGCGCGTACCAGCGCCGCGCTGGTCAGCGCGAGGTGCGCGTCGGTGTAGGCGTGGCCGGGCAGGCCGATCCGCATCAGCTTCTGCGCCATGTCGGCCGCCACCAGCCCGGAGGCGCCGACCCCGTAGACGGCGACCTTGCGCGCCCCGGCCACCGCCTCCACCACCATGCCCAGCCGGTCGGGGTTGAGCTGCGCCGCGGTGTCGGCCAGCGCCTCCGACTCGGCCCTCGCCACCTTCGCGATCACGTCGGTGAGCGGGTCGTCGGGGCCGAGGTCGCCGGGGACCAGCCGTTCTGGCTCGTCCCTGGCCACCGCCGCGGCCAGGGCGAAGCGCAGCTGGGAGTACCCGGCGAAGCCCAGGGCCCTGGCGGTGCGCACGATCGTGGCCTCGCTGGTGCCGGAGGCCGCGCTGAACTCGGTGATGGTGCTGCGGGCCACCACCCCGGGGTCGTCGAGGATGAGACGGGCGATGGACTGAGCCGCGGGGGTGAGGGAGGGGAGGACGGCCCTCACCGTGGCCACCAGGTTCACGGGGGTGGGGCCGTCGAGGACGTTCATTAAGCGCCTTTCATGTCATAAATCAGCCTATTGGGCGCCGGTCAGCCAGCGAGCCACGGCGCGGGCCGAAGCCCGGGAGATGCCGTTCGTGGTCACGTACACGGCTCCCGAGGGTTCGCCGGGCATCCCGGTCTCGACCACCACGGTGTCGGGGCGCAGCGCGACGGCTCGCGCCAGCAGCTCGCCGACCCAGGGGTGGCGCCTGGCGTCGTGCACGACCATCACCAGCGGGCGGCTCCCGTCGCTCAGGTCGGGCAGCTCGGGCGCCTCCACGGTGACGACGTGGCCGACGGTGCCCGGCAGCAGCTCGGTGAAGGCGCCGATGAGGCCGGTGAGCATGCCGGGCTCGACCGCCTCGCTCAGCCGGGGGGCGATGTCGACGACCAGCGGCGGCCCGGGGAGCACGGTCGGGGCGGCCGTGGCGGTCACGCGGATGGCCGCGCGGGCGGTGCGCAGGCCGAGCTCCTCGCCCTCGTCCCCCGGGCCCCGGGCGGCGATCCCCGCCGCCCGCGCCTCCGCGGTGGCGCTCTCGGCGTACCAGGCGGACAGGGCGAGCACCCGGGAGGCGGCCTCGGCCAGCCGGTCCTCGCCCAGCCTGCCCTCCCGTACGGCGTCCACGATGGCGTCGCGCAGCTCGTGGACGTTCTCGCCCCCGGGGGCGGAGATGCCCGCGCAGATCGCGTCGGCCCCGGCCGCCAGGGCACGGACCGCGATCTCCCCCGGGGAGTGGAGGGCCGCGACGGAGCGCATCTCGATGGCGTCGGTGACGATCATCCCGGTGAAGCCCATCTCCTCGCGGAGCAGCCCGGTCGTGATCCGCCGGCTCAGCGTCGCGGGGTTCTCCGGGTCGAGGGCCGGGATCAGCAGGTGCCCGCACATGACGGCCCGTACTCCGGAGGCCACCGCCGTGCGGAAGGGCGGCAGGTCGCGCTCGGCGAGGAGCCGGGGGGAGGCGTGCAGGGTCGGCAGGTCGTGGTGGGAGTCGGTGTGGGTGTCGCCGTGGCCGGGGAAGTGCTTGGCGCAGGCGGCCACCCCGGCCCCCTGGAGCCCGGAGATCCAGGCGGCGGTGTGCCGGGAGACCAGCCCGGGATCGGCGCCGAAGGAGCGGACGCCGATCACCGGGTTGACCGGGTTGGCGTTGACGTCCGCCACCGGGGCGTAGTCGAGGGTGATGTCGGCCGAGGCGAGGAGGCGGCCGATCTCCTGGGCGACCAGCCGGGTCCCCTCGACGTCGTCCCCCACGCCCAGCGCCCGGTTGCCCGGCCACGAGCTGCCCCGCGCGGCCTGCAGGCGGGTGACGGAGCCGCCCTCCTCGTCCACCGCGATCACCGCGGCGGGGTTCTCCGCGCGCAGCCGGGCGACCAGGTCGGCGGTGTGGCCGAGATCGGTGAGGTTGCGGGCGAACAGCACGGTCCCGCCTAGGCCCTCGTCGCCGAGCGCGCGAAGCAGCCATCCGGGCGGCTCGGTGCCGTCGAAACCCGGCTGGAGGACGGTCATGGCCAGCCGGGCCAGATCGGGGCTGCGGTGGGGCATTCGGTCACCTTCTCGATCGAGTTAGGCGTCTTCTGACAGGTCAGTGGAGGGAGGTGTCTCAAGGCAGATTACACATCAATGACAATTTTCTTCATTATCATTGCCTTCGAAGTAGCTTTCTGTCATTCTCGCGATCGAGAACCCGTGACCTCGTGATCCCGTGACCTCGTGCCGGTCCCGCGATCGTTTTCGCGTCCGCCCGCACATCCGCCGTCGTGCCCGCCTCGCGTCCGTCCCGCGTCCGTCCCGCGTCCGTCGTCATGTTCGCTCTCGCGCCCGCCACGCCGGAGACCGGTGCCCGCCCTCGCCCCGGCCTGGTGGCGTCCGGGCCGAGGTCGGCGGCCGAGGCCCGTGGCCGAACACCCCTGGAGTCCGCATGAGCTCATCCAGCCGGCGAACCGTCCTGCGCGGCCTCGCCCTCGCCGTCGCGGCGACCGCCGTCCCCCTGTCCGGCCGGGCCCCGGCCGCCGCCTCCGGGACCTCGTACGGGACCGGGGCCGGGCGGGTGCCGCCGCTGCGTCAGATGCGCGGCATGTGGATCGCCTCGGTCGCCAACATCAACTGGCCGTCGAGGGCCGGGCTGAGCGCCGAGCGGCAGAGGGCCGAGTACGTCGGCTGGCTCGACCTGGCGCGGGCCCGCGGGCTCAACGCGGTGTTCGTGCAGATCCGGCCGACCGCCGACGCCTTCTGGCCCTCCCGGTACGAGCCCTGGTCGCAGTACCTGACCGGCGTGCAGGGGCGTGACCCCGGCTACGACCCGCTGGCCTTCCTGGTGGCGGAGACGCACCGGAGGGGCCTCGCCTTCCACGCGTGGTTCAACCCCTACCGGGTGTCGACGCAGGCCGACCCGTCCCTGCTGCACCCCGACCACCCCGGCCGCAGGCATCCCGGCTGGATCGTCCCCTACGGCGGCAAGCTCTACTACAACCCCGGCATGCCCGAGGTCCGCGCGTTCGTGCAGGACGCGATGATGGACGCGGTCACCAGGTACGACATCGACGGCCTGCACTTCGACGACTACTTCTACCCGGTCAACACCACCGCCTTCGACGACGCCGAGGCCTACGCCCGCCACGGCGCGGGCTTCCCCGACCTCGCGGCCTGGCGGCGCGAGAACGTCGACCTCCTCGTACGGGAGATGCAGCGGCGGGTGCGGCGGGCCAAGCCCGAGATCGCCTGGGGCATCAGCCCCTCGGGCATCTGGCGCAACCGGGCCACCGACCCGCTGGGCTCAGAGACCGGCGGTAGCCAGTCCTACGACAACCTGCACGCCGACACGCGCGGCTGGGTCGGGAAGGGGTGGCTCGACTACATCGCGCCGCAGCTCTACTGGCACATCGGCCAGTCCAACGCCGACTACGCCAAGCTGGTCCCCTGGTGGTCGGACGTGGTGGCCGGCACGGGCACCCAGCTGTGGATCGGCCAGGCGGCCTACAAGGCCGGGGCGGCGGGCCAGCCCGCCGAGTGGTCCCGGCCCGGCGAGCTCGGCGAGCACCTCACCCTCAACGAGGGCCACCCCGAGGTCGGCGGCGACATCTGGTACAACTCCGGCGACGTGCGCGACGACCGGATCGGCTCGATCAGCGCCGTGGTGACCGGCCACTACACCCGTCCCGCGCTGTCCCCGCTGCTGCCCAGGCTCGCCTCCGGCCGGGCCCCGGGCCGCCCGCTCGTCCCCTCGGCGCGCCGGGTGCGCGGTGGCGTCGAGCTGCGCATCCTGGCCACCGGCCGTAAGACCCCGTTCCAGTACGCGATCTTCCGGCTCGACCGGCGGGCCGGGCCCGGGGACCTCGCCGGCGCCCGGCACCTGGTCGCGGTCGTCCCCGCGGCCCGCGACCTGCGTTGGACGGACCCGGCGGGTGCCGGGGGCGCGTACTACCACGTGGTGGCCGTCGACCGGGCCGGACGGCTGAGCCCGCCCAGCGTCGGCCGCCGCGCCCGTGGTGACGGCCCGGCGGGCCCAGGGGATCGCGAAGGGGCGTGACGGAGAGAGAAGGAGCGTGAAGGCCGTGGGAAGGAGCCGGGAGGAGCGGGGAGGAGCGGGTATGCGCGTGCTGGGGTTGATGTCGGGGACGTCCCACGACGGGATCGACAGCGCGGTCGTGGACTGGTCCCCGGACGGCGACGTGCTCGTCGGCGCCGTCGAGCACACCGGCACGCGGCCGTACGAGGGATGGCTCCGCGAGCGCATCGCCGCCGCGCTGCCGCCCGGCCCGGCAGACATGGCCGAGGTGTGCCGGCTCGACACCCTGGTCGGGCAGGCGTTCGCCGACGCCGCCGAGGCGTGCGGGCCGGTGGACCTCGTCTGCTCGCACGGGCAGACGATGTTCCACTGGGTGGAGGACGGCCGGGTGCGCGGCACGCTGCAGCTGGGCCAGCCCGCCTGGATCGCCGAACGGACCGGCGTGCCGGTGGTCTCCGACCTGCGGGCCAGGGACGTGGCCGCCGGAGGGCAGGGCGCGCCGCTGGTCTCCTACCTCGACCTGCTGCTCCTGGACGGGCTGCCGGGGCCGAGCGGCGCGCTCAACCTCGGCGGGATCGCGAACCTGACCGTGCGGGACGCCGGGACGGCCTACGACACCGGCCCGGCGTCGGCGCTGATGGACGCGGCGGTGTCGGCCGCCACGGGCGCGCCCTACGACGAGGACGGCCGCCTCGCCGCCTCGGGGGAGGTGCACGAGGGGTTGCTGGCGGACCTGCTGGCCGAACCGTACTACCGGGCGCCGCCGCCGAAGAGCACCGGCAAGGAGCTGTTCCACCCCGGTTACCTGGACGGGAAGGCGTCGCCGTACCGGCCGGCACTGCCCGACCTGCTGGCGACGCTGGCCGCGCTCACCGCGGAGACCGTCGCGGCGGAGATCCGGCGCCACCGCCTGGAGACGGTGGTCGTCTCCGGGGGAGGGGTGCGCAACCCGGTCCTGATGGCGATGCTGGCCGCGCGGGCCGGGGACGCGCGCATCGTGCCGAGCGACGAGCTCGGCGTCCCCGCCGACGCCAAGGAGGCGATCGCCTTCTCGCTCTTCGGCTGGCTGACGGCGCACGGGCTGCCCGCGACGGTCCCCGGCTGCACGGGCGCGTCAGGCCCCCGCCTCCTCGGCGCGATCACCCCCGGCGCCGGGGCGCTGAGGCTACCGGAGCCCCTCGGCGCGGGCCCTCGCCGCCTGCGCTTCACCTCGGCGGCGGCGTCGGCCGGATAGGTCGTGAGAAGGCGTTCCTCCGGTGGCTCCCGGCCTTTCGGCCTCCCCGGCTTCCGAGCCGGAGGGCCGGGGAGGCCTGGGCGGCCGGGCCAGGGCGCGGGCGGGCCGGGGCGCGGGCGTCGTGGCGGTCGGACAGGGGCCCGCCACGACGCCCTCCAGGCGCGAAACCCCGGCCCGCCTCCTGCCGGCGACCCGGCTAGGATCGTCAAGCTCCTACATGGAACGTTTCACGATTTCACTATCCTATATACCCTACAGGAATAGTGGGTTATGCTGGGTCACGTGTCAGGTTCCCCATCGGTCGCCGTCGTCGGCGGCGGCGCGAGCGGCACGCTGGCGGCCGTCCACCTGCTCCGCGAGGCGCGGGCGCGGGCCATGCCGCTGGAGGTCGTGCTGATCGACCAGCACGGGCGGCACGCGCTGGGACAGGCGTACTCGACCACCGATCCGCACCACCTCCTCAACGCCTGCGCGAACAGGATGAGCGGGCTGGAAGACGACCCCGGCCACTTCCTGAGCTGGGCCCACGACGACGGGCTGGACGTCTCCGCGTCCGACTACCTGCCGAGGCGGACGTACGGGCGCTACCTCCAGGACCTGCTGGCCGGGGCCGAGGAGTGGCCCGTCCGCGTGGTGCGCAAGGTGACGGGCACGGTGAGCGCCCTGACCCGGGGGCGGGGAGTGCGGGTCCACCTGTCCGACGGCGGCCTGATCGACGCCGAGGCCGCCGTCCTGGCCTTGGGCAACCGCTCCCAGTCCGCCCGGCTGCCGGTCGTGGACGCCGCGAGCCCCGGTTACGTCGCCGACCCGTGGGCGCCGGACGCGCTGGCCGGGATCCGCGACGGCGCGCCGGTGCTCGTGCTGGGGACCGGGCTGACCATGGTGGACATAGCGGTCACCGTGACCCGGGCGCACCCGGACACCGTCGTCCACGCGGTGTCGCGGCACGCGCTGCTGCCGCGGACGCACCCCCGGCCCGTTCCGCCCCCGGTCCGGACGCCGGTCCCCGACGGGCCGCTGGGGATCGGCGACCTGCTCCGCGCCGTACGCCTCGCCGTGCGGGACAACGGCGGCGACTGGTACGGCGTGGTCGACGGCCTGCGGCCCCAGGTCCAAGGCCTGTGGCCCCGGCTCTCCCTGGACGACCAGCGGCGGTTCCTCGGGCTGGCGGCCCGCTACTGGGAGGTCCACCGGCACCGGATCCCTCCCGTCACGGCCGCCAGGATCGCCGACCTGCGGGCCACCGGCCGCCTCAGGGTGCTGCGCGGCCGGCTGATCGGGGCCGCGCCCGGTCCCGGCGGGCTGCGCGTCCGGGTGGGCGCCGACGGCGCCGTACAGGAGATCGACGTCGGCTGGCTGGTCAACGCCACCGGGCCCGGCGCCGACATCACCCGCGATCCCCTCCTCGCCGACCTCGTCGCCGACGGCGTGGTCCGGCCGGACCGGCTCCGGCTCGGGCTGGACGCCGCTCCCGGCGGCGCGGTCCTGGACGCGGGGGGAGCCCCGGACGACCGGATCTTCACGCTGGGCCCCCTGCTGCGCGGGAGCCTGTACGAGACGACGGCGATCCCGGAGATCCGCGCCCAGGCGGCGGCCCTCGCGCCACGCCTCGTGGAGACGCTCGCCTCCGGCGCCCGCCTGCCGTCCTCCGCGCGGGGCCAGCACGTGTGAGGGCGGGAGCTCCCCGGCGGGCCGGCGCCTCGGACCGCGTCGCCCTCCGCGTCGCCGTACCTCTGCCGGGAGCGCCGGGAGCGCCGGGAGCGCCGGGAGCGCTGTCGGGAGCGCGGCCGTTGGACGCGTCCGGTGCGGCCCACGGGCTTGACCTTCAGCGGGGTTGAGGTCCCATCCTGGGGAGACCCACGACGAAAGAGGATTCCCATGAGCGAGGATCTGGTCGACTTCTGGTTCGATCCCGGTTGCCCCTGGGCCTGGATCACCTCCCGCTGGATCCTGGAAGTGCGCGAGGTGCGCCCCGTCACGATCAACTGGCGGGAGATGAGCCTGGCGGTTCTCAACGAGAAGCAGGACATGTCCGAGGAGTACCGCGAGATCGTCGAGCTCGGCCGGGGCACCATGCGGGTGTTCGCGGCGGCGCGCGCGGCGGCCGGGGACGCCGCCGTCGGCGACCTGTACACCACGCTCGGCACCCGATACCACGGCGAGGACGGCCTGTTCCAGCGGTCCCGCGACGTGCCGAGGGAGGGCGGTCTCGCGGGCTGGCGGGCCGCGATGGAGGCCCTGGAGCCGGTGATCGCCGCCGCGCTGGCCGACGCCGGGCTGCCCGCCGAGCTGCTCGCCGCGAGGACCGACGGCACCTGGGACGAGGCTATCCACGCCTCGCACGCCCTGGTGCCGACGGGGAGGCAGAAGCAGTCGCTGATCGGCGTCCCGACCATCTCGGTGAACGGGCACGCCGGGCAGTTCGGTCCCGTCATCAGCGAGATCCCGACCGGCGAGCGGGCCGGGCGGCTCTGGGACGCGTTCAAGGTGCTCGCCACCGAGGAGACGTTCTTCGAACTCAAGCGGGTCACCGACCGGGCGGCTCCCCGCACCTACCTGGAGGCTCCCTAGCGCGTGAGAGGCGCTTTCCCCCGCGAGCCCCATAGCGTGGTAGGGGGCGTTTCCTCCAGCGTCCTCGCCGCCCTTGACGGAGAAATAACCGGCTTTTTCGCGAACGATACGCCTGATCATGTTCGTCGCCCCTCACTGAGGGCAGGCCCCCGAGTGTGATGGAGTGTGAGGTTCGCCGGCACCGCCGTCGCGGTGCCGACCTGCGGAAGCGTGATCGCCGTTCTGGGGCTTGTTCGCGGGGCGGCTTCTCCGGTACGGCGGGCGGACCACTCTCTCCCCGCGTCACGGTGGCGTCGAGTAGCGGTTTGTGTCGATGAGTCGGGGAGACCGCTCCGCTGACGGCCGCGACCGCGTGACCGATGGCGGGATCTCCCTCACTCGTAACGTCGCGGCAGCGCGACAGGGATGGGGCCGGGAATGAGGATCGTTGGGATCGCGGGAAGCCTTCGCCCGGGGGCGTACGTCTGGAGGCTCCTGGAGGCGGCGGCGCGCGAACTGCCCGCGACGGTGGACTTCGAGATCTGGCGGGGCCTGGACCAGGTACCGCCCTCCGAGGACGGCGAGCTCCCGAGGCCGGTCGCCGATCTGTGGCACCGCCTCTCCGGCGCGGACGGTGTGCTGATCACCGCGCCCGCGCACAGCGCGCTCCCCGTACAGCTGGGACACACGCTCGACTGGATCTCGTCCGCGCGCGGCGGCGCGGTCCTGGTGGGCAAGCCGGTGGGCGTGGTGACCGCCTGCCCGCGCGCCCACGAGGGGATGTGGACGCAGATCCAGCTGCGCAGGGCCCTCGGCGCGGCGGGCGCGGTCGTGTGCGGCGCGGAACTCGCCGTCTCCCCGGCCCCTGACCGGTTCGACGCCGACGGCAGGCTCGCCGACCCGGGCTACCGGGCCCGTCTCCGCGGCGTGCTGGACGAGATCTGCTCCCCCTCCCTCACCGGGACCGGTTCTCTCCGCGGGTCCGCCGTGTGAGGTCCGCCCGACCGCTCACCGGGGCCCTCGGGCCCCGGTCCTCAGGATCCGCCGTACGGATCCCGCCGTACGGCCCCGATCCTCCGGGTGCCCCTCGATCCGCCGGGAGGCGACCGCCGCGTCGTGCGTCACGAAGGGACGAGGAAGGGAGGCAGCCGTGGGGAGATCCGGCCAGGAGGTGGCGCTGCGCGCTCTCGGCGCGGCGCTCGACGTGCACGCCCCGACGGCCCGCCACGGCGTGCGGACGTTCCCCGAGGGCACACCGTTCCTGTGGCTGACCGTTCCCGGAGCGGGAGGCGCCACCGTCTTCCTTGAGGAACGCCACTGGATCTGCCTGAGCGAGCCCGACCGGGGCGGGGTGACCGTCCAGCTCGTCGCCGGCGGGGTCGACGACGACCCCGCCCTCGTCGTGGGACGCCTCCTGACCGTCATGACGCCGGTGCCCCGCCCCGCGGGCGGCCTGGCCCGCGCACTGAGGGTGGGCCTGCTCGGTCTCGCCGGAGGCGCGGGCGTGGGGCTGCTCGCCGCGCTGCTCATGGCGATCCTGGTGGCGGGCAACGGCTACACCTCGGACACGACGATCGGCGCGGTGTACGTCCTGGCCGCGCTGATCGGCGTCGGAACCGGGCTCTGGGTGTCCCTGCGCTGGTGGCGGATGGACGGGGACCCGCGTGATCGGGATTCCCGTGGGCAGGGACCGTAGGGACGACCACGTGGAGGAACGACATGGCCGAGCTGCTGGCGATCTACAACGAGAGCGCGGGAAGCGCCGACGACGAGGCCAGGACCGCCGCCCTCGAAACGCTGCGCGGCGGTGGCGCCGACGTGATCGAGGCGCCCGCCGGGGAGAAGGACCTGGACGAGATGCTCGACGCCTGTCCCGGCAGGGACGTGGTCGTGCTGGGCGGTGACGGCACGCTGCACGTGGTGGTCGCCACCCTGCACCGGCGCGGCGAGCTGGACGCCCGCACGGTGGGGCTCGTCCCGCTCGGCACCGGCAACGACTTCGCCCGTGGCCTGGGCGTCCCGCTGGACCCGCCGGTCGCGGCCCGCGTCGTGCTCGCCGGACGGCCCCAGCCGCTCGACCTCCTGGTGGACGACGAGGGCGGGGTCGTCGTCAACATGGTCCACCTCGGCATCGGCGCCGAGGCGTCCGAGGACGCCACGCCGCTCAAGCCGGTGCTCGGGCGGCTCGCCTACGCGGCGGGAGCGCTGATCGCGGGGGTGCGGAGCCCCGGCTGGAAGCTGCGCGTCACCGTGGACGGCCGCTCCCTCGGCGGCGGGCGCCCGGTGCTCATGGCCGGCATCGGCAACGGCGTCACCATCGGCGGCGGCACCCCGCTGGCCCCCCGCGCCAGGCCCGACGACGGCATGGCCGACGTCGTCGTCTCACTGACGACCGGCCCGCTGGACAGGCTCGTCTACGCCCTGCGGCTGCGCAAGGGAACCCACCCCGGCCTGCGCGACGTGATCACCACTCGCGGCAGGGAGGTGACCGTGGAGGGCGGCCCCGTCCCGGTGAACGCCGACGGCGAGCTGACCGGCCGGATCACCCGGCGCAGCTGGACGGTCATGCCCGCCGCCTGGCGCATGTTCACCTGACGCCTTCACCTGATGCCGCGCCCGCTCCGTCGTCCGGGGCGGGTACGCGGGAGCCCGGCCGTCCGGCGGGCGGCCACTCCGGGAGGCGCCCGGGGCGCCCGCCGGTCGCCCGCCGCCGGCGCCGTCAGCCCAGGGACTCCGAGACCAGGTCGCGCGCCTCCTGCTGCACCCGCTCCAGGTGCTCGGGGCCCTTGAAGGACTCGGCGTAGATCTTGTACACGTCCTCGGTGCCGGAGGGTCGGGCGGCGAACCAGGCGCTCTCGGTGGCGACCTTGAGCCCGCCGATGGCGGCGCCGTTGCCGGGGGCCGAGGTGAGCACCTGGGTGATCTCCTCGCCGGCGAGGCTGCCCGCGGTGACCTGCTCGGCCGAGAGCTTGGCGAGCACCGCCTTCTCCTCCCTGGTCGCGGGGGCGTCGACGCGGGCGTAGGCGGGGTCGCCGAACCTGGACACCAGGTCGCGGTAGTGCTCGCTCGGCGAGCGGCCGGTGGTCGCGATGATCTCCGAGGCGAGCAGCGCCAGGATCAGGCCGTCCTTGTCGGTGGTCCACACCGAGCCGTCGCGCCGCAGGAACGACGCCCCGGCGCTCTCCTCGCCGCCGAAGCCCAGCGAGCCGTCCAGCAGGCCCGGCACGAACCACTTGAACCCGACGGGGACCTCCATCAGCCGCCTGCCCAGGTCGGCGGCGACCCGGTCGATCATGCCGCTGCTCACCAGCGTCTTGCCGATCCCGGCGTCGGCGGGCCAGCCGGGCCGGTGGGAGTACAGGTAGGAGATCGCCACGGCGAGGTAGTGGTTGGGGTTCATCAGCCCCCCGTCGGGCGTGACGATGCCGTGCCGGTCGGCGTCTGCGTCGTTGCCCGTGGAGACGTCGAAGGCGTCGCGGTTGGCGATGAGCGAGGCCATCGCGTACGGCGACGAGCAGTCCATCCGGATCTTGCCGTCCCAGTCCAGCGTCATGAACCGCCACGTCGGGTCGGTCAGCGGGTTGATCACCGTCAGGTCCAGCCGGTGCCGCTCGGCGATCTCCCCCCAGTACGCGACGCTCGCCCCGCCCAGCGGGTCGGCGCCGATGCTCACCCCCGCCTCCCTGATGGCGTCGAGGTCCAGCACCGAGGGCAGGTCGTCCACGTAGTGGCCGAGGAAGTCGTACCGGCCGGTCGTGTCGGCGGCGAGCGCCCTGGTGTACGGGACCCGCCTGACCTCCTTCAGGCCGTCGGCGATCAGCGCGTTGGCCCGGTCCTGGATCCAGGAGGTGGCGTCGGTGTCGGCCGGACCGCCGTGCGGCGGGTTGTACTTGAATCCGCCGTCGCCCGGCGGGTTGTGCGAGGGGGTCACCACCACGCCGTCTGCCCGCCCCGAGGAGCGCCCCCGGTTGTGGGCGAGGATCGCGTGGGAGACCGAGGGGGTCGGGGTGTAGCCGTCCCGGCTGTCGATCACGACCGTCACCCCGTTGGCCGCGAAGACCTCAAGCGCCGAAACCCGGGCAGGTTCCGACAGGGCGTGGGTGTCGGCGCCGAGGAACAGCGGGCCGTCGATCCCCTGCGCCGCCCGGTACTCCACGATCGCCTGGCTGGTCGCGAGGATGTGGTCCTCGTTGAACGCGACGTTCAGCGAGGAGCCCCGGTGTCCCGACGTCCCGAACGCCACCCGCTGGCCCACCTCGCCCGGATCGGGATGCAGGGCGTAGTAGGAGGTCACCAGGCGGGCCACGTCGACAAGATCGGACGGCCTGGCGGGCTGGCCCGCGTGTTCGTGCGTCATCGCAGTCTCCTCACATCACACCTGAGCTAACCGTATCTGCCCCCAAATCGGATAAGCCTGCACAACTCATGGAGGGCTCGTGGTGAACAGGTGGCCACGCACTCTCCGCAGGCCGTTGACAACGTTGTCATCGGCGTCGTACCTTCAGCCTGTTTGCCCGGTCACTTGGGTGTCGCACCCTTTGTGGCATCGATCAGCGGAGGATCCCCTTGCCCAGCCGCGTGGTGTCCCCGGTGGCCGCCTGCCGTACCTCCGCCTGCCGTCCCTCCGGGTTCCGGTACGCCGGGAAGGCCGGCCGATGACCGCCCTCGCGATCGACATCGGCGGCACCAAGTTCGCCGCGGCGCTGGTCCGGCCGGACGGGACCGTGGCACGCAGGGCGGAACTGCCGGTCGGCCAGGACCCCGAGGCGACGCTGGTCTCGCTCGTCCGGCACATCCGCGACGTCCCCGCCGGTGAGGATCTGGGGGATCTGGCCGGGGTCGGCATCGGCTCAGCCGGGCCCCTCGACGCCGTCGCAGGCACGGTCAGCCCGGTCAACATCCCCTCCTGGCGTGAGTTCCCGCTGGTCGGCGCGGTGAGCGAGCTCCTTCCCGGCCTGCCGGTCACGCTCGCGGGAGACGCGCAGTGCATGGCGCTGGGGGAGTGGTGGCGGGGCGGGCACTCGCGCTCCCGGGCCCTGCTGGGCATCGTGGTGTCCACCGGCGTGGGCGGGGGCCTGGTCCTCGGCGGGGTGCCGTACGTGGGACCGACCGGAAACGCCGGGCACATCGGGCACATCTCCGTGGACCGCGACGGGGAGCTCTGCCCCTGCGGTGCGATCGGCTGCCTGGAGACGATCTCCAGCGGCCCGAGCACGGTCCGCTGGGCGCTGGCGAACGGCTGGAGCGCCCCTCCGGACGCGCCCCCGGACGCCCGCGCGCTCTCGGCCGACGCCGCGCGCGGGGTCCCCGTCGCCCAGCTGGCCTTCCAGCGGGCCGCCGACGCCCTGGCCGTGGCGATCCTCAGCACGGCGGCGCTCTTCGACCTCGACGACGTCGTCATCGGGGGCGGCGTCTCCGGGGCGGGGGAGACCCTGCTCGCCCCGCTGCGCCAGGCGGTCGCCAAGCGGGCGGGCCTCGGCTTCCTGCGCGGCCTGAGGGTCGAACGTACCTCCCTGGAACGCGACGCCGGCCTGTACGGCGCCGCGGCCCTGGTCCTCCCCGTCGCGGGGTAGCGGGCCGCGTTCTCTCCTCCGCCCGCAGGCGGAGGTGTCCACGCTAAGGAGAACCGATGAGCTCACTAGCCGTCCAGCTGTACTCCGTACGCGAACAGGCGGCCGTCGACCGCCGCGCGGTGCTGCGCCGCATCGCCGACATGGGCTACGGCGCGGTCGAGCCGTACGACGCGCACCTCGACCCGGAAGGTCTCGGTGAGGACCTGCGGGAGGCCGGGCTCTCGGTGTGCAGCGTGCACGCCCCGCTCCTCGACGAGCGGCGCGCGGCCGCGCTGGCCGGGGCCGTCGCCGTCGGCGCGGAGACGGTCATCGTGCCCGCCGCCCCCGCCGAGTGGTTCGCCGACAGGGAGGGGGTCGAGCTGGCGGCCAGGAACATCGGCGAGGCGGCCCGCGAGGCGGCCGACCACGGGCTGCGGCTCGGGTACCACAACCACTGGTGGGAGCTGGAGCAGCGGGTGGACGGCCGTCCCGCGCTGGAGGTGCTCGCGGAGCTGCTCGACCCCTCGATCCTGCTGGAGGTCGACCTCTACTGGGCGGCGACCGGCGGGGTCGACCCGTCGGGACTGCTGACCCGGCTCGGCGAGCGGGTGAGCCACCTGCACGTCAAGGACGGCCCCGCCACCCAGGAGGGCCCGATGACCGCGGTCGGCTCCGGCCGGGTGCCCATCGTGGACGCGCTGAACACCGCGCCGGACGCGGTACGGATCGTGGAGCTCGACCACTGCGCGACCGACATGCTCCAGGCGCTGGCCGACAGCCACGTCTACCTGACCGGTCTCGCCGCCGCCGGGCGGGTGAGCTCGTGACCGGCCCGCTCGGGGTGGCGATCGTCGGCTGCGGGAACATCAGCCACCAGTACCTGGGCAACCTCACCACCTTCCCCGGCGTGCGGGTGGTGGCGTGCGCGGACCTCGACCTGGACCGCGCCCGTGAGGTCGCCGAGCGGTACGGCGTGCCGGTGGCGACCTCCCCGGAGGAGGCGATCTCGCACCCCGACGTGGAGCTGGTGGTGAACCTCACGATCCCCGCCGCGCACGCCGAGGTGGCGCTCGCCGCCGTCCTGGCCGGGCGGCACGTCTACAACGAGAAGCCGTTCACCGTGGACAGGGAGTCGGGCGCGAGGCTCGTCGAGGCCGCCGCCTCGGCTGGGGTGCTCCTGGGCAGCGCCCCCGACACCTTCCTGGGTGCCGGGCTGCAGACCGCGGCGAGGCTCGTCGCCGAGGGGGCCATCGGCACCCCGCTCACCGGCCTGGTCCTGTTCCAGACGCCGGGCCCCGAGTCGTGGCATCCAAACCCCGAGTTCTTCTTCCAGCCGGGGGCCGGGCCGCTGTTCGACATGGGACCGTACTACCTGACGACCCTGGTGACCCTCTTCGGCCCGGCGACGCGGGTGACCGCGGTCGGCCGCAGGGCCAGGGACGAGCGGGTCGTCGGCTCCGGTCCCAAGGCCGGGGCGCGTTTTCCGGTGGCGGTGCCCACCCACACGACCGCGCTCCTGGAGTTCGCCGGGGGACAGGCCGCCACGATGGTGTTCAGCTTCGACTCGCCGCTGCGCCGCACCGGGTTCGTCGAGATCACCGGCACCGAGGCGACCATGCAGGTGCCCGACCCCAACACCTTCGGCGGCGAGGTGCGGCTGCGCCGGGCCGACGACGACGAGTGGGTGCCGGTCCCCACGAAGGGCACCGAGGCCGGTCGCGGCCTGGGCGTGCTCGACATGGCCCAGGCCATCCGCGAGGGGAGGCCGCACCGGACCACCGGCGAGCTGGGCCTGCACGTCCTCGACACGATGATCGCCGTCGCGGAGTCCGCGGAGCGGGCCGAGTTCGTGGAGATCGCCAGCACCTGCCCGATACCCGCCCCGCTGCCCGAGGGGTGGGACCCGGCCGCGATCCGTTTCGACTGACGCCTCCGGGCGAGGGCTTCGACGGAGAGTTCCGGCCGGTGGCTTGGGCGGGTGACTTGAGCCGGTGACTTGGGCCGGTGGCTTCGGACGGTGGCTTCGGACGAGGGTGAGAGCAGGACGACGCGAGGGGTGGACCGTTTCCCGGTCCACCTCTTGCGCTTGTTACTTGCCTGAGTTATTTATTACCTATGCAAGTAACGAAGCCGCCGAGCCTGGCGGCAGCCGCGCGACGCGCCCAGATCGTCGAGGCGGCGATCGAGACGATCGCCGAGCTGGGGTACGGGCAGGCCTCCTTCGCGCGCATCGCCGAGCGGGCCGGGCTCAGCAGCACCCGCCTGATCTCGTACCACTTCCAGGGCAAGAACGAGCTGATCGCCCAGGTCGTCGCCGAGGTCTACCGGGAGATCGGCGAGTTCATGTCCGAGCGGGTGCGGGCGGAGCCCACGGCGAGCGGGGCGATCAGGGCCTACATCACGGGCAACGTCGAGTTCATCGCCACCCACCGCGTCCAGATGAGGGCGCTGTACGAGATCTTCGTCAACTACCGGGGCGAGGACGGCGAGCGTTCCCACGACGCGGCCACCGACCTGAGAACCCTCTCCCACATCGAGGAGATCCTGCGCTGGGGCCAGCGGGAGGGCGAGTTCCGCGCCTTCGAACCGAGGGTGATGGCGATGAGCATCCAGCGGTCCGTGGACGGGCTGCCCTTCCTGATGGAGGCCGACCCCGACGTCGACACCACTCTCTACGCCGCCGAACTGGTGACCATCTTCGACCTGGCCACGCGGAGCGGGGGATGAGAGCCGAACGGGAGGCGCGGGCGAAGCCGGAAACGAGAACGGGGGCGGGGATGGGAACGGAACCGGAAGCGGGGACGGGGACGAGAGTGGGCGCGGGGGCGGAGCTGGAAGCGGGGACGGGCGCGGGCGTGGAGCCGGGGACGGGGACAGGAACGGGGACGGGGACGAAAGTGCGGGCGGGCCGTCGGGCGGCGGCCGTGCTGATGCTCGTGGACCTCGTCCTGCCCATCGGGCTCTACTACGCCCTGCGCGCGGCGGACGTCGGCTACGTCACCTCCCTGGTCGTCAGCTCCCTGGTGCCCGGCACCGGAATGGTCGCCACCCTCGTCAGGGAGCGCCGCCTCGACTCCGTGGGCCTGTTCATGGTGAGCGCCATGCTGGTGAGCGCCGGGCTGTCGGTCGTCGGCGGCAGTCCCCGTTTCCTGCTCCTCAAGGGCGCCCTGGTGATGGTCGTGGCCGGAGGCTGGTTCCTGGCCACCGCCCGGGGGCCGAGGCCGCTGGCCCTGCAGTTCTCCCGGCCGCTGCTGGAGGGCCGGGTCGGCGCCAGGGACGTGTCGTGGGACGACCTGTGGGCCGCCTCGCCGCGCTTCCGCCGGGTGTGGCGGGTCTCCACGGTCATCTGGGGCGTCGGGGCGCTGGTCGACGCGGCCCTCCGGGTGGTGATCGCGCTGACTCTCCCGATCGACCTCGCCGTGGGGCTGGGCGGCCTGCAGTACGGGGCGTTCTCGATCGTGATACTGGTGATCGTCAACGTGTACCAGGCGCGCGCCGGGCTCCATCACCCCCGTTCGGACCTCTACCGCGTGGAGGGCCGTACGGCCCCGGAGCCCGTCGCCTGAGCCGGTCCCGGGGGAGAGGAGCTAAGGCGCCTGGTCGGCGGGACCGACGATCTTCAGGTCCGGCTTGGCGGGCTCTTCCGCGGAGTCCTCCAGGCGGGCACGGAGGCGGGTGCGGATCTCGTCCGGGGTGTACGCCTGCCGCCGGCGCTCGGCCCGCGCGATCACGACCCCCGTGGCCGCGACGCCCGCCACTCCTGCCAGACCGAGTATCTTCCACCATCGCATGTGCCTACGCTATCGGAATGTCCGGCAAGAGCATCAGCCTCGATGAGGCCGTCAACCTGACCCGCACCGGCGACGTGTGGCTGTTCCGCGGTCGTACGGTGCCCGATCGAGCCATCCAGACCATGACGAACAGCCCCGTCAACCACGTCGGCATGTCGGTCGTCATCGACGACATGCCGCCCCTGATGTGGCACGCGGAGCTGGGCCGCTCCCTGCCCGACCTGTGGTCGGGAACCCACCAGCGCGGCGTCCAGCTGCACGACCTGCGGGAGGCGGTCACGGTCTGGGCGACCAGATACGGCCAGCGCGGCTGGCTGCGGCAGCTGGAGCCGCAGACCCCCCGCGAGATGGAGGACGCCGTCCTGCGCACCGTCGCCCGGCTGGACGGCACGCCCTTCCCGTCGACGGCGAGGCTCGCAGGCCGCTGGATGAAGGGACGGGTGCCCAAGCTCTTCAAGCGAGGCACGGAGGAGAGCGCCCTGGAGAGCGCCTACTGCGCCGAGGTCGTCGCGGTCACGTACGAGGCCATGGGGCTGCTGCCGGGAGGACGGCGTCCCAACTGGTACGACCCGGGCCGGTTCTGGAGCGGCGACGACCTGGAGCTGACCGGGGGGTTCCGGCTCGGGGGAGAGATCACCGTGAAGCTGGGGTAGGCCGTACGGGGAACGGAGCGGCGGGCGCAACCCCCGGCACCCGCCCGCTCGAAGACATGGGCGGCGGGTCCCCCACCCGGGGGACTCCACGGGCTCCACGGACCCCGTGCCGCCGTCGACCCGGGGGGATGCGTCATGCGGGACACGGTGGTCATCGTCGGTGCGGGGCTCGCCGGTCTCGCTTGCGCCCTCCGGCTGCGCTCGGCGGGAGCGGAGGTCCGCGTCGTCGAGGCGGCGGACGAGGTGGGCGGCCGGGTGCGCACCGATGTCGTGGACGGCTTCCGGCTGGACCACGGCTTCCAGGTGTTCAACACCGCCTACCCGGAGGCCGCGCGGGTCCTCGACGTCGCCGCCCTGGACCTGCGCCCGATCCCGTCCGGCCTGATCTCCTTCGAGAGGGGACGGCGGGAGCGGATCATGCTGCCCTGGCGACACCCGGGCCAGGCGCTCGGCGGGCTCCTGGCCGACGTGGGCTCACCGGCCGACAAGGCGGCCCTGGCGGCGCTGAGCGCGAGAGACGCCCTGCTGCCGGTGAGCCGGTTGCGCGGCGGGCGCGAGCGCACCACGCGCGAGGAGCTGCGGCACCGGGGCATCTCGCCGAGGATGGTCGAGAAGCTGATCCGCCCGTTCCTGTCGGGCGTCGTCCTGGAACGGGAGCTGGAGACCTCCAGCCGTTTCTTCCACCTCGTCTGGCGTTCCTTCGTCCGGGGAACGGTCGGGGTGCCCGCACTCGGCATGGGGGAGATCCCCCGGCAGCTCGCGGCGCGCCTCCCCCCGGGGGCGCTCGCGCTGGGCACCCCGGTCGCCGCCGTGACCGCCGAGGGGGTGGAGACGGCCGGGGGCGTGACGATCCCGGCCCGCGCGGTGGTGGTGGCCACCGACCCGGCCACGGCCGCCACGGTCTGCCCGGGGCTGGAGATCCCGGCGATGCGCTCGGTGACGACCTTCTACCACGCCGCCTCCCGCTCCCCCATGGACGGCGACCCCACGCAGATCGTCGACGCGGAGGGCCACGTCACCGACACCCTGGTCATCAGCGACGCCGCGCCCGGGTACGCCCCGCCGGGCCGCGCGCTGGTCTCCACGTCCGTGCTGGGAGTCCTCTCCGGCACGGACGAGCCCCGCGTCAGGGCGCGGCTGTCGCAGATCTACGGGACCGACACCTCCGGCTGGGAGCATCTGGCGACGTACGCCGTCGGGGAGGCGCTGCCCGCGATGGTGCCGCCGTTCCCGCTGCGGCGCGCGGTGCGTCTCGCGCCGGGCCGCTACGTGTGCGGGGACCACCGCGACACCGGTTCGCAGCAGGGCGCCCTGGTCTCCGGACGCCGGGCGGCCGACGCCGTCCTGGCCGACCTGGGCGCCTGACCCGGGAGAGCGTCCCTCAAGCCTGTCAGGGTCACTCAAGCCGACCTGGGAACGTCCCTCAAGCCTGTCAGGGGAACGTCACTCAAGCCGACCCGGGAACGTCCCTCACGTCGGCCGAGGGGACCCTCCCAGGTCGGCCGGGCGGTTCTCAGGCCAGCCGGGCGGGGAAGCCGCCGGTGGCGATGGGCCCCCAGCGCTCCGGGGTGACGCGCAGCAGCGACTTGCCCTGCCTCGCCATGGCCGCCCGGTACTCGTCCCAGTCGGGGTGCTCACCGGAGATCGACCGGTAGTAGTCGACCAGCGGTTCGAGGGCCTCCGGCAGGTCGAGGACCTCGGCGGTGCCGTCCACCTGCACCCAGGGGCCGTCGAAGTCGTCCGACAGGACCACGACGCTGACCCGCGGGTCGCGGCGGGCGTTGGAGGTCTTGGCACGCTCGGGGTAGGTGGACACCACGATCCGGCCCTCGGAGTCGACGCCGCAGGTCACCGGGGACGCCTGTGGCCTGCCGTCGCGCCGCGTCGTGATGACCAGCGCGCGGTGGCGGTCACGGAGGAAATCCAGGAGCAGGTCGCGGGAGACGACCTCGTTGGTTGCGATCTTCGGGCTCATGATTCCCACTCTACGGGGATCCGGCACGCCCGAAATAACGCCCCATCGAATGGAAAATGGCCATCTTTCTCGGGAGATATGTGGTCAAGAGTGTTCTAGTGGGGCATTTAGCACCAAATATCAGGGAATTGATCTCCAATGCAGGACATGAGTGGCTCGGGAACCCGCCGACGGACCCGGATGGCTCATCCGCCCAAACAAGGAGATAACCGTGAAGCAGAAGTCTCTTCTGGCATCGGCCCTGACCGTGCTCGCCCTGACCGCCGTCCCCGCCGCGCACGCGGTCGCCGCCGACGCGCGGGTCTTCTCTCCCACACCGATCCCGACGGACTCGGCTCTGCCTACGGACAGCGCCTCGCCCACGGACAGCATGTCGCCCGAGCCCTCCGGAGCGATGACGGAGCCGTTCGGCCCCGGGTGCGCGTCCCTGCCCGCCAGCGGCGAGGGCAGCCTCAGCGAGATGGCCTCGCAGCCGGTCGCCACCGCGGCCGCCTCCAACCCCGCCCTGTCCACGCTCGCCCAGGCGGTCGAGCAGGCCGGCCTGACCGAGACGCTCAACTCGGCCAAGGACATCACGGTGTTCGCGCCCACCAACGACGCGTTCGCCAAGATCCCGAAGGACACGCTCGACAAGCTCCTGGCCGACAAGGCACAGCTGACCAAGGTCCTGACCTACCACGTCGTCGAGGGGAAGAAGGCTCCGGAGGACCTGACCAGCGGCGAGCTGACCACGATGCAGGGAGGGACGCTGACCGTCGCGGGCTCCGGTGAGGACTTCACCGTCAACGGCGCCAAGGTCGTCTGCGGCAACATCCAGACCGCCAACGCCGTCGTCTACCTCATCGACACGGTGCTCACGCCGAAGTAACCGCGGTGACGCGACGCTCGTGACGGCCACGACGGTCCCGCCGGCCGTCGTGGCCCGACCGGCCGGGTCCCGTATCCGGCCGGAGCGATCCGACCGGAGGAGGGGTGCCCTCGCGGGCGCCCCTCACCCGCGTCCACCGCCCGCCCGTACCCCGCCGCCCATACCCGCCCATACCCGTCTCGTGCCATCCGACGATCAAGGGGACGCAGTGCGACTAGCGCCCCGATCCGCGGGTAACTGGCCGACACACGGCGGGAAGGCGGAGGGCGATGAACATCAAGGACCGGTTCGGGCCGAGGGCGCGGAGGCTGCGGGCGGTGGCCCGCAAGGTCTTCGGCTGGCGGGACCTGCGACCCGGCCAGCTCGACGCCATGCGCCATCTGCTGGGCGGGGGCGACGCCCTCGTGGTCATGCCCACCGGCAGCGGCAAGTCGGCCGTCTACCAGGTACCGGCCCTGCTGCTCGACGGGCCCACCGTCGTCGTCTCACCGCTCATCGCCCTCCAGCGCGACCAGGTCGCCGGGCTGGCCGAGGCCGACGCGGGCGGGGCGGTCGCGGTCAACTCCGCCCAGTCCGGCGGCGAGGCCTCCCTGGAGGCCGTACGCGCGGGCACGGCCGAGTTCGTGTTCCTCTCGCCCGAGCAGCTCGCCAAACCGGAGACGGTCGAACGGCTGCGCGCCGCGCGTCCCTCGCTGATCGCCGTGGACGAGGCGCACTGCGTGTCGGCGTGGGGGCACGACTTCCGGCCCGACTACCTGAGACTGGGGCAGGTCATCGAACGGCTGGGGCACCCGCCGGTGGTGGCGCTGACCGCGACGGCCGCCCCCGCGGTGCGGGAGGAGATCATCGCCTCCCTCGGCCTGAGGAACGTCCGCCAGATCGTGCGGGGCTTCGACCGGCCCAACATCGACCTGGAGGTGCGCCGCTTCGTCACCCAGGAGGACCTGAGGCGGGCACTGGTGGAGGACGCGGCGTCACGCTCCGGGCTCGGGCTGGTCTACGTCGCCACCCGCCGCGCCGCCGAGGAGTACGCCACCGCGCTGCGCGAGGCCGGTCGCAGGGCCGAGCCGTACCACGCGGGGATGAGGGCGGCCGAGCGTCACCGGATCCACGAGATGTTCCGCGACGACGAGCTGGACGTCGTGGTCGCGACCTCGGCGTTCGGCATGGGCATCGACAAGCCGGACGTGCGGTTCGTGCTGCACGCCGCCCCGCCGGAGTCGCCGGACTCCTACTACCAGGAGATCGGCCGCGCCGGGCGGGACGGCGAGCCCGCCGCCGCGGTGCTGTTCTACCGTTCCGAGGACCTCGGGCTGCGCAGGTTCTTCGCCGGGGGACGGGCCGACGAGGAGCTCCTGCTGCGGGTCGCCACGCTGGTGCACGAGCACGGCGGCACCGTACCCGCGGGGGAGCTGCGAACCCTGCTCGGCGTCGGCGCCACCCGGCTCACCCGGCTGGTCAACCTGCTGGAGCGGGCGAGCGCGATCGAGGTCACCGGGGAGGGCGACCTGCGCGGGGTGCCCGACGGGCCCGAGCCCGAGGCGGCCACCGCCCGCGCCGTCGAGCTGGACGACACCCGGCGCCGCATCGACGACTCCCGGATCGACATGATGCGCGCGTACGCGGAGACCACGGGCTGCCGCCGCCGCTTCCTGCTCGAATACTTCGGCGAGCCGCGCGAGCACGGCTGCGGGGCCTGCGACACCTGCCGTGCCGGTCTCCCCGGCGAGCCGGAGGCCGTGGCGGGGAAGACGGGGAAGAAGCAGGAGGAGGGGCCCTTCGCGATGCACGCCAAGGTGCGGCACAGCGCCTGGGGCCCGGGGATGGTGATGAGCAGGGAGAGCGACCGGATCACCGTGCTGTTCGACGAGGTCGGCTACAAGACGCTCTCCCTGGAGGCCGTCGAGCGCGACGACCTCCTGGTCGCGGGCTAGGCGGGCCGGGAGGGGCCGCGAGGCGGGAGAGCCCGCCGGGCCGGACGGAGCGGGTCCGCGAGGTGGGGCCGGAAGTCCGCGAAGGCCGGGCGGGCCGGTCCACGAGGCGGGGCGGAGGAACTCGCGAAGGCGGGGCGGGGGCCTACGGGGCGGCGTCCGCGAGGCGGGGCGTCCGCGAGGCCGGAGCCGGGTCAGCCCGTGGACTTGCGGGCCACCCCGCCCATCGTCCACGTCTTGTCGCGGCGCTGCGCGGTGAGCGGGTTGTCGGGGTGCCAGTGGCGTATGTAGACCAGGCCGGGGTCGACCAGGTCCAGCCCGTCGAAGAAGCGCAGCACCTGCTCGCTCCGCCGCGAGGCGTCCTCGCCGCGGCCGAGGACCCGCTGGAAGATCTCGACCACCGCGCTCCGGGCCTCCGGGCGCGTGTCGAAGACGACGTGGCCGATGGCGAAGTGGCTGCCGACCGGCACCGCGTCGCGAAGGACGGCCACGCTCTTGTGCGGGTCGTCCTCGTCGGGGATGAACTGCAGGGCCGACAGGATCAGCACGGCGACCGGCAGGTCCAGGTCGATCAGGCGCAGCAGTTCCGGGTCGGTGAGCAGCTCGCTGGGGTGCATGACGTCACCCTCGACGACGCCGGTGTGGGCGTTGGTGGCCAGCGTGGCGCGGGCGTGGGAGAGCACCACCGGGTCGTTGGAGACGTAGACCACGCGCGTGTCGGGCACGATCTCCTGGGCCACCTGGTGGACGTTGCGGCGGTTGGGCAGCCCGGAGCCGATGACGACGAACTGGGTCATGCCCTCCTCGACGAGATAGCGCGTGATCCGGCCCAGGAACGCCTGGGCCTCGTGCGTCATGTCCCTGACCTCGGGCGCGATGGCGAGCACCTCCTCCGCCGCCCTGCGGTCGGCGGCGAAGTTGTCCTTACCGCCCAGGAAGTAGTTGTTCATCCTGGCGATGTTGGGCACGCTGGTGTCCAGGCCCGCCCCCGGACGCCGGGACGCATCGCTCATGTGTCGACTCCTTTGTTGCCTGTGACACTAAAGAACCCCACGGTGTGTGAACAGGTGTCAAGGCGCAGTTGATGCATGAAAAACGTACTTATTTCCCAAGAAAGTCTATTCCTTGCGGGCAACTCCGCCGACGACCCAAATGGAGTCCGGCCGGTGGGGTGCCGCGCCCTCCGGCCGCCATTCCGGGATGTAGACGACGCCCGGCTCGACCGGCCGCAGCCCGTCGAGGAAGAGCTCGACCTCGGCCTTGGTCCGCAGGTTCGCGCGGTGGGTACCGGTGATCGACCCGCTGTCCTGGAAGAGGGCCGCGAGCCGCGCGGTCCTCTCCGGGCACAGGTCCGAGACCGCGTGGGAGACGGCCATGTAGCTGCCCGGCGCGACGGCCTTCTGCAGGGCGGCCGTGGCCTGCAGGGCCTGCATGTCGTCGGAGACGTCGGTCAGGACCGAGAACAGCAGGATCGCCACGGGCTCGTCGAGGTCGATCATGTCGGTGAGGCCGGGATGCGCCAGGAGCCGTTCCGGGTCGCGGAGGTCCGCCTCGACGACCGTGGCCGGGCTGTTCTCCTTCAGGAGGGCCTGGGCGTGGACGACGACCATCGGGTCGTTGTCGACGTAGACGACCCGCGCCTCGGGCGCGACGCCGCGCAGGATCTGGTGCACGCTGCCCTGGGTCGGCAGGCCGCAGCCGATGTCGACGAACTGCCGGATACCGGCCCGCACGAGGAACCGTACGGCGCGGTCGAGGAACCTGCGCCCCTCCCGCGACATGGCGGGGAGCTCGGGGGCGATCGAGAGTGCCGCCTGCGCGGCGGCGCGGTCGGTGGCGAAGTTGTCCTTGCCGCCCAGGAAGTAGTCGGTTATCCGGCCCGCGTTCGGGATCGTGGGGTCGAACCTGAGGCGCTCAGGTTGCGGCGACGCCATGATGTCCTCCGTCCAGCCGTGTGGTTCCAGCGGACATTATCGACCTTCCGCCCACGCGGTGCTGTATTTCCTGCCAGAGTTCCCTTCTGTTCATGGCACTTCTTGGGCACCCGGCCGTCCGCCCCTGCTCCGCGCCTCGCCCCGCGTCCCCCCTCGCCGGGGACGGCCGGGCCGTCGTGACGGGTCTCCGGGTGCGGCCGGTGGCTGTCAGCCCGGTGTCGTCGGCCGCGGGCCTCCGGCCGGGTGCCGTCGGTCGCTGGCCTCCGGCGGGCTCGCGTGTGTCGTCAGTGGCAGGCCTCCAGGTGGCGTTCCCCCGCGGGGGGCAGCGCGAAGGCCGCCCACACCGCCTTGCCCCGGTTCTCCAGCGGAGCCCAGCCCCACGTCTCGCTGACGCCGTCGACCATCAGGAGCCCCCGGCCGTTCTCCGCCTCGTAGTCGGGCTCGCGCAGGCAGGGGCCCTGGTCGCTGGGGTCGGTGACCGCGCACAGCACCGAGCGCTCGGTGTGGCAGAGGATCACCTTGACCTCGGGGAAGGAACGGGCGTGCAGGACACCCCGGGTGCCGTGGCGCAGGGCGTTGGTCACGAGCTCGGAGACCACGACGCCGGTGTCGTCGATCAGCGGCTCCAGCTCCCATGCCCTCAGGGACCTGGTGGTGAACTCACGGGCGGTCCGTGCCGCGCAGGGGTCGTAACGAAGGCTGCGTACGGCCATCTGCAACTGGCCGGCGTGGCCCTCGTCGCCGGCCCAGGGGGGCAGGCCGCTCGGGGGGAGGAGGTGATCAAGCATCGACAACCACCGTTCCCACCCTCCGATCTCAGCTCGGATGGGTGTGGCTTCGTGTCTTTGGTAACCAGTCATCGGCGACCTTGCGGAGGGGGGCGATCGTATGGCGAGGTTGATCCGTCTAGTCATCTTGCCCTCCGTAATGTGCATAGGCAAGTACAGATGCACGTGCATCTGCACAAAAAGCTCTATGCTCGGAGTGTTGTTTCCCTCCCCGAACGGTGAGAGGCGAGGATGAACCAGCTGTACAACGGCATGCCGGCCGCCCTGATGGACGGCGTCGTCTGGCGCAAGAGCCACTTCAGCAACCCCAGCGGCAACTGTGTGGAGCTCGCGGAGCTGCCAGACGGCAGGGTCGCGATGCGCAACTCCCGCGATCCCGAGGGGCCCGCGCTGATCTACACCCGCCGCGAGGCCGACGACTTCGTCCGCGGGGTGAAGGGCGGGGAGTTCGACGACCTGATTAATTGAAGATCAGGATTATGGTTGAAAAATAAAACTCTCTATGGTCTGGGCGCGGTCGGCGGAGTACCGTGAAGGATCGCGATCGCCACAAAGAGTGCGCAGAGGCTCGCGTTCCGCGCCCGAAGGACTGTAGATGATCACACCCAACGCCGATGGCCGGCCGGTCGGTCCGACCCCCATGGCCGCGCCACGGGGGAGTTCCACCGTGCTGCGGATCGTGCTGGGCGCGCAGCTCCGCCGCCTGCGTGAGCAGCGGGGCATCACGCTGGAGGAGGCCGGGCACTCCATCCGCGCCTCGCACTCCAAGGTCAGCCGCATGGAGCTCGGCAGGGTCAGCTTCCGGATCAGGGACGTGGCCGACCTGCTCACCCTGTACGGGGTGACCAGCGACGCCGAGCGCGAGCCGCTGCTCTCCCTCGTCGAGAAGGCGAACCTCACCGGCTGGTGGCACAACTACAACGACGTGCTGCCCTCCTGGTTCGAGACGTACGTGGGCCTGGAGGAGTCGGCCGCCGGCATCCGCAACTACGAGGTGCAGTTCGTGCCCGGCCTGCTGCAGAGCGAGAGCTACGCGCGGGCCGTCGTCCGGCTGGGCTTCCCCTCGGCCCCCCACGAGGAGCTGGACCGCAGGGTGAAACTGCGGATGGCG
The DNA here is from genome assembly GCF_051390675.1 of Streptosporangium heterodermiicola. Taxonomy (NCBI): domain Bacteria; kingdom Bacillati; phylum Actinomycetota; class Actinomycetes; order Streptosporangiales; family Streptosporangiaceae; genus Streptosporangium; species Streptosporangium heterodermiicola. The sequence goes on from NZ_JBPJSR010000013.1 coordinate 211,668, forward strand.
CGCCAGCGGCTGCTGCGCCGTCCGGAGCCGCCCCACCTGTGGGCCGTGCTCGACGAGGCCGTGCTGCGCCGCCCGCTCGGCGGGGCCCAGGCGATGTGCGAGCAGATCGACCACATCCTGGAGGCACTCGAACTGCCCAACGTGACCGTCCAGATCGTGCCCTTCCACGTCGGCGGCCACGCCGCGGCCGGCGGGCCCTTCAGCATCCTGCGGTTCTCCCAGCCCGACCTGCCCGACGTCGTCTACATGGAGCAGCTCACCAGCGCCGTCTACCTGGAGAAGCGCGACGACGTCGACAGCTACCTGGAGGTCATGGAGCGGCTGTGCATCGAGGCCGAGCCGGTCACCCGCACCCGCGAGATCCTCCTGGAGATCCGCGAGGGGTACCGGCGGAGGCTCTGAGCCGGAGCGCTGTTCCGGGTCGAAGGAGCCGGGAGGGGCCCTGAGTCCGGAGGGACGAACGCGGCGTGTCCGGGCACGGACGCAACCGCCGGGCGGCGCCGTACGAAGATGTGTGAATGAGATGTCTCGTGACCGGCGCGGCCGGATACATCGGGGGGCGGCTCGTCCCCGAGCTGCTGGACGCGGGTCATGAGGTCCGCTGCATGGTGAGGTCGGCCGGCCGCCTGCGCGACCAGCCGTGGGTCTCCCGGGTCGAGGTCGCCCAGGCCGACGCGTCCGACGCCGAACAGGCCGCCAGGGCCCTTGAGGGCATCGAGGTGGTCTACTACCTGATTCACACGATGGGCGGGGGAAGCGACTTCGCCGCCGCCGACCGCGAGGCGGCCACCACCTTCGCCGCCGCGTGCGAGCGCGCGGGGGTCCGCCGCGTCGTCTACCTCGGCGGCCTCGTCCCGGACGAGAAGCGCTCGCATCCCGATGACCTAACGCCGGACGAGAAGCGCTCGCACTCCGGTGGCTCGGCGTCCGGCGAGAAGCTCTCGCCGCACATGAGTTCCCGCGTCGAGGTGGGGGAGATCTTCCTGCGCTCCTCGACGCCCGCGGTGGTGCTGCGGGCGGCGGTCATCATCGGATCCGGCTCCGCCTCCTTCGAGATGCTGCGTTACCTCACCGAGCGGCTGCCCGTGATGACGACGCCGCGCTGGGTCAGCACCAGGACGCAGCCCATCGCGATCCGCGACGTGCTGCGCTACCTCGTGGCCTGGGCCTCCGTCGAGGAGGAGGTGAACCGCTCCTTCGACATCGGCGGCCCGGACGTGCTCACCTACGCCGACATGATGCGGGTCTACGCGGAGGTCGCCGGGCTGCCCCGCCGGCTGATCATCCCGGTCCCGGTGCTCAGTCCCGGCCTGTCGAGCCACTGGGTGGGACTGGTCACCCCGGTCCCGGCGGGCCTGGCCCGCCCGCTGGTGGAGTCGCTGCGCAACGAGGCCGTCTGCGACGAGCACGACATCGCCCGCTACGTCGAGGACCCGCCCGGCGGCCTGGTCGGGCTGCGGCGGGCGGTGGAACTCGCCCTGCGGCGAATCAAGGAGGCCAAGGTCCTCACCCACTGGTCCTCGGCCTCCGTCGCCGGCGCGCCGAGCGACCCGCTGCCCACCGACCCCGACTGGGCGGGCGGCAGCCTGTACGTCGACGCGCGGGCCCGCCGGGTCGACGCCTCACCGGAGGCGCTGTGGGCGGTCGTCGAGGCCGTCGGCGGGGAGTCGGGCTGGTACTCCCTGCCGCTGGCCTGGAGCCTGCGCGGCCTCCTCGACCGGCTGGTCGGCGGGGTGGGCCTGCGCAGGGGGCGTCGTGACCCCAAGCGGCTCCGGGTGGGCGACTCGGTCGACTTCTGGCGGGTCGAGGAGGTGGAGGCCGGGCGCCTGCTGCGGCTGCGCGCGGAGATGCGCCTGCCCGGTCTCGCCTGGCTGGAGATGCGGGTGCTCACGCACCGGGGCGAGACCGTCTACGGCCAGCGGGCGATCTTCCATCCCCGCGGCCTGGCCGGGCACCTCTACTGGTGGACGGTCGCGCCCTTCCACAGCCTGATCTTCGGGCCGATGCTGCGCAACGTGGCGAAGGCCGCCGAGCGCGGGGTCCTGCCCGTCCCTCCGGAGAACCCGAGGACCCCGGAGAACCCGGAGGACCGGTCTCCCGCCCCCGACACGCCCGCCTCGGACGATCCCAGGAACACCGTCCCCGGCTGACCCGCCGACGGCCAATCCGTCAGGGCTCGCCGTCGCGGGCCACGAGGACGTCGACGATGTCCTCGTAGCCGATTCCCTTGTGCGTGAACTGGCCCGCCACCGCGAACTCCGCCAGGCCGTGGGCGGTCGAGAGCAGGGCCATCACCCGGGCCTTGGGCGCGGGCCCGTCCCAGGGACCCTGGATGCCGAGCGCGGTCGTCACCTGGTCGATCGCCGTCTCCAGCTCCGGGTGGTCCCCGGCGAGGAACTCCGCGGCGAACACCAGCCGGTACTCCTCGCGGTGCGTCGTGGCGTACTCGACGTAGCTCAGGTAGAAGGCCCGCAGCCGGTCGCGCGGGCCCGTCCCCTCCAGGATCGCCGTGGCGACGTGCGCGCTGAGGTCGGCGATGACCCGGACGGCGAGGGCCGCCAGCAGCGCGGTCTTGTCGCTGAAGTGCCGGTAGGGGGCCGTACGGGACAGGCCGGCCAGGTCGCCGACGGCGCGCAGTGTCACGGCGTCGAGGCCGCCTTCGCGCAGCAGTCTCAGCGCGCTCTCGACCAGGCGGGTCCTGGTGTCGTCCACCACCGTGGGACCACCTTCCGGGCTTTCCGTGTTGACAACGTCAACGTACCTGGTTGACACTGTCAACATGATGTTGACGACGTCAACCGGAGAGCTATGAAGATCACGGTGAACGGGCTGCCCGCCACGGTGGACGCAGGCCCCGACGATGCCGCCGTAGATGTCCTGCGCGAAGAACTCGGCCTCACCGGCGCCAAGGCCGCCTGCCGTACCGGAGTCTGCGGCGCGTGCACGGTCATGGTGGACGGGGTGCCCCAGGCGAGCTGCCTGCTGCCGTCCGCCGCGCTGGAGGATCGCGAGATCACCACCGCCGAGGGCCTCGACCACCCCGTCCAGCGGGCGCTCGCGGTCCACGACGGCCTGCAGTGCGGCTACTGCACACCGGGGTTCGCGGTCGAGGGAGCCGCCTTCGTCGACGCCTGGCGCGCCGAGCACGGCGACGTCGCGCCGCCGCGCGAGCGGATCGCCGCCGCCCTCGCCGGTCACCTGTGCAGGTGCGGCGCGTACGAGGGCATCTACACCGCGATCGCCGCCGCCTGCCGGGGAGAGCACGACGGCGCCGAGGGGACCCCCGCCCGGGTGGAGGCGATGGACAAGGTCGCCGGCCGCGCCCGCTACACCACCGACGTGCGCCTCGAAGGGCAGCTGGAAGGGGTGATCATCCGCTCCGCGAGGGCGCACGCCCGCGTCACCTCGGTCAAGGTGGACGCCGCCCACGTGGTCGACCTGCTGCCGCCCGACCGTACCGTCCGCTACGCGGGCCAGCCCGTCGCCGCCGTCGCCGCCCCCACCCGGCGCGAGGCGCTGGCGATCGCGGAGGCCGCGGAGATCGGCTACGACCCGATGCCCGCCGCGTTCGACGACGCGCCGGACGCCCCGCCCGTCTACGACGAGGCCGCCAGGAAGCACGTCCCCAGCTCCAGCGAGGGGATGGAACTGCCGGGCGGCTGGGACGGCAACGTGCGCGGCCCCTTCACCAGGGCGAGCTGGCGCGGGCGCACCGCCGCCAAGCGGATCGAGGCCGCCAGGCACGACGCCGACCCCCGCCTGGTGACCGGCACGTTCACCACCGCCGTCCAGGTCCACACCCCGCTGGAGCCGCACGCCTGCGTCGCCCGCTGGGACGCCGAGGGCGACCTGCACCTGCACCTGTCCACCCAGACCGTGGGCCTGGCCGCCGAGCAGGCCGCCAAGCGGTGGAACCTGCCCGCCGAGCGGGTCCACGTCGTCGCCGACCACGTCGGCGGCGGTTTCGGGGCCAAGGCCGGCGTCGGCACCGAGACGATCGCCGCCGCCGAGCTCGCGCGGGCCTGCGGCGCGCCGGTGCGCGTGGTGTTCAGCCGCGCCGAGGAGCTCACCGACGCGGGCAACCGCCCCGGCACCCGTACGACCCTCGAACTGCTCACCGACGACCGGGGCGACCTCGCCGCCCTCACCATGGACGTCCACGGGCGCGGCGGCGTGGCCATCGGGTCGGCCGTCGCGGTCATGGCCCGCCTCATGTACGGCACCGCGCCCCGGCGGCTCCGCGACTACGACGTGGTCACCAACGAGCCGCCCGGCGCCCCGTTCCGGGGACCGGGGGCGCCGCCCATGCTCTGGGCGCTGGAGCAGGCGGTGGACGAGGCCGCCCACCGCCGGGGCGAGGACCCGATCGCGCTGCGCCGCCGCTGGGACGGCAACCGCAAACGGCACGCCCTCTACGACCTGGCCGCCGCCCTGCCCGGGTGGACGACCAGGCCGCGGACCGGCTCCCAGACGGGCCGCTTCCGCCGGGGCGTCGGGGTGGCCGCCGCCAACTGGGCCTACATGCTCGACCCCGGCACGGAGGTGGAGCTGCGCGTCGAGGGCGACGTGGTCGTGGCCCGCACCACGACCCAGGACATCGGGACCGGCGTCCGCACCGTCATCGCCGACGTCGTACGCGAGGAGCTCGGGCTGCCCGCCGGGCGCGTCCGCGTCGAGATCGGCAGGACGGGCACCGTGCACGGGCCGCCCTCGATCGGCAGCCGGACCACGGCCTCGGTGGGCCCCGCCGCGCGCGACGCCGCGCTGCGCCTGCGGAAGCTGGGCGTGACCGACGGCGCCACGGTGGTCGGCGGGCGCCGCCGCGACCGGCGCGGCTACGTCACCCCGTTCCCGGTGGCCGGCATGGCGATCGGCCGCGGGTTCAGCGGTTCCGTCCACGTCACCGAGGTCGAGGTCGACACCCGCCTGGGCGCCGTCAGGCCGCTGCGGGTCTGGGCCGGGATCGCGGTGGGCCACATCTACGCCGAGCGCCTGGCGCGCAGCCAGTGCGAGGGCGGCGTCGTGCAGGGCATCGGCTACGCCCTGTACGAGGAGCGCCTGGTCGACCCGGTGACGGGAACCGTGCTGACCGCCAACCTCGACGACTATCGCGTCCCCGGCATCGGCGACACCCCGGAGATCACCGTGCACTTCCACCGCGACGGGTGGGACCACGTCACCGGCAACGGCGTCGGGGTCGGGGAGATCTCCACGGTCGGCGTGGCCGCCTCGGTGGGCAACGCCGTCTTCAACGCCACCGGCTGGCGCCCCCACGACCTGCCCATACGACCCGACCGGCTCCTTGAGGGGATCGCCCGTTGATCCCTTCTCCGCGGCCGTGGCCGGAACGGGTCTCCGGGAGAGGGCGCCCGCCCGGCCCCTCCGGAGGGAACCGGCCGACGGCCTGCTCTCCGGCTCCCCCGACCTTCTCGGCTTTCCGGGCTTCCTCGGTTTTCCGAGTCTCCCCGGACCTCCTGGGTCCTCCGGTCTTGTGGGCCTTCCCCGAGCGCGGCCCCTGGATTCTCACACTGGAAGGTGTTCGATGACCGTACTCACCGACCTCGGCGAGGCCGTGCGGCGCGGGGGCGAGTTCCGCGCGGGAGGCACCGACCTGATGGGCCGCCGCGCGGCGGGGCCGCACGTGGACCTGCGCGTCCTGCCCGACCTGTCGGGTGTCACCTGGCAGCCGGACGGCTCCGCCAGGATCGGCGCGCTGACCACGGTCGCGCGGGTGGCCCGCGACGCGCGCCTCGGCGCCGCCCACCCCTGCCTGACGCTGACGGCGGCGGGCCTGGCCACGCCCCAGATCCGGGAGGTGGCCACCGTCGGGGGCAACCTGCTGCAGCGCAACCGCTGCGCGTACTTCCGCAGCCCGGCCTTCTCCTGCCACCAGGACGGCGGCGACCACTGCCCGGCCCGCGCCGGGCTCGCCCCGAACGCCGCGATCCTCGACACCGGCCCGTGCGTCGCGCCGCACCCGTCGTCGCTGGCGGTGGCCCTGCTCGCCTGCGACGCCTCCGCCGAGACGCACGGCAGGGACGCGTTCCCGATCGCCGACCTGTACGGGGACGGCTCGGACCCGTCTCGCGACCACCTGCTGTCCCCGGGGGAGATCCTCCTCTCCGTCGTCCTGCCGCCGCCCGTACCGGGGGAGCGGGCCGCCTACCACCGGGCGATCGGCAGGTCCGAGGCCGAATGGCCGCTGGTGGAGGCGGCGGCGCGGCTCGTCGCCGACGGCGACGGGACGATCACCTTCGCCAGGGTGGCCGTGGGGGGCGTCGCCCGCGTCCCCGTACGCCTGCCCGAGGTCGAGGAGGCGCTCCTGGCGGGCGAACCCCTGGACCGGGCGGCCGGGCTGGCCACCGCCCGGTGCGCCCCGGCGGCCCGCAACCCCTACAAGCTCGCGCTGCTCGCCGGGACCGTCCTGGAGGTCCTGGAACGCGCGACCGGGACCGGCGAGCCCCGCTGACCGGCCTGACCGGCCTGCCCGGCCTGCCCGGCCCCTCCGTCACACCACCTCGGCGCGGCGGGGGTCAGGGGGACGCCGGGCGGACCTGTCACGGCGGCCCGCTGTCTCGGACGGGCCGGGTGCCCTCGGGCGGGCCGGGTGCCGCGAGGTCCGGCTCAGCGAGGTGGGCTCGCCGCCTCGGGGGTCAAGCCCTCGGGCGGGCTGGGCACGGAGGTCCGGCCTGTCCGGGCGGAAAAGCCGGAAAAGCCGGACAGGCCGGACCTCCCGGTGCCCGACCGTCCGACGACGACCGTCCGACGAGGCGCTAGGGGCGGGACGGACGCGCCGTGACCAGGCCCGTCTCGTAGGCGACGATGACGAGCTGGGCCCGGTCACGCGCGCCGAGCTTGCCGAGCAGGCGGCCCACGTGCGTCTTCACGGTCGCCGAACTCAGGGTCAGGTGATCGGCGATCTCCGTGTTGGACAGTCCCCTGGCGACGAGCGCGAGCACGTCGAGCTCCCGCCCGGTGATCCCGTCGAGCTCGCGGGCCACCGGGCGCGCCGGTTCGGGACGCCGGGAGAACTCGGCGATGAGCCGGCGCGTCACCGTCGGCGCGAGCAGCGCCTCACCGGAGGCGACCACCCGGATCGCGGCCAGCAGGTCGCCCGGCGGGGTGTCCTTGAGCAGGAAACCGCTGGCCCCGGCCCGCAGCGCCGCGTAGACGTACTCGTCCAGGTCGAACGTGGTGAGTATGAGCACCCGCACCCCCGGGACGCCCGCCGGGCCGCAGATGCGGCGGGTCGCCTCGATGCCGTCCATCTCCGGCATCCGCACGTCCATGAGCACCACGTCCGGCGACCCGCCGCGCGCCAGCTCCACCGCCTCGGCGCCCGTCCCGGCCTCGCCGACCGTCACCAGGTCGGGCGCGGTGTCCACCAGCACCCGGAAGCTCCCGCGCAGCAGCGCCTGGTCGTCGGCGACGAGCACCCGGATCACGGGGCCTCCTCGCGCGGCACACGCGCCCCCTCGGGTGACGCGGCCGTCTCCCCGTACGGGACGCCTGCCGCGCGGGCCTCCCCGGACGGCGGGAATGTCCCCTCGTCCGGTGCGCGCCCCTCCCGGTGCGGCACGCGCGTCCTCTCGTCCGGTGCGCGGTTCGAATCATCCGGTACGCGGGCCGAATCGTCCGGTGTGCGGGCCGGGTCGTACGGGTCGTACGGTATGCGGGCCGAGATCCCGAACCCGCCCTCCGGGCGGCGCCCGGCCGTGAGGGTACCGCCGTACACGACCACCCTCTCGCGCATCCCGATCAGCCCGTGCCCCGGCCCGCCGGGCAGCAACCGCTCGCCGGGCCCGTCGTCGGAGACCTCGACCAGGACCTCGCCGCCGGACGCCTCGACCGAGACCCGGCACCGGGCGGGAGCGGCGTGCCTGACGACGTTGGTCAGCGCCTCCTGGACGATCCGGTAGACCGACAGCTCCACCCCCTCGGGCAGGCCGGTCGCCCGGACGTCCAGCTCGACGCGTACCCCGGCCATCGACGCCCGCTCCGCGAGGGCGGTGAGACCCGCGAGGCCGGGGGAGGGGGCGAGGCCGGGGGAGGCACCGGGGCCGGAGCGGAGCACTCCCAGCAGCTGGCGCATCTCCGCCAGGGCGCTCCTGCTCGTGGTCTCGATGACGCGCAGCGCGTCCGCGGCCTCCTCGGGCCGTACGGCGGCGACGTGGTTGGCGATGCCCGCCTTGACCGCGATCAGGCTCATGCCGTGCGCCACCACGTCGTGCAGCTCGCGGGCGATCCGCAGCCGCTCCTCGGCCACCGCCCGGCCCGCGAGCTGCTCGGCCGCCCGCGCCGTGTACGCCCGCCGCTCGCGCACGGCCCGGCCCGCGACCCAGGCGCCTCCCATGAAAGCCACCCCCACCAGCAGCGGCCCGACGGCGCCGGGAGCAGGGGCGGGGGTGCCCACCGCCGACAGCAGCAGGACGGCCACCGCGCCGCAGGCGCCGATCGCGATCGTCGGCTCCCACCGGGGCCGGGGCCGGGTTAGCGCCACCAGGTAGACCGCGAAGGCCGCCGCCGCGAACCTGTCGTGCACCGTGCCCAGGAGGACGAGGGACACCAGCGACATCGCGAGGACGGCGCAGAAGACGGTGAGCGGCCACAGCCGCCGCACCGCGAGCGGCAGGGCGATCCCGGCCAGGATCAGGAACTCCGCCCACATGGGCACCGCGGGGTCCGGCCGCCCCGCCCCGAACAGCAGCAGCGTGAGCGCGTACCCCGCCGCCCCCAGGGCGTCGAGGCGGACGAGCCTGGCGCGGCTCCAGTGCCGCGGGAAGAGCGAGTCGTCCACGCTGAGGTCCACGCTGAGGTCCACGGTGAAGACCGTATCCGCCGGGGTCGGGTTCCCGCCTCCTCCCACGGGACGTCATCCCGGGGGACGACCCTCCCGCGCGCCGGGCGCCGCCGTCGGTCCCGGGGCCGACGGCGAAGTGCCCGCCGTGGCACGACGCGCCCGGGTCCCGTCCCGCGGGAGCCTCGACGGCATGATCGAAGTCAGGGAGTTGACCAAACGCCACGGCGCGACCGTCGCGGTGGACGGACTGTCGTTCCAGGTGAAACCGGGCCTGGTCACCGGTTTCCTCGGCCCGAACGGCGCCGGGAAATCGACCACGATGCGCGTGCTGCTCGGGCTGGACGCCCCCACCTCGGGCCAGGCGCTCGTCAACGGACGCCGTTACGCCACGATGCGGCATCCCCTGCGCGAGGTCGGCGCGCTGCTCGACGCGAACGCCGTGCACGGCGGGCGCAGCGCCTACGACCACCTGCGCTGCCTGGCGCGGAGCAACGGGATCGGGGTCCTGCGGGTGGCCGACGTCCTGGAGCGGGTGGGCCTGGCGGGGGTGGCCCGCAGGCGGGCCGGGGACCTCTCGCTCGGCATGCGGCAGCGGCTGGGGATCGCGGCGGCGCTGCTCGGCGACCCGGGCGTGCTGATGTTCGACGAGCCGGTCAACGGGCTCGACCCGGAGGGCGTGCGGTGGATCCGCCACCTGATGCGCTCGCTGGCCGCGGAGGGGCGCACGGTGCTGCTCTCCAGCCACCTGATGAGCGAGATGGAGCTCACCGCCGACCGTCTCGTGATCATCGGACGCGGCCGGCTGCTCGCCGAGACCACGGCCGGGGACCTGGCCGCCCGCCACGATCTGGGGGTGCTGGTGCGCTCCCCGCGCGCCGCCGAGCTCACCGGCGTGCTGGAGGCCGCCGGCGCGACGGTCGGCACGGAGCCGGGCGGGGGACTGGTCGTCAGGGGACTGGACATCGAGGAGATCGGGGACCTGGCCGCGCGCGACGGCCTCGCCGTGCACGAGGTCACCCCGCGCGGCGTCTCGCTGGAGGAGGCGTACATGGAGCTGACCGGCGACAGCGCCGAGTACCGGGCGGGCGGACGATGACCGGCCTCCCACGGCGCGAGCCGACGGTAAGCCGCGAGGTGACGGTGGATCGCGAGCCGACGGCGGGCCGCGAGGTGACGGTGGGCCGGCTGGTGGCCGACGTGCTGGCCGCCGAGTGGCTGAAGCTGCGCACGGTCCGCTCCACCTGGTACGTCCTGGCCACCGTCGCGGCCTTCGTCGTGCTCATGGCCGTGTTCGCCCTCTACGTGGGCGGCCTCTGGGACGGGCTGCCCCCCGAGCGCCGGGCCACCCTGCGCGCCGCGCGGCCCGAGCAGGTCCTCCTGCTGCCGCTACAGATCTGCATGGCCGTGCTCGGGGTGCTCGCCTTCACCTCCGAGTACGCCACCGGCATGGCCCGCACCGGCTTCACGGCGGTGCCGCAGCGAGGAGTGGTGCTGGCGGCCAGGGCGGCGGTCGTGGCCGCCGTCGCGTTCGCGGTGGGACAGGGGAGCGGGCTGGTGGCGTTCGCCGCCGGCCGGTTGATCATCGGTGACCGCCCGATCCCGGGCTTCGCGGCGCCGCTGTCGGAGGAGTTCCCGGAGATGTTCGCCGGCGGGCTGTCGGTGGTGGTGCTCGCCATGGTCGGGCTCGGCGCGGGCGCCGTGCTGCGCTCCACCGCCGGGGCGATCACCGGCGTCGTCGCGTACCTGTACATCCTCCCGAGGTTCGTGACCATGCTGCCCGAACCGTGGAACGCCAGGGTCGGCTCGGTGCTGCTGGAGGACCTGACCCGGCAGGCCGCGGGCGAGCCGCCCCTGGCGGTCGGGCTCGGCGACGCGCCCGCCGGGCTCGGGCTGTCGCCGGCGGCGGCGCTGGCGGTGATGGCCCTGTACGTCGTCGTCGCCCTCGGCGCGGCGGCCGTCGCGCTCGCCCGCAGGGACGTCCGGTGACCGGAGTGCGGCGCTCGCCTTCACGAAGGTGAGTGAACCGGGAGGTCAGCCTGTGATCTACTTTGTAAAGGCGGTGGCGCGGACGAGATCTCCGTAAGCGAAAAACCGGAGACCCTCACCTGAGGGTGGCCGCCAGGTGCTCGGCCAGGCCCTTGGAGGCGGCCTCGACCATCTCCAGCACCTCGGTGAACCCGTCGCGCTCGCCGTAATACGGGTCGGGCACCTCTGCGCCCTCGGGGGCGGCGGGGTCGAAGGAGCGGAACAGGCGCACGTCCGCGCCGCCGGGGGCGAGACGCCGCAGGGCGCCGAGGTTGTGGGCGTCCATGGCGAGCACCAGGTCGACCCGGTCGTACCAGTCGCCCAGGAACTGCCGGGCCCGGTGCTCGGAACCGTCGTAGCCGTGCTCGGAGAGCACCCCGGCGGCCCGCGCGTCCATCGGGCCGCCCTGGTGCCAGCCGCCGGTGCCCGCGCTGTCGACCGTGACGAGATCACCGAGACCGTGGTCGTCGAGCGTCTTCCTCAGCACGACCTCGGCCATGGGGGAGCGGCAGATGTTTCCCATGCACACCACGCAGATGCGATAACTCATGCCTACCAGGATGCCGCCTGCCGGGGGTGGGCCTGCCGGGTGAGGGGAGGGGCCGGGGCGCGGGTGTCGCCGAAGCGGATCCCGGCCTCGGCCCGGGGGAGCGGGCGCACCCCGGGACGCAGCAGGACGCGGCGCACCACCTCGGGCACGATCGCGGCGCCCAGGTGCCGTCCCAGGCAGAGGTGCGGGCCGTACCCGAAGTGCAGGCCGGTGTGGGAGGGCCGGTCGGCGCGGAAGGCGTCGGGCTCCGGCACGGCGTCCGCGTCGAACATCGCCGAGGCGACGCAGGCGAAGACCAGCGTGCCCGCCGGGACGAGCGTCGCGCGCGGGGTGCCCGCCGCCAGCACGTGGTCGCTCTCGCACAGACGGAAGATCATCCGGTTGGGCGGGGCGAACCGCAGGGCCTCCCAGACGTGGGCGTCGAAACGCGCCGGATCCGCCTCCGCCGCCGAGGCGACGGCCGCCCTCCTCACCTCGTCTCGCGACAGGAGCTCCCGGACCGCTCCTGCCACGGCCTGCGCGGTGTTCTCCACCGACCCGACGAGCAGGCCGGCCAGGTTGGCCAGCACGCGCCGGTCGCCGAAGGCGAGCTCCTCCGGCGGCCGGCCGCGCAGCAGGCGGGTCAGCACGTCGTCGGGGACGGCCCCGCCGCAGTCGAGGCGGGCCCGCCGGTCGTCGATCACGTCGTGGAGGCGGTCGCGCAGCCGGGCGCCCGCGTCCAGCGAGGCGGCGTGGACCGCGGGGTCGCCGTGCAGGTTCTTGAAGATGTCGGTCTGGGCCGCCCGCGACCACGCGGACAGCTCGTCGAGCCCGATGCCCGCCAGCCCGAGGTATTCGCGGCAGACGCGCAGCTGGACGTGGCGGGCGAGCTCCGCGACCGCCTCGACCCGCCCGCGCGGCCGGGCGCGGTCCAGCGCCTCGTCGGCGAAGGCGGCGGCCATACGGCGGACCCGGGGCACGTCCTGGACGGGCAGCACGCTCTGCATGAGACCCCGCTCCGCCCAGTGCAGCGGCGTGTCGTCCTGCGACAGCATGAAGCCGCCGCCCAGGAACGGGTCCACGCGCGGGGCGTAGAGCCGGACGGTGAAGACGCGCTCGCGCGACAGCACCTCGACGACGTCGGCGAACCGGGTCACCAGGGTGAGCAGCGGCGTGTGCATGATCGGCCGTCGTTCCCGCAGCTCGGCGAAGAACTCCCGCCACTCGGTGCGGATCCAGGAGACGACCAGGGCGGGCCGCCGGTCCTCCGCCGCCGACTCGTACCGGTCGAGAAACGACATCGATCCCCTTAGGTCACCACCGGAATGCCGGGTCAAGTGGTAACACGCAGAGTTATCGATAGTCAACATTGAGTAATGCTCGCGGCCGTGGTTCGCCTCGGGCCGGGCTCGTTCCCGGTCTCGCGAGCTCCCCGGGGTTTTCCCGGGGGCGATGGAAGCGATCACGCGCGCGTGATGTTCGATGACCTCATAGGCATCGTTCGTGACGTGGAGGTCCCGGTGGGAAGACTCAGTGAAGACGCCAAGGAACTGCTCAGGCAGCCCATCCACGCCTGGGTGACCACCGTCAGGCCGGACGGCTCCCTGCACAGCACCGTCGTGTGGGTCGACGTCGACGGGGACGACGTCGTCTTCAACACGGCCGTCGGCCGGGCCAAGGAGCGCCACCTGCGCGAGGACCCGCGCGTGTCGGTGAGCGTCCTCGATCCCGGGGACGCCCATCGCCTGGTCAGCGTCTCGGGCACGGCCCGGCTGGAGCTGGAGGGCGCGGACGAGGTCATCGACCATCTGGCGAGGAAGTACATCGGGGCGGAGTCCTATCCCGCCCGGACGCCGGACGAGCGGCGTATCACCGTGCGGGTCACGCCCGACGACGTCATCTTCAACGCGGGAGGCTGAGGGATGGAAGCGAGTGGAGAGGGCCGGCCCGCGCCCATCCGTCACGTCGGCGACCCGGTGCTGCACCGGCCCTGCGAGCCGGTCACCCGTTTCGACGAGAGCCTGGTCACGCTGGTGCACGACATGTTCGCCAGCATGTACGCCGCCGACGGCGTGGGGCTCGCGGCCAACCAGATCGGGGTCCCCCTGCGCGTGTTCGTCTACGACTGCCCGGACGACACCGAGGAGTACCGGAAGGGCGTCGTGGTCAACCCGGTCCTGGTGCTGCCCGAGGCCGCCGAGCGCACGTTGGCGGACTACGAAGAGGGGTGCCTGTCGGTGCCGGGACAGCGGGCGTCGCTCGCCCGGCCCGACCGGTCGGTCGTGCACGGTTCCGACGTCACCGGGGCGCCCCTGACGGTCGAGGGCACCGGGCTGCTGGCCCGGTGCCTGCAGCACGAGACGGACCACCTCGACGGCCGCCTCTACATCGACAGGCTCCCGGCGGAGCGGCGCGAGGAGGTCCTGCGGGCGTACGAGGAGGAGCGCGACCGGCCCGTCGTGGAGGACGACTGATCGGCGCTGACCGGTGCCGGTCAGTGCCGACCGGTGGCCGGCGCGGGGCGGTGCCGACCGGTGGTGGGGGCGACGACGGCGGGTTCGGCGGCGGGTTCGACGGCGCCGCTCCGACCGGAGCGGCGCCGGTCGGCCTCGGCCCGGCCGCTCGCGGCCTGACGGTCCTCGCACGGCCGTACCGGCTCACCGGTGACCGGTTCCGGTGGCGGACGCGGTCCGGGGCTAGCATGTCGCCCGGTAGAACCGGTATTCGGGGAAGGATCGGCTGTTGAAGGATCTCGGGGAGGAACTTCGCGCGTTCTGGCGGGAGCGTCACCTGTGCACGATGACGACCGTGCGCGCCGACGGCACGCCGCACGTCATCCCGGTGGGGGTGACGCTGGACGCCGACGCGGGGATCGCCAGGGTGATCACCTCGGGTGGCTCGCACAAGGTCCGCCACGTGCTCGCGGCGGGGGAGGAGGGCGCGGCCGTCGCGGTCTGCCAGGTGGACGGGAGGCGCTGGTCGACCCTGGAGGGGCGCGCGGTGATCCGTACCGACCCCGAATCGGTCGCCGACGCCGAGCGCCGCTACGCCGAGCGCTACCGCGCGCCCCGGGAGAACCCCGCCCGCGTCGTGGTCGAGATCCGCATCACCCGGGTGCTGGGCAATGCCTGACCCCGTCTCCTCCGGCTCCATTCCCCCCGGCCCCGTCCTTTCTGATTTCGCCACCGCCACCACCGCCACCGTCACCACCGCCACCGTCACCACCGCCGCCGTCACCGTCGTCGGCATCGGGGACGACGGCTGGGACGGTCTCTCCGAGGCGGCGCGGCGCGAGCTGCGCGCGGCCGAGGTCCTGATGGGCGGCGCCCGGCACCTGGGACTCATCCCGGAAACCGGCGCCGGACTTCGTACCGGGCACGGAGTCGAGTCGCGTGTCGAGCCCGGGGTCGAGCGCGTCGTCTGGCCCTCGCCGCTGCTCCCGGCGCTGCCCGCGCTGATCGCCTCCCACCGGGGGCGCAGGGTGTGCGTGCTGGCCAGCGGAGACCCCATGTTCCACGGCATCGGCACGACCCTGGTGCGGCTGCTCGGGGCGGACCGGGTCCGGGTCCTGCCGCACCCGTCGTCGGTCTCCCTGGCCTGTGCCAGGCTCGGCTGGGCGGCCGACCGCGTCGAGGTGGTCAGCCTCGTGACGCGTCCCGCCGAGGTGCTGCACCCGCTCGTCCACGACGGCCGCCGCCTCCTGGTCCTCAGCGCCGACGGCCGCACCCCGGCCCGGGTCGCCGGGCTGCTCGCCGCCCGGGGCTACGGCGCGAGCCCGGTGACGGTCCTGGAACGGCTGGGCGGCTCCGGGGAACGCGTGGTCTCCGGTACGGCCGCCACCTGGTCCCCGCCCGTGACCCACGATCTCAACGTCGTCGCCGTGGAGTGCCGCGCCGACGCCGGGACCGTTCCGCTGCCCCGCCTCCCCGGCCTGCCCGACGAGGCGTTCGAGCACGACGGCCAGCTCACCAAGAGCGAGGTGCGCGCGGTCACCCTGTCCCGGCTGGCGCCCCTCCCCGGGCAACTGCTGTGGGACGTCGGCGCGGGGGCGGGCAGCATCGGCATCGAGTGGATGCGCGCGCACCCGGACAACCGGGCGGTCGCGGTGGAGTCCCACCCGGGCAGGGCGGCCGGGGTCGCCCGCAACGCCGCGGCGCTGGGCGTCCCCGGTCTCGACGTGGTGACCGGTGCCGCGCCCGCCGCGCTCGCCGGGCTGGAGCGGCCCGACGCCGTCTTCGTCGGCGGCGGGGTGACCGTTCCCGGGATGGTGGAGGCCTGCTGGGAGGCGCTGCGGCCGGGCGGCAGGCTGGTGGCCAACGCGGTGACCGTCGAGTCCGAGGCGGTCCTGGCGCTCTGGCACGGCAGGCTCGGCGGCGGCATGGTCAGGCTCGCGGTCAGCAGGGCCGCCCCGGTCGGCGGGTTCACCGGCTGGCGGCCCATGATGCCCGTCACGATCTGGACGGCGGTCAAGCCGTCCGCCCCTGAGGAGAGGCGATGACGGTACGTTTCGTCGGGGCCGGGCCGGGCGCCGCGGACCTCATCACCGTGCGGGGCCAGCGGGCGATCGCGTCCGCGCCGGTGTGCCTGTACGCCGGGTCGCTGGTCCCGGCGGAGCTGCTGGAGTCGTGCCCGCCGGGCGCGCGGCTGGTCGACACCGCGAGGATGGCCCTGGAGGAGATCGTCGCGGAGATGGTCGCCGCCCACGGGGCCGGGCACGACGTGGCCAGGCTGCACTCCGGCGACCCGTCGGTGTTCAGCGCGATGGCCGAGCAGATGCGGAGGCTGGACGCCGAGGGGGTGCCGTACGAGGTGATCCCGGGCGTGCCCGCCTTCGCCGCCGCCGCGGCGTCGCTGCGGCGCGAGCTCACCGTGCCGGGGGTGGGGCAGACGGTCGTGCTGACCCGTACCTCGGTGCGCGCCACCCCCATGCCCGAGGGCGAGGACCTCGGCACGCTGGGCCGCAGCCGGGCCACGATGGTCCTGCACCTGGCGGTGCAGCGCGTCGAGGCCGTCGCGGCGGAGCTCGTCCCCAACTACGGCGCCGACTGCCCGGTGGCCGTGGTGGCCAGGGCCAGCCGCGACGACGAGGTGATCCTGCGCGGCACCCTGGCCGACATCGCCGGGCAGGTCCGCGAGGCGGGGATCCTCCGTACCGCGGTGATCGTCGTCGGCCGGGTGCTGACCGCCTCGGAGTTCCCCGACAGCCACCTGTACTCGGCCGCCCGCTGCCGTGACTGACCCCGCGTCCCGAGGTGACGGCGTGCCGGACACGCTCAATGTGTTGATACTGGGCGGCACCGACGAGGCCAGGCGGCTGGCCGCCGCGCTCGCCGGGCGCGCGGGGACGCGCGTGGTGTCCTCGCTGGCGGGCCGGGTGCGCGACCCGAAACTGCCGGTGGGGGAGGTACGCGAGGGCGGTTTCGGCGGTCCCGGCGGGCTCGCGGCGTGGCTGGCGGAGCACGATGTCCACGTCGTCGTGGACGCCACGCACCCGTTCGCGGCCAGGATGACGGCCTCGGCGGTCGAGGCGGCGCGCCGGACCGGCCTGCCGCTGCTGATCCTGCGGCGGCCCGGCTGGAGGGAGGCTCCCGGCGACGACTGGCGCTGGGTGCCCTCCCTGGAGGCCGCCGCCGGGCTGCTGCCCTCGCTGGGGGAGCGGGTGTTCCTCACCACGGGACGCCGCAGCCTGCCGGTCTTCGCCGGTCTCGACGGCCAGTGGTTCCTGGCCCGCTCGGTCGACAGGCCGGGGCCGCTCGTCCCGCGACGCCTGGAGGTGCTGCTCAGCCGGGGGCCGTTCACGGTGGACGGCGAGCTGGCCCTGATGCGCGAGCACCGGGTGGAGGTGCTGGTCACCAAGGACAGCGGCGGTGAGATGACCACCGCGAAGCTGCTCGCCGCCCGCGAGCTCGGGCTGCCGGTCGTGATCGTGCGCCGCCCGCCCCCGCCGGAGGGGGTGACCTCGGTGGAGACCGTCGAGGCCGCGCTCGCCTGGCTGGAGACCGCGACCGGCCCCGGCCCCGCGTGACGGGACCGGCCTCGGGTTCCGTGGGTTCCGGCCTCCGGGTGACGGGACCGGCCTTGGGCTCAGTGGGTTCCGGGTGAGACGGGACCGGCGCTGAGCCCCGCGTGACGGCCCCGGGGTGCGTCAGCGGGCGCGTGCCGACGGCGTGGAGATCTCCCAGAAATCGGCGTAGCGGCCACCTCGGCGCAGCAGGTCGTCGTGGCCGCCCTCCTCCACGATCCGGCCGCCGTCCAGGAAGACGACGCGGTCGGCGCGCTGGACGGTCCGCATCCGGTGCGCCACCGTCACCACCGTCCGGCCCGACATCAGGCGCTCGATGCCCTCGTGGACGGCCGTCTCGTTCGGCGGGTCCAGGGCGGAGGTCACCTCGTCCAGCAGCACGATGGGCGCGTCCTTCAGCAGCGCCCGCGCGATCGAGACCCGCTGGCGCTCACCGCCCGACAGCAGCGCGCCGCCCTCGCCGACGTTCGTCGCCCACCCGCCGGGCAGGCGCCCGATCACCTCGTCCAGCCGCGCCGCGGTCGCCGCCGCCCGTACCTCGGCCTCGGCGGCGCCGGGGCGGCCGAGACGCACGTTGTCCTCGATCGTGCCGTCGAAGAGGTAGACGTCCTGGAAGACGATGGCGATCCGCGCCATCAGCGCCTCGGCACGGATCGCGCGCACGTCCACACCTCCCACGCGCACCGCGCCCTCGTCCACGTCGTGGAAGCGCGCGAGCAGCTGCAGCAGCGTGCTCTTGCCCGCGCCCGAAGGCCCGACGACGGCGAGCCGCTGTCCCGCGGGCACGGACAGCGACAGGTCGTCGATCACCGTGCGGCCGCCCTGCCGGAAGGTGACGGACGCGAACTCCAGGTCGTGGCGTACCGGCTCGATCGGTTCGCGAGCCTGCGGCAGCGGCTCGGTGCGCAACACGGCGTCGAGTCTCGCCAGCTCGAAACGCGCGCCGCGCAGCCTGCCGCCGAGGTCCGACAGCGACAGCAGCGGGTCGGCGCAGCGGGCTGCGAGCACCAGGATCGCCAGGACCTCCGCCACGCCGACGATCCCGCCGAGCGCGAGGTAGGCGCCCAGGGTCAGCAGCGCGGTGAACATCGCCTGCACCGTGAGCGTCAGGCCCAGCACGCCGGGCAGCGCCGACAGCGTGGAACGGCGGGACGCGCGCCGCAGCCCGGACAGCGCGTCGTCGAGCGCCCGGAAGTGCTCGGCGGTCCGGCCTCCGGCGCGCAGCACCGGCTGGGCCTGGAGATACTCGATGACCCTCCCGGTGGCCTCGTCGCCCCGTTCGGCGCGCTCCACGTCCCCGGCGGCCGTCGAGCGTCCCGTCCAGACCTGGATCGCCGCCACGACCGGTACGGCGGCCAGCGCGGCCAGCCCCATGTGCCGGTCGAAGGCGAGCATCACGACCACGATCGTCAGCGGGGTCACGCAGGCGGAGATGAGCGGTGCCATCAGGTGCGCTGCCACGCCCATCGCCTGCAGAACGCCTTCGCCCGCCAGGACCGACACCTCCCCGACGCGAGGGGCGGTGAACCAGCCGAGGGGCAGCCGGGCCAGGTGGTCGCCGAAGCGGTGGTACACGCCGCGCAACAACGCGGTCCCGACGCGGAAACCGGACAGGTCGCTGCGGTAGCGCAGCACCGCGTAGGCCGCGACCGCGGCCCCGAACGCGACCAGCCAGGGCCGGGCGTCCGCGGGCCCGCCGCCGAACAGTGCCCGCAGCACCGGAACCATGAGCGCGTAGGACAGGCCTTCGGCCATCGCGGTCACCGTCATCAGGGCCACGGTGCGGCGCATCGGCCGGGCGTACTCGGGTCCCAGCAGCCGCAGCAGCGTTCGGATCATCGGGGCTCGTCTCCTCGCGGTGCGATGGCGGGGGTTTCGGCCTCGTCGGCGATCGCCGACGGGTGGGTCGATGGATGGGTCGATGGATGAGCCGACGGGTGAGCTGATGGGTGGGCCGACGGGTGAGCTGGCGGGTGGGCCGATGGGTGGGCTCGCCAGAACGCGGCGAACCTTCCGTTCCGTGCCAGCAGCTCGGCGGGCCCGCCACGCTCGACGATCGCGCCGTCCTCCAGGACCACGACGGTGTCGGCGTCGGCGATCGTCTCCAGGCGGTGGGCGATGACCAGGACCGTCCGGTCGCCCGCCGCCGTCGCCAGGGCGCCGCGTACCGCCTGTTCGGTGCGCGGGTCGGCGAAGGCGGTCGCCTCGTCGAGCACCAGGACGGGCGCGGCGGCGAGCAGCGCGCGGGCGATCGAGATCCGCTGCGCCTCTCCGCCCGACAGCTTGACGTCCTCGCCGATCACCGACTCGTACCCGCGCGGCAGTTCGAGAATCCGGTCGTGGACGTTCGCCAGCCGGGCGGCGCGGACCACGTCGTCGAGGTCGGCGTGAGGCACCGCCAGCGCGATGTTGTCCGCGACCGACGCGCGCAGCAGGCGGACGTCCTGGAAGACGAAGGAGACCGTCCGGTGGAGTTCCCGGCCGCCGAGCTCGCGGAGATCGACGCCGCCCAGGAGGACCGAGCCGTGGGTCGGGTCGAAGAAGCGCGGCAACAGCTGGACCAGCGTGGACTTCCCGCTTCCCGACGGTCCCACGATCGCGGTGACCGTCCCCGGTTCGAGCACCAGGTCGATCCCGCGCAGCACCTCGTGACCGGCCTCGTAACCGAACCGGACGTCACGCAGCTCCACCCGGTGCCCTCGTGGTACGACCGGGTGGGCGGGCTCCGGTAGTGACGGCACCGCGAGCACGTCCCGGATCCGGCCCATCGCGCGCCGGGCGGCCTGCAGGTCGTCGAAGCCGTGGCCGAGAGCCGCCACGGGAGCGGTCAGCCCCAGTCCCAGCAGCAGGAAGGGGAGCAGATCCGCCGGGGTCAGGGAACCGGCCGTGATCAGCGTCGTACCGCCGGTCAGCACGACCAGCAGCACGAACGGCGGCGACAGCGCCAGCGCCATCCCCGCGGCGATCCCGGAGATGCCGAACACCCAGCGGGAGAAGGTGCCGGCGAACTCGTCCGTGGCCGTGAGGAACTCGCGGTGGGCGCGCTCGCCCCCGCCGAACGCCTTCACGACCGCGATGCCCTGTACGAACTCGACGGCCGCGTTCGAGATCCGTCCCATCGCCCCGTCGAGCGCCTCCTGCTCGCGCAGGCGGCCCGGGGTCATCATCAGCGGGACCAATGCCACCGCCAGCGCCACCGGGATCATCGTGATCAGCGTGAGCCGCCAGTCGACGGTGAACAGGTAGACCAGCGACACCAGCGGCACCACGAACGCGGAGACGAGCTCGCCGGGGGCGTGGGCGATGAGCGGGTGCACGGCGCCCACGTCCCGCCCCACCACCTTCGCCAGCTCGCCGGTCCGGCGCCGGGAGAGCCAGCCGATCGGTACCCGCCCCAGCCGTGCGGCCAGCCGACGGCGGAGCGACAGCTGCACCCGGTCGTCGAGAACATGCCCGATTCCGGACGAGGCGGCGGTGAACAGCAGCCGGACGAACAGGGCGGCCGCCCCCGCGATCACGACGCCCCGGACATGGTCGTGATCGGCCGGGCCGGGGGACAGCAGGGTACGGCCCAGTTCGACGACCGCCAGCAGCGGCGCCAGCCCCGCGACGGCGCCGACGATCTGCAGGACGGCGACGGCGGCGAGACCCCGTCGATAGGGCCGCAGCAGCCCCGCCGGGCCCTGGTCCGCCGCGTGGTCGGCGTCCGGTGGCGGTGCTGGCCGCTCCCTCGCCTCGGCGACGTCGGTGGCGCTCATCGCTCTCCCGTCTTCGTCAATCTCGTCGTGACCAGGCACACGGCCGGGTACACGGCCGGGCCGATGGTGAGTGCCGGCGATGGACGCCGGTGGTGGATGGGGCCGGTCTCACTCGGCCAGGGCGCGGCGCAGGGCCGCGGCGAGCTCGGCGATCTGCCGCTGCGACACCTCGGCGGACAGGATCGCCTGCGACCCGTGGAAGGTGCCGGGCCACTGGTGCAGCTCGACCGACACGCCCGCCTCCAGCAGGCGCAGCGCGTAGCTGATGTCCTCGTCACGGTTCGGGCAGAGCTCCGCGGTGGCGATGTAGGCGGGCGGCAGCCCGGACAGGTCGGTGGCCCGCGCCGGGGCCGCGTACGGCGAGGCGGGCGTGGAGCCCAGGTAGTGCCGCCACGCCGCGGTGACCTTGTCGCGGTTCATCCAGGGTGTGTCGGTGAAGTGCCGCGCCGACCACGTCTCCTGCCGGTCGTCGAGGCTGGGCTGGTTGAGCAGCTGGAAGCGGATCCGCGGCCCTCGCCGGTCACGTGCCCGCAGCGCCGTCGCGGCCGCGATCCCCGCTCCGGCGCTGTGACCTCCGACCGCGATCCGCTCCGGGTCGACGCCGAGCTCGGCCGCGTGCCCGGCCGCCCAGGCCAGCACGGCGTAGGCGTCGTCCAGGGCGGCCGGGAACGGGTGCTCGGGGGCGAGGCGGTAGCCCACCGAGATCACCGTCACGCCGGAGGCGTCCGCGAGCCGGGTGGCCCACGGGTGCTCGGTGTCCAGGTCGCCCATGACGAATCCGCCGCCGTGCGACCAGATGACGGCGCCCCGCGCCCGGTGCGGGCGGTAGATCCGCACCGCCACGTCCGGGTCGGCGGGCACCGTACGGTCCTCGATCTCCATGTCCGCGATGTCGGGCACCGGTATCGCGGTGGCCAGCTCGGCGAAGCTCTTGCGCTCGATGACCGGGTCGACCAGGTCTGCCTTGGGGAACAACGGGATGAATGCTTCCAGCTCTGGGTCCATAACCGTGATCCTCGCAAGGTGCATCCCGGGGATCATCCGCCACTCGTCGGGCATTACACCCCTGCCGCGCGACGATCGCCGCATATCCTTCCGGCATGGAGGCATTGGCCGCACGGCTGTCGCAGCTGGACGCGGAGGCCGGGGGAGCGCTCCGCGTCGTGATGTTCTACGACACGCTGATGCGCAGGCGGGTGGATCTTCCGGCGCTCGCGCGGGCCTCGGCGGGCCTGGCCGAGTGCGTGGCCGGGATCCGGCTGCACGGCACGGGGCGGGTGATCCGCATGTCGTCCGGCGGCGGGGAGGCGTCCGCCCCGGCGCTCACCGCGTCCACCACGACGCCGATCACGCTCGACGGCGAGGAGGTCGGCACGGTGTGGCTGGAACGCCCAGGACCGCCGGGCCCGCTCGACGAGCTGCTGCTGGACCGGCTCGCCATCGCCGCCACGGCGGTCGTCGAGAGGTACGGCCCGGCCCGCACCACCATGGCCGACCCCGCGCTCGTCGAGCTGGTGATCAGCTCAGACAGCGACGAGGCGGCCAGGGCACGGGCCCTGCGGCTCCTGGGCTTCGCCGCCGACCTGCCGATCCGCGTCATCGCCGTACGGTCGCGGCGCCCGCTCGACCAGGTCGGCGGCCTGGTCTGCCCGACCCGCCCGGTGAAGGCGGCACCGCTCGCCGGCGTGGGCGTCATCCTGGCCACCACCATGGACCCGTCCCGGTTCCCGGCGGGCGTGCGCGCGGGCATCGGCTCCGCGGAGAGCCCCGACCGATCCTGGCGGGAGGCCCGCACCGCCCTCCGCTTCACCACCCCGCGCCGGCCGGTCGTCCACCACGACGACCTGGGCGTGCTGGCGCTGCTCGCACAGGTGCCGGAGGCCGTCGCGCGGGACAACGCCGACGTGGCCGCGATCGCCCGGCTGGCCGGCAACCCGGAGGACCTGGACACCCTGGACGCCTACTGCGCCACCGGTTCCCTGCGCCGGGCCGCCGACCTCCTCCACCTGCACCACAGCAGCGTCTCCCGCCGGCTCGAACAGATCGGCAAGGCCCTGGGCGTCGAACTCACCGAGCCCGCCGGGCTGGTACGGGCCGGACTCGCCCTCACCACCTGGCGGCTCCTCGACGACTGAGGCCCGAACGACGAGGCTCGTGGGCGAGTGGCGGTCGACACGTGGAACGCGCGCCGCGCCGCCGTGCTCGCGCACCCGGCCGGATCGGCCCCCCGACGACCGTGCCGCGCCGGCCCGGCCCGGCGCGTCACGCGGGGTAGCGGCGGGGGGTGAACACCACCCGGCTGCCGTCACCGCGCTCGGCCACCCGCGTGGTGGACGAGCCCACCAGCAGCAGGCAGCGCATGTCGACTACGCCGGGGTCCAGGTCGCCGAGGGTGGTGACGGTCATGCTCTCCCGGGACCCGCCGACGTCGCGGCCGACGACCACGGGGGTCTCCGGCGCCCGGTGCTCCAGCAGCAGGTCCCGCGCGGCGGCCACCTGCCAGGTACGGCTCTTCGACGCCGGGTTGTAGATCGCCAGGACGAGGTCGGCCTTGGCCGCGGCGCTGATCCGCCCGGCGACCACCTCCCAGGGCTTGAGCAGGTCCGACAGCGACAGCACGCAGTAGTCGTGGCCGAGGGGGGCGCCGGCCCTGCTCGCCACCGCGTGCGCCGCGGTCAGGCCGGGCAGCACTCGTACCGGCACGTCCGCGAACCTCGGCTCGCACGCCACCTCCAGCACCGCGCTGGCCATCGCGAACACCCCCGGGTCGCCCGAGGACACCACGGCCACCCTCGATCCGGCCGCGGCCAGCTCCAGCGCGTGCGCGGCCCGTTCGGCCTCCACCCGGTTGTCGGTGGGGTGGCGGCGCTGGCGCGGGTTGGGCGGGACGCGGTCCAGGTAGGGGCCGTACCCGACGAGCTCGTCGACACCGGCCAGCGCCTCCTGCGCCTCCGGTGTCAGCCACGGCCGCCCGGCGGGGCCGAGCCCCACCACGACCACCTCGCCGCGCGCCCTCACCTCGCCCGCGCTCCCGGTCCCGGCGGCTGGCGCGGGGCCCGCCGCGTTGACGGGGCTCGGGATCAGCGCCAGCGAGAAGTACGGGACGCTCGCGGGGTCGACCTCGGCGAGCGGGGCCAGCCGCTGCTGCCCGGTGGTGGCGCGCTCGACGTACCACGCCTCGCCGAGCCGCCCGGCCTCGGCCAGCGCGTCACGGACCTTGGTGAACGTACGGCCGAGTTTCAGCACCGCCGCCGAGTCGGTGGACGCCAGGCGCTCGGCGAGCACCTCGGCCGGGAGCGTTCCCGGCAGTACGGTCAGGACCTCGTCCCGCTCGACCAGCGGCCGCCCCAGGACCGCCGAGGCGCCGCTCACCGACGTCACGCCCGGCACGACCTCGGTGACGTAGCGGTGCGACAGGCGCTTGTGCATGTGCATGTACGAGCCGTAGAAGAGCGGGTCCCCCTCGCACAGCACCACCACGTCACGCCCGGCGTCCAGGTGGGCCGCCAGCCGCACCGCGCAGGCGGCGTAGAAGTCGTCGATCGCCCCCTGGTAGCCGCCGGGGTGGTCGGTGGTCTCGGTGGTGAGCGGGTAGATGAGGGCCTCCTCGACCTGGCCCTCCCGCAGGTAGGGGGCGGCCACCGAGCGGGCGATGCTCCGGCCGTGGCGGGCGCTGTGGAAGGCGATCACGTCCGCCTCGCCGATCAGGCGGGCGGCCTTGACGGTCACCAGTTCGGGGTCGCCGGGCCCGAGTCCCACGCCCCACAGCCGTCCGGTCACGTCGTCACTCATTCTTCCTCACTCGCCATCGCGTTGACCGCTGCGGCGGTCATCGCGCTTCCGCCCCGCCGTCCGTTCACGACCAGGTACTCCAGGTTCGCCGGGTGCTCGGCGAGGGCCTGCTTGGACTCGGCGGCGCCGATGAAGCCGACCGGGACGCCGAGCACGGCGGCCGGGCGGCCCGCGCCCTCCTCGACCATCTCCAGCAGCCGGAACAGCGCGGTCGGCGCGTTGCCGATCGCGACCACCGAGCCCTGGAGCCTGTCGCGCCACAGCTCCAGCGCGGCGGCGCTGCGGGTGGTGCCCAGTTCCGCGGCGAGTTCCGGCACCCGGGGGTCGCCGAGGGTGCAGACCACCTCGTTGCCCGCGGGCAGGCGCCGCCGGGTCACTCCGGAGGCGACCATCATGGCGTCGCAGAGCACCGGGGCGCCCGCGCGGAGCGCCTCGCGCGCCGAGGCCACGACACCGGGTGACCAGCGCAGATCGCTCACCAGGTCGACCATCCCGCAGGCGTGGATCATGCGGACCGCGACCCGGGCGACGTCGGCGGGCAGGCCGGACAGGTCGGCCTCCGCGCGGATGGTGGCGAAGGAGCGGCGGTAGATCTCCGCGCCGTCGCGGACGTAGTCGATCACAGTTCCCCTCTGGCGGCCGCCAGCGCGGCCGCGGTCTCCTCGATGCCGGAACAGGTCAGGCCGGTGCCGTCCAGCTCCAGGCGGTAGCCGTCACCGGTGGCGACCACATCCGCGACCCGCCCCCTCGGACGGCCGCAGCGCCTGCCGCACCCCGCCCAGTGCACGGGGAGCGTATCGGTGCCCGCCCCTCTCCCGGACGGCGGGGCCGTGCCGACGGTTATCGCGGTCGCCGCGTCGGCCTGGACGTCGGCCAGGGACTTGGCGCAGCCGGGGCGGCCGGTGCAGGCCGTCACACCGATCCACGGAGAGGCGGGATCGACGACGAGCCCGGCGGCCTCCAGGCGGGCGGCCGTGCCCGCGACCTCGGCGCGGTCCAGGCCGGGCAGGACCACGCCACGCCACGGCGTGAGCCGGATCTCCCCGCCCGAGGCGGCGTCCGCGAGCAGCAGTGCCGTCGCGGAGGTCAGCCGTCCCAGTGGGATCGCCACCCCGAGCGCGACCCGCGCGACCTCGTCGCCGATGTCGTCCCCGATGTCGTCGCCGTTCCCGTCTCCGATGCCATCTCCGGTGCCGCTCTCGATGTCGTTCCTGACGCCGCCCCCGGTGTCGCTTCGGGTGCCGCTTCCCGGGCCCGCCTCGCCTCCGGCACCGGTTTCGCTCCCTGTCCCGTTCGTGCTCCCGATGACGCCGACCGGTCCGAGGGGTACGACCCGCAGCCTTACCGGGTCGAAGGGCGTCGTACCGGGGAGGTCGAGGGCGGTTCGCACGCGAGCGGCGATCAGGGAGGGGCCGCCGGGGAGTTCGGCGATCCGCCAGGCGGTGACGTCCCGGGTGGCCAGCTCGTCGAGGAACGCCTCGGCGGCGGCGAGCAGGGCGGTCACGGCTCCGTCCAGCGGGACGCGCAGGCCGGTGTCGGTCCCGGCGAGGATCAGCGCGGCCTCGTCCGGCCCCGTGGGCAGGATCCCGGCGTCCGCGCCCAGACCGGCCACGTCTCCCCGGCCGTCGTCGAGGGCGAACATGAACCGCCCCGGCAGGGCGGCGAGGGCGGGGCTGGCGCACAGCCGCCGGTCCAGCTCACCGATCAGCGGTGTGACGTCGACGACCCCGCCGCCTTCCGGATGACCTGAACGGCTTGAACGACCTGGATGGCCTGGCTGGCCTGGATGGCTTGAACGGTCCGGGTGGTCCGGAGCGTCCATGCCACTTGGCCCGTTCAGGCCGTTCAGGTCGCTCGGTCCGCTCGGTCCGCTCGGTCTGTTCAGCCGGGCCGGTCCGTCCAGTCCGGTCAGCGGGGAGGCGAGGATGTTGCGGATCCGCTCGTGCGTCGCCGAGGGCAGCAGGCCCGCCCTCGCCATCCGCGCGGCGAACCCGTTCCCCGTATCGCTCTCCGTATCGCTTCCCGCGTCGCCGTCCGGATCCTCCGGGCCGAGGCCGCGTACCTGGACGTTCGCCCGGGAGGTCAGCTCGATGACGCCGCCGCCGTACGTCGACGCGGCCTCGGCGAGTTCGCGCAGC
The DNA here is from genome assembly GCF_051390675.1 of Streptosporangium heterodermiicola. NCBI lineage: Bacteria > Bacillati > Actinomycetota > Actinomycetes > Streptosporangiales > Streptosporangiaceae > Streptosporangium > Streptosporangium heterodermiicola. The sequence goes on from NZ_JBPJSR010000013.1 coordinate 238,732, forward strand.
TGGGAGGGGGTGAGACGGCCGCCGGGCACGCGGACGCGGGCCAGGCCGCCGTCCGCGGCGGCATGGACCTGGAGCGCCCCGGGGCACGCGTCGAGTCGTGATCGTCCGGAAAAGTCGGCAATGGACACTCGAAGGATGTTAACGCCAGTTTCTTGCAACGAACCGGACTGCCGTAGTGTCATCGGTGGCGACGGCAAAGGGAGGAAGCCGGTGTGATTCCGGCGCGGTCCCGCCACTGTAACCGGGGAGCGAACCCCACCCGGGCCACTGTCCGACGACGGGCGGGAAGGCCGGGGTGAGCACCGATCCGGGAGCCAGGAGACTCCAGCCGTCGCGGCCGACGACGACCCGGGGCGAGGACCCCGAGGGAGGAAGCTCCGTGCGCTCTTCGCCGTTCCCCCGCGACACCGTGACATCGCCGTTCCCCCGCCACGCCGTGGCGTCCCTGGGCCGTACCGCCCTGCCTCTCCTGGAGTGTGGCGCGTGATCCTCCTGCTCTCGACCTCTGACACCGACCTGCTGAGCGCCCGCGCGAGCGGCGCCGACTACCGGCTCGGCAACCCCGCCAGGCTCGCCGCAGCCGACCTCCCGCCGCTGCTGGAGGGCGCCGACCTGGTCGTGGTACGCCTGCTGGGCGGGCGCCGCGCCTGGGAGGAGGGGCTGGACGCCCTGCTCGCCGGTCCCCGGCCCGTCGTCGTGCTCGGCGGCGAGCAGGCGCCCGACGCCGAGCTGATGGAGCTGTCCACCGTGCCCGGCGGGGTCTGCGCCGAGGCGCACGCCTACCTCGCCCACGGCGGCCCGGCCAACCTGACCGAGCTGCACCACTTCCTGTCCGACACGCTGCTGCTCACCGGCCACGGGTTCGCCGCGCCCGAGCCCACCCCCGCGTGGGGGACGCTGGAGCGCGAGGCGCGCGACCAGGACGGGCCCGTCGTCGGGGTGCTCTACTACCGGGCCCACCACGTGGCCGGAAACACGGCCTTCGTCGAGGCGCTCTGCTCGGCGATCGAGGACGCGGGCGCGCGGGCCCTGCCGGTGTACTGCGCCTCCCTGCGCACCGCCGAGCCCGGCCTGGTGGAGGTCCTGCGTACGGTGGACGCCCTGGTGGTGACCGTGCTCGCCGCGGGCGGCACCCGCCCGGCGACCGCGTCGGCGGGCGGGGACGACGAGGCCTGGGACGTCGGCGCGCTCGCCGAGCTGGACGTGCCGATCCTGCAGGGCCTGTGCCTGACGAGCAGCCGGGCCTCCTGGGAGGAGAACGACGACGGCCTGTCCCCGCTGGACGCCGCCACCCAGGTCGCGATCCCCGAGTTCGACGGGCGGATCATCACGGTGCCGTTCTCCTTCAAGGAGATCGACGAGGACGGGCTCACCGTCTACGTGGCCGACCCCGAGCGGGCCTCGCGGGTGGCGGGCATCGCGGTGCGGCACGCCGCGCTGCGGCACATCCCGCCCGCCGAGCGGCGGCTGGTGCTGATGCTGTCGGCCTACCCCACCAAGCACGCCCGCATCGGCAACGCCGTCGGCCTGGACACCCCGGCCAGCCTGGTGCGGCTGCTGGCCGCGCTGCGCGAGCGCGGGTACGACATCGGCGCCGAGGACGAGCTGCCCGGGGTGACCGGGCAGGACGGCGACGCGCTCATCCACGCGCTGATCGCCGCGGGCGGGCAGGACCAGGACTGGCTCACCGAGGAGCAGCTCGCCGGGAACCCGGTGCGCATCGCGGCGAGCCGGTACGCCGAGTGGTACGCCACCCTCCCCGCGGACCTGCGCGCCCGGATGGAGGAGCACTGGGGCCCGGCACCCGGCGAGCTGTTCGTGGACAGGTCGCGCGACCCGGAGGGCGAGATCGTGCTGGCCGCGCTGCGCTCCGGCAACGTGGTGGTCATGGTGCAGCCGCCGCGCGGCTTCGGCGAGAACCCCATCGCGATCTACCACGACCCCGACCTGCCGCCCAGCCACCACTACCTGGCCGCCTACCGCTGGCTGGCCGACGGCTTCGGCGCCCACGCCGTGGTCCACGTGGGCAAGCACGGCAACCTGGAGTGGCTGCCCGGCAAGTCGGCGGGCCTGTCGGCCTCCTGCGGCCCGGACGCCGCGCTCGGCGACCTGCCGCTGATCTACCCGTTCCTCGTCAACGACCCCGGTGAGGGCACCCAGGCCAAGCGCCGCGCGCACGCCACCCTGGTCGACCACCTCGTCCCGCCGATGGCCCGCGCCGACAGCTACGGGGACATGGCCAGGCTGGAGCAGCTCCTCGACGAGCACGCCTCCATCGCGGCGATGGACCCGGCCAAGCTGCCCGCGATCCGCGCCCAGATCTGGACGCTCATCCAGGCCGCCAGGCTCGACCACGACCTCGGCGTCGCCGACCGCCCGCACGACGCCGAGTTCGACGACTTCCTGCTGCACATCGACGGCTGGCTGTGCGAGGTCAAGGACGTCCAGATCCGCGACGGCCTGCACGTACTGGGAGCCGCTCCCGAGGGGCAGCCGCGCGTCGACCTGGTGCTGGCCATGCTCCGCGCCCGGCAGATGTGGGCGGGCAGCGAGGCGCTCGTCGGGCTGCGCGAGGCCCTCGGCCTGGCCGAGGACGGCAGCGCGGGACGGATCGGCGTCGACGAGGCCGAGACCCTGGCCCGTGCCCTGGTCGAGGCCATGGAACTGCGCGGCTGGGATCCGTCGGCGGCGGGGGAGGTGACCGCCGAGATCCTGGGCCGTACGGCCGCCTCAGCCGGTACAGGCGCGCCCGGCGCGGATCTCGGGACGGTGGAGCGGATCCTGCGGTTCGCCGCCGTCGAGGTCGTGCCCCGGCTGGCGCGTACCACCGACGAGATCGACGCGATCCTGCACGCCCTCGACGGCGGTTACGTCCCGGCCGGGCCGAGCGGGTCGCCGCTGCGCGGGCTGATCAACGTGCTCCCCACCGGCCGCAACTTCTACTCGGTCGACCCCAAGGCCGTGCCGAGCAGGCTGGCGTGGGAGACGGGCCAGGCGATGGCCGACTCCCTGCTGGAGCGCTACCGCGCCGACACCGGAGACTGGCCGCGCTCGGTCGGGCTGTCGGTCTGGGGGACCAGCGCCATGCGTACCGCGGGGGACGACGTCGCCGAGGTGCTGGCGCTGCTCGGCGTTCGGCCGGTCTGGGACGAGGCCTCGCGCCGCGTCACCGGCCTGGAGCCCATCCCCGCCGCCGAGCTGGGCCGCCCGCGCGTGGACGTCACCGTCAGGATCAGCGGCTTCTTCCGCGACGCCTTCCCGCACGTCGTGGCGATGCTGGACGACGCCGTACGGCTCGCGGCCGGGCTGGAGGAGCCCGAGGAGCTCAACTACGTGCGGGCGCACGTGCTCGCCGACCACGCCGGGCACGGCGACGAGCGCAGGGCCACCATGCGGATCTTCGGCTCCCGGCCGGGCGCCTACGGGGCCGGGCTGCTGCCGCTCATCGACAGCCGCAACTGGCGCGACGACGCCGACCTGGCCGAGGTGTACGCGGTCTGGGGCGGCTTCGCCTACGGCCGGGGCGTCGACGGCGTCCCCGCCAGGCAGGACATGGAGACGGCCTACCGCAGGATCGCCGTGGCGGCCAAGAACGTCGACACCCGCGAGCACGACATCGCCGACTCCGACGACTACTTCCAGTACCACGGCGGCATGATCGCCACCGTCCGGGCGCTCACCGGCAAGGCCCCGGCCGCCTACATCGGCGACAGCACCAGGCCGGACGCGGTCCGCACCAGGACGCTCTCCGAGGAGACGTCCAGGATCTTCCGCGCCAGGGTGGTCAACCCCCGCTGGCTGGCCGCGATGCGCAGGCACGGCTACAAGGGCGCCTTCGAGCTGGCCGCCACCGTCGACTACCTGTTCGGCTACGACGCCACCACCGGTGTCGTCGCCGACTGGATGTACGACAAGCTGGCCGCGACCTACGTACTGGACCCGGAGAACCAGGCGTTCATGGCCAAGTCCAACCCGTGGGCGCTGCACGGGATCGCCGAGCGGTTGCTGGAGGCGGCCAACCGGGGCATGTGGGAGCACCCCGACCCCGCCATCCTGCGCGACCTCCAGGAGGTCTACCTCAAGTCCGAGGGAGACCTGGAGGACGGCGCCTGACCCACGGCCTCACCGGCTCCCCGGACACGGACCGGCTCCCCCGGGGAGCCGGTCACGCCGGGCACCGGATTCTCCCCGGTTCAGCCCAGGGCGTGGTCGAGGTTGAACGCGGCGCTGATCAGCGCGAGGTGGGTGAAGGCCTGCGGGAAGTTGCCGAGCTGCTCGCCGGTCTGCCCGATCTCCTCGGCGTACAGGCCGAGGTGGTTGGCGTACGTGAGCATCTTCTCGAACGCCAGCCGGGCCTCGTCCAGGCGCCCGGCGCGGGTGAGCCCCTCGACGTACCAGAACGAGCAGATCGAGAAGGTGCCGTCCTCGCCGCGCAGCCCGTCCGGGCTGACCGCGGGGTCGTAGCGGTAGACCAGCGAGTCGGACACCAGGTTCGCGCCGAGCGCGTCGAGGGTCGACAGCCACTTCGGGTCGGTGGGGGAGATGAACTTCGCCATCGGCATCATCAGCACCGAGGCGTCGAGGACGTCGTCGTCGAAGTGCTGGACGAACGCCTTCAGCTCCTCCGACCAGCCGCGCCGCATGATCTGCCGGTAGATCGCGTCACGGGCCAGCTGCCAGCGCGGCGTGTCGGCGGGCAGCCCGCGGTGGGCGGCCATCCGCATGGCCCGCTCTATCGCCACCCAGCACATCAGCCGCGAGTAGACGAAGTCCTTGCGCCCGCCGCGCGTCTCCCACACGCCCTCGTCGGGCTGGTCCCAGTTGTCGCAGACCCAGTCCACCAGGATGTGGACATCGTCCCAGAGGGCGCTGGAGATCGGCTGGTGCCACTTGTCGTAGAGGTAGACGGAGTCGAGGAGGGCGCCGTAGATGTCCAGCTGGAGCTGGTCCACGGCGGCGTTCCCGACGCGCACCGGGCCGGAGCCCCGGTAGCCCTCAAGGTGGGACAGCTCGATCTCGGGCAGCTCGATGCGGCCGTCGACGCCGTACATGATCTGCAGCGGGCCCGAGGCGCAGCCGCCGTCGCGGCTGACGTGCCGGGCCAGGAAGCCCATGAACGCCTCGGCCTCCTCGCCGAAGCCCAGCCGCAGCAGCGCGTACACGCAGAACGCCGAGTCGCGGATCCAGACGTACCGGTAGTCCCAGTTGCGCTCCCCGCCGATCTGCTCGGGCAGGCTCGTCGTCACGGCGGCCACGATCCCGCCGGTCGGCGCGTAGGTGAGGAGCTTCAGCGTCAGCGCGGACCGGTGGACCATCTCCCGCCACCGGCCGCGGTAGTTCGACGAGGACAGCCAGCGGCGCCAGTACGCCACGGTCGCGGCGAACTCCTCCTCGGCCTCCTCGATCGGGCACGAGCGCAGCGCCACGTCGTCGCCGAACCTGTCGAGGGCGAACACCGCGCACTCGCCCTCGTTGAGCTTGAACTCCGAGCGCACGTCCTGCCCGTCCGCCTCCAGGGTGGCGCTGGACGACAGGGTGAGCGACAGCGACGGCGACTCGAAGACCGCCCGGCCCCCGAGCACGCTCAGGACGTGGGACTGCCTGCCGTAGTCGAACCGCGGGGCCACCCGCGCCAGGAACGGCAGCGACCCGCGGACGCACCTCACCCGCCGGATCAGCCGGTGCCGGACGCCGTCGGCCGTGCCGGTTGTACCGGCCGTGCTGTCGGTGCCGCCGACGATCGGCATGAAGTCCTGGATCTCGCCCACCCCGTCGGCGGCGGAGAAGCGGGTGATCAGCACGTTGGTGTCGGGGAAGTAGAACTGCTTGGTCCTGGCCGGGGCGACCGTGCCCAGCTCGAACGACCCGCCCCGTCCGGCGTCCAGGATCGAGCCGAACACGCTGGGCGCGTCGAAGCGGGGGCAGCAGTACCAGACGATGGTGCCGCCGGTGTCCACCAGCGCCGCGGTGCGCAGGTCGCCGATCAGCCCGTGGTCGGCGATGGGCCGGTATCCGGGGGCGCCCGCCGGGTCCTGACGAGCGGATTCCGCTGCTGTCATATCGGCCTTCTCACATCGCGAGCCGGGCACCTTACGCCCTCAAACTACGCGTCCCGGACGTCTGTCCGGTTCCCTCCCGCGTCAAGGAGTCGGCAGGTTTTCCGTCGGCGACGGCAAAGACCGCCCGGCGACGGCCCTCGCCGTCGCCGGGAGCCACGGCCCGTCGCCGGGAGCCACGGCTCAGGCGCTCTCCGAGCGTCCCAGCCGCCAGTAGCCCATGAAGGCCACCGAGGAGCGGTCGATCCCCGCCTCCTGCACCAGGTGTCGGCGGAGCAGCTTGACCATGCCCGCCTCGCCCGCCAGCCAGGCGTACAGGCCGCCGCCCCCCGAGACCTCGGGGGCCTCGGGGACCTCCCAGAGGATCTCCTCGTCGACGTCGACGTCCTCCAGCGGGCTCGCGGCGCCGGGGAGGGCCTTGTCGGCGGCGGCGGTGCCGCCCGGCGCGGTGAGCGCGCCCAGGGTGTCGCGTACGGCGGGGATGAGCAGGTCACCGTGGCGGGCCCCCTCGCGGGGCAGCCAGGTGACCTTCACGCCGGGACGGACGTCGAGCGGGAGCGCGTCGGCGGCCTCGGGGACCTCCAGCAGCGCGGTGGCGCGCACGGAGCCGGGGAGCGACTCGACGATCGCGGCGATGGCGGGCACGGCCGTCTCGTCCCCGGCCAGCAGCAGGTGCTCCACCCCGGCGGGCGGGGCCCACTCCTGGCCGCCGACGGGACCGGGGTACGCGGCGTTGGGGCCGACCACCACGGCCCGGTCACCGGGGGCGACGCGGGTCGCCCAGCGGGAGGCGGGGCCGCTCTCGCCGTGCAGGACGAAGTCGATGTCGAGCTCGCGCAGCCCGGCCCGCACGGCGCGGGCGGTGTAGGTGCGGATCGGGTTGCGCAGCTCCTCGGGGAGCGCCCGCCACCGCTGGTACCAGTCGTCGCCGTCGCCCAGCGGGGTGATGCTGCCGTCCGGCAGCGGGAGGATCACCTTGATCCGCTGGTCGAAGCCCTTGTCGGCGAAGCCCGCCAGGTCCTCGCCGCCGAAGGTGACCCGGACGAAGCTCGGGCTGAGCCGCGCCGTCCGCAGAACCTCCACGCCGTGGCCGCGATAGGCCGGGACCTCCGCCGCGCGCTCCAGGGTCTGCTCGCCGCCCGCTGTCATCGTGCCGCCTTCGCTGGGGGAATGCCGTCCCCAGCAACTTAGCTTTGCCTAACCTTATTAAGCAACCTGGCACGATCTCCGTTCCGTCCCGTTCTCGCCTGATTTTGTTAGGAGGGTCACGCGGCGTGGGCCTTCTCGCCCTCGTGGGTCCCCCGCGCGTCGCGCCGTACCTTCCCCTGGAGGTCCGGTCCGGAAACGGCCCGCGTGCCGGTACGGGCGGGGATCCCGGTGCCGTCGGCGCGCTTCGGGAGGCCCGTGCGGTACGGCTCGCACGCCCAGCTCGGCCTGCTCACGCGAAGCGCCTCGCGGCCCCGGGACGACTCGCGGCTCCGGGGCGCGGCGTCCGGCAGGCCGGGCCCTCCCGGCAGGCCCGGCCCGTCCTGCCCGCCCGGATGGAGCGTCACGGTGTGCGGGAGCGCCTTCCAGGCCGGGGGCGTCTCCGCGCGCAGCAGCGTCTCCTCGACCGGGCACGTCACGCCGGTCCACAGGTCCGCCCGCTCCCGCCGCCCGTTCCTCCTGCGGTGCCGTCCCGCCGAGACGCGGGGCCGCAGCCGGGACAGGACGAACGTCGTGCCGAGGACGAAGGTCAGCAACCCGGCGATCGCGGCGGTCTCCATGGAGACGGGGAGCGTTCCCGGTGTGTCCACCGGGGGAGTGGAGCCCGGGGCGAGTGCCGGGCGGACCTCGATCCGCCCGGCCGCCTGCGGGGCCGTGGTGCCCTCCCCGGAGGAGGCGCCGGTCAGCTTCTCCTTGACCTTGCGCGGCAGCCCGTACCCGACCACCTTGCTCTGGTCGCGGGTCTTGCGCTTCAGCCAGACCCGGTCGACGTTCCCCTCGATGGTGTGGATCGTTCCACCGTTCACGCTCTCGACGACGCCGACGTGGTCGATCCCCTTGATGTCCTTGCCGCCTGACCAGTCGAAGAAGACCAGGGCGCCAGGCTCCGGCGTCCGCGTCCACGCGCCGTTGGTCTCGAACCAGCGGGCCTGCGACGGGGTCCAGGCGAACTGCCCGACGTACTCCTGCACGTCCGCCTTCTCCGCCGCCCAGGCGATGAACATCGCGCACCAGGGGGCCGTCCTGTACTGCGGGTCCTGGGCCACGTTGACCGCGTACCACTCACCGAACTTGCTGTGCTGACCGGCCCCCTCCCGGTACCCGAGTTCGGGCTTGATGGTCCTGAGCAGATCGTCACCGATCGGATCCATGGCTGTGAGCCACCCCGTCCACTCTCCTCCACCCTTCAGAGAAGGGGGCGCCGTCCGACAAAGCTGGACTGTATTCGCAGAAAAACGGAAAAGTGAGGCTATTTGCTTAAAAAGGCGAGCCAGGAGGCTGTCGAATACCGGATTCGGCGAAAGGCGGGAAAGGCGACCCCGCAGCACCTACCATCGATTGGCCACTCACGCCACTCGCACGAACCATCCGTGCTGAACAGCGGCTCCGGCCCCGCCGTGTGACGGTACGGGCACCGGTGACCATACCCGCACACCGGGCATATCCCTATTCACCCCGCGCTCACGGGTCACACCGGTACGCGTCCCTGCCCATCGGGTCGAATAGCATGTGATGGCACGTGCGCGGCATGCGCCGGTGCCGACGCCGAGACCTTCCCTCCCGGTCCGGCGAAAACGGGGACGCGAAGGCGGAATGGGTTTTCCATGTTCGACGACAAGACGCAGGAGACCCTCCGCCGCCTCCTGGACCTCGCCGAGCATCCCGCGACCCCGCAGGCCGAGCGCACCCTGGCCGTCGCGCGGGTCCGGGCCCTCATCATGGTGCCCGAGGACGACGCCCGGCGGGCGCCGGTCACCCCGGCGATGGAGACGGGGATCCTCAGGAGGGTGCGGCCGCTCGCCCATCGGGTGGACGAGGACCTGGTGAACGAGGTGCACGGCGACCTCTACGCCTTCAGCACCCGCTACCGGGTGATCGGCGAGCTCGCCGAGGAGATCGCCCTCCTGCTCGAACGCTGGAGCGCCGTCGTCCCGCAGAAGCGTCACCGCCACGAGGAGGCCGTCAGGGCCGCGGCCGCGAAGCTCGTCTACCTCCTGGAACGCCGCGACCTGTTCCGCAGGCCCAAGTGGGGCAACCGCCCGAGAGCCCGATAGGTCCCGCGTCAGCGTTCGGGCCGGACGGGTCGGGCTGCTCGGGCTGCTCGGGCTGATAGGTCCCGCGTCAGCGGTCGGGCTGCTCGGACCGGCCGGGCCGGCCCTCGGTCCCGCGGTCCGGGCGCTCGGCGAGCAGCGGCAGCAGCGGGTTCCAGGCGGTCCCGTCCCGGGCGTCGCGCCGCCGCCGCGCGATGGCGCTCAACGCCTCCAGCACCACGCGGTTGGCCAGCGCGGCGGTGATGTCGGCGTGGTCGTAGGGCGGGCTGACCTCCACGACGTCGACCCCGACGACCGGCAGCTCCAGGCAGACGCGCCGTACGGAGTCCAGGAGCTGGCGCGCGGTGATGCCACCGGGCTCCGGCGTTCCCGTGCCCGGCGCGTGGCCCGGGTCGCACACGTCGATGTCGACGGAGAGGAAGACGCCGTCGCACTCGTCGACGGCGATGGCGAAGGCCTCGGTCAGGCACTCCTCCAGGCCGCGGTGCGTGATCTCGGTCATCTCGTACGAGCGCATCGCCCGGTCCGCCATCCAGTCCAGCGTCTCCGGCGGCGGCCAGTAGCCGCGCAGGCCGATCTGCAGGAACCGGTCGCCGCGCAGCGCCCCCGACTCGATGAGCCTGCGCATCGGCTGCCCGTGCCCCCACAGCGAGCCGAACTCGATGTCGCCGGTGTCCGCGTGGGCGTCGAAGTGGATCATCGAGATCCGGCCGTGCCCGAGGACGTTGGCCACCCCCTTGGCGTCGGGGAAGGCGATCGAGTGGTCACCGCCCAGGATCACCGGGATCGCGCCCGAGCGGGCGACCTTCTCGACGGCGGCCTCCAGGGCGGCGAGCGACGCCAGGATGTCGCCGGGCGGCATCTCGACGTCGCCCGCGTCCAGGACGCGCAGGTCACGCAGGCCGTCGGTGCGCAGCGCCAGGCTGGGACGACTCCCGTCGTGCGGCAGGTAGTCGGTCATCCGGATCGCCTGCGGCCCGAAGCGCGCGCCCGGCCGGTGGGAGGTGCCGCCGTCGAACGGCGCCCCCACGATCACGATGTCGGCGCCCGCGTAGCTCGCGGGGTCGTCCAGCGAGCACCGCTCGACGCCGAGGAAGGTGATGTCGGGCCCGAACTGGGGCCCGTAGCGGTTCGTCACTGTTCCTCCGGCGGGAAGGGCACGGTCCGCGGGCGCGGCCCGTCGCCGCCGGGCACGGCTCGCGGGGTGGCCTCGGCCGCCCCCCGGGAGATCGTCGTCGGGAACTCCGCCCGGTGGGATCCATTGCACCAGACGGCATGACCGGACAGGTCAGCAGGCACACGTCCGAGAAGGGCCGGGCCGCCGGTGAGGAGGATGGTGGCCGTGGCCCGGGGAGACTTTCCGCCCGCGCGAGGCACGACCTCGCGCGATCCGGCGATTCGTCCCGGGGCCACGGCGTGTGATCTGGCAGATCCCGGCGCCCGGCGGGGGAAGGTAGCCGGTCACCGTGGGATGAGTGGGACCCGCCAGAGCTCTCCGTCGACGCGCTGACCGGGGGTGCGTGACCGCCGCACTGCGGTACGCACAACCGTGACGGTAAGCAGCCCTGGGCGGGTGCCTCAATGGTGTTGCCGGATGTTGCGTGGAAACGCGCAGAATTCGCCGTCGCGCGGCGGACGCCGCCACGGGCGCCCGCCGGTCGATCCGCGCGGCCGGACGGGACTCGTGGCCCGTCCGGGGTGTCACCTGCCGGTCGGCTCACCGGTGGGGTCGTCGGCCTCGCTCTCCGGCGTGGGATCGTCGTCGGCGCCGAGCTCCTTGCGCAACCGGTCGATGTCCATGCTGTGGCTGCTGTACTTCAGCTCGCGAGCAACCTTCGTCTGCTTAGCCTTCGCTCGGCCCCGTCCCATTGGCTGTACTCCCTCGCGCAGGCCGTGCTCGGCCTCTCGTCACTGTCGCATCGCCGGCTGGCGCGCTCTGACGCCGCAGGTCAGTCTGCGGTAGCCGTACCAAGTATCCCGCTTCGCGGTCGATCCGTCATCGATCGGGCTCGAACCGGCTGCGGGCCCTGTTGGAAAACGGCCTTCGCCATCATAGCCAACGTCATTACGATTTGAAGAATTATGCAATTTGCCACATCATGAGGAACGGTGTGCCGATAAACCAGACGCCGGGGAGTTACCTGATCCACGGGAGGTGGGGGACATGAGCGAGTTCGCGGCCGAGCTACGGGCGCGCATCGCCGATGTCGACGGCGAGCTGGAGCTCATGCGCCAGGCCTTCGACGACCACGCGGTCGAGGTCCTGTCCGGGCGGCTGGAGAACCTGCTGCGCATCGCCGACCGGCACGGCGTCGACGTGCGGTACGCCGGTGGCGGGCCCGCCGCCGGAGCTGCCTGATCATGCCGGTGCCGCTGCACCAGGCCAAGGCCGACTTCTTCCGTACGATCGGCCACCCGGTCCGCGTCCAGGTGCTGGAGCTGCTGCGGGACGGCCCGCTGCCGGTACGGGACCTCCTGAGCGCCATCGACGTCGAGGCCTCCAACCTCTCCCAGCAGCTCGCCGTGCTGCGCCGCGCGGGAGTCGTGACCGCCACCCGCGACGGCGCCACCGTCGTCTACGCCCTCTCCACCCAGGACCTCGCCGAGCTGATGTCAGTGGCGCGGTCGATCCTGGCCGAGGTGCTCGCCGAGCAGGGGGAGCTGCTCGCCGAGCTGCGCGCGGAGGCCCGCGGCTAGGGGTTTCCCGCCCCGGCCTGTCATTCGACGACCGATTATGATCGGCTCAGATCACATGATTCGGAGCGGATGGGGTCGGTCGTGAAAAGTGGGGGAGAGAGTTCGGGGCAGGCGGAGTATCGTCGTCCCGTGTTCGCCGCGGAGCGCCGTCAGCGCATTCTTGAGCTGGTACGTGCCAATGGCGCGGTCTCCCTCCGGGATCTGGCCCAGTCTGTCCAGTCGTCGGAGGTGACGGTCCGGCGCGACCTGCGCGCCCTGGAGGCCGAGGGCCTGCTCAACCGGCACCACGGCGGCGCCACGCTCCCCGGCGAGCTGTCCCGCGAGCCGACGTACTCGCAGAAGATGCAGACGGCGGCCGCGGAGAAGCGGGCCATCGCCGATCTCGCGGTCTCCCTGGTCGAGGACGGCGACGCGATCGTGGTCGGCGCCGGCACCACCACCCAGGACTTCGCCCGGCGGCTGGCCAGGGTGACGGAGCTGGCCGTGGTGACCAACTCCCTGCTGGTCGCGCAGGCGCTCACCGACTCGCCCCGGGTCGAGGTGGTGATGACCGGCGGCACCCTGCGCGGCTCCATCCACGCCCTGGTCGGCAGCGCCGCCGAGCGCTCCCTGGCCGGCCTGCGGGTGCGCAGGGCCTTCATTTCGGGCAACGGGCTCACCGCGGAGCGGGGCCTGTCCACGCCCAACATGCAGGTCGCGAGCGTCGACCGGGCGCTGGCGGCGGCGGCCGAGGAGGTGGTGGTGCTGATCGACCACACCAAGGTCGGGGTCGACACGATGGTGCAGACCGTGCCGACCGAGGAGATCACCCATCTGATCACCGACGACGAGGCGCCCAGGGAGGTGCTGGACGACCTGACGGGGCGAGGGGTGCGGATCCACGTCGCCAGGATCTGACGATCGGTGTCGTCGGGGTCCGGCGATCGGGAAAGGCTGGGGTTCCGACAGCCTGATGACCGAATCTGATCGGATGCGATCAATCGTGACCCAGTGATGTCCATTTCTTTACGATTTTGTTTCCTGGCCGGATGAACATCGAGCGCATCGACGTTCCATCGTCCTGTCCAGGAGGGCACCATGACCCTGCTCACGAGTCGTCCGGGAAGAGTCGCCGCGCTGCTGGCCGCCGTCGCCCTCGTCGCATCAGGTTGCGCGAAGGGCGAGGAGACCGCCGCCGCGCCGAGCGGTTCGAGCACCCAGGGCGGCCAGGTCGTCCAGACGCCGGCCGCCGAAGCGGGCGCCGGGTGTACCATCGACGCCTTCGGTGCCCAGAAGTTCGACCTCACCTCCGCCGTCGTCGGCTTCTCCCAGTCGGAGAAGGAGGCCAACCCCTTCCGGATCGCCGAGACGAAGTCGATCAAGGATGAGGCCGCCAAGCTCGGCATCGCCAACCTCAAGGTCACCAACGCGCAGTCGCAGTTCTCCAAGCAGATCAGCGACGTCCAGCAGCTCATCGCCCAGGGCGCGCAGCTGCTGGTGATCGCCCCGCTCAACTCCGACGGCTGGGAGCCGGTCCTGCAGCAGGCCGCGGCGAAGAAGGTGCCGATCATCACGATCGACCGCAAGATCAACGCCGCCCCCTGCAAGGACTACCTGACCTTCATCGGCTCCGACTTCGTCGAGCAGGGCAAGCGCGCCGCCGACCAGATGGCCAAGGCGCTGGGCAACAAGGGCAAGGTGGCCATCCTGCTCGGCGCGCCGGGCAACAACGTCACCACCGAGCGGACCAGCGGCTTCAAGGACCGGATCAAGGAGGTGGCGCCCGACATCGAGATCACCTTCGAGCAGACCGGCGAGTTCGCCCGCGAGAAGGGCCAGCAGGTCACCGAGCAGCTCATCCAGTCCAACCCCGACATCGACGGCATCTACGCCGAGAACGACGAGATGGCGCTGGGCGCGGTCACCGCGCTCAAGGGCGCGGGCAAGAAGGCGGGCGACGTCCAGATCGTCTCCATCGACGGCACCCGCGGCGCGGTCCAGGCCATCGCCGACGGCTGGCTCGTCGCCGTGGTCGAGTCCAACCCCCGCTTCGGCGCCCTCGCCTTCGAGACCGCGAAGAAGTTCCTCGACGGCGAGGCCATCCCCGAGAAGGTCATCATCTCCGACCGCGAGTACGACGGTTCCAACGCGGAGAGCTCCCTCTCCGAGGCCTACTGACGCCCGCCGACCACCGAACCCGGTCACCGGGGCCCGGGGCGCCGCCGCCCCGGGCCTTTCGGGGAGATCGAGGAGATCTGAGGAGAGGAGCCCTGTGGCCACGACCGGCCGAGTCCTGGAAGCAGCCGGGGTGCTGAAGGTCTTTCCCGGCGTCCGCGCGCTGGACCACGTGTCGTTCACCCTCGGCAGGGGCGAGGTGCACGCCCTGGTGGGAGAGAACGGCGCGGGCAAGTCAACGTTGATCAAAGTGCTCACCGGGGTCTACCAGGCCGACGCGGGCCAGGTGAGGTACCGCGACGAGGTGGTGAGCTTCTCCAGCCCGCTCGACGCGCGGCGGGCCGGCATCTCCACGATCTACCAGGAGGTCAACCTGGTCCCCTCCATGAGCGTGGCGCGCAACCTGTTCCTCGGGCGCGAGCCCAGGAACCGGTTCCGGCTCATCGACTTCGGCGCCGTGCACGAGCGGGCCAGGGAGATCCTCAAGGGGTACGGCGTCCACGTCGACGTCCGCCGCCCCCTCGGCTCCCTGGGCATGGGCACCCAGCAGATGGTCGCCCTGGCCCGCGCCGTCTCCGTCGACGCCCAGGTCGTCATCATGGACGAGCCCACCTCCTCGCTGGAGCCGCGCGAGGTCGGCAGGCTCTTCGAGGTGATCAGGGGGCTGCGCGACCAGGGCCGCTCGGTGATCTACGTCAGCCACCGGCTGGACGAGCTCTACCAGATCTGCGACCGGGTCACCGTGCTGCGCGACGGCAGGCTGGTCCACACCGGCAGGATGGCCGAGCTGGAGCGCCTGCGCCTGGTCTCGCTCATGCTCGGGCGCAAGCTGTCGGAGGTGCGGGCCGAGGGCGCCACCAAGTTCAGCGGCTCCCACCCCCAGGACGGGCAGGGCGGCCAGGACGAGCAGGACCCGCCGGTGCTCACCGCGACCGGCCTCACCCTCAGGCGCCGTCTCGACGACGTCTCCCTGGCGCTGCGGCCCGGCGAGGTCGTCGGCCTGGGCGGCCTGCTCGGCGCCGGGCGCAGCGAGACCGCCAAGGCGATCGCGGGCGCCCTGCGGGTGGACTCCGGCGAGGTCGTCGTGGCGGGCGTGCCGCTGCGCACCGGCTCGGTCTCCGCGGCGATCCGGGCCGGCATCAGCCTGCTGCCCGAGGACCGCAAGGCCGAGGGGATCGTGCCGACCCTGTCGGTGCGGGAGAACATCGCGCTGGCCGCGCTGCCCCGGCTCTCGCGGGCGGGCATCGTCTCCGACCGCCGGGTCGACCGGATCGTGGAGACCTTCATGAAACGGCTGCGGATCAAGGCCGCGGGGCCCGGCCAGCTGGTCGGCGAGCTGTCCGGCGGCAACCAGCAGAAGGTGCTGCTGGCCCGCTGGCTCGCGATGAGCCCCAAGGTGCTGCTGCTGGACGAGCCCACCCGGGGTGTCGACGTCGGCGCCAAGGCCGAGGTGCAGATGCTCATCGACGAGCTGGCCGTGGACGGCCTGGCCGTCCTGCTCATCTCCTCCGACCTGGAGGAGATCGTCGAGGGGTGCGACCGGGTCGTGGTGCTGCGCGACGGCGCCGTACAGGGCGAGCTGCACGGCACCGAGGTGAGCGAGGAGGCGATCATGTCCATGATCGCCCGTCCGGTGGAGGTCCCCCGATGAAGGTTGTCATGTCCGTGATCGCCCGTCCGGTGCAGGCCCCCCGAAAGGCCGTCGTGTCCGCGATCGCCCGGCCGGTGGAGATCCCCCGATGAAGGCCGAGACGGTCACCGCCCGCCCGATGCCCGGCAGGGCGGAGCTGCTGTCGTGGCTGCAGCGCTACGGCGTCTACGTCGCCGTCGTCGTCCTGGTGCTGTTCAACGCCGCCTTCACCCCCAACTTCCTCGCGGTCGGCAACTTCCGCACCCAGCTGCTGCAGGTCGCCCCCGTCGTCGTGGTCTCCCTGGGCATGGCCCTGGTCATCGGCGCCGAGGGCATCGACCTGTCGGTCGGCTCCGTCATGGCGCTGTCGGCGTCGGTGATCGCCCTCTACCTCGGCTACGGCGCCTGGCCCGCGATGCTCATGGCGATCCTCGCGGGGGCGGTCGTCGGGGGCGTCGGCGGCACGCTCGTCGCAGTGGTCGGGGTGCAGCCGATCGTGGCGACGCTGGCGCTGCTCGTCGGGATACGCGGGCTGGCCAACGTGCTGCTGCCGCAGCTGAAGGAGATCGGCAACCCCACGCTCACCGCGCTGGGCAGCGAGTCGGTGCTCGGCGTGCCGTACGTCGTGCTGGTGGCGGTGGCGCTCACCCTCCTGGTGCTGTTCGTCGTGCGCAAGAGCACCTTCGGGCGCCAGGTGGTCGCGGTCGGCGGCAACCGGGTGGCGAGCGAGCTGGCCGGGCTGCCGGTGCGGCGCGTCCTGCTGCTGGTCTACGTCATCTCCGGCGTGCTCGCCGCGATCGCCGGGATCCTCGCCAGCTCCCGCCTGCAGGCCAGCGACCCCACCTCGCTGGGCCTGTTCATGGAGCTGTCGGCCATCACCGCCGTCGTGGTGGGGGGCACCCCGCTGAGCGGCGGCCGGGTCCGCGTGCTGGGGACCGTGATGGGCGCGCTGCTCATGCAGCTGCTCCAGGCCACGCTGATCAAGCACAACCTGCCGCAGTCCTGGACCCAGATGGCCCAGGCCGTGATCATCCTCGCCGCCGTCTACGCCGCCAGGGAGCGCCGATGACCCTCACCACGGTTCCGGCGGAGACCGAGTCCCCCCGCGAGCGCGCCGGGAGGATCTTCCGCGGGCACGGCGCGCTGATCGTGCTCGCCGTGCTCGCGCTCGTCGGCTCGCTCGCCTTCGACTCCTTCGCCACGGTGGCGAACGTCGGCAACATCGCCACCTCCTCCTCGTTCCTGGCGATCATCGCGATCGGCATGACCTTCGTCATCATCTCCGGCGGCATCGACCTGTCGGTGGGGTCGCTGTTCGTGCTCGGCGGCGTCCTGGCGGCGTACGGCTCCCAGTACGGGCTCCTCGTCGCGCTCGCCCTGCCGCTCGCGGTGTCCGGGCTGTTCGGCCTGGTCCACGGGCTGGTCATCGCGCGGACCGGGATGGCGCCGTTCATCGTCACCCTGGCCGGGCTGCTGGCCGCGCGGGGGCTGATGCTGGCCATCTCCGACGAGGGCGCCGCGACCTACCTGGTCGAGGACCCGTCCTTCGCGCTGCTCGGCCAGGGCTCGGTGCTGAACGTCGGCTACCCGGTGCTCGTCACCGCCGTCCTGCTGGGCGTGGGGATGGTCCTGCTGCGGCGTACCGGCTTCGGGCAGAACGTCTACGCCATCGGCGGGAGCGAGGACGCCGCGAGCCTCATGGGCGTGCCGGTGGTCCGCACCAAGGTCGCCGTCTACCTGATGTCGGGACTGCTGGCCGGGCTGGCCGGGGCGCTCAACGCCGCCCGGCTGTCGTCGGGGGTGACGATTCTCGGCATCGGGCTGGAACTCGACGTGATCGCCGCCGTCGTCATCGGCGGCACCCTGCTCACCGGGGGAGCCGGGGCCCTCGGCGGCACGATCGCCGGGGCGCTGCTGCTCGGCGTGATCCAGAACCTGATCAACCAGGTCGGCAACCTCAACGCCTCCTTCCAGCAGGTGGTCAGCGGGCTCTTCCTCGCCCTCGTGGTGATCGCCCACCGGTTCCTGGGCGGGGTGCGCAAGACCGAGTGAGGCCCGGCGGGGGACCCCTGTGCGGATTTGTACCGGGACAGGTCGTCCCCCGAGGCGCATCCTGCGGGAAGACGACGCGGACCAGCGCCGACCAGCGCCGACCAGCGCAGACCAGCTCAGACCAGTGAGGTACGCCATGTGCCGGCACGAAACCCCATGTCCCCCTGCCTACGCGCCCGGCAGGGAGGCCGCGAGGCCGATCGCCTCCCACCCCGAGCAGGGCTGGAGCCTGCTCTGCAACGGGGTGGTGCTCTTCGAGGACACCGGCGAGCTGCTGCCCGACGGGCGGGCGGTCCCGCCGCACCGCCCGCCCGTCGCGACCGTCAAGCCCGCTCAGCCCGCGATGGCGGTCTCGGGGTCGTGCCCGTAGAGCCAGGCGCTCTGCCGGAGCGGGTCGCTGCCGGCCAGGGCCGCGTCGCGCTCCAGCTGGGCGGGCCCGTCGGGCAGGTGGTTCTGGATCTCGCGGCCCCGGCTCATCAGCTGCACCCGTGAGGCCCGGGGCCTGCGGATCTCCTCGTAGCGGGCCAGCGCCTTCGCCGCCGTCTCGCGGCTGGCGTCGCGCAGGCAGCTCGTGAGGACCACCGCGTCCTCGATCGCCTGGGCGGCGCCCTGGCCGAAGAAGGGCAGCATCGAGTGGGCGGCGTCACCCATCAGGGCCACCCGTCCCGACGTCCAGCGCTCCAGGGGGGCGCGGTCGTACAGGGCCCAGCGCTTGGTCTCGGTGGCCGCGGCGACCAGCTGACCCAGCCGGGGGTCCCAGGTCTCGAACTCGCGGGCCAGGTCCTCAAGCCGCCCGTCGGCCGTCCACGACTCGACGCGCCACTCGCCCGCGGGCACGATCGCGACGATGTTGACCAGCTTCTTGTCCCTGATGGGGTAGTGGACGAAGTGGCGGCCGGGCCCCAGCCAGAGCGTCTGCACCCGGCGCAGCGCCAGCTCCGGCGCCCGTTCGGCGTCGACCAGGCACCGGTAGGCGCACAGCCCGGAGAAGCGCGGCGGCTCCTCGTCGACGACCGCGGGCCGTACGGCCGAGTGGATGCCGTCCGCGCCGATCACCACGTCGGCGGTGACCGTCGTCTTCACGCCGCTGGCGCCGGTGAAGATCAGCTCGGTCTCGTCGTGGTCCTGCTGCAGCACCTCCAGCCGCCGGCCGGTCCTGACCGCGTCCGCGGGCAGCGCCTCCAGCAGCATGTCGAGCAGGTCGGCCCGGTGCGCGACGTAGCAGTCGGTGCCGTACAGCCTCCGGCACTCCTCGCCCATCGGCTGGGACGACAGCACCCGGCCGTCCTCCCAGCGCCGGAACTCCCAGGCGGTCTCCAGCGGCACGGCGAAGGACGCCAGCCGCTCGCCGAGCCCGGCCCGCACCAGGGGGCGGACCATGTTGGGGCCCACCACGATTCCCGCGCCGACCTCGCGCAGCTCGGCGGCCTGTTCGTACACGACGGCGTCGAGGCCTGCCTGCCGCATCAGCAGCGCGGTGGCCAGCCCGCCGAGGCCTCCTCCGACAATGGCGATCTTCACTCAGGGGTTCCTCTCGTCGGGCGGCGTCTCACCCCGCGGCACCGCGGTGTTCCTCGATGAGGTGTCTCATCAGCAGGTCCTCGCCGAAGTCGCCGGCCGGGTCGCGCCACACGCTGTGGGCGTGGTTGGCGTCGTCCTCGGTGTTGTCGAACTCGATCAACGTGACCGGGCCCTGGATCCGGTAGTAGTGGCCGAGCCCGTGGTCGTCGGCGCCGGCCCAGGCGAAGTGCAGGTCGCCGTGGCCGGCGGCGCGGACGCGGTCCATCTCGGCGGCCACCTGGCCGGGCCTGGCCCGGTCGAGGTAGCACTCCAGCAGCTCGTCGAACGCGCGCCGCTGCCCGGAGGTCAGGTCGGCGGCGGCGATCCCGCGCGGGTGCGCCCTGATGTAGCGCAGGGCCTGCCGGTCGGCCTCGGTGATCATCGCGTCCCGGCGGCCGACACCGTGCGGGTCGGGCAGCTCCACCTCGCCGATCCTCGGCACCGTACGGGTGACGAAGTCCGCCGGGGGCACCGGGTGGATGATCGCCCGCGCCCGCCGCCCGTCGTCCAGCGAGCGCAGCAGCGCGAACCCCAGGTCCTCCTCCTCGCCCAGCACCCGGTACGGGCCGAAGCGGGCCGGTTCCGAGCCCAGCAGGAACGGCGTCACCGCCAGGTGGTCCTGGTTGACGACCGTGAAGTTCAGCGACAGGTGGTGGCCGACCAGCCGCCACCCCCACACCGAGTCGGGGTTGGGCTGTCCGAAGAACGTCAGGAAGTACATCCCCGGGTTGCGGAACTCCCTGGCCACGTGCCCGAACCGTTCCAGGTTCAGCTCGCGCAGCACGTGCTCCAGCGAGATCACCTGCACCACCTGCGCGTACGACCGCTCCGAGCAGCACTGGGCGATCAGCCGGTGGGCCAGGATGCCCTGGTCGAAGCTGAGATCCCGCAGCGGCACCCCGGCGCGTCCCGAGGCGGGCAGGAAGTTCCAGTTCGAGCGGTCCGCGTCGTCGAAGGGCAGCAGCGCCCGTTTCCGCTGCTCGCCGTCCAGGGCGTCGTACAGGGCCATCGCGGCGAAGGTGATCAGGGTGACGTTGAAGTCCCCGGGACGCTCCTCAAGGCCCGAGCGCGGTGTCCGCCCGGGAGCACCGTGCTCGTGAGAAGAGTGGGTGAAATGCGAGGTCTGTGACATCGGTCAGCTCTCCGGCCACGCCACGATCGGGTTACGCACCGTCCCCAGCCGGCCGATCTCCACCTCGACCACGTCCCCGGCGCCCAGAAGGCGCGCCGGGGTGCGCGCGTACCCCACCCCGGCGGGGGTGCCGGTCGCCACCAGGTCGCCGGGGCGCAGCGTCATGGTCCGGCTCAGGTGCGCGAGCACCCGCCCGACCGGGAAGATCATGTCCTTGGTGTCGCCGTCCTGGACGACCTCGCCGTTGACCCGGGTCATCAGCCGGAGCCCGTCCGCGGGGTCGCCCACCTCGTCGGCGGTCACCACGGGGCCGATCGGCCCGCTGTGGTCGGAGTTCTTGCCGAGCGTCCACTGCGCGGTCAGCCGCTGCGCCCGGCGGGCGCTCAGGTCGTTGAAGGTCGCGTAGCCGAACACCCCCGCGAGCGCGGTCTCCTCGTCCACGCAGCGCAGCTCCGTGCCGACCACCGCGACCAGCTCGACCTCCCAGTCCAGGCCCGGCTCGTCCGGCGGCACCGGGACGGGCGTCCCGTCGACCGCGAGCGACGCCGTCCACCGGCCGAAGATCGCCGGTGTCTCCGGGATCGGGAAGCCGCCCTCGGCGGCGTGGTCCCGGTAGTTCAGCCCGACGCACACCGCCCGCGCGGAACCGGCCACCGCCGGGGCCAGGTCCAGCTCCGCCAACGCGTATCCGTACGATCCCGATTCGCCGCCGGAGAGCTCACGCGCCCTCGCGGTCCAGACGGGCAGGTCCGCGTAGAACTCGCCCACCTCGGTCAGCGGCGCCACCAGGTCATCACCGGTCAGTACGCCCACCCGGACCTGACGTTCATCCCGAAACCCGACAAACCTCATCGTTCACTCCCGACGTTCCCGATCACGGGAAGCACAGCAGTCTCGAACGCACCCTAACGTCGCTCCAGACTCATCGGGAGATCTTTGTACATTCCGCCCCAATTCGATAGGGGGAGCGGGGTCCGCGGGGTTTGAACGCCTCAGCTGAGGAACTGTCGAGGTATGGACGCACTCGCGCACGTCGACGCCTACTGGCGCGCGGCCAACTACCTGTCGGTCGGCCAGATCTACCTGCTGGACAACCCGCTGCTGGCCGAGCCGCTGCGGGCCGAGCACATCAAGCCCCGGCTGCTGGGGCACTGGGGGACCACGCCGGGGCTGAACTTCTGCTTCGCCCACCTGAACCGGATCATCGCCGAACGCGACCAGGACATGATCTATGTCGCCGGTCCCGGGCACGGCGGGCCCGCCGCGGTGGCGCACGCCTGGCTGGAAGGCTCCTATACAGAGAAATATCCGGATATCTCTCGTGACGGTGCGGGGATGCGGAGGCTGTTCCGGCAGTTCTCCTTCCCCGGAGGCATCCCCAGCCACGTGGCGCCCGAGACGCCCGGCTCGATCCACGAGGGCGGCGAGCTCGGCTACTCCCTGGCCCACGCCTACGGGGCCGCGTTCGACAACCCGGACCTGGTGGTGGCCTGCGTCATCGGCGACGGGGAGGCCGAGACCGGGCCGCTCGCGGCCAGCTGGCACAGCAACAAGTTCCACGCGCCCGGCCGCGACGGCGCCGTGCTGCCCATCCTGCACCTGAACGGCTACAAGATCGCCAACCCGGCCGTGCTGGCCCGCATCCCCGAGGGCGAGCTGGTCGGGCTCATGGAGGGCTACGGGTACCGCCCGCACCTCGTGTCCGGGGACGACCCCGAGGCCGTGCACCAGATCATGGCCGAGACCCTGGAGACGGTGTTCGACCAGATCGCCGAGGGCGGCCGGCCGCCGATGATCATTCTGCGGACGCCGAAGGGGTGGACCGGGCCGCGCGAGGTCGACGGCCTGCCGGTGGAGGGCACCTGGCGCTCCCACCAGGTGCCGCTGTCGGGGGTGCGCGACAACCCCGAGCACCTGGCGATGCTGGAGGAGTGGATGCGCTCGTACCGGCCGGAGGAGCTGTTCGACGCCGAGGGGCGGCCGGTGGCCGAGATCCTGGGGACGGTGCCCGAGGGGCCGCTGCGGATGAGCGCCAACCCGCACGCCAACGGCGGCGAGCTGCTGCGGCCGCTGGCGCTGCCCGACTTCCGCGAGCACGCGGTCGAGGTCAAGGCGCCCGCCTCCGCCACGACCGAGCCCACCCGGGTGCTGGGCGCCTTCCTGCGCGACGTCATCGCCGCCAACCCCGACAACTTCCGGCTGATGGGCCCCGACGAGACCGCTTCCAACCGGCTGCAGGCGGTCTTCGAGGTCACCGACCGGGCCTGGAACGCCGAGCTGCTGGAGACCGACGAGCACCTGGGGGAGGGCGGCCGGGTGATGGAGGTGCTCAGCGAGCACCTGTGCCAGGGCTGGCTGGAGGGCTATCTGCTGACCGGCCGCCACGGGCTGTTCAACTGCTACGAGGCGTTCATCCACATCATCGACGCGATGTTCAACCAGCACGCCAAGTGGCTGGAGTCCTCGCGCAAGATCCCCTGGCGCAGGCCGGTCGCCTCGCTGAACTACCTGCTCTCCTCACACGTCTGGCGCCAGGACCACAACGGCTTCTCCCACCAGGACCCCGGCTTCCTGGACGTGGTGATGAACAAGAAGGCCGAGGTGGTACGGGTCTACCTGCCGCCGGACGCCAACACGCTGCTGTCGACGGCCGACCACTGCCTGCGCTCGCGCGACTACGTGAACGTGATCGTGGCAGGGAAGCAGCCGGTGCTGGACCTGCTGCCGATGGGCGAGGCGATCGCGCACTGCACGCGCGGGCTGGGCGTGCTGGAGTGGGCCAGCACCGACGCCGGGACCGAGCCGGACGTGGTGCTGGCCTGCGCGGGTGACGTGCCCACCCTGGAGACCCTGGCGGCGGCCGCCCTGCTGCGCGAGCACCTGCCCCAGCTGAGGGTCCGGGTCGTCAACGTGGTGGACCTGATGCGGCTGCAGCCGCCCACCGAGCACCCGCACGGCATGTCGGACGCCGAGTTCGACGCGCTGTTCACCGCCGACCGGCCGGTCATCTTCAACTTCCACGGCTACCCGTGGCTGATCCACCGCCTGACCTACCGCCGCAACGGCCACGAGAACATCCACGTGCGCGGCTACAAGGAGGAGGGGACCACGACCACCCCGTTCGACATGGCCATGCTGAACGACATCGACCGCTTCCACCTGGTGATGGACGTCGTCGACCGGGTCCCCGGGCTGGCCGAGCGCTCGGCGCACCTGCGCCAGCACATGGCCGACTCCCGGCTGCGGGCCCGCGCCCACACCCGCGAGTACGGCGAGGACCCGGCCGAGATCCGCGACTGGACCTGGCCGTACTGATCGGGGAGCGCTGATCGGGCCGATCACGGGGTGGAGGCCCAGGACGAAACCGCCGCCGAGTCGCGCCGCTTCCCCTGGTGGCCGGGGAGATCGGGGAGGGGATCGCGCCCGTCCACGGACACCCCGTCGTTTGACCTTCGCGGACAGGGTAAGTGAGACGTCGCCGCAGCTCAGGCGATCGGGGAGGGAAAATGACCACGTTCGGATACTTCTTGTCGAGTGAGGAACACGGGCCGGCGGAGCTCGTACGCCAGGCCAAGCTCGCCGAGCGGGCGGGCTTCGAGGGCCTGTGGATCTCCGACCACTTCCACCCCTGGCTGGACGCGCAGGGCCAGAGCCCGTTCGTCTGGTCGGTGATCGGGGCGGTGGCCGAGGCGACCTCGCTGCCCATCACCACCGCCGTCACCTGCCCGCTGGTCCGCACCCACCCGGCGATCGTCGCGCAGGCCGCCGCCACCAGCGCGGCGCTGTCCGGCGGCCGGTTCCGGCTCGGCGTCGGCACCGGTGAGGCGCTCAACGAGCACATCGTCGACTCGCGCTGGCCCCCGGCCTCCGAACGGCTGGAGATGCTGGAGGAGGCGGTCGAGCTCATGCGGAAGCTGTGGAGCGGGAAGCTGGTGACCCACCGAGGAGAGCACTACCGCGTCGACACCGCCCGCCTCTACACCCTTCCCGACGAGCCGCCGCCCGTCTACATGTCCGCCTTCGGGGACAAGGCCGTGCAACTGGCCGGGAAGATCGCCGACGGCTACATCTGCACCGCCCCGAACGCCGGGCTGGTGGAGAAGTTCCACAAGGCGGGCGGCGCGGGCAAGCCCGCCCAGGGCGGGCTGAAGGTCTGCCACGCCGCCGACGAGGCCACCGGCCGCAGGACCGCGCACCGGATCTGGCCGACCGAGGGCATCCAGGGTGAGGCCATGCAGCTGCTGCCGCTGCCCCGCCACTTCGAGGAACTCGCCGAGATGGTGACCGAGGACGAGATCGCCGCCCCCTGCGGCCCCGATCCCGAGGTGCACCTCAAGGCGATCAAGGAGTACGTGGACGCGGGCTTCGACGAGGTCTACATCAGCCAGATCGGCCAGGAGCAGGACGCCTTCTTCGACTTCTACGCCAAGGAGGTCCTGCCCCGGCTGCGCTGACATCCTCGGCGCCCCGCTCTCCAGAAGCCCTCCCGAGGCCTTCCCGAGGCTCTCAAGGCCCTCTCAGGGTCATGGACCTGGCTCGATCGGGCGCCGCACGGTTACGAGATCTGCCAGATCTTCCAGAAGAAGCGGGGCGGGGCCGTCAAGGTCCCGCTCAACCCCTGATCACACCGGATATCGTAATAAAGGAGAAGCATGGACGCGATCGTTCTGCTCAAGGACGACCACAAGACCGTCGAGAAGCTGTTCAAGGAGTTCGAGGGCGCGGGCGAGCGGGCGTACAAGAAGAAGCGGGACCTCGTCGACCAGATCATCGAGGAGCTCACCGCCCACGCCCACATCGAGGAGCGGATCTTCTACCCGGCCGCGCGCGAGAGCGTTCCCGAGACCTCCGACCACGTCCTGGAGAGCGTCGAGGAGCACCACGTGGTGGTCTGGATGCTCTCCGAGCTGGCCGGGCTCGACCCCCAGGACGAGCGGTTCGACGCCAAGGTCACGGTGCTGATCGAGAACGTCCGCCACCACGTCGAGGAGGAGGAGCAGGAGTGGTTCCCGCAGGTGCGGGAGGCCATGGGACGCAAGAGGCTCCAGGAGCTCGGTGAGGAGATGGAGAAGGCCAAGGCCGGGGCGCCGAAGGACCCGCTCGCCCTGGGCAGCGCCCGCGCCTGACCCGTTCCGGCGGTCACCGCGCGGCCCCCTCGCCGCCGGGGAGTCATCGCCGAGAAGCCGCCTCCAGGGGAGCCGTCCCCGTGGAGCCGTCGCCCCCGAGGGGGAACACGTACGGGCCCCGGTCCCTCGAAGGGACCGGGGCCCGCTGCCGGGTCTGCCCCCGGTGGTCAGTGAAGCTGTTCGGTGACGAGGAAGGCGACGCCGCCGCCCTCGTCGACGTCCGCGTCCAGCGACTTGTCGTCGAGCATGTCCACGACCTGCGGGTCGAGGAAGATTCGTGCCCCTTCCGACTCCACCACCCTGTCGGCGGACTCGGGATGTTCCGCGATCGAGAGCACGAGCGATCCGGTTCCGTCGCTCTGGGATGAAATGCGAACCCCGGTGCCCGGGGAGTCGGTCACCTGCGAGCTGAGATCCCGGATTACCTGGGCTGCCGTGTCCGTCAATGTGAGCATTGCTACTCCTTGTCGGGATCGGGACTTGGATTCTTCGACCTTGCCCGCTCTCATCCGGCCCAACCATCCCCGCGGGTTTTCCCGCGTCCGGTCGATCATGCGAGCGCGCCGCGGCCCGGCGGAACCCCGCGTGTCGTCGCGCCCTCGTCCGCGGGTGGGTCGAGGGCTCAGGCCTTCCCGTCGAGCCGGTCGATGTGCTCGGCCGCCTTGCGCGCGGCGATCAGGACGGGGTCCCACACGGGGGCGAACGGGGGAGCGTACGACAGGTCGAGCCCCGACATCTCCTCCACCGTCATCTCGTGCCAGATGGCGACGGCCAGGGCGTCGATCCGCTTGGCCGCGCCCTCCTGGCCGACGATCTGGGCGCCCAGCAGGCGGCCCGTCCCCCGGTCGGCGATCGTCTTGATCTTCATTTCGCGGGCGCCGGGGTAGTAGCCGGCGCGCGTGGTGGACTCCACGATCCCGCCGACCGGCTCGAACCCGGCCTGCTCCGCCGCCGCCGTCGTCAGGCCGGTGCGCGCCACCTCGTACTCGCAGATCTTGGACACCGCGGTGCCCACGACGCCCGGGAAGGAGGCGTGCCCGCCGCCGATGTTGATGCCGATGACGCGTCCCTGCTTGTTGGCGTGGGTGCCGAGCGCGATCGCGACCGGTCGCCGGGAGACCCGGTGGAAGGTCTCGACACAGTCGCCGGCGGCCCAGACGCCCTCCACCGGGGTCCGCATCCGCCGGTCGGTGACGATCCCCGAGGTCTCGCCGACCGGGATGCCCGCGGCCCCGGCCAGCGCGCTGTTCGGGCGGGTACCGAGCCCGAGGACGACCAGGTCGGCGGGGAGGGTCAGGTTCTCGGTGCGGACCGCCGAGACCCGCCCGCCGGACTCCTCGAAGCCCTCCATGCGCTCGCCGAGGTGCACCTTCACCCCCAGGTCGCGCAGGGCGTCGGCGACGAGGGCGCCCATGTCGGGGTCGAGCGTGCTCATCGGCTGCTCGGCGGCGTCGACGAGGGAGACCTCCAGCCCGCGCCGTACCATCGCCTCGGCCATCTCCAGGCCGATGTAGCCCCCGCCGACCACCACCGCCCTGCGCGGCCTGTCCTCCAGGGCGCGCAGCAGCGCGACGCCGTCGTCGAGGGTCTGCACGCCGTACACCCCCTCGGCGTCGGCCCCCGGCACGTCCGGGCGGCCGGGCACGGCGCCGGTGGCGACCACGAGCTGGTCGAACGGCTCCCAGCTCGGGTCGCCGCCCCGCTCGTCGCGCACGGCCACCGCGCGCCGGTCCAGGTCGATCTCGACGACCTCGGTGCGCAGCCGCAGGTCGATGTCGAGCTCGTCGCGGAACACCTCCGGGCGCCGGCTGACCAGGGACTCCACGTCGTCGACCTCCCCGCCCACGAGGTAGGGGATCCCGCAGGCCGAGTAGGAGGCGTGAGCGCCCTTCTCGAAGGCGACGATCCGCAGGTCCTCCGGCCCGCGCCGGCGCCTGGCCTGGGAGGCCGCGCTCATCCCCGCGGCGTCGCCGCCGATCACCACCAGTCGTTCCGTCATCGCTTCCATCCCCCCTGTGGACCGCCGATGGTACGGCTTCCTCCAGCGGGCGTGCTCAAACGACCGGCACGCCACGCCGTGCGCGCTCACGGGCTCCGGGATACGGACACCCCCGCGCGGGCGGGCCCCCGGGGGGGCCTTCCCCACCGGGTACGGGGACGGATCACCCCCGCGCGGACAGGGCTCTCGTACGGTCCGGGACGCCCCTAGACCACCTCGAAGTCGGCCATCATCGCCATGTCCTCGTGTTCGAGGTTGTGGCAGTGCATCATGTAGCGCCCCCGGAAGCCCTCGAAGCGCACCAGGACCTCCACCACCTCGTACGGGTGGACGTCGACCGTGTCCTTCCAGCCGCCGTCCGTCGCCGCCGGGACCCGGCCGTTGCGCGACAGCACCTGGAAGTGGGCCATGTGCACGTGCACGGGGTGGTGGAAGTCGCCGGTGAGGCGCCAGACCTCGGTGGTGCCGAGCCGGGGCCTGGCCAGCGGGCTGCCGGGCCGGAACGGCAGGCCGTTGATCGTCCAGGAGGCCTCCGGGCCCTGCCCGGTCCTGCGGAAGTCGAAGAGCCGCGAGGCGGCGGCCGACGACCTGACGGCCGGTTCGAACGCCGCCAGGCGCCCCGGCACCGCGCTGTCCTCCCTGGCCCGGCGCGTGACGCGGAAGCGCATCACGTCGCGCGCCGGGCCGGTGCCGAGGGTGTTGACCATCGTCACTTCGGTGCCGACCGGGTAGGCGGAGAAGTCGACGACCACGTCGAACCGCTCGGCGGGGGCCATCGTGATCGCCTGGTGCGAGACGGGGGCGGCCAGCAGCCCGGCGTCGCTGCCGACCTGGACGAACCTGCCGCCGGGGGTCAGCTCCAGCCGGTAGCGGCGGGCGTTGGAGGCGTTGAGCAGCCGCAGCCGGTAGCGGGTGTTCGAGACCTCCAGCACCGGCCAGGGGGCGCCGTTGACCAGGATCACGTCCCCCTCGACCCCCTCCATGTAGGCGGCCTCGACCCCGGCGCTCACCAGCAGGCTGGGATCGGCCGCCGGGTAGCGGAACGAGCCGTCCTCCTCGAACGCGCGGTCGCAGATCATCAGGGGGACGTCCCGCTCGCCCCTGGGCAGCGGCAGCGCGTCGTCCTCGTCGTCCCCGACGATCATGAACCCGGCCAGCCCCCGCCAGACCTGCGGGGCGGTGAAGTCCATCCGGTGGTCGTGATACCAGAGCGTGGCGGCCCGCTGGTCCAGCGGGTACGCGTAGTCCCTCGCCCCCGGGTGTAGCGTCCACTGCGACGGGTCCACGCGCATGCCGTGGTGGGAGTGGCCGCCGGGCGGGGGCCGGAAGCCGCGGCCCTCGGCCACCACCAGGTCGGTGGGATAGCCGTCTGAGCCGGCCGGGGTCACCCCGCCGTGCAGGTGCGTGGAGGTCGGCACGGGCAGCTCGTTGCGGACCCGGACCGTGACGGGGCTCGCGCGCCGCACCTGGAAGGTCGGCCCGGGGAAGGTGCCGTCGAACCCCCACACCTCGGTCGTCGTCCCCGGGACGATCTCCACCTTCGCGGGGCGCTGGACCACCTCGTAGTGTCCCGGCCGCGCGGGGCGCGCCACGGCGGGGATCGGCAGCGGGACGGTGAACGGCCTGGGCAGCGGCAGCGCGCTGGGCAGGACCTGGCCCGCGGTCTCGGCCGACACCGCGCCGCATCCGGCCGCGGCCAGGCCCGTCACGCCGAGCGCGCCGCCCAGGAAACGCCTTCTGGAGATCACGCGGCCGCCCTCCGCTGTCCCCGCCACGTCCAGGCGGTCATCGACACGGCCATGCCGAAGATGACCATCGCCAGCGGGATGTGCACCGCGACCAGGCGCTCCTGGCCGAGCACGATCTGGGCGTTCACCAGTAGCAGTTGCAGGACGCTCACCCCGAGCGGCCACAGCGGGCCGCGTCCCGGCCGCCACAGCGTGATCGCGGCGATGAGCTGCAGGCCCACCAGCGCCGTGGTGATCATGGCGACGAGGTTGTGCTGGGCCAGCAGGTCCACCTCCCCGGTGACGAACATGCCGGCGATGACCGCCTGGCCGAGCACGGTCACCAGGTGCAGGGTGGCGGTGACCCGCAGGGACCAGACGATCCAGGCGGGCACGCGGGCCGGACCGGTCCGGGCGGGCGCGTCGGCCGGACGGGCAGGCCCGGCCGGATCCGCTGGGCCTGCCGGGCCTGCCGGGCCTGCCGGATCCGCCGGTGCGGGCACGCCGGCCCGGCCGGTCGGAGCGGTTGGGGAACTCATGGACACCTCCGTCGGATTTCGGTGTCCAGGCTCCCGGCCCGGGGCGCGGGCGTCGTCACCCCGGCGAAGCGCCCTGCCGTACTTCCCCTGGTGTACGAGGGACCGGTCGTGCCCGGACGTACGACCGGGGGAGTAGACGGCGGCCGGTGCGCGAACGGCTCGCGAAGACCCGCTCGGAGGGGGGCGGATGCCGTGGGCTTGACAAAAGGGCGGTATCAGGTGGTACAAAAATCATAAGATGACGAACAGATAGCCGCAATATTTCATTCATATGTCGCAAAGAATCGATCCCCGCGAGCTCTCCGCTGTCGTGGACGTGACGCGACATGTGCCCCTTCGGGCCCGCCGGGCAGGCTGAGCTGCGCGGCAAGGTCGCGCGAACGGCGAGGTGAGGTCCGGCAATCACCTCCATCCGGGCATGAAGCCCGCATCTCGGACTGTCATGACGCGTCATCCCCGCGAGCCGGTATGACGCCGATCCGCAAAGCGGATGTAAACACTTGCGAAAGCCGCCGTATGCTTGCGGGTATGACGCGGAGGCTTGCCGAGGTGGCCAAGAGGGTCGGGATGAGCGAGGCGACGGTCAGTCGCGTGCTCAACGGCAGGCGCGGCGTCTCCGAGTCGACCAGGGACGCCGTGCTGACGGCGCTCGACGCCCTCGGCTACGAGCGCCCGACCCGGCTGCACCGCGACCGCGCCCGCCTGATCGGCCTGGTCTTCCCCGACCTGCACAACCCGATCTTCCCCGCGTTCGCCGAGGTCGTCGGCGGGGCGCTCGCCCAGCAGGGGTTCACCTCCGTGCTGTGCACGCGCACCTCCGGCGGGCTGCAGGAGGCCGACTACGTCGACCTGATGCTGGCCCAGCACGTCTCGGGCGTGGTCTTCGCCGGAGGCGCGTACGCCGACGGGGACGCCTCCCACGAGCACTACGAGCGCATCCTGGAGCGGCGCCTGCCCGCCGTCCTGGTGAACGCCTCGGCCGGGCACCTCGGTTTCTCCCAGGTCTCCTGCGACGACGTCACCGCCGCCGAGATGGCGGCCGGCCATCTGCGCGCCCTCGGTCACGTGCGCGTCGGCATGCTCCTCGGGCCTCCCGACCACATGCCGTCGCGCCGCAAGCTGGACACGTTCGCGGCCTACGCGCGGGCGCACGGCATGGACTTCGGCGAACGTCTCGTCGAGCACGCCATGTTCTCGATGGAGGGCGGCCAGGCCGCCGCCGCCCGGCTGGTGCGGCGCGGCGTCACCGGCCTGATCTGCGGCAGCGACCTGCTCGCGCTCGGCGCGGTGCGCGCCGCCCGGCGCGAGGGGCTGGCGGTGCCGCGCGACGTCTCGGTGATCGGGTACGACGACTCGGCCATGATGAACCGGACCGACCCGCCGCTGACCACGGTGCGCCAGCCGATCGAGGCGATGGGCCGCGCGGCCGTGGACCTGCTGGTCGCCCAGATCGACACCGCCGCCCTGCCGGGGGGCGAGCTGCTGTTCGACCCCGAGCTCGTGGTCCGCGCCTCCACCGCCCCGGCGGCGCCCAGGGCCGTCCCGGCCTGACCGTTCCGCGACCGTTTCGGGGCCGCCCCGGGGTCGCTCCGGTGGGGCTCTGACACGGCCCCGGTGCCGGGCCGGTCGCCTCCGGCCGGTGTCCTCCCGGGTCCGGGCCCTCCCTCGTTTCCCCAGGTCCGGGCGTCCCCCCGTGGTCCCGGCCCACGGCCGGGCCCGTCCCGGCGCCGTCCCGGTGTCCGTGCCGCGCCCGCCCCCGGACCCGCGCCCCCATCTCCTGTCTCCCCGGCGATCGTCTCTAAAAATCTCGACAGGAAGATGACGTCATCGTGCATCTTCCCGCAAGTGGATGACTCCACTCCGTGTCATGTGCGTGTAGCCCCAGGTGGGAAGGGGTTCCCGCGTGCGGCGGAGGTGTTTCCGGGAGATGGCCGATCGATCACTGTCACTTTTTTGCATCTGAATTGACGGGCTCTTGCTACTTCCTGCACGCCTCTATATGTTTCTCGCAACCGACCCGCCAAGGAGTGCCTCGGATGAAATCCCCCAAGCTCTCGATGCTGCTCGCCGCAGCCATCGCGCTCACCGCCGCCGGGTGCGGCAACGACGACAGCGGATCACAGGCCGCGGAAACCAAGCCGAGTGCCGCCGGGGCCGACGCTCCGGTCACGATCTCCGTCGGCTGTCAGCCGCCGAAGAGCAACCCGCTGGAGCGGACCGGCTGGGACGAGGACGTGGCAGCTTTCAAGAAGCTGTACCCGCACATCACGATCGACAGCAAGGACGCCTTCCCCTGCATCAACCCGGACACCTTCCAGGCGAAGCTGGCCGGTGGCTCGATGGAGGACGTCTTCTACGTTTACTTCACCGACATCAAGAAGATCATCGCCGCGGGCCAGGCCGCCGACATCACCCCGTACGTCGGTGACATCAAGCTGCTGAACGACATCCGGCCCGACGTCCTCGCCACCTTCAAGGAGGGCGAGAAGCTCTACGGCCTGCCCAGGAACAACTACTCCATGGGCCTGGTCTACAACCGCAAGCTCTTCACCGAGGCCGGTCTCGACCCCGCCGCACCGCCCAAGACCTGGGCAGAGGTGCAGGAGGCCGCCAAGAAGATCAGCGCCCTCGGCCCCGGGCACGTCGGTTTCGGTGAGTACAGCGCCGGCAACACCGGCGGCTGGCACTTCGCGGCCTCCCTCTACGGGCGCGGCGGCGAGATGGTCGCCCCCGACGGCAAGACCGCGGCCTTCAACAGCCCCGAGGGCAAGGCCGTCCTGGAGAACCTCAAGACCATGCGCTGGACCAACAACAGCATGGGCACCAAGCAGCTCCTCCAGTGGGAGGACCTGATGCGGATGATGGGCGGCGGCAAGCTCGGCATGATGATCGGCGCTCCCGATGTCGTCCAGGCCGTCAACAACGACTTCAAGGGCAAGTTCGAGGACTACGGGGTCACCGCCCTGCCCGAGGCCAAGGCCTCGCTCAGCGGCGGCGACGGCTACATGATCAACCCCAAGGCCACGCCCGAGAAGATCAAGGCCGCCATGCTGTGGCTGAACTTCCACGAGCTGACCCCCGGCCAGGGCCAGTTCAACTACGCCCGCAGCAAGCAGCAGGGCCGTCCCGTCGGCCTGCCGATCCCCGACCTGTACGGCGACACCGCGCCGGGCAAGGAGATCGTCGAGCTGCGCAAGGCGAACGCCACCGTCCCCGTGGAGAACTTCACCCCCTTCGTGGAGGGTTCCGCGGCCATCCAGAACAAGCTTGAGCCGCCGAAGTCGCAGGAGCTCTACGCGATCCTCGACGTGGCCATGTCGGCGGTGCTGACCAGGCAGGACGCCGACATCGACAAGCTCCTCGCCGACGCCGAGGCCAAGGCGAACAAGGTGCTGGCGAAGTCGAGCTGACCTTCTGACACCCGGGGTGCCGGCCCGTCGGCCGGCACCCCGACACTCATGTTGATATCGGGAGTCAACCGATGACCACTATGACCGTGAAAGGTCCACGGCGGCGGAAGCCGGGAGCGTTCCGGCGAGGGCTGCGACGCAACCTGACCGCCTACGGGTTCCTGTGCGCGGCGCTGATCTGTTTCGCCTTCTTCTCCTGGTACCCCATGGTGAGGGAGGTCCTGCTCAGCTTCCAGCAGACGAACTTCGTCGACGACCCCACCTGGGTCGGCCTGGACAACTTCCGTACCGTGACGGAGGACTCGGCGTTCGTCGACGCGTGGCTCAACACCCTCGCCTTCACCGGCCTGGCGCTCGTGTTCGGCTACGTCGTCCCGTTCGTCGCGGCGATCGTCCTGAACGAGCTGCGACACGCGCGGGCCTACCTGCGGTTCATCGTCTACCTCCCGGTGATGCTGCCGCCCGCCGTCGGGGTACTGCTGTTCAAGTGGTTCTACGACCCGGGCGCCGGCCTGTTCAACCAGATCCTGGAGCTGGCGCACCTGCCGGCCCTGAGCTGGCTCGACTCCACCGACACCGCGCTGATCTCCCTCGTCATCGTCTCCACCTGGATGAACCTGGGAACCGGCACGCTGATCTACCTCGCCGCGCTGCAGAGCATCCCCAGCGAGCTGTACGAGGCCGCGGAACTGGACGGCGCCGGGCTCTTCAAGCGGGTCTGGCACGTGACGATCCCGCAGACCAGGCTCATCCTGCTGGTCATGCTGCTGCTCCAGATCGTGGCGACCATGCAGGTCTTCATCGAGCCGTACCTGCTCACCGGCGGCGGCCCGGAGAACGCGACGCTCACCGTCGCCTACCTCATGTACCAGTACGCCTTCAACTTCGGCGACTTCGGCGCCGGAGGCGCGCTCGGGCTGATGCTCATGGTCGTGCTGATGGTGTTCTCCGCCTTCTACCTGCGCCTGTCGCGGGACAACCAGAGCTAAGGAGGCAGCTGAGCCGATGTCGAACCTCACCGTTCAACCAAGTCGCCCGGCTCCCGCCCGGCCGCCGGAGCGGGGCTCCGCGAAGAAGACCGGCCGGACGCGCAAGGTCAAGGAGCCGACCAGGGAGTTCCGGAGCCTGGTCTCCCCGCACACCCTCACCACCCCGCACGGGCGGTGGATCTACCGCGTCGTGCTGACCGCGGTGGTGCTCCTGTTCACCGCCGTGTTCGTGTTCCCGCTCTACTGGATGGTCACCGGCGCGCTCAAGACCTCCGAGGAGCTCGCCCAGATCCCGCCGAGCTTCTTCCCCTCGTCGTTCGACTTCGGGGTGTACCTGGAGGCGTGGGACCAGCTGGAGCTGGGGACCTTCCTCACCAACACCGTCATCTACGCCGGCGGCGCCCTGCTGTTCACCCTCGCCATCGACGTCTCGGCCGCCTACGCGCTGTCGAAGCTGCGGCCGGTGCTGGGCAACCTGGTCCTGGGCCTGATGCTGGCCACGCTCATGATCCCGCCGATGGTGATCCTGCTGCCCGCCTATCTGACGGTCAAGGACATGCCGATCTTCGGCTGGGACCTGCTGAACACCCCCTGGGTGATCTGGCTGCCCGCCGCGGCCAACGGGTTCTTCATCTTCCTGCTCAAGCGTTTCTTCGACTCGATCCCCAAGGAACTGCTGGAGGCCGCCCAGATCGACGGCGCCTCACCGGTGCGTATCCTCTGGTCGATCGTGCTGCCCGTCTCCCGGCCGATCCTCGGGGTGGTGTCCATCCTCTCCGTGGTCAACGTCTGGAAGGACTTCGTCTGGCCGCTGCTGGTGCTGCCGGACGGGGAGAAGATGACGATCAGCGTGGGCATCGCCTCGCTCTCGGCGCAGATGCCGCAGAACGTGCTGATCGCCGCGCTGGTGATCGCGAGCATCCCGACGATGATCGTCTTCTTCATCTTCCAGCGCAGCATCATGGCCGGCCTCACCGCCGGCAGCCTCAAGGGCTGACCTCGTCACCCACTAACAACTACTAAGGAGTTGTTCCAGCATGTCCGAAACGTGGTGGCGGGGAGCCGCGATCTACCAGGTCTATCTCCGGAGCTTCGCCGACGGCAACGGCGACGGCATCGGCGACCTCGCGGGACTCCGCGCGCGCCTGCCGTACCTCTCCGACCTGGGCGTCGGCGCGATCTGGCTCAACCCCTGGTACCCGTCGCCGATGGCCGACGGTGGGTACGACGTGGCCGATTACCGTGACATCGAGCCATCGTTCGGCACGCTCGCCGAGGCGGAGGAGTTCATCGCCGAGGCGCATGCCCTGGGTATCAAGACGATCACCGACATCGTCCCCAACCACGGCTCCGACCAGCAGAAGTGGTTCCTGCAGGCGCTGGAGGCCGGACCGGGCTCCGCCGAGCGGGAGCGCTTCCACTTCCGCGAGGGGCGGGGGGAGAGCGGCGAGCTGCCGCCCAACGACTGGAAGTCGATCTTCGGTGGCCCCGCGTGGACCCGGATCGCCGACGGCGAGTGGTACCTGCACCTGTTCGCCCCCGAGCAGCCCGACTTCAACTGGGACAACCCGGAGGTCGTCGAGGAGTTCCACGACGTGCTGCGGTTCTGGTTCGACCGGGGCGTGGACGGCATCCGGATCGACTCGGCCGCCCTGCTGGTCAAGGACATGGACAGCCTGGGAGGCGAGGAGGCCTACACCGACCTCGACGGCGTCCACGAGATCTACCGGGGCTGGCGCCGGGTGGCCGAGGAGTACGCCGACCGCATCCTGATCGGCGAGGTGTGGCTGCCCGACCAGGAGCGGTTCGCCCAGTACCTGCGCCCCGACGAGATGCACACCGCGTTCAACTTCGACTTCCTGGCGTGCACCTGGGAGGCGGCCGCGCTGCGCTGCTCGATCGACCTCACCCTGGCCACGCACATCCCGCTGGGCGCGCCCCCCACCTGGGTGCTGTCCAACCACGACGTGACCCGCCCGGTGACCAAGTACGGCAGGGCCGACACCTCCTTCAGCCACGCCGACCGCAAGCACGGCATGCCCTCCGACCCGGTGCTCGGCGAGCGCAGGGCGCGGGCGGCCGCGCTGCTGGCGATGGCGCTGCCCGGCGGCCTCTACGTCTACCAGGGCGAGGAGCTGGGCCTGCCGGAGGTCGAGGACATCGCCGACGAGCTGCGCCAGGACCCGATCTGGATCCGCTCGGGCCGCACCGACCACGGCCGCGACGGCTGCCGGGTGCCGCTGCCGTGGTCGGGCGACGAGCCGCCGTTCGGGTTCGGCGCCGGGCCGACGTGGCTGCCGCAGCCGCTGGAGTGGAAGGCGCTGACGGCAGAGGCGCAGGCCGCCAACCCCACGTCCATGTTCACCCTCTACCGCACCGGGCTGCACCTGCGCCGCGAACTGCTCGGCGACGGCACGCTGACCTGGCTGAGCGGCGCGCAGGACGAGGTGCTGGCCTTCCGCAGGGAGTCGGGCCTGGTCTGCGTGGTCAACCTCGGGCAGGAGCCGGTCTCCCTGCCCGAGCACGAGTCGGTCCTGCTGGCCAGCGGCCCGCTGGAGGGGAACCTGCTCCCCTCCGACACCGCCGTCTGGCTCCGCACGGCCTGACCCTCCGGAGATCCCCGACTCGGGGCCGCCGGCTTCCCGGCGGTCCTGGGCGCCCCTGACCGGCCGGACCCCGTCCGGCCGGTCAGGCGGCGCCGGCCACCCGCGAGGTTCCCGTCCCGCCGGGTCTCCCCTCCCGGCGGGGCGCCGTCGCGCGCGGCCGCCCCCCTTCTCCCTCCTCCTGGAA
Source organism: Streptosporangium heterodermiicola (assembly GCF_051390675.1). Lineage (NCBI taxonomy): Bacteria > Bacillati > Actinomycetota > Actinomycetes > Streptosporangiales > Streptosporangiaceae > Streptosporangium > Streptosporangium heterodermiicola. The sequence continues at coordinate 275,850 of NZ_JBPJSR010000013.1, forward strand.
CGACATGCCTCCCGGAACGACATGCCGGGACGGTGCGCCGGGAGCGTCCCGCCGTCCGGCCCGCGGGTCCCCTTCCGCGGCCACGGCGAGCCGCCCGCCAAGAGCCCGGGTCCTCGTGGGTCCTCAGAGGGAGATCTCGGTGAGGTCGAACGCCTTGGCGCCGCGCTCGCCGTCCCAGATCATCAGGTTGCCGTACGTGCGCGCCGTGGCCACCGGCACGCCGGTGAGCTCGTCCACGTCCTGCAGCAGGCGCCGGAAACGGAAGACGGCCGTGGGGCCGAGCCTGTTCACGACGCCGGTCATCAGCCGGGTGAGATTGAACCTGAACAGCGACGAGCAGGGCAGCACGCGATGGTTGTCGCGCAGGCGGGAGAAGACCTCCCGGTGCGCCGGATGGCGCTCCGAGTACGCGTCGCACACCTTCTGCGAGAAATAGCCGCGATAGTGGACGCCGCGCCGGTCGAAGCCGAGCCTTTCGTCGGAGACGGTGAACTCCCCGGTGCCGTAGGTGCTCGTGAGGAGGATGTCCTCGCGGGGTTCGAGAAAGACGCTCTCGTAGTAGGCGGCCTTCTCCTCCAGGCGGCGCATGAGCGCGCCGCCGGGGCCGAAGGTGCCCCGCTCCCCGCGCATGTCGAAGATCCACGGGGGTGGGGTGAGCGTGTCGGCCTTGGTGAGGACGAAGGTCAGCTTGCTCATGATGAGCCGCCGCGTCTCGACCGCGACACCCTCCAGCAGCCCGTTCAGGCACTGCTCGTCATAGGCGGTGGAGCGGCTGTCGGCGTGGAAGGCCCAGACGACGACGTCGCACTGGATCAGCCTCTCCAGGTACATGGCGAGGTAGGTCTCGTCGGCGGCGCTGGACTCCCCGATCCCCGGCATGTCCCAGAAGGTCAGCATGTGGCCAGAGGTGCCGGGCACCGAGACCGGCTCCGGTCTGCGGGTGACCGGCCGGACGTGACCGACGGCGAGATCGGTGCCGAACAGGCAATTCAGGAGCGACGTCTTACCTACTCCTGTTTGTCCCATTATTGCCACACTTAGTGGTTTATCTGATTCAGCACTTCTTTCGCGCCGGACATTCTCCCTGGCCTTTCTCCGCGGGCCGTCGCCCGGCGGGCCGATGGAAAAATCCTCGATCTTGGCCATGCGGTCGTCTCCTGTGACATCGTTGTCGAGCGCTTCGAGCTGCTTTCCACGCTCGTCTCCACAATGGGGCGGACAACCTTGCGATGACCTTGCAGCCGGAGCCGTCGCCGGAAAGAACACGAATCGATCCCCCCGGGCGGTGAACGTGGCGAGCTTCGAGATCAGGTTGTTCGGTGCCGTGGACATCGTGATCGACGGGGTGCCGCAGGAGATCAACCCGCAGCTGGCGAAGACGCTGGCCATGCTGGTCTCCGCCCGCGGCCCGATCTCCCCGGCCGCCCTCGCCGCCGGCCTGTCGGAACCCTCCGCGGACCGGCACGTGGAGGTGGCGCCGCCCGTCTCGCGGCTGCGCGGGCTGCTGCGCGGCAGCGGGCTGGACATCCCGCGGGCCAGGCGCTCGCACGTCTACGAGCTGGTCGAGGACGCGCCGGGCCGCCTCGCCGCCACCGTCGACACGCGGCGGTTCGAGGCGTACCTGCGCGACGGCCGGACGCTGCTGGAACGGGGCGACCTCGCCGCGTCCCTGCGGACGCTGCGCGAGGCCCTCGGGGAGTGGACCGGCGACCCGTTCGCGTCGCTGGCGGGCGGCTGGATCCCGCCCAGGGTCTGCGAGAACTACCACGCCACGCTGCGGGAGCGGCGCCGGGAGCTGATCAGGCTCGTCGCCCGCGTCGCCATCCGGCTCGACCTGCTGGGCGACGCGGCGTTCCTCACCGGAGAGAGCGGCGAGGTCGCCGCCGAGGGCCAGGAGGACAGCGGGCCGCTGTGGCTGCTGCGCTTCCTCATCACCCTGCGCGACGAGGGAGCGGTCACCGCGAGGGAGCTGATCGAGCGGCGCCGCGCGATCTCCCCGGGCGACGACGCGGTGAGCCGGGCCCAGGACCTGCTGGCCCTGCGCGGGCACGGCCTCGGCCGCCCGCCGTCGCCGTCCCCCGCCGCCCGCGCCTACGGCCACGGCGGCCCGCGCGCCCTGATCGGCCGCAGGGACGAGGTCCTGCTGCTCTCCGCGCTGGCCGGGCGGCTCGAACGCGGCGAGCCGGTCGCCCTGGCCGTCTGCGGGGTCCCCGGGGTCGGCAAGACCAGGCTGGTGGAGGAGCTGGCCGTGCTGCTGCCCCCGAGGGTGCGCATGGTGACCGTCCCGTGCCAGGAGCTCGGCGACCTGCAGCCGTGGCGGCTGCTGGTCGGCACCCTCTGGGAGGACCTGCGGCGCGACCTGGCCGGCCCGGCCGTCCCGATCGGCACCGAGGAGCGCGAGACGCTGGAGGGCCTGATGTCGGCGGGCCTGTTCGTCTCGCTCGGCGGGCCCGGCCACGAACGCGACCCGCGGCGCCTGGTCGCCCTCCTGGTCTCCCTGCTGCGCCTGACCGCGGGCACCGGTCTCCTGGTCGCCTTCGACGACGCCCACCTGCTGCGCTCCGACGCCGAGGAGCTGCTGCACAACGTGCGCGAGGCCCTCGGGGACGCCCCCGTCGGCTTCGTGCTCACCGACCGCTCCGAGCCGTCGCGCTGGCACGGGCGGATGGACGTGCTCGCCCTGTCCCGGCTGGGGGCCGAGGAGGTGGCGGAGTGGCTGGGCGCGACGTGGGGCCGCGAACCGACGCGCGAGGAGACCGGCAGGGCCGTGGGCGAGACCGGCGGGCTGCCGCTGGACCTGTGCCGGATCACCGAGACCGGCGACCTTCCCCGTGACCTCCCGCGCCACGACACCGCCTCCAGCCCGATGTTCCGCTGGCTCGCCGCCGCGGCCGTCACCGCCCTGGGCCGGGAGATCGACCCCGACCTCGTCGCGGGCATGCTGGAACTCGACGCCCGGGAGGCGAACCGCAGGCGCGCGGTGGCCGTGACGGCCGGGACGGTCCTGGACCACCAGGGGCTGCGCTTCGGCCACGACACGGCCAGGGAGAGCCTGCTCCAGGAGCTGGGGCGCCACCCGGCGCTCGCCATGGAGCTGCACCGCAGGGCGTTCGAGATCCTGGACGAGCACCTGGCCAGGACGACCGGGGACGGCTGGATCGACCCGGCGCTGCCGGTCCGCGTCGCCGAACACGCCCGCTCCTCGGGGAGCGATCTGCCGCAGGAGCGGGTCGCCGCGGCCTGCCTCGGCGCCGCGCGGGCCCAGCAGCGCGGCTTCGCCACCGAGGGGGCGATCACGTGGGCGCTGACCGGCCTGGGGCTGCGTTGCGACGCCGAGACCCGGGTGGGCCTGCTGATCACGCTGGGGGACGCCCGCAACGACGCCGGTGACCTGCGGGAGGCCGAGCTCCAGTACCTGCGGGCCCACCGCGACGGCGAGAAGCTGCCGAGGCTCGCGGCGGTGGCGGCGATCAGGCTGGCACGCCGCTGGTCGGACCCCGGGCAGGCCGACAGGCAGCTGCTGCACGTATTGAGCGGCAGCCTGGAGGCGCTCCGCGACGACACCGGCGACGAGGCGGTGGCGCTGCGGCTGCAGCTGCAGGCGCACCTCGCCCACAAGCGGACGATGGCGGTCAGCGACAGCCTCAACCCCACGTACGCCGGCCTGCGGCCCGGGGTGGAGCTGGCCCGCGCGACGCTGCGCGAGCTGGAGGAGTCAGGCGCCGGGCCGCTCATCCGCTGCGAGGTGCTGAACGAGTGCAGATGGGGCCTGTACGACTTCGCGCCCCCGGAGGAGCTGCTGGACATCGCCGAGCGGCTCCAGGAGGCGAGCGTCCGGGCGGCGTCCGCGCACTTCCGCAGCGAGGCCATGGTCGCCCTCACGATCGACCAGCTCAGGCTGGGCCGCCTGAGAGAGGCCGCCGCCACCGTGGCCGGTCACCGCAGGCACGTCGCGCGCAACCACCGGGTCTTCGGCCCCTGGCTGCAGACCACCCTCGACACGCTGATGGACGTGTGGCACGGGGAGTTCGGCCGCGCCGAGGAGCGCGTCCTGGCCGAGTGGAGGCAGCTGGAGGATCCCGACAAGGAGGGGGAGGGGGAGGGCGGGGCGGTGTCCGCCGACACCCTGCGGCAGACCCTGATCGGGCAGCACTACTGGCTGCTGCGCGAGCAGGGACGGCTGGGGGAGCTCTTCGGCTCCGGGCTCGCCCGGCAGGTGGCCGAGTACGAGTACTTCCCGATCTGGCGCGCGGCGCTCGTCCTGGCGCTCTGCGAGATCGGCGGGCACGAGGACGCGAGGGACCGGCTGCGGGCGTTCTTCCGGGAGACCTCCGATCTCGGCGCGCTGCCGCCCGACGGGTGGTCGGTCCCGACGCTGGCGCTGCTGGCCGAGTCGTGCGCGCTCCTCATCGAGGCGGGCCACGGCGATCCCGAACTGTCGCGGTGCGCCGCCCTCGTGCGGGAGCGGTTGTCGGCCCATCGGGGGCAGATCGCGCTCGCCGGGTGGCCCACGGTCCTGCTGGGGCCGACGGACCGCTATCTCGGGTTGCTCGCGCTGGCCGAGGGGGACGCCGAGGAGGCGCTGCGGTGCTTCGACGAGGCGCTCCCGCTCGCCGGCGCCGCCTCGCCGCTGATCGCGCACCTCCACCTCGACCGCGCCAGGGCGCTGCGCCTGCGAGGCGGCGCGCCCGCCCCGGGGAAGGTGCCGGGGGACGCCTTCGAGAACCCCGAGCGGTTTGGACACGAGGTGGCGGGGACGGCTGTGGGGACGGCGGCGGCTGGGGCGGGGACGGCCGAGGGGACGGCAGGGGGGGAGGTCGCCCACCTGCTCCGCCGCGCGCTGCGCCTGGCCGAGCGCCTGGGCATGGCCGGGGTCGCCGCCCAGGCGCTGGCACTGCTGTGATCCGCGTTGCTGTGACCTGCACTGTTGTGACCTGCCCTGCTGTGATCCGCGCTGCTGTGACCCCCTAATCCCGTGACCCCACGACAATCCCGTGACCCCACGACGCCGTAACGCCATGACCCCGTGATCCGCGTTCCGCGCCCGAGGACGGCCCGGGGAACGGGCACACGCCCCGGCTCGTGGTGAGCCGGTTTGCGGCCCCACGTCGCGCCCAGCCGCTCCGCGCCACTCCGCCACCTCCTCGGCTTCCGGCCGGGACGGGACGGGAGCCGCATTTGATCTACTTTGTAAAGGGCGGGCTCCTGAGCGCCCGCGCCGCCAGGGCCACGAAGAGAGCCAGCAGGGCGGGGATGGCCAGCGCGCGGGGCAGGCCGATCAGCTCGGCGGCGCCGCCGATCAGCACGGGCCCGCTGAGGAACCCCACGTAGCCCAGGCTCGCCACCCGGGCCAGCGCCTTCCCGGCCCGGGCCGGGTCGCGCCTGCCGGCCGCGGAGAAGACCTGCGGGACGATGCAGGACAGGCCGGCACCGAAGCAGCCGAAACCGATCACCGCGGCGATCTGGTGGTCGGCGAGCAGGCCCAGGCCGAGCCCGGAGGCGGCCAGCGCCCCGCACGCGCGCACCAGGTTGACCGGCCCCAGCAGGGTGGCCAGCCTGTCGCCGGCGAGACGGCCCGCGGTCATCATGATCGAGAAGGCGGCGTAGGCGGCCGCGGCGAACCCGTCGGAACTGTTGAGGCTCTCGCTCAGGTAGACCGAGCTCCAGTCGGCCGCGGCCCCTTCGCCGATCATGCAGCAGAAGGCCAGGACGCCCAGCAGCAGCACCCCGCCGCCCCCGCCGGTCGCCGGTCCGGTCCCGGTGGGGGCGGAGTGCGCGGTCAGGGACAGCGCCCAGCGGGCGGCCCAGAGCGCGAGCGCGACGATCACGGCGGCGACCGCGGCGAACGTCGCCCCCGGGCTGAGGGCGGCCTGGGCGAGCAGCCCTCCCGTGGCGGCGCCGAGGAAGCCGCCGATGCTGAACACGGCGTGGAAGGACGACATGATCGGACGGCCGACGGCCTGCTCGATCTCGACGGCGTTGGCGTTCATCGCCACGTCCAGCGTGCCGTGCACCGCGCCGAAGGCGAACAGCGCGACGGCGAGGCCGGCCAGGTTCGGCATGAGGGCGGGCAGGACCAGCACGAGGCTCTGGGCGAAGGCCATCGGCAGCATCACCTTGACGCTGCCGTGGCGGTCGACCAGGCGGCCGACCACCTGCATGCCGGCGATCGCCCCGGCGGCGATGCCGAGCAGCCCGAGGCTGAGCTCGCCCTCGCTCAGCCCCAATCCCTGTTTGATCGACGGGATGCGTGCCGTCCAGGTGCCGATGGCCATGCCCGAGAGCAGGAAGAGCAGGTAGACCGCGACCCGGCCGCGTAGCAGCGTGGCCCGGTCGAGGGTGGTGACGTGCATGGGGGAAGGGCTCCAGTCAGACGGTGCGGACGGCGACGCCTGCCGCGATCATGGCGTCGTGCTCGGCGGGGGGCAGCGCGGTGTCGGTGACGACCATGTCGAGGCGGTCCAGCGGGCAGACCGCGCCGAACGCGGTGCGGGTGAACTTGCCGGAGTCGGTGGCCACGATCACGCGCCGGGCGGAGGCGATCGCCGCCTGTTTGACGGCGACGTCGGAGAGGTCGTGGGCGGTGAGGCCGTGCTCGGCGGACAGGCCGCAGCAGCCGATGACCGCGGTGTCGAAGCGCAGGGACCGGATGGCGCTCTCGGTGAGCGGGCCGGTGAAGCTCAGCTCGCCGGGGCGGACCTCGCCCCCGGGGAGCACCAGGCGGATCCGGGAGGCCGCGCTCAGCTCGGTGGCCGACTGCAGGCAGAGCGGCAGGACCGTCAGGCGGCGGTCGCGGATCACGCGCGCGATCTCCAGGGAGGTGGTGCCGCTGTCGAGCAGCACGGCCTCACCGTCGGCGAGCAGGGCCGCGACCTCGGCGGCGATCCGCCGCTTGGCCTCCACCGCCTCGCGCTCGCGCACCCCGAAGGGCGGCTCGTCGCCGCGCAGCAGCAGGCTCACCGCGCCGCCCCTGACGCGCCGGACCACGCCCTGCTGGGCGAGCTCGTCGAGGTCGCGGCGGATGGTCATCTCCGACACGGCGTGCTCGACCGCCAGCTCCGCGACCGAGACGACGTCGCTGGCCCGCAGCGCCGACATGATCGCGCGAATGCGATTGTTGCCTTCCACGTGTTCATTTGAACATGGAGTGTGTGAGATTGGCAAACGGCCGGGACAACGGCGCAGGACAGAGGCGCGAGACGAACGCGCGAAACGGACACGCGGACAACCCCGCGAGGCGAAGGGGCGTGGCGGGCGTACCGGGCGTACCGGGCGGACGTGCGAAACGGACGGACGGACGTGGGGGAGAATGGCCGTCATGCGCGCGAGCCGGCTGCTCTCACTCCTGCTGCTCCTGCAGACCCGGGGACGGATGACGGCCACCGAGCTGGCGGGGGAGCTGGAGATCTCCGTCCGCACGGTCTACCGCGACGTGGAGGCGCTGTCGTCGGCCGGGGTGCCGGTCTACGCCGACCGCGGCCCGGCCGGTGGATACCGCCTGCTGGACGGCTACCGCACCCGGCTCAACGGCCTGACCGCAGCGGAGGCGTCCTCGCTGTTCCTGGCCGGGCTGCCCGGTCCCGCCGCCGACCTGGGGCTGGCCGAGGTCGCGGCCAACGCCGAGCTGAAGATGCTCGCCGCGCTTCCCCCCGAGCCGCGCTTCCACGCCGCCCGGATGCGCGAGCGCTTCCACCTGGACGTCCCCGGCTGGTACCGCGACGCCGACCCGGCCCCCTTCCTCGGGGAGGTCTCCGAGGCGGTGTGGGAGCAGCGGCCGCTGCGCATGACCTACCGGCGCTGGGGTCCCCGCGACGTCGAGAGGCTCGCCCACCCGTACGGGCTGGTCCTCAAGGGCGGGGCGTGGTACATGGTGGCGACCGCCGGGGAAGGGGGGCCGCGCACCTACCGGGTGTCGCGGATCGTGAGCGCCGAGCTCGCGGCGGGCCACTTCGAGCGCCCCGCCGACTTCGACCTGCCCGCCTTCTGGCAGGCCTACGCCGCCGGTTTCCGCGAGCGGATGCACACCGGCGAGGCCGTGGTACGGATGGCGCCCGGCACCGAGGGGATGCTGAGCCACACGGTCGGGGCCGAGGTCGTCGATGCCGCGCTCGCCGAGGCGGGGCCGCCCGACGAGAACGGCTGGGTAGTGCTGCGCCTGCCGACGGAGTCCACCAGGCACGCCCACTGGCAGCTGCTGCGCCTGGGCGCCGACATCGAGGTGCTGGAGCCGCCGGAGCTGCGCGAGCGGATGGCCACCACCGTCGCCGACCTCGCCACGCTGTACGCCACGGGCCCCGCCGATCCCGGCTGATCCCTTTAACCGATTGCGAACACCGGCGGCGACCGCGACGATGGCCGGATGTCACTTCTCGCCGTGGGCGACCCTCGTTTTCCGGTGGCCCGATGACGCTCGCGTACGACGACGGGGGAGCGGGCGACACCGTGGTGTTGCTGCACTCCAGTGCCGCCGACTCGCGGATGTGGGACCCGCAGTGGGAGGCGCTGACCGCCCGCTTCCGGGTGATCCGGCCTGACCTGCGAGGTTACGGTCGCACGCCGTACGCCTCCGAGACCCCCTACTCCGACCCCGGTGACGTGGCGGACCTGCTCGCCGCGCTCGCGGTGGAGAGGGCCGCGCTGGTCGGGTCCTCCTACGGTGGCCGGGTCGCGCTGGAGGTGGCCACCGCCCATCCGGCCCTGGTCTCCCGGCTGGTGCTGCTCAACCCGGGCTGCGGGCTGGAGCCCACGCCCGACCTCACCGCGTTCGGCGAGGAGGAGGACCGGCTGCTGGAGGCGGGGGAGGTCGAGGCCGCCGTCGAGCTCAACGCCCGCACCTGGCTCGGCCCCGAGGCCGGCGAGGAGACCCGCGCCCGGCAGGCGGCCATGCAGCGCCACGCCTTCGAGGTCCAGCTCGCCGCCGATCCCGAGCCGTCACAGCTGGAGGGGGAGATCGACCTGACCAGGGTGACCATGCCTGCCCTGGTGGTCAGCGGCGCCCACGACCTGCCCTACTTCCAGATGACGGCCCGCCATCTGGCGGCGGAGCTGGCCTCGGTGACGGCGGTGCACCTGGAGTGGGCCGGGCACCTGCCGAGCATGGAGCGTCCGGAAGAGATCACCGCCCTGATCCTCGAACACCTCACCTGATCGCGTCTGGTCCGTAACTGGTCCGCGCCGTGGGGCGAGCCTCCCCTTCCGGCCCCCGGTGTCCGTGAGAAACAACTACCGTCCTTCACGGACAGACAAGCACCCATCCGTGAGGAGTTCTCCGTGGCCGCTGCCGGCACGACCCATGAGCAGGTTCCCGTCCGCGTCTTCGGCGGCCCGACCGCCCTCTTCGACTACGGAGGCCTGAGGTTCCTCACCGACCCCACCTTCGACGCGCCCGGCGACTACCCGAGGGAGGGCAGCAGGGTCCTGACCAAGACCGCGTCCTCCTCCGGTGGCCCCGCCGACCTCGGCCGCGTCGACGTGGTCCTGCTCTCCCACGACGAGCATCCCGACAACCTCGACGACTCCGGCCGGGCACTGCTCGCCGACGTCCCGCTCACTCTCACCACGCCTGACGGCGGGCGGCGCCTGGGCGGCGAGGCCAGGGGGCTGGCCGACTGGGAGCCGGTCGAGCTGGACCGCCCCGGCGGCGGCACGATCACCGTGACGGGCGTGCCCGCCGTCCACGGGCCCGGCGCACGCGAGGAGGTCGAACCGATCACCGGCCAGGTCGTCGGATTCGTCCTGACCGGTGAGGGCCTGCCCACGGTCTACGTCAGCGGCGACAACGCCTCGCTCGACGTGGTGAAGGAGATCGCCGGGCGCTCCGGCCCGGTGGACACCGCCATCCTGTTCGCCGGGGCCCCCCGCTTCCCCGCCCTCTTCGGCGGCGCGCCGATCGTCCTCGACAGCGCCCAGGCCGCCGAGGCCGCCGGGATCCTCGGCGCCCGCCGGGTGGTCCCCGTCCACTACGAAGGCTGGGCACACTTCACCGAGGGCCGCGAGGACCTGGTGGCCGCTTTCACCGCCGCCGGGCTCGCCGACCGCCTGGACCTGGGCGACCAGGGCGACGTGGGCGACGTGGGCGACGTGGGCGATCAGGGCTGACCGGCGACACCGGGACCGGAGAACGAGGGCAACGAGCGGAACGCCGACCGGCCGGGGTGGCGCGCGGCGTCCTCTCCCGGGAGACGCGGGTCTCTGAACAGCGCGAGGCCCGCGTCGCGCGGAATCAGGGAGTCAGGGAGTCAGGGACATCGGGACGAGAAGCGGGACGTCGCTCAGCTCGACCCGGTGGACGCGAACGGGATCGAGGCCGGTTCGTGCGCGGGCGCCGCGTCGGGGTGCTCCCACAACCCGCGCGCTCGCAGGATCGGCAGCACCCCCTCGCCGAACCAGTACGCCTCCTCCACGTGCGGATGGCCCGACATGATGAACTCGGTGATGCCCAGGCGGGCGTACTCCTCGATCCGGTCGGCCACCTCGGTGTGGCTGCCGACCAGCGCGGTGCCCGCGCCGCCGCGGACCAGCCCGACCCCGGCCCACAGGTTGGGGGAGATCTCCAGACCGTCGCGGCTGCCGCCGTGCAGGGCGAGCATCCGCCGCTGGCCCTCGGACTCGCTGCGGGCCAGGCCCGCCTGCACCTTCTCGATCGTGGCCGGGTCGATGCCGTCGAGCAGCCTGCGGGCCTGCGCCCACGCCTCGTCGCCGGTGTCCCTGCTGATCACGTGCAGCCGGATGCCCTGCCGCAGCGTGCGGCCCTCGGCCGCGGCCAGGCCGTTCACCCAGTCGACCTTCTCGGCGACCGCCGCGGGCGGCTCGCCCCAGGTGAGGTACGCGTCCACGTGCCGGGCCGCGACCCGGCCGGCGGCCGGGGAGGATCCGCCGAAGTAGATGTCCGGCACCGGGTCGGGGACCCGGTTCAGCCTCGCGTCCTCGACCCGCAGGTGCTCCCCGGTGAAGTCGACGCTCTCGCCGCGCCACAGCGCCCGCACGATGTGCAGGAACTCGTCGGTCCGCGCGTACCTGGCGTCCTTGTCCAGGAAGTCGCCGTACGCGCGCTGCTCGTGGCTCTCGCCGCCGGTGACGACGTTGAGCAGCAGGCGCCCGCCCGAGTGCCGCTGGAAGGTGGCGCCCATCTGCGCGGCCAGGGTCGGCGTGACCAGGCCGGGCCGGAAGGCGACGAGGAACTTCAGCCGTTCTGTGGTCTCGGTGAGCATGGCCGTGGTCAGCCAGGCGTCCTCGCACCACGCGCCGGTCGGCGTCAGCGCGCCGACGAAGCCGAGGTGCTCGGCGGCGTGCACGATCTGCCGCAGGTAGGCCAGCGTGGCCGGGCGGGCGCCGCCGGCCGCTCCCGCGGGCAGGCCGTGGCCGCCGCCGACGATGTCGCGGCTGTCGCCGTAGGTGGGGAGGAACCAGTGGAACGTCAGGTTTGTCATGGCACTTCCGTCGTCGGTCGCCGTCTTCGTGGCGAGATGGGCGCGAGAGGGGTCAGAGCAGGCCGTGGCGGGGCGGGAGTTGCCCGTTGAGCGCGTAGCGGCCGATGTGCTGGATCTTCCAGCGGGCCGGGTCGTGCAGCGTGTGCGTCCTGGCGTTGCGCCAGTGGCGGTGCAGGTTGAGGCCGTCCAGGCTGGCGCGGGTGCCGCCCAGCTCGAAGACCGCGCTGCCCAGCTCGACCGCGACCGGGTCGACGTACGCCTTCACGGTGGCCACCGCGATGGACGCGGCGGCGGCGGACTCCTCGGTCAGGTCCGCCGCCGCCGCGTCCACCTCCCGGCCGGCCGCGGCGAGGAGCGCCTCCGCGGCGCGCACCTTGACCGTCAGTTCGCCCGCCCGCTGGATGACGAGCGGGTCCTCGGCGGCGCTGTCCAGCCCGCTCTCGAACCAGGGCCGCGCCTTGGTGCGGACGAACTCCAGCGCCTCCGCGAGCGCCCCGCCGGCGATGCCGACGTCGATCGCGGCGTGCAGGAGCTGGGCCACCGCGCCGTGCAGCTGCGGTCCGGTGAACGTCAGGTGGTGCGGAACCACGCGGTTCGCGGGCACGCGCACGTCGTCGAGGCGCACGGTGCCGCTGGCCGTGGTCCGCTGGCCCATCCCGGCCCAGTCGTCGATCACCGTCAGCCCGTCGGCGTCCCTGGGCACGTACGCCACGTGCAGCGTCTCGTCCTCGTGCCTGGCCAGCACCGGGATCCAGTGCGCGAACAGCGCGCCGGTGCTGTAGTGCTTCACCCCGCGCAGCAGGAAGCCGTCCTCGCCGTCGGGCACCAGCCGCGTGCGGTAGTCCTGCACGTGCTTGGTACCGGCCTCGGACTGCGCGTTGCCGAGCCTGGCACCGGCGAGCACCTCGCCGAAGAAGAACTTGCGCTGCTCGGGAGTGCCCTGGCGGCGGAGCACGTTGACGTAGACGAAGTGGCTCTGCGGGATCTGCGCGATGTTCGGGTCGGCGGCGGCCAGCAGGCGCACCACCTCGGCGAGGGTTCCCGCGCCCACGCCCGCGCCGCCGTGCTCGCGTGGCACGGTGATCGCGAGCAGCCCGCTCGCGGAGAGCCGGTCCAGTTCCGCGACGGGCAGCAGCCGCCCGGCGTCGCGCTCGGCGGCGCCGGTCGCGAACTCGGCCGCCAGCGCGCGGGCCACGGCGACCGCCTCCGCGTCATCGGCGATCACATGCGCCCCCGGCAGGCCGGGTGCCTGGGGCGTTGTGCTGTCGATACTCATACCGGTGTCCGTTCTGCGCGTCACGTTAGGATCACCCTAATTCCTGCATAAATGGTAGACAATATCCGCTTTGGTGGCGGGCGGGTGGCGGCCGGGTGGCCGGGTGGCCGGGGCGCCGCTCGCGGGGGTGTCGAGTGCCGCGCGTCACCCGTACGTCACCCCGCGTACCGGGCGCTGTGCGTCGCGCCGTGCGTCGTGCCCCGCCGTCTTTCGTGCCACGTGTCGCGCGCCGTGCCGTACGAGGGCCGGGAGGGGCGTCACCCCGGGGGCCTCGCGCGCTCTCCCCGGGTCGCCGGCGGACCTCGTGATCATCGGCCGGGGGAAGAGTTGACATTTTCCCACTTTTCCTCCTTTTTATATAGGTATTATCTGATGTGGATGGCGCCGGAGGAGACCCCATGCTCGTGAGCCCGCCCGGGCCGTTCTCGTGACCGTCCTCCCCGCGTGGAGCGGGTGGTGAACGCGGCGGGCGTCGCCCTTCGCGAGGTCGGCCGCGCGTTCGACGACCACGTCGTCCTGCGCGACGTGGACCTGGACGTCTCGCCGGGGGAGATCGTGGCGATCCTGGGGCCGTCGGGATGCGGCAAGTCCACCCTGCTCAGGCTGGTGGCCGGGCTCGACCGGGCGACGCGGGGCGAGGTGCTCGTGGACGGTGCCGCCGTACGGGACGTGCACGAGCGGTGTGCCGTGGTCTTCCAGGAACCCCGGCTGCTGCCGTGGCTCGACCTCTCGGGCAACGTCGCCCTCGGCCTGCCCAGGGCGACCGGCGGGGCCACCGGACGGCAGGTGGTGCGCCGCTGGCTGGACGTGGTCGGCCTGGACCGCTTCCACCGGCACCGGCCCCGGCAGGTCTCGGGCGGCATGGCCCAGCGCGCGGCCCTGGCCAGGGCGCTGGCCCGCGAGCCGGGGGTGCTGCTGCTCGACGAGCCGTTCGCGTCCCTCGACGCGCTCACCCGGCTGCGCATGCAGGACCTGCTCGCCGACGTGCAGCGCGAATCGGGCACCACGGTGCTGCTCGTCACCCACGACGTCGACGAGGCGCTGCACCTGGCCGACCGCGTGGTCCTGCTCGGCGGCCAGGCCGGGCGGGAGGGGGCCACGGTCGTGACCACGCTCGGCGTGACGCATCCCCGCCCCCGGGACCGGGGCCACCCCGAACTCGCCGCCCTCCGCGCCGATCTGCTGGAACGCCTCGGTGTCCCCCGTCCCTCCGCTGTCAAGGAGCCCACCCGATGATCTCCCGCCGTGCCCTCCCGCGCGCCGTCCTGCTGCCCGTCCTGCTCGCGAGCCTGGCCACCGGCTGCGTCGCGGGCGAGGACGCCACCGCCGCGGCCCCGGCCGCGGGGGAACTGCGGATCGACTACGCCTACTACAACCCGCTCAGCCTGGTGATCCGCGAGCAGCGCTGGCTGGAGCAGGGCCTGAAGGGCACCAAGGTCACCTGGGTGCTGTCGGCGGGCAGCAACAAGGCCAACGAGAACCTGCGCGGCGACGCCATCGACCTGGGCTCCACCGCCGGTGCCGCCGCGCTGCAGGCGCGCGCAAACGGCACGCCCATCAAGGCCGTCACCGTCTACACCAAGCCGGAGTGGGCGGCCCTCGTGGTGGCGAAGGGCTCGCCGATCACCAAGGTGACCCAGCTCAAGGGGAAGAGGATCGCCGCGACCAAGGGCACCGACCCCTACTTCTTCCTGCTCCAGTCGCTGAAGGCGGCGGGCCTGGCCGGTACGGACGTCGAGGTGGTCAACCTGCAGCACGCGGACGGCAAGACCGCGCTGGAGCGCGGCGACGTGGACGCGTGGGCGGGCCTGGACCCGCTCATGGCGCAGAGCCAGATCGAGTCCGGCTCGACCCTCATCCACCGCGAGCCCTCGTTCAACTCCTACGGCTTCCTCAACGCCCGCGAGGACTTCGTCAAGGAGCACCCGGAGCTCGTGCAGTCCGTGGCCGACGCCTACGAGCGCGCCCGGAAGTGGGTCGGCGAGCACCCGGACGAGACGGTCGCCCTGCTGGCGCGGGAGGCCAAGCTGACGCCCGAGGTCGCCGGGGTCGTGCTGAAGGAGCGGACCGAGTTCGGCCTGAGCCCGGTGCCGGGAGCCGACCAGCGCGCCGTCCTGGAGCGCATCCTGCCCACCCTCGTCGAGGAGAACCAGGTGCGCTCCGAGGCGGAGGCCAGGGCGGCGCTCGACTCGCTGTTCGAGCCCGCCTTCGCCCAGAAGGCGAGCTCGTCGTGAGCCTCGTCACCCGGAGGCGCTCCCCGGACCCCGGAGCGGGGGACACCGCGGGAGAAACGGAGGACGCCGCTCCCGAGCGCAGGGGGAGGCGGCCGGGGTCCGGGAAGGGGCCGCGCCGGGCCGGGCCGGCCGCCGGGCTGCTGGTACCGGTGGCCGCGCTGGCCGCCTGGCAGGCGGCCACCGCCGCCGGGCTCTTCACCCAGAGCCAGCTGCCGCCGCCCTCGGCCGTGCTGGCCGCGCTGGGCGAGCTGGTACGGCGGGGCGAGCTGTGGCTGCACGTCGCGATCAGCGGGCAGCGGGTGCTGCTCGGCTTCGCCGCCGGAGCCTGCCTCGGCCTGGCGCTCGGCGCGGCCGTCGGGCTGTCGGCGCCCGTCAGGGCCCTGCTGTCGCCCAGCGTCGCCGCGCTGCGCGCGGTGCCCTCCCTGGCCTGGGTGCCGCTGCTGGTGCTCTGGCTGGGCATCGGCGAGGGACCGAAGATCGTCCTGGTCGCGATCGGCGCGTTCTTCCCCGTCTACACCACGGTGTTCACGGCCCTGACGCACGTCGATCCGCACCTGGTGGAGGCCGGGCGGGCGTACGGCCTGCGGGGGGTGAGGCTGCTCGTCCGGATCAGGCTGCCCTCCGCCGCGCCCGCGGTGTTCGCCGGCCTCCGGCTGGGACTGGCCCAGGGGTGGCTGTTCCTGGTCGCCGCCGAGCTCATCGCCTCCTCGATGGGACTCGGCTTCCTGCTGATCGACAGCCAGAACACCGGCCGCACCGACATCCTCCTGCTGTCCATCCTGCTGCTCGCCCTGCTCGGCAAGACCGCCGACGCCGTACTGGGACTGGTCGAGCGGCGCGTCGTCCGGGACAGGTTCTGAGGACCGCCGCCGCGTGACGGTGCCCGCGATCCACCGTCCCGCTCGTGAGATCGAGTGACCTTCTTCCCGCGAGCCTTTTCATCCTGGGGGACGGTCGTCCTCGAAGGCCTGCGGGACGGGGCACCGGCGACGTCACCGTGACGGCACGGACGGAACCGTTCGTCGTCCACGGCGGCCCGATCCTGCTGAACCGGCTCGTCACCAACCTCGTCGGCAACGCGGTCCGTCACAACCGTCCCGGCGGGACCGCCGAGGTGACGCTCGCCCACGGGGTCCTGACCGTCACGAACACCGGCCCGGAGGTGCCGGAGGAACGTTTCTGCGACCTCTTCGAGCCCTTCAGGCGGCTGCACACGACCCGTGGGCAGGGCGCCGGGCTCGGGTTGTCGATCGTCGCGTCGATCGCGAGGGCGCACGGGGCCGGCGTACGGGCGAGCCCCAGCCCGGGGGGCGGGCTGGAACTCGTCGTGGCGTTCGCCGGACATCGGGACCCGAGGTGGGACGCGCCGGTTCCCGGGGACCTACGGCCCGGAGAGCCGTGAGCGGACGCGGGGTTCCGCGGGCGCCTCGCCGAACGCCTGCGGACCGGCCTCGCACTCGGCGATGAAGTCGCCGGGGTACCCCACCTCGAACCCCGTCGCCGCCTCCAGGCGCCGGACCGCCTCCCCGGGGAGGACGACGTCGACCGCGCCCAGGTTGTCGGTGAGCTGCTCGACGTCCCTCGCGCCGACGATCGGGTGGACGGCGGGAAAGCGGGCGCGGGTCCAGGCGATCGCCACCTGGGCCGCCGTGACGCCCAGGTCGCCCGCGACCTCCCGTACGGCACCCGAGACCGTGTGGTCGCGTGCGGTGAGGGAGCCGGGATCGACCCGGGTGGCCCCTCCCGCCTCCGGGGCCGCCGGGCCGGTGAACTTCCCGGACAGCACGCCGCCGGCGAGCGGCCCCCACGCGGCCACGCTCATCCCGAACGCCTCGGCCATCGGCAGCAGCTCCCGCTCGACGTCGCGCCCGAGCAGGTTGTACGGCACCTGCAGGCCCGCGAACGGCGTCCAGTCCCGCCACTCCGCCAGGGTGTTGGCGCGGCTGACCAGCCACGCCGGGGCGT
Source organism: Streptosporangium heterodermiicola (assembly GCF_051390675.1). Lineage (NCBI taxonomy): Bacteria > Bacillati > Actinomycetota > Actinomycetes > Streptosporangiales > Streptosporangiaceae > Streptosporangium > Streptosporangium heterodermiicola. The sequence continues at coordinate 292,754 of NZ_JBPJSR010000013.1, forward strand.
TGGAGACGCCCACGTAGAGGATCTTCCCGGCGCGCACGGCGTCGTCCAGCGCCCGCATCGTCTCCTCCACCGGGGTGTGGCGGTCCCACAGGTGCACCCAGTACAGGTCGACGTGGTCGGTCCGCAACCGCCGCAGGCTGCGCTCCAGGGACAGGGTGAGGTTCTTGCGGTGGTTGCCTGCGGCGTTCGGGTCGGTGCGGTCGCGGGAGAGCGTGTACTTGGTGGCGACGACGAAGCGGTCCCGGCGCCCGGCGAGGAGCTCGCCGAGGATCTCCTCACTGTCGCCGTACGCCGAGGCCGTGTCGACGACGTTGCCTCCGGCCTCGGCGTAGGTGTCGAGCATGGCCCGGTACTCCCGCGGCACGTCGGCGCCGCCGCGCTCGTAGAAGGTCATCGCGCCGAAGAACAGCTCTGACACCCGCAGTCCGGTACGGCCCAGCGGTCGGTAACGCAAGGAAGGTCCTTTCTGGTGGTCGGTGTTCGTGAAGGCAGTGCCCGGGGTCCCGCAAGGCCGTGCCCGGAATCCCGCCGGTCGGAGCCGGGAGACAGGTCGTGGCCGGGAAGCCGGAACCGGGCCGGGCGGTTCGCGAACCGTGGCGAGGCGTCCCGGTGGCCGGCCGGTCAGGCACGCGATCTCGCCGCCGGTGAACGCGCTCATGGGTTCGAGCCTGGCAGCCGGGACCACCCCCGGGAAGGCCGCACCGAGACCGGCCCCGGCAGGGCCACGATCCCGGTGAGCATCCCGGCCCCGTCTCCCGGCTCCGTCTGCTGCCCCGTCTCCCGGTGTCGCATCCCGCCGCCGGCTCCCGGCTCCAGGCTCCGCGAGGAGGCGGTGGAGGCGGTGGAGGCGATGGCCCGCACATGCGGCGGACGGGGTCTCCGTCTACAACGTCCCCGTCCACACCGTTTTGGTGTGCAGCGTCCCCGTTTGCAGCGCTTCCGCCTGCAATGCCGCCGCGACCCGCTCGGCACCCGGCCCGGACAGGCCCGCGAGCCCCGCGGCCCGCCCGGTCGCCACCGGGAGGAGATCACCCGCCGGGCCCCGGACCTCGTCCGGGCCCTCGCCCGCCGACCAGTCCAGGTCGGTGGCGACCAGCCTCGTACCGCGCAGACGCCTGGGAGCGCCGTAGAAGCCGGTACCCAGGACGCGGCCGAGCCCCGCGACCGCCCGCTCGGCGGGCATCTCCCGTACCCGCCCGAGCGGGCGCGCGATGTCCTGCCCGTGCACCAGCGCGTCGACGAGCGTGTCCAGCGGGCGGGAGCCGAGCCCGCGGCGCCGTGAGCCCGCTGTCCCGCGGAGCTGCGCGACGAGCTCCGCGGGCCCGAACCTGGCCGCCTGGTCCCGCGCCTGGTCGGCGAAGACCCGGTTGATGTCGCCACGCGTCCGGACCACACGCCTGAGCGTGTCGAGGAACAGCGTGTGCGTGGAGAGCGTCATGTGAGCGGCCACGTCGTGCACCGTCCAGCCGGGACAGAGGGAGGCCACCGTCCACTCGTGGTCGTCGAGCCCGCCGAGGAGGGCGGCGAGGCCGAGCCGTTCGTCCACTGTCCAGGAAAAGATCTCTTCGTCGTCCATGTACGGCTCTTCTCGGTCGGATGAGCGGGTGACGGCGGCGGCCGGGAGGGGGCCCGCCGTCAGGTGCCGGCCGTGCCGCCGGGATCGGACGTCTCGGCCGCGCCGAGCCTGCGCAGCAGGTGCGCCCGTTCGGGTTCGGTGCCGACCAGGTCGAGCGCCTCGCGGTAGGCCGCCGCGGCCTCGGGGAGGCGTCCGAGCCGGTGCAGCAGTTCCGCCCGTGCCATCGGGTAGGGGTGGTGGTCGCGCAGCCGGGGCTCGCCGGCCAGCCCGTCGAGCAGCGCCGGGCCCGCCTCCGGCCCGTCGCGCATCGCCACCGCCGCGGCCCGGTTCAGCGCGACCACCGGGGACGGCACGGGGGCGAGCAGCACGTCGTACAGGGCCACGACCTGCGGCCAGTCGGTGGTCGCGACGTCCTCGGCCTCGTCGTGCAGGGCGGCGATCGCGGCCTGCACCCCTTCGCGGCGACCCCGCGGCGGCCGATGCTCGTGCCGTAACCGACGCCCTACCGGTACGAACCCGAGGAGACACCGCCATGACCATCCGTTCCCAGCGCCGCGGCCTGAGCCTGCTGCTCGCCACGCTGACCCTAACGCTCGGCATGACCGGTCCCGTCGCGCCCGCCTCGGCGGCGGCGCCGTCCGCGGTGAAGGGCACGCCGGGCACGACGGCGGGCACGACGGCCAAACCCACGGTCGTGCTGGTGCACGGGGTGTTCGCCGACGCCTCCGGCTGGAACGCCACCATCGCCGCCCTGCAGGCGGCCGGCTTCCCGGTGATCGCCCCCGCCAACCCGCTGCGCGACCTGGCCGCCGACGCGGACTACGTCTCCAGCGTCGTCGACACCATCCCCGGCCCGGTCATCATGGTCGGCCACTCCTACGGCGGCGCGGCCATCACCAACGCCGCCCGCGGCCACGACAACGTCAAGGCCCTGGAAGCGTCCGCCACGTGCCTTCCCGGAACAGGGGGCGCGCCCGGCTCTTCCCCGCTCACTATGAGGATGCGGCATTTTTTAACAGCCGAAAACACGCGCGAAACCTTGACGGATTCGGCGCGTGATCTCTAGCCTCGCGAGGCGACCGGCCGGACACGAGATTCCCGGACGAGTGCTCCTCGTCGGCGTCCCGCCGCGGAACCAGCCGGGAAGGTCGCCGAAAGGGAGTCGCGCGGCCTTCCGGGCCGCCGCGACGGGCCAGAGGGAAGGCGTGAGAGATGCCGGTGTCTCCGGTGGGCAGGCGGGACCGATGACGGCCGGCCACGTGTCGCGGCGTGCGGTCGTCGTGGAGTTCGATGGTGT
>NZ_JBPJSR010000014.1:0-261554 GCF_051390675.1 Streptosporangium heterodermiicola
CAATCGATTCGCGGCGTGCTTCTGCTCATGCCCGGCTCCTGGCCCACCGTGCCCCTCTGGCTCGCCCTGTGCGCGGTGATCGGCACGGGCGGACTCCTGGTCGCCGCGTGGACCGCGAAGAAGGCGGGCGAGCTCGCCGGGATCACCGCCTGCGCCGTCGTGGGGCTGCTCGTCTCACCCGTTTCCTGGCCGCACCACTGGGTCTGGTGCGTACCGCTCCTGGTGCTCTGGGCGTATCGCGCCCAGCGCTTGGACGCCACGCTTGAGAAGGCGGGCGTGGGGTTCCTGTGGTTCGTCTTCCTCCTGCCCGGATACGTCACCCTGGCGACACTTCTCAGGTATCCGTCCCACGCCGGAATGTGGCTGACGTTGCTGATGGGCAGTTACGTGTTCAGCGGACTGGCGACCCTGCTGGTGCTCGCGGTTCATCTTGGCCGGAGCGACCGGCGGCGAAGGAAGCGCGGTTCGGGCGACGTCCATGCGGCCGTCGACGGTCAGGGTCATACGGCCTGACCTCGGCGTGAGCCGGCGGCCGGTCGTCGCGAAACGGTGGCCGTCTGGCCCCGGCCTCCAAGGGTGCGGGCGGGGCGACGAGGCCGGTCAGATCCCGAGATCCCCCGGGACAGGCAGGGGCAAAAGCAGCAGATCACTCGTAATGTCGGTGGCGACCGATAGCGTTTCGATCATGAGTGAGATCGTCGTCGCCGTACGACCCGGCACGATCGCGGACCTGGACGGGATCGTCGCCTGCAGCTCCGCGCTGTTCGCCGAGGACGCCGGGACCCGCGACCCGGCCCTGAACGTGAAGTGGCCCCAGGAGCACGGGCGGGCCCGCTTCGTGGACGCGCTGGACGACCCCGGCCGCCTGGTGATGGTCGCCGAGGACGGCGGCCGGATCGTCGGCCACCTGACCGGTGCCCTGTCCGGGCCCACCGCGATGCGGCCGGTCACCGTGGCGACCCTGGGCAGCATGTACGTCGAGCCGTCCTACCGTAGCCAGGGGATCGGGGGCAGGCTGGTGGAGGAGTTCCGGCAGTGGGCCCGCCACCACGGCGCCCGCTACGCCGGGGTGACCGCCTACGCGAGCAACGAGGCCGCCGTCCGCTTCTACCGGACCAACGGCTTCGCCGTACAGTCGACGGTCCTGGAGACGGTGCTGTAGGCGGGAAGGAACGTGCCAGACCCTGGAGACCGGCACCGCGGGCGGTGGTGTGGACGGGAAGCGGCGGGCAATAGGTGTTGAATTGCCGGGTGACAACTATCGCGCCCACCGGGACCCAGCACACCATCGCGGCCGGCGGTTTCCAGGCCGTCATCACCGAGCTAGGGGCGGGCCTCAGAAGCCTCACCCTGGACGGCAGGCCGCTCGTCGTCGACTTCCCCGAGGACCAGCCCCCGCTCGGCGGGGCGGGGCTGCCGCTGCTTCCCTGGCCGAACAGGGTCGAGGACGGCCGCTACACCTTCGACGGCGAGGACCGGCAGCTCGCGCTGAGCGAGCCCAAGACCGGCAACGCGATCCACGGCTTCTCCCGGTCGTTCCCCTGGCGGGTCCTGGCCCACGACGACGCCGCGATCCGGCTGGGGCTGCGGCTGTTCCCCCAGCTCGGCTACCCGCACGTCCTCGATCTCTCCATCCGGTACGCCCTGGGCGTCGCCGGCCTGGAGGTCGAGGTGAGCGCGGAGAACGTCGGCGCCGGCGACGCGCCGTACGGCTTCGGGGCCCATCCCTACCTGTCCCTCGGCGTCCTCTGCGCCCTCGACGACGCCCTCCTGACGCTTCCCGCCACCCGGTGGATCGCGGTGAACGAGCGGAAGGTCCCCACCGGCCGCCACGACGTCGAGGGCACCGAGTACGACTTCAGGACCGCCCGCCCGATCGGCGGGACGGAGCTCGACACCGCGTTCACCGGCCTGGAGCGCGGCGCCGACGGGCGGGTGCGGGTCACGCTGGCCGGCCCGGACGGGACCGGGGTCGAGCTGTGGGCGGGCGAGGGCATCGAGTGGATCCAGCTCTACACCGGCGACACCCTGCCGGAGGGCCACCGCCGCCAGGGGCTCGCGGTGGAGCCGATGACCTGCCCGCCGAACGCCTTCCGCACCGGCGAGGACGTCATCCGGCTCGCCCCCGGCGACCGCGCCGTGCACCACTGGGGAATCGGCCCGGTCTGACACCCGGCGCCCGGCAGTCGTACCGGGCCCCGCCGGAAAGGCCCGCCGGAAAGGCCCGTCAGACCGGTCCCGCCGGAAAGGCCCGTCGGAGCGAGCCTCTCCGGAGGCGCGGGAGACTCTTCAGGAAGCGAGCAGTGGCCCCTTGTCAGGGAGGGGCCCGTCAGCGTCGCGAAAGAGCCCGGCGGCGTCACGAAAGAGCCCGGCGGTGTCGCGGGAAGACCCTCAGGAGAGTTCCGCGGGACTGACGAGGATGCCGTCCTCGTCGCTGTAGAGCCAGGCGCCGGGGGAGAAGACGACCTCTCCGAAGGTGACCGGCGCGTCGAGCTCGCCGACGCCCTCCTTGGCGCTCTTGGCCGGGTTCGAGCCGAGGGCCTTGACCCCCAGGTCCAGTCCGGCGAGGGCGGCCGTGTCACGGACCGCGCCGTTGACGACCACGCCGGACCAGCCGTACGAGATGGCGGAGGCGGCGATGACGTCGCCCATCAGGGCGGTACGCAGGGAACCCGCGCCGTCCACGACCAGCACGCGGCCCTCGCCCGGGGTGGCCAGGACCCGCTTGACGAGAGCGTTGTCCTCCAGGCAGCGGACGGTCGCGATCGGCCCGGCGAACCGGGGACTCGGGCCGTAGGAACGGAACTGGGTCAGGCAGCTCGCGACCGCCGAGCCGTGCAGGTCGACCAGGTCGGCCGTGGAAAGTCTCATGAGTGCATCTTCACCATGACGCCTGCGCCGACACCACGGGGGTGCTGCCACACTTGCGGGAGCATGTCGCCTAGGAGGTTTTTGTGAGGTTTCGCCCGTACGCCTGGATGCCCCGCCCGCTCACGTGGCTGGCACGGGTGCTCACCGTGTTTCTGGTGCTCGGGCTGCTGGTCGCCGGAGCGGGCGTGTGGAGCGTGCGGGCCTCCTTCCCGCAGCTCGAAGGCGAGCTCAAGGTAAGCGGTCTAAAAGGAAAAGTCACCGTTTATCGCGATAAGACGGGTATCCCGCACATCTACGCGGACTCTCCCGATGACCTGTTCCTCGCGCAGGGCTACGTGCACGCCCAGGACCGCTTCTTCGAGATGGACTTCCGCCGCCACGTGACCGCCGGGCGGCTGTCGGAGATGTTCGGCTCGGCGACGCTGACCGAGGACAGGGTCATCCGGACCATGGGCTGGCGGAAGGTGGCCGAGCAGGAGCTGCCCCTGCTCGACGAGCGGACCCGGCGCTACCTGGACGCCTACGCCGCCGGGGTGAACGCCTGGATGACGCGGAACGACGGCCTCGCCGACAGGAGCCTGGAGTACGTGCTGCTGCGGGCGACCAGCCCGGGCTACCGGCCGGAGCCGTGGACCCCGGTCGACTCGCTGGCCTGGCTCAAGGCGATGGCCTGGGACCTGCGCTCCAACATGGCCGACGAGATCGGCCGGGCACTCGCGGCGAGCAAGCTGCCGCGCGGCCGGGTGGAGCAGCTCTGGCCCGGCTACCCGTACGAGACCCACCAGCCGATCGTCACCAGGGGCTCGGTCGGCGAGCGCGGGTTCGACCAGGAGCAGGAACCGAAGAAGGCCGACAGCGAGCCGTCCGGGGTGGCCCCGGCCACCGGGGCGCTGACCCGGGCGGCCGAGGCGATGCGCGCGGTGCCGAGCCTGATGGGCGACCCGGCGGGCGGCCACGGCATCGGCTCGAACTCGTGGGTGGTCGGCGGAAAGCACACCGAGTCGGGCAAACCGCTGCTCTCCAACGACCCCCACCTGGGCCCTGGCATGCCCTCGGTCTGGTACCAGGCCGGGCTGCACTGCCGCGTCAAGAGCGCCGAGTGCCCGTTCGACGTCACCGGGTTCACCTTCTCCGGCGTGCCGGGGGTGGTCATCGGCCGCAACGACAAGATCGCCTGGGGCTTCACCAACCTGGGCCCGGACGTCGCGGACCTCTATCTGGAACGGGTCAAGGACGACTCGTACCTGTTCATGGGCGACTGGAAGCCGCTCACCACCAGGACCGAGACGATCAAGGTGGCCGGGGGCGCCGACGTACGGCTCAAGGTGCGCGACACCATGCACGGGCCGATCATCTCCGACGTCATGGAGAACGTGGAGAAGACGCTCCCCGGCATGGAGTCGGTCTTCGGGGAACAGGCCGACGCGGTCGCGCTCAAGTGGACGGCCTTGGAGCCGGGCAGGACCGCCGACGCGATCTTCGCGCTGAACACCGCGCAGGACTGGCAGCAGTTCAGGAGCGCGGCCTCCAGGTTCGAGGTGCCCGCGCAGAACCTGATCTACGCCGACACCGCGGGCAACATCGGCTACCAGGCCCCCGGGCGGATCCCGGTGCGGACCCGCGGCGACGGCACCTGGCCGGTGCCCGGCTGGACCGGCGAGTACGCCTGGCAGTCGACGATCCCCTTCAACGAGCTGCCCAGCCTCTACAACCCGCCCGAGGGCTACATCGTGACCGCGAACAACGCGGTCATCGACCCCGGCCGCTATCCGTACACCCTCACCAGGGACTGGGCGTACGGGTACCGCTCCCAGCGCATCCTGGACCGCCTCCGCGAGGCGTTGAAGGACGGCGGCAAGGTGGACGTGGCCGCGATGAGCGAGCTGCAGCAGGACAGCGACAACGGCCTCGCCCGGTTCCTGGTGCCCAGGCTGCTGGACGTCGAGATGGCCGGGCCCGCCAAGGACGCCCGCGAGCTGCTGCGCAAGTGGGACCGTGCGCAGGGCATGGAGTCGGGCCCCGCGATGTACTTCAACGCCGTCTGGCGGCACCTGCTCGTCGAGACCTTCAACGACGATCTCCCCGAGGGTGCCAGGTCCCAGGGCGGCGACCGCTGGTTCGAGGTCGTCCGGGTCATGCTCGACCGGCCGGACGACGCGTTCTGGAACGACACGGCCACCCCGGGCGCCGAGACCCGCGACGACATGCTGCGGCGGGCGATGGCGCGGGCCTACGACGAGCTGAACGGCCTGCTCGGCCCGGACGTCAAGGACTGGCGCTGGGGCGACCTGCACTCCCTGGAGCTCGTCCACCAGACCTTCGGCACCTCGGGAATCGGCCCGATCGAGTGGCTGTTCAACCGGGGCCCGTTCCCGGTGTCCGGCAGCGACGACGCGGTCAACGCCGCCGGGTGGGACGCGCAGGACGGCTACGCGGTGAGCTGGCTGCCGTCCATGCGGATGGTGGTGGACCTGGCGGACCTGGACAAATCCCGGTGGATCAACCTGACCGGCGCCTCCGGCCACGCGTTCCACGACAACTACTGGGACCAGGCGCCGCTGTGGGCGGGCGGCGAGACCACTCCCATGCTCGCCCGTCAGGACTCCATCGAGAAGGCCGCCACCCACACCCTGACGCTCAGCCCCTGACGGCGCCGAGGTTCCCGGGCCGCGCGACGAACACGTCCGCGGCCCGGGGCTCCTCTCGGACCGTTCTCAAGACACGAGACGTCGGGGCGGGAACGTCAGGGCGGGAACGTCAGGACGCGGGACGTCAGACTGTCAGGACGTGAGGACCCGGGACTCCCCGACCGCGAGGTCCCACAGGTCGGCGCGGTCCCGTCCGGCCTCCGCCCAGGCCACCCTGGCCTCCTCCACCGGCGCGAGGAGCGTCTCGCCGGACAGCACGAACGTGCCCCAGTGCATGGTCGCCATCCGGCGGGCCCCCACGTCCCGGCACGCCCGTACGGCCTGCGCGGGATCGACGTGCGCGGCCTTCATGAACCAGCGGGGCTCGAAGGCCCCCACCGGCATCAGGGCGAGGTCGACGCCGCCCGGGTAGCGGGCCCCGATCTGGGCGAAGCGGTCGCCGTACCCGGTGTCCCCCGCGAAGTAGATCGTCTGGTCGTCGGAGGCGATCACCCAGCCGCCCCAGAGGGTCTTGCAGGTGTCCCAGACCGACCGGCGGCTCCAGTGGTGGGCCGGGACGAAGTCGAAACGGACACCGCCTACCCAGGTGCTCTCCCACCAGTCGAGCTCGGTCACGTCGCGAAACCCGCGACGGGTGAACCAGGACCTGAGCCCCGCCGGTACGAGGACGGGCGTGTCGCGCGGCAGCCGCCGCACGGTCTGGGCGTCCAGGTGGTCGTAGTGGTTGTGGCTGATCACCACGGCGTCGATCCTGGGCAGGTCGGCCCACGCGACACCGGGCGGGGTGAGCCGGGGCCGGTGGATACCGGCGATCTTCCTCGCCCAGACCGGATCCGTGAGGATGGTCAGCCCGCCGATCTGCACCACGTACGTCGCGTGCCCCACCCAGGTGACGACCGCGTCGGTGCCCGTCGCGAGGGGAAGCCCGTCCCGGTGGACCGGGATGCGGTCCTCGTCCCCGACGCCGGGCCGGAGCGTGCCGTGCCAGGCGACCGCCAGCAGCTCCTGGAACGTCGGGACCGGCGAGGTCAGCCGGTCCTTGAAGCCACCCGGCCAGGACCGCCTCGGCAGCGGCTCGGGCCGTCTCGGCCGTCTCGGCGGTGCCGGCCGCACGGAAGGCGCCGACCGCGCGGAGGGCACCAGGCGCTCGGATCGCCCGGGGAGTTCCGGAGGGCGGAGTGCCGCCTCGGGCCCGGAGGCCCCTCGCTCGGCGGACCGGTCCCTGACCACCCGTCCGGCGGTCCGGCCCAGCCGCCTGAGCGCGCGCACCGGCCGCGTGGTGAAGCGAGCCGACCATCCGGGACGCCTCAGGGGCTCTTCGAGAAGGCCGCCGGGTTCCGCGGGCACGTGGGAGGCGATTTCTGGGTGGGACGTCTGTGACATGGGCGGCCCCCTTCGGTCATCAACAGCTCACCCCTTGTAGATCCCCCCACAGAGAGATTCATTCCTTTTGCGGCGGTCTAGTGTGAAACCACCAGGGAGATCTACGGGCGTAGTTGCCGTCCTCCAGGTTCGCCAGCCGCTCGAAGAGGTTCCACGAGGCCTGGTTGCCGCAGATCATCATGGAGACGACCACCGCGACGACGTAGAGCGGGAGCATCGGCAGGCCCACGCAGCACATGTACTGGGAGGCGTGCCGGTCCTCGTGCCTGAGCAGGGCCCCGGTGAGGAAGCCCTCCGGGTGCTTGGTCAGCACCACGTTGCCCACGGTGAACGCCGAGGCGATCGGGAACCGGAAGCGGTAGCCGTACGCCAGGAGCAGCCCGTCGGGCCCGGCGGTCACCCTGGCCCGGCCGACGCGTGCCAGGAGCAGGCCCAGTGGGGTGGACAGATTGGCGTAGTTGAGCGTCCGCCGTACCCGATGCAACCGCCGCATACCGGGATTGTGCGTCATCCGGGCGACCGGCGACAGAGGCTTTTTCCTGCTTTTCCCTCCCGTGAGGAGGTCGTCAGGGAGCGGCCGGGCCAGGCGGGACCTGCGGGCCTTGCTGTACGGGCGGGGACTGCGGTGCCTGCGGTACGGGCGGTGCCTGCGGGCCCGAGCCGTAGCCGTGCGGGGTGAGCAGCCACGACCCGGCCGCGGTGGCCGACGGCGAGAGCAGGATCCCCATCGCGACCGCCACCAGGCCCCCGTAGAGGTAGAGATAGCCGGACGGGTCGTTGGCGATGACCAGATCGCCCTCCGGCCGTCCGGAGGTCCAGATCACGGTGACCAGCGCCCAGCCCGCCGCGAACGCCAGAGGCGCCGCCTTGCCGCGCGTCGTCCGCCCGGCCCAGTAGGTCACCGCGAACAGCAGGGCGACGCAGCCGATGGCGGAGACCGGGACGGGCCTGACGTACCAGGAGTGCTGGAACCCGCCGAGGACGCCCACCAGGAGCCCGAGCATGACGAGCACGGCGTTGGCCGCCACGGCGACGATCGTCTCCGAGGGCTCACGCACGGCCGGCACCTGCTCCATCACAAGCACCGAGGCTAGTGGATCCCGGCGAACAGGTCGTCCTCGCGGTCGTACGGCTCGCCGATCCCTCCCACCTCGACCGGCGCTCCGGGACCGGCGGGACCCGGCACGCCGGAACGGAGGACGAAGTGCTCGACCCCGAGCACCTCCTGGCCGACGTTGTTGGACAGGGCGTACCAGGGCGGGTTCACGCTGATCTGGGTGGCGTGCGCCCGCATCGCGTCGATCTTCCTGCCGATGTGGGCGCGGGCGTCGATCTCGGTGGTGACGTCCTTGTCCCGGCAGCCGAACGGCAGGTCGTCGACCGGCTCGGCGAGGAAGGGGGCGCCCCTCTCGCGCATCGCCTCCTCGGTCCGGTACATCACGGACCTGGGCATCGCGGTGTGGTAGACCTTCGCGACCCGCCACGGCTCGGACGGCTCGAACGCGGGGTCGGCGGCCAGCTCGACCGCCCGCCAGGCGACGCGGTGGGCCTGGATGTGGTCGGGGTGGCCGTAGAAACCGTTCTCGTCGTAGGTGACGAGCACCTGGGGCCGCACCTCGCGGACGATCCTCGCGAGCTCGCCCGCCGCCTCGTCCAGGTCGGCCTGCCAGAAGGCGTTCGCCCGGTGGTTGGCGGCGACGCCCATCATGCCGGAGTCCCTCCAGCGGCCGGGACCGCCCAGGAACCGGTGGTCGGTGACGCCGAGCGCCGCGCAGGCCGCGGCGAGCTCCCCGGCGCGATACTCCCCCAGGGTGTCGTCACGGTCGGCGGCCAGGTGGGCGAGCTCCGGGGGGATCACCTCGCCCTCCTCCCCCAGGGTGCAGGTCACCAGTGTGACGTGCGCGCCCTCGGCGGCGTACCTGGCCATGGTGGCCCCGTTGCCGATCGTCTCGTCGTCCGGGTGGGCGTGCACGAGCATCAGGCGCCGATCAGTCATGCGTCCGAGGGTATCGATGCCCCACATCGGGCAGAACGCCGCGTTCCCGGTCCGTCCGCACCTCGAAAACAAGACACTCGATGCGGAACTGGCAAGATGGCTCGTATGAGTGAGAGCTTCCCTCGCCTGCACGCCAGAACCCGTCGATTCACCCTCGGAGTGCCGCGCGGCTTCACGATCGCCCCGGGCGGTGACCGCGTCGTGTTCCTCCGGAGCAGGAGCGGCTTCGACCCGGTGACCTGCCTGTGGGAGTACGACGTCCTCAGCGGCGCGGAACGGCTGATCGTCGACCCGCGCGCCCTGGCGGCCGACGAGGAGGACCTGCCGCCCGAGGAGCGGGCGCGCCGCGAGCGGAGCCGCGAACAGGCCGGGGGCGTCGTCGCGTACAGCACCGACGCCGCGGTGACCGTCGCGGCGTTCGCGCTCTCCGGCGGCCTCTACGTCGTCGACCTGAAGACCGCCCTCGTACGGCGGCTGAAGACCTCCGGGCCGGTGATCGACCCCCGGATGTCCCCCACCGGCGTCCACGTCGGCTACGTGACCGGCGGCGCGTTCCACATCCAGGACCTGGAGGACGAGGTCGACCACGCGCTGGCCCGCCCCGAGTCCCCGGAGGTGACGTACGGCCTGGCCGAGTTCATCGCCGCCGAGGAGATGGACCGCATGCGGGGCTACTGGTGGTCCCCGTCCGGTGACGCGATCCTGGTCGAGCGGGCCGACGAGTCGCCGGTGCAGCGCTGGCACATCGCCGACCCGGCCAACCCGGCCCGGCCCGGCACCGAGCAGCGCTACCCCTCGGCGGGCACGGCCAACGCCGGGGTCGAGCTCTTCGTGCTCACCCTCGGAGGGGCCCGCGTCGCGGTGCCCTTCGACGACGAATACCTGGTCAACGCCTCCTGGGACGTCCACGGCCTGTCGATCGTCACCATGACCCGCGACCAGCGGACCATGCGGCTGCTCGACGTCGACCCGGCCACCGGCGCCTCCACCGTCGTACGCGAGGACACCGACTCCGCCTGGGTCGACATCGTCACCGGCGTCCCCGGCCACCTGTCCGACGGCAGCCTCGTCTGGGCCGCCACCTCGGAGGGCGGCCACCGCCTGATCGTCGGCGACTCCCCGGTCACACCGCCCACCCTCCAGGTCCGCGAGATCCTCGACATCGACGGCGAGACCGTGCTCTTCCGGGCGAGCGGGGAGCCCACCGAGATCGCCGTCTGGGCCTACCGGCGAGGTCAGATCACCCTTGTCAGCCCGGCCGAGGGCGGCGTCTACAGCGGCCACACCGCGGGCGGCACCCTCGTGATCACCGGTCAGACCCTCGCCAGCGAGGGCTCGGCCACCCGCGTCCTGCACAACGGCACGCCCCGCGGCCACATCGCCTCGCACGCCGAACGCCCCAGCCTGGACCTGCGGGTCTCCCTGATCAGGGCGGGCGAGCGCGACCTGGCCACCGCCGTGCTCCTGCCCACCGGACACGTGCCGGGCTCCGCGAAACTGCCGGTCCTCATGGACCCGTACGGCGGGCCGCACGCCCAGCGCGTGCTGGCCGCGGCCGGGGCGTACCTGACCAGCCAGTGGTTCGCCGACCAGGGCTTCGCGGTGGTCGTGGCCGACGGCCGGGGCACCCCGGGGCGCGGCCCCGAGTTCGAGCGGGCCGTCCTGCACGACCTGGCCACCCCGGTCCTGGACGACCAGGTCGACGCCCTGCACGGCGCCGCCGCGCGGTTCCCCGACGACCTGGACCTGTCGCGGGTAGCCATCCGGGGCTGGTCGTTCGGCGGCTACCTCGCCGCCCTGGCCGTGCTCCGCCGCCCCGACGTGTTCCACGCGGCCGTCGCCGGGGCTCCGGTGACCGACTGGCGCCTGTACGACACCTGCTACACCGAGCGCTACCTCGGCCACCCGGACGAGGGCCACTACGACTCCTCGTCCCTGTTCGCCGACGCGGAGAAGCTGGACCGTCCCCTCCTGCTGATCCACGGCCTGGCCGACGACAACGTGGTCGCCGCGCACACGCTGCGCCTGTCCTCGGCCCTGCTGGCCGCGGGCCGCCCGCACAACGTGCTGCCGCTGTCGGGGGTCACCCACATGACCCCGCAGGAGGCCGTGGCGGAGAACCTGCTGCTGCTCCAGGTCGACTTCCTGAAGAAGGCCCTGTCCTGAGCCTTCCCGAAAAGGCCTGAGCCTTCCCGCAGAAGGTCTCGTCCGCCTTCCCGAAGAAGGTCCCGTCCTTCTCGAAGCAGGTCCCGTCCTTCTCGAAGCAGGTCCCGTCCCGAGCCGGCGGTAAGCCGCCGGCTCGTCGTCGCCGCCGCACCGCCTCCGCCGGCCATGCCTCCACCGAAAGCCTCGGGGGCGTGGCCCGCCGGTGCCGCGTCAGTGATTCTGGGCGGGAGGGTAGGGGGCGGTGTAGCCCTGCTGGGGGTTGTACGCCTGCGGGGCGGTGTAGCCCTGCTGGAGGTTGTAGCCCTGCTGCGGGGCGGCGTACCCCTGCTGGGCGGCGTACCCCTGCTGCGGGTTGTGGCCCTGCGGGGGGTACTGCTGCGGAGCCGGGGGCTGCGGAGGAGCTTGCGGAAGGCGAGCGGTCCGGCGCTCGGCGGCCCCGCAGGCGGCACCGGCGACCATCAACGCGATGCCCCCCAGCGCGAAGACCTGTGCCCGTGGCATGTTCATGGGATCCTCCTCCTCCATGGCCAGGAAAAAGGCTATGACCAGCACTATGCAGCCAAAGGTGAGAAAGAGGATGCGACCTATACCCATGGGGCGAGAGTCTAACTTCTCAGCCTGAAGCACTTTTGGCCCCAAATGGGGGCGAAATACCGGCCGCACCGCCACGACCTGCTGTTCAACGCCTCCTTTCCCAGGTCGTCGCCCGGTCGCGAGCAATCCCCGATCCGCGCACCACCACCCGCCCGGCGTCGGCCGCGACAGCGCCGGGAGCCGACCGCGGCGGCACGGGAGACAGGCTCTCCGTACGCCGCGAGCACGGGGCAGGCCGCGCCCGGTGCATCTCCCCCGGCGGTTACGGACAGCCCGCTATAACCGGATCTGTCTTTTTTCGAGATTTCGACAACGCGACGAACGTAATATCAGTGCCGAAACCGGTCGCGAATGGTCCGTAGAACGGCAGCATTCTCGGTCTTCCAGGCCATGGACGCACCGGCACGAATTCACCTTGGCAAAGGCACGGTTCGCAGGGGCACGGGTTCACAGGGGAAGCGCCACGGGGGTGGGGTGATCCTCATCGCCGTGGCCTTTGCCGTCTTACGGGAGGAAGCACCACTGATGATGGTCACTCGCACAAAAATCGTCGCTGGCCTCGCGGGCCTCGTCATGGCCGCCGGGATGACGGCGGGCACGGCGGGCACCGCCGCAGCGGAGGCGGTCGGTGTCACACCGTCCTTCGACGTGGTGGCGTTGGGCGACTCCTACGGCTCCGGCACGGGGGCCGGGGACTACGAGCCCGGCACCGAGGGCACCTGCTACCGCAGCCGCAACTCCGCCTCCACGATCCTTGTCGAGCAGCTCCGGCAGCGCGGCACGACCGTGAGGTTCACCAACGTCATGTGCAGCGGCGCGGCCATCCAGGACCTGCGGCAGCCCTTCAAGGGGGAGCCCGCGCAACTCGGCGCGCTCCGCCGGGACACCGACCTGGTGACGCTGAACATCGGCGGCAACGACATCGACTTCGCCGGATACGGCGGCGTGTGCGTCCAGGCGGACTGCACGGGCGCGCCCACCACGGCGATCCTCGACCGCATGCCCGCCCTGAAGCAGTCCCTGAGCGGCCTCCTCACCGAGATCAAGCGCCGCAGCCCTCGTGCCCAGATTGTCATGACCGGGTACGGCAGGGCGGTCACCCGTGGTCAGAACGCCACCGGCATCCCCCTCGACCCGATCTGCGACGCCGGTGTCTTCAGCGCCGAGGAGCGCCTGGCCGGGGCGAAGGTCTCCGGCGCGCTGGACGCGACGCTGTCCAGGGCCGCGCAGGCCGCCAGGGCACGCGGGGTCAACGTCCGGTTCGTCGGCCCGCACCTGAACTCGACGACCCTGCGCCCCGAGTTCGCCGGGCACTCGCTGTGCGAGTCCACCGACCCGTTCTACCGGGGATTCGACGCCCTCGCCCCCGGCCAGGAGGGCGGCGTCGCGGTGCTGCACCTCAACCGCCAGGGCCACGCCGCCCTCGCCGCCCTCATCCAGCGCAAGGTCCCGATCTTCGCCGCCCCCTGACCCGCGAAAAGCCTGCTCCTGACCGGGGACGTTCACCCGGTCGGCGCTCGTCTCCGAAAGAAACCCCGCAGCGGGACCGTACGGCGCGACGGTCCCGTGACGAGTTCCAGGGCAGCGCCGAGACGGTGGGACAACGGGAATCGGCGGGATCGTCAGAGGCGGACCCGCGACCCGGTCACGGAGCCGAGGTCGTCGGCGAACCAGCGTGTGGTGAGGTCGATGGTCTCTCGCAGGTGGTCGGTGAAGAGTTCGAAGTGCGTCCGCGGGATCTCGACCACCTCAAGCCGTTCGACCGAGCCGAGGGCGCGGCGTGCGGCCGGTGCCGGGGTGATGGCGTCGTCGGTCGCGAGAATCGCGTGTACGGGGGCGGTAACGGCCGCGAGGTCGCCGGTGGGGTGGTAGTTGGCGAGGTTCCACAGGGAGGCGAGGGTGACCTCGTTGCGGTAGCCGGGAGCGTCGGCGGTCATGCGCTCCATCCATTCCCAGGCGCCGTCGGTGGTCATCGCGGCGAGCTCGCCGGGCCTGCCCGTACTGGCGATCATCTGGGGCGGCTCGCCGGCTTCCTGACGCCGGGCGGCGTCCTCCAACATGTCGAGCAGTCCGGGGCCCAGGCCGGAGACGTCCAGGCCGGTGAAGGGGATGAGGACGACGGTAGAGCGCACCCGGGTGTCGGAGGCGGCCAGGGCCAGAGCATGGCCGCCGGACATGCTGGTGCCGAAGACACCCAGACGGCCGCCGTCGATGCCGGGATGGGCGGCGAGGTAGTCGAGGGCGTGGCGGTACGCGCGCTGCTGTGCGTCGAGATCCATGTGCTGGCGGGGTTCGCCCTCGCTGTGGCCGAAGCCCGCGTAGTCGAAGGCCAGGACCGCGATCCCGGCTTCGTTCAGGGAGGCGGCGTAGGAGGGCATGAGCATTTCCTTGACACCGCCGAACCCGGGAGCCATCACCACGCCCGGCAGCGGGCCGGAGGGGTGGCCGGGCAGATAGAGATCACCCGCCAGACGGATGCCGTCGGAGGGGAAGGTCACGGCTGTCAGGGTCATCACGTACTCCTGCGCACAAGGGCGGACGGTGTGGGTGCCGCCCACTGTATCCGAACCTGAATTCAGGTTCGGATACAGTGGGCGATACGACCGGCGAGGACGAGGACGGCACATGGCACAGGCAGGTCAACGCACACCGCAGCAGGAACGCAGCCGGGTCACGCGGCGCAAGATCCTGGACGCCGCCCGGCAGGCGCTGAAGGACGCCGGGTGGGAGGGGATGGTGATCTCCCGGGTGGCGGCGGCCGCCGGCGTGTCGGTCGGGTCGGTGTACGAGCGGTTCAGCGACAAGGACGGGCTGATCCGCGCGGTCCAGCACGACGTGCTGGACCGCGTCGACGCCGACCTGCGCGCCGCCTTCGCCCGGTTGGAGGGGGAGGCGGACACGCCGGTGGCCGGGCTGATCGCCGCCGCGGTGCGCGCCCTGGCGGAGCAGGTGGACCGGCACGGAGCGGTGATGGGGCCGCTGATCCTGCGTGCCGCCGTCGACGCGTCGTTGCGCGAGCGCGGCAACGCCACCAGCGCCCTGGCCGAGGAGCTGTTCACCTCGCTGCTGCTGGCCCGCTCCGGCGAGCTTTCCTGTTCCGAGCCGGGGACGGCGGTGCCGGTGGCCTTCCGGGCCGTGTTCAGCACCGCCGTGTGGCAGGTGACGTTCGGCCCCGACGCCGGCCTGCGGCATCAGATCGCCGAGGACCGGCTCCTGCACGAGCTGACCATGCTCTGCCAGTCCTACCTGCTCCGCACCGGTGACGGAACAGTGGAAGAGGAACGGTGAGCTCATGACGTCCCGAGCCCAGGCGCCGAAGCGGGCGCCCCTCAACCGGCTCCGACGGCGCAGCGGGGGCAGCCCCGTGACCCCCGCCTCCGTTGCGTCCTCTCTCAGCGAGGAGTCATCCGTGATCCAGTACACGCCCACAGCGGCCGACCGGGCCCGCTTCCCGGACAGCTACGCGGTGGAAACCCGTTACCTCGGCTACCGCCGGAGCGAGGAGGCCGCACCCTACGCCAAGTACTTCCGCGCCGACACCCTCCCGGTGCAGGAACACGTCCGCGAGGCGCTGCTCGGCGGCATGGCGCCGACGGAGTACGCCTACGGCATTCAGGATGCCGCCCGGATCATGTCCCGCCCGGGCCACCACAAGATGGAGACCGGCTGGACGCGCGTTCCCGGCGGTTACCTGATCGCCGTACTGACCGACATGCCGGGTGTCACCGCTGAGATGTGGGACTGGTGGTTCGGCTGGCACTCGGCCGAATCGGCCCGGTACAAGCTCTGGTACCCCGACGCCCACCAGTTCTCCGCCCTGGGCGAGGATCGCAGCGCCGACCGTACCCTGACCGACCGTCAGCGCTACATCGACAACGTCTCCTACGTCGACGAGTACGTCGGCGGCACCCTCCAGCGGCTCGCCATCCGCTTCACCGACCCCACCCGGCTGGGATTCAACGAGCCGGGGCCGGGGCATGCCGTCATCTGCGCGAGGGTGGGGCTCAGCCGGTACCCCGTCGCCCAGGGCTGGCTCGTCCACCAGGTCCGCCCCACCTCGCACGGCTCGGAGATGCGCAGCCGCTTCTTCCTCGACGACGCCGGCATGCTGGACCTGCCGGCCCACTCCGTTCCCGGCCGTGGCGGCTCACTGCTCACCGCCAGAATGACCCGCAGGCTCGGCGACTCCGCCCTCCCCCGCGTCGCCGCGAGAGCTCTCGGCCCCACCTTCGGGTACGACCTGGCGTTCCACTGCGCCTCTGAGATGAACCATCTCGCCTCGTTCCTCCCCGCCCTGCACGAGGAGTTCAAGGACACCCCCTGAACACTCCGAACCACCTGCCGAAACGTCTCCTGCCCGTATCCAGGTGTTTCGGTCGAAACACCTGGATACACGTTCGAGGCGCCGTGCCGCGAAAGTCGGTCTACGTGCCTTATGTGCCGCCCCGTACGGGAACCCAGCCACCGCCGTGGGGGCGGGGTGATCGGCGATCCGCGGCCGCATAGCTGGTGAGCGGGTTACAAAGCCAGCGCAGCGCCACTTCGGCCTCATCCACAGCTGTGGCGAGAGCTTGCATGTGAGCAGGTGAAAGCTTCCCGGCACCGAGCCCTGACATGGCAAGTACGTCGTCGAGTTTCTGTCGTTGCTCACCCGTCAGGCGAGAGCACGCCAGGTGGTGGTTCAGGACGTCACGGACGGCGTAAGCGTCGAGCAGGGCGACGTCAACGACCGCGTCCTGCAGGAGAGCGGCCCAAGGGCTGGTTCGATCGTGGGCCAGATCGAGTGCGGTCAGCCCGACTCGGGCCTGGAACGCCGCGGTCGCGGAGTCGGGTGGGGCGATCAGTACGAGTGCCTCCTGCAGAGCAAGATCTAGCTCCGGCTGCGACGTTGCTGACGTCGCGGGCCGGCAGTAGATGTGCAGAAGGGCCGCGATGGTGTTCTCCCACGGTTCTGCGGGGACGGCGGACTCGATCATGGCGCGAGCCTGCTGGTCGAGGCCGCGTTCCATCAGCGAAATGATCATGATTTGGCGGCCGTCAAGGAGGCGGTTGCCGATGCCGCGGTGCGCGGCCATGGTTTCGGCGGCCTCGGTCCAGCGGCCGATCCGCGCCAGGGCCCTGGCACCGTCGACAAGCACGGTGACCCAAAGCTCCTCGCACACCTTCCGGTGGTCCGCCTCCGTGCCGATCAACGCCGACAGGTCGACGTTGTGGCTGTGGATCTCGGCTGTACCGCGCTGCTGGGCGGCGCGGTACAGCCGCTGGAGAACGTCGTAAGCGCCTTCGCCGTCACCTTCGCGGATCAGCAGCCGGGCGATGTTCACCAGCGGCATGAGCGCCATCACGGAGATGTCCCCGGTGAGGTTTCCCGCTCCTGCGAAGACCTGGTGCTGCCTCCAGCACAGGTGCGCAGCCAGGTCGGGCATCCCGACGTCGGAGGCGATCAGGGCGGCGTAGTTGAGGACCCCGCTGGCGCGGGCCACCAGATCGTGGTGGCTCGCACCGGCGGGGTCGACGGTCAGCTCGGTGAGGTGGATGATGCGGTCGGCCAGGGGTAACCCGGCTGCCTTGGGTCGGCGGACCAGCGGGATACGGCTGGCTATCGGGGGGATCATCGGCTCAGCTCCTGCGCGGCCAGTCGATGACGAGACGGCTGTTGGGCTTGTCGATGATGAACTGCGGGTCGTCGTAGGCCGTCAGGTGGTCGCGGGCGTCGCCGACAGCCATGCGGAAGCTCGGCTCGGGCCCGTTGTGACCCCATCCCCGATGCCAGTCGATGATCCCGGAGGCGACCTGGTCGGCGAGGGAGGCGCCGCGTGGGCCGTGGCCGATGACGCCGAGTTCCCAGAACCTGCTCTGCTCGTCGTCGCCTTCGCGGATGGTCAAGTACGCCAGGCTGTCACCGTCGAGCGCGGCCATCGATCCCCATGCGAAGTGGGGGGTGAAGCCGGGGCGGGAGCCGGGCATGCGGGACAGGCCGTTGGGCAGGACCGCGGCGAGGTACAGGTACACCCACTCGAAGGGGTTGCCCTGGCGGAAGTTCACCCCAGTGAAGATCTTGGTGGGGGGCTGGTCGAGGACGGCGCGGATCGCGTCGCGGTCGACGTCCTGTTCGCTGAAGGTCTCCAGGTGGACGTTCCCTTCGCCGGCCATGGGGACGCGGGTGTAGATGTCGTCGCAGACGCCCTTGCGGAGGGGGACGAACGTCGCCATCTCACACGAGACGGTTCTCCAAGTGTCGCCGTCGCGTTCGAAGGCGAAGCTGCGGGAGATGCTGCCGCGGATCCTCATCGGGAGAACCAACCGTCCGCCGGGGGCGAGCTGGTCGAGGATCGGCGGGGGAACATCGCCGGCGCCGACGGTGAACTGGATGCGGTCGAACGGGGCTTGCTCCGGAAGGCCGACCGCGCCGTCGCCGAGGATGCAGGTGACGTTCGAGGCGCCTGAATCCGCGAGGTTCTTCTGGGCACGGTCCACGAGGTCTTGATCGACGTCGACAGTCCATACGTGGCCCTGGGGGGCGACGAGCCGGGAGAGGAGCGCGGCGTTGTAGCCGGTGGCGGCTCCGGCTTCCAGGACCTTGTGGCCGGGCCTGGCGTCCAGTTGCTCTAGCTGGAGGGCGACGATGGAGGGCGCGGAAATGCAGGAGATCATTTCGCCGGTTTCGTCGTGCTTGATGGGCACGGCGTCTTCGGCGTATGCCCCCTGCGGGGCGACGCCTGGGAGGAAACGGTGCCGTTCGACGGCCCGGAACGCGGCGATGACGTCGGAGGCGTGCAGGTGGCCGCCTTCGATGAGGCGGGTCACGTACGCCTCTCGCAGATCGGTGGGGTCAGTGGGGTCGGTGACGGTCATAGTGGTCTCCATCCGGGTGAGGTTAGGGTTCGGCGGGGTGGAGCGGCGGGTGGACACGTCGGCTGACGTCCATTCGGTGAAGGCGGCTTGACTGCCGAGCCATGCGGTCGCGGCCTGCTGTTCGGCGGAAATTCCGGCCCGATTGAACGCGAAGATCGCGTGGTGAGTGAGTACGGCGCGCAGGCCCCGCGTCAGCCGTCCTTCGGTGGCCAGCCGCCTGAGCCGTAGCCCTGCCTCCTCGAACGCGGTCACGCGTTCCGTCCAGCCAGGCTCGGCGTCCGGCCTTTGGACGGCGTCGGCGTTCATCAGACGCCGCATCGCACTGATCGCCCGGTCGAGGGACGGGCCGATGGGCGGGGTGACGGGTGGCCGCAGGTCGCCGAGTTTCGCCCAGACGTCGCCGATCTCGAACGGGTCAATGCCTGCCGCGCGGTTCATCGCCGACAGCAGTAGGACGCAGCGTTCCCGGGCGTTCGGGCTGCCGGTTTCGGCCAGAGCGGCGGGGCTGTCGGCGCAGAACACGTCATGGGCGACCGCCATCCCCTCGGGACCGCCGAAGGCGTGAACCTCGGGCTCGTAGATTCCGCCGACCCAGCCGACCACGGTGTGGTCGGCGGCGAGCTGGTCGAGCAGGTCCGCCGCGGGCTGCTCGGTGCGGAGGCGGAGGCCGCTGTCCTTGCGGAGGAGGTGGAAGCGGTGGCCGGACAACGCGGCTGACAGCGCCCGGGCTGCGTTCGGCGTTATGTCGGCGTCGGGGAATGAGACGGTGGCGTGCCACCAGCTCGTGTCGGTGGCGATCGAGAGGTGCTCGTCGTCCATGTAAGGCTCCTTATCGCGGCTAGGTGATCAGGAGGGCTCTGGTCCAGCCGGTCGTGTTCGTGCCGTTCAACGCCAGACGCGCGCCAGCGCGGCCTTCCATGAACCCGGGCTTCGGCAGCCGGTCCAGGTCGGCGGCCAGGCGTCCGGCGAGGTCTTCAATAAGCGGCGCGAACCGGTCCGGTGCGGGGCTGTCGCCGGCTACGGCGCGGGCGACGGCCAGCAGACCGGCCAAGCCGTGACACAGCGTGGCGTCTGTGATCCGGCCGAGACATGCCGGGTCGGTCAGCGCGCCCATGACGGTGTTCTCCGCGCCGTGCTGGCGCGCAGGGTCGTGGAGAACGAGCGCGGCCAGCTGCTGGGCGCGGGCGATGCCGAGTTGGCCATAGCACCAGGAGGGTCGTGAGGGCAGCGGCTCAGGAGGGTCGGCCGTGGTCAGCTCGCCGAGAGTGATCCAGTAGCGACAGCCGTACCTGTCCAGCCAGCGTGCGAACACCTCGATCGCGTCGCGCTGCCCCGGCACCTGGACACCGTGGCGGGCGGCGAGGGACAGGATCGCCAGAGGGCCGGCGATGCCGTGCGCGACACCGTTGTTCCCGTGGCCCCCGGGCATCTCCTCATGCCCGGGACCGTCCATCGACCACCACCCGGGCAGAGCCCTGCCACCAACGTCGACCGGCTGTGCCAGCGACACGAGGTGAGCCACCACCTGTTCGAGCAGCGGCGTCGGCTCTGCGCGGGTCAGGAGCAGCGCGGCCAGCCCGGTGAGCCCGCGGATAAGGTCGAACTCCGCGAGGCGCGGCAGCGCCCCGGACGCCTGCCGTCGGCGTGCTGCCCCGAGTCGGGTGGTCACGAGGCGGTCGACGATGTCCCGTACCGCGTTGTCAGCGTGTCCGGCGCGGCCGAGCACGAACTCGAGCGCCGGGACGCCGTGGAACAGCGATGCGTTGCCGCCTGCACTGACGCCACTTGCGACCGCCTGCCTCAGGGTGTCGCGGGCAGAAGTGAGGTCTCCGCGTTCGATGTGCAGCAACGCCACTCCGAGCAGGCCTTCGGACAGGTCCTGCGTCTTGGGCCGAGCTGGCGCGTTCATGAGCGTGCCTTGAGCGGGATGACGAGGCTGTGAGCCCGTCCGCCGATCCAGCCGTCGGCGTCCGGCGGTGGCGCGTCGTGGAGGACCGCGACACCGGTACGGCTGGCGTCGAGGTGGGTACGCAGGAGATCCAGGTGCATGTCCTCGCATAGATCGAGCGGCAGGTGCTGGTCGTCCTCGGCCAGAAGCACACGGTTCGGCGTCCTGAACCGGCTCATCCAGGCGTGCAGCTGCTGGGCCCACTCGTCCAATGTGGCGGCGCGGCCGGGCAGGTCCCGGGCTTTGACCTTCCAGCGTGCGGCGGTCAGGATCGACCGCCGGTAGGTCAGCGTGGGGAGGAACGGGAGGATCCAGGCGGCGCCCCAGTCGAACCATGTCACCTGGGCGGTGTGGGCGCGGCTGATCTCGGCCAGGAACCGGGCCAGGGGCGGCGTGTAGTTGTTCCACACGAAGTTGAGCGCGGTCGGCGCGAGCAACTCCAGGTGCGCGCCGGTGGCGGTCTCGGCCAGATAGAAACGGCCGTCGCGGATTCCGACAGCCAGATCAGACGGGACCAGCACGCCCTTGTCTGGGTGCCGGAACTCGCTGACGCTGACCAGCCGGGGCAGCACTTGCGGGGCGCGGGTGAGCAGGTCGGCATGGACGCGGCCGGCGTGGAAGGACAACTGCGCCAGCTCGGCGCCAGGCTCGACCGTGGGCAGGCTGGCGCACGCGGTGCCGGTGTGGGGGAACAGGTGCCAGAACCGGCCCGTCATCGAACCGGCAGCGCGGGAGACAGTGACCACCCGTAGACGGAAGTCTCCGCGGTCCAGAGCCCGAGTTGAGGCCGCTTGGAGTTGCGCGCACAGTTCGATATGGGGCGGGGTGACCGCAGGCTGCCCCGTAGCTTCCAGGCGTTCGATCATCTCCTCGGACAGAGCCACGAACCGGCTGCGCTCGACAGCTGCGGTGCCGGCTATCTCCAGCAGGAGCCGGTCCCGCAGGGCCATCGGGCGGGGAGGCTCGGCCAGCTGGCCAAATCCTTCAGGGAGGCCCAACCCCTTGTCGGGGTCGATGACGAGTTTCAGCGGCACCTCGGCGCCGTCGCCGTAGTGGTCGGTGAACCGGTCGGCGTAGCGGCGCCATGCCGGCGTTCCCGCCGGATGCATGGCGAGCCGGGTCAAGACCGTGGCGGCTGTCTCCGCCTCCGTAAGCACAGCTTCTGACAGCCGCACTGTGGCGTCCAGCCGCAGATCCGCCGCCGAGCTGGTGCGGGTGACCGTCCGCAGGGCGGTCGGCAGGGGGTCGGCTGGATTGACGACGGTAGCGGGAGCGCGCAGCGACGACCGCAGCAGCCGCACCCGCAGCAGCTCGGCTAGCAGCTCGGCCCGGTGGCGTTCGTCGGTGCCTGGGAACTCGGCGGCGAGCTTGTCCACCAGGGCTGAGTACCGGATCGGCGCCTGGGCCGCATCCAGCACCAGCGCGACCGCGGGCGTCAGCGCGAGTGAGAACTCCGAAGCGCCCTCGGCCGGAACGTAGAGGTGCCCGCCCCGCCGGCGTGCCAGGTTGTTGACGCAGACTTCGACGTCGGCCATCAGTTGGCCGTCCGCTTCCCAATCCGTGATCGCCGTGTCCAGCGCCACCGGGTCGGGCCGGGTGACGGCCTGGTGTTGGTCCCCGAACCGCACCTCGGCCCTGCCACCCAGCTCGACCAGCGTTACACCAGCGAACAGACCGAACGGGGTGGACCGGCGGGCGTACCTGATCGCGTACCGGGCGGTGGCCAGTGCCGCCCGGCGTACTCGACGCGCCTTCGCCGAGCTCCCGTCAAGGACCGCCTGGATTTGGCGGGCAAGTTCTGGGCTGGCGATGGACACCGCCTCCTGGAAGGCATCGTCGGCCCACACCGACTCCAGCCATGCACGCCAGCGTTCGACCGGCGCTTCAGGCCCCGGCCAGGGCGGCATGCCCGGCCCAGCGAGGTTCACTGCGGCGCGCAGCATCGTGCCGCCGGCATCTTGGTACAGGCTGCGCCGCAAGCGCGTCATCGCCACACCTCCGTTCTCGGCAGAAAAGGGGTGCGGGCCGGAGGAGAGCCAGCTCTCCGGCCCGCGGGTCAGGCTGCCTCTATGAGGTGGGGCAGGCACTCGGGCACGAGGTTCCGCAGTTGTCGCCGGTGCTGCACATCAGCACCGTGTCGGCCGACGGCGTGTTCTCGATGAAGGTGATGTTGAGCTCGAACGGGTCGTCGGCGTTGTCGGTGTGCTGGAGCGGTTCGGCGCTCGGCGTGATGGTCTGCGTGCTCATCTGAGCTCCTAATCCTTGTTGGGGGAATTCAGTAACCGCCCGATGGGCCGGGCTCCGAGGCACCGGACCGCCGGGTGGAGCCGTGGCGGCACACTGAGGCGCGCTCCGCATGCCGCCACGGGTCTATGGGACCGGCCCTGCGGTGGCCGCCGTCAGGGTGGCGTGGAGTTGCGTGATGCGTTCCGCGGCGGCGGGCAGGTTGTTCTCGCCGATCACACAGTGATCGGCAGATTTCTCCAGGAAGTTCGCCCCCCGGCACAGGGTGGTGTCTCGGCGCTGGACCACACGGTCAGCACGCCGAGGTCCAGGCGGGTCCGGCCCTCCCCGTAGAACATGCTGCCCACGAGCTGATGCTGGTGGAGTTCGGTCCGCAGGCGATGCAGGATTGGCGGGCGCCCGGCGGCGACGACCGTCCGGAACGCGTCACTGTAGGCGAACACGGTGGGCTCCTTCCTGTCTCGGGGCCCCGGGAGGTATATCCCAGGGGCTCCGGCGGAACTGGTAGATGCGTACAGCCATTACTGCGGAGCGGTGATATCTGCCAACGGGGACGGACCAGGTACCAGATTCATCCGAAGCAGCGGAAGAACGGTTAAGCAGTGCACGGGCCCATTCAGCAAAGCGAATGATGTGAGGATTATGCTTCCGCTCACAGCGGTCAAGGCCATTCCCTCAAAGGCCTTGCTCTGGTCAGGAGAAGGCCGGGACCGAAAAAGCCATCACGAACGCTTATGGCAGTTTTTGCGTTAGCGAAATTAACAAATTCAGGTGGCGGCGGGCAGATCCCTGCGATGCTGTAGATCCCGAAAAATCGTAGGCTGTCGTTCCCCCAGGAGGAGCCTTGGCCACAGACATGACATCGCCCGATCCACACATATCACCCAAAACCGACCCAATCACCTTCGCAGATGAACCCATCGGGAAGGTAATCGCCCGCTTGCGGGAGGAGCACGGCTGGAGTCAAGACGAACTCGCGAGTCAATTGCGCGAACTGTCAGGCAACTTAAGCGTGGGACCAGACCAAATCTCACGCTGGGAACGAGCGCATCGCATCCCCGGCCCGTACTGGCGGCGCTTTCTCTCCAAAGTGCTAGACATATCGGTGGCCGATCTGTCAAGGGCCGCAGCATCGGCCAAGGCCAGCCGGGACATGGCCAATTCAACTCAACCCGTTCTTCGCGCAGATGTGACGGCTATGGTGGCGCTGTCAGCACGAGAGTCGGCCCGACTGGGTGAGCAAGTGGACAACACCCCCTTTGGATCGTTCACCATGACCCAAGTGATCGAGCAGTTGCATCAGCTCGCCACCGCCTACCCTTACCGGCCGCCCGGAGACTCCCTCCTTGAGGCCAGGGCGTTGCGAGATCGCGCATATGCGCTGGCCGAACAGTCACGTCGCCCTGCCTACACGCGAGACCTCTACCTGGTGACAGCGTGGAGTTGCGGCATACTGGCCAACGCCTCGTTCGATCTTGGCGCCGTCCAGCACGCTTTCACGCACGCGCGGACGGCGATGCACTTCGGGGACCTGTGCAATCACCAAGGCGTACAGACCTGGGTACGTGGCTTACAGGGGCTGATCGCCTTCTGGGATGGCCGGCCCGAGGATGCGGTGGCCTTCGCCGAGTCGGCACTGGAAGGACCAGCGGTAGAAGCCGGAACCGCGACTGTCCGGGCAGCGGCGATCCATGCCAGAGCACTGGCCATGATGGGGCGTGCCCAGGAAGCCAATGCGATGCTCGCCCGAGTAGAACAAACCCGCGAACTCATCACCCACAACAACGACCCGCTGGACTCCCCAGGTGGGCTGGTTGATTTCCCGCTCGCGAAACAGTTGTATTGGCAGGCAAACACATACCTGCTGCTAGAGGAGTCCGCGCGGCTGGCGAATGCGGAGGCAGCTGCCGAAGAAGCAGTTCGCCTGTATCTGGCGCCCCCTACCGGCCGACAGCGGACCGGCGAACTGTGCCATGCCCGGCTCGACCTGGCTGCAGCGCGGTGGGAGCAAAGCCACCCGGAGGGCACCGAGGAGCAGATCAGCGCTGTGGTGAGCACGCTTCAGAGCCGATACGTGGAAAGCGTCGTCCGACGCATGAACCGGTTCGCGGTGGTGGTCGCTGCGGACGCGGGAAGCAGCCACCTCGCCCGTAGAGTACTCGCGCAGATCTCCGCCCCCCTTACGCCGCCCGCGTTGACCGACGATGTTCCGTCCCTCCCGATCGACGAATGATCGTGCCACCCCAGACGATCGCGGTGCTACACCCCGGCAAGATGGGTGCGGCCCTCGCCAGATTGCTCGTCGCGCCAGGACATCGGCTGCTGTGCTGCGTGGAAGGACGCTCGGACGCGACACGGCAGCGAGCTCAGGACATCGGGCTCATCCCAGTACCGATGCGCCAACTGGCCGACGAAGCAGACATTGCCGTGTCCATCGTCGATCCCGCAGCAGCGCATCATGTGGCTGTTGACCTGGTGGCAGCTGGATTCCGCGGGTTGCTGATGGAGACCAACGCGATCCGACCCCGGGTGCTTCACAGCATCGCCGACCTCATCCACACTGCCGGCGGACAGGTCGTCGACGCCAGCATCATGGGGCCACCCCCAGCACAAAATCTGTCCCAGCCCACGCGCCTCTACCTCTCTGGCCCCGCCATTGGCATTGACGCCATCACCACAGTGTTCGCAGCAGCGCCGGAGCTTCTCATCACCACACTGGGCGAAGACATCGGACAGGCCTCAGCGTTGAAACTGGCTCACAGCACGGTCCATAAGGCAGGCCGAGCGCTCGCCCTCCTAGGGCACGCCTTGGCCGAACAGCACGATCTGTCCGCCGCTTTAGCCACAGAGATGAGCCGGTGGCCCCATCCGGCGTCCGACCCTGAGCAATTCCCCAGCGTGGCCGGCCGAAGCTGGAGATGGGGCGACGAGCTACGCGAGGCCGCCGAAGAGCTTCACGATGCGGGACTTCCTTCTGAACTGGCAATCCACGCCGCCGCGATTTTCGACCTCTTGGTCGATTTTAAAAATGCCTCCCCTTCCCAAAATAAGATCTTCGACGTGCTAAACAACCGTCCTACCACCGCACCGTAGCCCTTGACTTACACACTGAGCCATGACCGCCAGATCTAACAAGTAGAAACGACCGCATTCCAGCGTATAGCATGTGCTGGATTCCACTCCGAATCTAAATTAAAGTGCCAGTCTACCTTGCATGAGATCATGCGGCCTCAATATATTTTCGTGATTGCAAAGTTTGCAACATACGCTAAGCGCTTCATTTCCACAAAAATTGGAACGTTAATAGAAAGGTTTATCCTGTTTCGCAACCAGGCGGCTGGGTGCATGGGCGCTCTCGGAGCGTCCGCCTGGACGAGACCGGAGTCGGCACCTTGGCACAAGGAACCATGAGGACGCAGCTTAGCGGCGATTATCCAAATCGTGATCAACTTCGAATAAGCAGGAGCGCCTCATTTGAAAATTGCCTGCTGTTCGGCTCAGTAAGAGCGATCAAGGCGTTCAGCACTTTGGCAAGATGGCAGCTAGAGGCAGAGAAGCCTCCATTTGATCTTTGGAGTTGAGTAATCGCAGCGAGGAGCGCAGCGCTCGCTAGCACGAAGTCACGCCGATACACCTGGATGCTACGGTCCAGTATCGGATTTATCAAACTCTGCACATGTTCGACCAGACTCACGATGTCTGAATCCGCACCCTCTGTTCGGAGTAGTTCCAGCCCCTGATGTAGCGCACTAACTGGATCTTCTGCTGAGAGCCTGTCTGAGAGTTTCGCAAGGGCGACGGTAAGAAACTCTTCAAACGAGCACTCCACTCTTTCCTTTCTCCGGCCAACTGCCGGAGAAACCCATGAATGAAGCAGCCCCTGACACGCCAGCATCATCACTGGCAATGCCTCAAGGTATCGGGAACCAAGATCGATACCGAGAACACGGGCGAAGTCGAGGTCTCGAAGAAAGGCAAGATCACGGGTGAGAGCATGAACTAGACCGGAGTCGAGTTCGCGGGCAAGAGCGAGGGCGCGGTTGAGAACGAGGGACCGGTCGTGGGCGAGCTTGGGGTCCTGGGCACGCTTCAGAGTGCAGTCACTGACAAGGGTGAAGTCGCGCACAAGATCGAGACCAGGATCGCGGGCGCAAGCACGGTCGCGAACGAGGATGAGATCTCGAATAAGAGGGTCGAGGCTGCGAGCGCGATCGAGATCAAGGGTGAGATCTCGGGCGAGATCCAAGTCGAGGGTGAGATCTCGAGCGAGATCCAAGTCAAGGGTACAGACGAGGGCAAGATCACGAGCGCGGTCACGGGCGAAATCAGGATCACTGATGAGGTCACGGGCGAGATCACGCGCGAGGTCGCTAGCGAGGTCATGAATGAAGCCGAGGTCACGGATGAGAGTGAGGTCGCGAATTTGGTTAGGGTCGCGAGCATTAGCGCTGGTGCGGTCGAGGTAGCGGGTGCGGTCAAGGTCACGGGATTCATAGAAGGCGAGATCACGGACGCGGGTGCGGCCAAGATTAAGATTCCGGATGAGGTCGAGGGCGCGGTCGACGGCGATTGCGCATGCGTGAAGGAGAGCCAAGTTAGAGTCAGGCTTGCTCTCACCCTCACCCTCACGGTCAAGGGTGAGAGCAAGGTTAAGGGCAATCGCGACTGTTGTTGCGAAATCGAGAGCGATAATCAGATCAAAAGTCAGTGATGTGAGTGGACGGGCACTAAAGATCCGCGCGTAGGTCAGGAGGCGAGCCAGAGAAGGACCCGAGGTGTTGTTGATGAAAAGTCGGAGAAAAATGTGAGTATGGTCGAGGATGAGGTCTGGATACTGGGCGAGCTGAGACGGGGTCGGGTCGTAGGGCCAGGGGACACAATCGGGTTGATGAAGATGAAGCTGATCGTCTTGGGTCCAGATGGCGTGGGTGCTGACCGCGGGTAAAGCTTGAAGGTCAGGGTGGGCAGCTTCGGTGGGGGTTGGAAGCCGATAAGTGGTGCCATCGTCAAATAAGCCATTCAGCCATGCGACGAAACGGACGGCATCCGTTGCCCAGACCCCCGTGGCAGGTGAGGTGGCAGGCTCCCGGATGGGTGTATGGCGGCCTCCAAGCTGTTCGTGGTGAGCGAAGCGGTTCCATAGATCGACGGTGACGAGTTGGGTGCATACGACGGTGCCGTCCTCAAAGCGGATGGTGTCGTGCAGAGTGCGGGAAGCGGTAACAGCATCGATGAGTCGTTGATGTTCGGCGGTGGTTTCCTGGCCTGGGGTGAGGATCTGATTGAGGCGGGCCCGGGTGAGAGATTGAATCTGGCGGGCTTGATCGTTGCAGGCGAAGGCCAAAGTGAGAGCATGGACAGTGCCTGATTGCAAACAGGCCTCAATGAGGGGGGTGGCATCGGCGTCGGCGGCCCATAGCAGGCTGGTCTCGCGCCACCACGGATCGTCGACGTTTCCGGTCAGAAGATAATGCAGAAGTTGGGGGCTTTCTCGGATCTGCGCGGCAGCAAGATACTCCTGCAGGGTCAGGTGAGCAAAGGCGTAGAAGCCGTGTTCGCGTTCTACGAGCAGTCCACTCTTGCTGACCTCCTTGAGAAAGATTTCTGCGGTAATTTTTTCTTGACCACACACCTCTGCCAGAGGCTGTTCAACGACTCGGTACGCTTGGGCAGCTTCAATGTCACGTTGCTGACCCCGCATCATATGTACAGCGAGTTCTCTTATGACCGCAGCCTTTTGTGGACCGGTCAGAGTAGTAGGATCGGTTAGGTTCTTGGCTTCCTGACGGCGGTGCAGAAGAACCTCGCACATTTCGGCATATAGGGCGGCGCGACTACCGGGCAACGCACTGCGGTACCGGTGCACATTCGCAATCATCGTGAGCAGTAGCGGATTGGCGGCCAGGTCATACAGTGCGGGCTGGCGGCGCAGTTGGCCAATCAGATCGTCGGCTTTCTGCTCCGCGATCGCGTGGACGTCGTGGTCTCGGCCTTGGCGGGTGCGTCGTTCGATAGCCCGATACCATGCGTGCAGGAAACGGGAGACCTGGGTAGCGGTGAACCGCTGAACCTGCAGAACATCGACGTTCGGCACCGGGTTGGATAGGTAGCCATGGGGCCGAGAAGTCACCACGAAAGTGTTGTGCGGGTAGCGATCAATCTGGTCGCGCACCCAGGCCAGCACGCGCTTACGATCGTGTTCGTCTGCGACCTCGTCCAACCCGTCTAGCAGCACCACACATCGTCCCCGCTCCAGCCACCGCATCAGCCATGTGGCCGGGATTTTGCCACGTAGCCAGGCAGCCGACACCGCGACCTCAGCCAAGTCCTGGGGTTGCTCGGCCAGGATCGCCCTGGTGTGGCCGCGCAGGTATAACAGGACCGGCAGGCGGCGACGATGCCAAAATTCCCGCTGCCAGATCCGCCAGTTCCTGCCTGACAACGCCAGCGCCGTGTGACGAACCAGTGTTGTTTTCCCCGACCCCGGGCTACCCAGTACCGCGAATACCCGGCCCCGCCGCAGGAACGACGCCAACGACCGCCGATCACTCTCTTCTACGGCTTCCTGCGGTCGAGCACCCACACCACTGTCCCCAGCGGTCTCCCTAGCGGGACAAGGTAACAGCGCTACATCGACGTATACCTGCCGCATCCGCAACACGAACGCGCCCTGCGTCACTACCCCGATCGTCTCCATGTCGGCCACTGAGGCTCGCAACTGTCGCAGATACACTCTGCGCCGGATCCATCGACCCCGCGAGTTCACCCCCACGAGTTCGGCCTCTGCGGGCGTGAGCAATGCAACAAGCAGTGCGAACCCGAACGCCAGGTAGGCCCATGTCCAGCTGATCTCCTTGCCTTCCACGATCTGGTTGGCGGTAACTGCGACTACTACTGCTCCCATCGCCCCCGCAACCACCAGAGCGACAGATCGCACCCGCCGCACACTGACCTCCAGTCGCCCCCGCACTACCTAACTCCGATGACCACCACCCAACCTGCCGTCTCCCTACAAAATCCACGTCGTCACCGAGCTGATACATCTATCTCAGGCCGGGCCAGGCCAGGACGCCGAAAAGCTGATGTTTTGTCGGTTTAATTCACAGAGTCCCATATATGCCAAGTCGAACCCTGCGTCGACTTTAGGTCTTTATGTTTACATTCGCTCTTCTCGCGAGCACGCATATCAAAATAAATCCCTACCTGTCGAAGGCCTGAGATCGGGCTTGCTCTACTCAAATACCGTTCAAATATTTCTCAGCTCAGAAAGCTCTGATATATCACTACCGTCATGCGCTCACCCCAGTGCTGTGGCACCTTCGCACCCACGCACTAGAAACTCCATGATCATAGGAACGCAGGCGCAGCACATCTGTACGCTGTGCTGGCTGGCCGCTTTTGACATCAGCGCTTCACTCACTAACAGAGTTCACCGCAGCGCGGGTGCGGCGTCTGCTGTCACGCGGCTGTTGATACGTCAAACTCGCTGGCCCGAACACCACGCCCGAAAGCGATCCATTCCGTACAGGTGTAACGCAGGGTCGTCTCCACCATCGGATGGCGGAGCGCAATCGCCCCATTGGGCAATTGAGCTATCTCAACACGGTCAACGGGACTGCTTCCGGCAGCGCTCAGCCATGTCAGGCCAGAAAGATCAAGGTCGTACAGTTCCGTTTTGTTCTGTGG
Organism: Streptosporangium heterodermiicola; assembly: GCF_051390675.1. NCBI lineage: Bacteria > Bacillati > Actinomycetota > Actinomycetes > Streptosporangiales > Streptosporangiaceae > Streptosporangium > Streptosporangium heterodermiicola. The sequence goes on from NZ_JBPJSR010000014.1 coordinate 30,392, forward strand.
AGATGCCACAAGCTCGTGATCTGCGGCCTCGACCTTCACGACGTCGAGGAACTGCGACCAGGCCGTGACGGAGAACATGATGGCCGGTAGGTCAGCAGCCTTGGAGTCGCGCACGCCCACAACGTCGGCGGATCCCCTGCCGACCATGACACAGTTGGCTCCGCCGTCACTGAAGCTGCTCTTAACCCAGATCAGGGACTCGGGGGTGGGGTGAACGCTCATTTTGCTCACAATTCCTTGATTATTTTTCCCAGCGTCGTGATCGTATCGCGAGGTGACTGAGCAGCCGAGCGAAGATGGTCAGCCGCTATCGCGTACCGGGCCACTTCGTCTTCATCCTCAAGGTACTGCGCCGAGGTCAGCGCCTCCAGGCAGATGACCTCAGGCCCGGAGTCGAAGCGCATCCAGGTGAAAGCGCCCTCAAGCCCTGCGTGCTCACCCGCCAGATAGGGCAGAAGCACGATCTGAACATGGGGGCGACCGCGATCGGCGGCCACATCTTTCAGGTGCTCCAGTTGCTCTTTCATGACCTGCATGTCTGGAGCACCGACGCGCTGACGGACGGCCATCTCTGACAGCACCACCCAGACCTGTGGGGGCTCCTCGCGGTCCAGAACCGTGGTCTTGCGCTTCATACGCAGGGCCACGAACTTGTCGATCTCCTCTTCGGTCTGCCACATGCGACTGGCCGCCACCACGTGACGAGCGTAAGCCTCGGTCTGTAGCCATCCCGGGATGAGAAGCGGCGACCATTTGAAGATCAACGTTGCCGACTCCTCAAGGCTGAGGTAGTCGGCGAAGGGATCGCGTACGACTCCCTGAAACTTCTGCCACCAGTCACGTTCGGCGGCCTTGCTCGCCAACGCCATGATCTCTTCACGGCGAGCCGGATCGTCGAGTTCGTATTTGTCGAGGATGAAGGGCACGTCTCTGACGCGAAGTTGCTGCTTACCGTTCTCGATCTTGCTGAGAGACGTCTTGGGACGCATGAGAAGGATGGCGGCATCCTCCAGCGTGAGCTTGCGAGCGTGGCGCAGCATCTCCAGCTCGCGTCCCAGACGTCGACGGCGGACCGTGGCCCTGACCTCTGGCATGAGAACCTCCCTGGGGCAAACCTGGCCTAATCCAACACCTTGCCATGCCTAGGTTTTCACTGGAGCAACTTTCTCCAAATCAAGGTTGCGCTGGCGCTGGATTTCACAGCATCATCTTTCCAGGAACACGCATCGTATCCGGTTGACGTTGAAGCGTGATGCGATCACCCCATGCACGCACCTGCCCACCCCCGGAGGGGCAATGGATGATGCCATGACAACGGAGAAGGCCCGGGCTTCAGACCGGCGGCTCTCCCTGGCCCAGCAATACAGCCCGGAGACGATGGAGCCGATCCGGCGCATCGTGACGATCCAGTTGATCCTCTGGAAAATGCAAGAGGTCATCGTGGACCGCTGCATGATGATTCTCACCGAGCTGTGCAGCAACGTCAGACATACCGATGACGAGCGGTTCGAGCTCACGGTGAGTGCCCTCGGCTCCAGTGTGCGCCTGAGCGTACGTGACTTCTCCGCCGCCCTACCGGTCGTTCCCCGGGAAGCACCCGATTTCGAGGCGTGCAACGGACGCGGCCTGTATCTCGCGGCACGCTATGCCGACGCGTTCGGCATGGTTCCTCTGATGGACGGAAAAGTCATCTGGGCGGAGATCACATCTACCGGCGCGTCGGGAACGGGCTGACGGTCGCATTCCGCCGCTTCCAGAAGTGTGACCGGCACGTCCAGGTGAGAGCCACGGAAACCCGCTCTCACCTGGACGTGCCGTGCCAGCTGCTCCACAAGGCCGCGTACGAGCCCCCCGCCGCGACCAGCTCGTCGTGGGAGCCGAGTTCGCTGATGCGGCCGTCCTCCACCACCGCGACGCGGTCGGCGTCGTGGGCCGTGTAGAGGCGGTGGGCGATGGCGATGACCGTACGGCCGTCGAGGACGGCGGCGAGCGAGCGTTCCAGGTGGCGGGCGGCGCGGGGGTCGATCAGCGAGGTGGCCTCGTCGAGGACGAGGGTGTGCGGGTCGGCCAGGACCAGCCGGGCGAGGGCCAGCTGCTGCGCCTGGGCGGCGGGGACGGGCTCGCCGCCGGAGCCGACGGCCGTGTCGAGCCCGTCGGGCAGGGCCTCGACCCACTCCCAGACATCGACGGCCTCCAGCACCTCGCGGACCCGCGCGTCGTCGGCGTCCGGCCGGGCGATCAGCACGTTGTCGCGTACGGTACCCCGGAAGACGTGGTGCTCCTGGGTCACCAGGGCGACGTGGCCGCGCAGGTCGTCCAGGGAGAGCTCGACCAGCGGGGTGCCGCCGACCGTGACCGCGCCGGTGCGGGGGCCGTGGACGCCCGCGAGCAGGCGCCCCAGCGTGGACTTGCCGGCCCCCGACGGGCCGACCATGGCGAGCCGCTCGCCCGGTCTGACCGTGAGGTCGATGCCGTGCAGCACGTCGTGGCCCTCGCGGTAGGCGTAGCGGACGTCGTCGGCCCTCAGCTCGCTGCCCTCGGGGGTGGTGGAACCGGCCTCGCGGTCGTCGGGCACCTCGGCGACGCCCAGCAGGCGGGCCATGGAGGCGCCGCCGACCTGGAGCTCGTCGATCCACATGAGCAGCCGGTCGAGCGGGTCGATGAGCTGCTGGACGTAGAGCGTGGCGGCGGTGACCTGCTCCAGCGAGACCCAGCCCCGGATGTAGAAGAGGCCGCCGATGACCAGCGTCGCCACGATCGGGATCACGTAGCCGAGCTCGACCGACGGGAACCAGACCGTGCGCAGCCCCAGCGTGTAGCGCTCGGCCGCCCACGACTCGGCGATGTCGGCGTCGGTGCGCTGGTGGCGCCGCCGCTGCAGGCCCAGGGCCTCCACGGCGCGGGCGCCGTTGACCGTCTCGGCCAGGCCGTCGGTCATGTCGGCGTACGCCGCGCTCTCGCGCAGGTAGCCGTCTCTGGCCCGCTTGAGGTACCAGCGGGTGGAGATCCACAGGATGGGGACGGCGAGCAGCGAGGGCAGCGCGAGCAGCGGCCCGACCAGCAGCAGCGCGCCGACGGTGATCACGCAGGTGACCAGCGCGATCAGCGTCTCGGGCACGGCGTGCCGCACCGTGCGCGACAGCGAGTCGACGTCGCGCGAGGTCCGCGAGATGAGGTCGCCGGATCCGGCGCGCTCGACCGTGGACAGCGGCAGGCCGAGCACCCGCCCGACGAACTCCTCGCGCAGCTCGGCGAGCACCTTCTCGCCGAGCCTGGAGGAGGCGTAGACGGCGAACCTGACCAGCACCGCCTGGGCGACCACGAAGCCGCCGATGGCGAGCGACACCCGGGTGACGTCGACCCCGGAGCCGGTGTGGACGCCCTGGACGAGGCCGCCGAGCAGCCACGGCACCGCCAGGCCCGCGACGGCGGCCAGGGCGTGCAGGAGCAGCGCCACGGTCAGGTCGCGGGGGTACTTCAGGGTGAGCCTGCGGGCGTACGCCCGGACCTGCGCTTGGTCGGCGACGGGCAGGATCTGCCTGCTCATGACGCCTCCCCCCTGGTGACGACGGCGGTGTAACCCGGGTGGGCGGCGAGCAGCTCCCGGTGCGTGCCCTCGGCGCGCACGACGCCCCCCTCGACGTAGACGACATGGTCGGTGCGGTCGAGCACCAGCGGGCTGGTCGTGCAGACCAGCGTGGTCTTGCCGACGCGCGCCTTGGCGAGCCGGTCGGCGATGCGCGCCTCGCTGTGGGCGTCGACCGCGCTGGTGGGCTCGATGAGGATGAGCACCTCCGGGTCGAGGGTGAGCGCCCTGGCGAGCCGGAGCCGCTGCTGCTGGCCGCCGGAGAACTCCCGGCCCGCCTCGGCGACGCGCCCGTCGAGACCGCCGGGCAGCGCCGCGACGATGTCCTCGGCGCACGCGGCGCTCAGCGCCTGGCCGAGCTCCTCGGCCGTGGCCCGGCCGGTGACGTCGAGCTCGTCCCTGAGCACCCCGGCGAACAGCTTGGCGTCGTTGTCGGCGACGAGGATCCGGCGGCGCACCTCGGAGAGCGGCAGGGTCGCGAGCGCCACGTCGCCGAAGTCGACGTCGCCCTCGCCGTAGCGGCCGAGCCGGTCGGCGATGGCCGCCGCCTCCTCGGGAACGGCCGCCGCGACGGCGGTGAGCATGCCGGGGCGCACGGCGACGCCGGAGGCCACGTCGCGCAGCAGGCCGCCCTCGGAGCGGCCGGTGCCGCCCTCCACCTCGGGCCTGAGCGAGAGGATGCGCACCACCCTGCGGGCGGCGACGTGCCCCTTGGTCAGCTTGTCGGCGGCCTCGGTGAGGGTGCGCACGGGGGCGATCAGGAAGGCGGCGTAGCCGTAGAAGGCGACGAGCTGACCGGCGCTGATCTCGCCGCGCATCGCGAAGGTCGCGCCGAGCCAGGTCACGCCGGTGACCAGCAGCCCCGGCAGCAGGACCTGCGCGCCCTCCAGCATGGACTCGACGGAGGCCACCCGCACGCCCGCGTGCCGCACCCGCTGGGACTCGGCGCCGTAGCGGTCGGCGAAGACCCGCTCGCCGCCGATGCCGCGCAGCACCCGCAGGCCGGTGACGATGTCGGCGGCGCGGGTGGAGAGGTCGCCCTGCAGGTCGCGGTGGGCGTTCTGGCGGCGGTGCAGCGGCCTGAGCAGGGGGGCGACGGCGACCGCCATGAGGGGCAGGCCCACCAGGACCGTCAGGCCCAGCGGCGGCGAGCTGCTCATCAGGATGACGGTCACGACGGCGATGGCGACGATCGCGCCGACGCCCCGGATCAGGATGTCGATCGCGTTGCCGATGTGGGCGATGTCGGAGTTGCCGACGCTGACCACCTCGCCGGTGGACATGCGCTTGGGCAGGGTCGCGCCCAGCCGGGTCGACTGCCTCGCGGTGACCTGGACGGTCCGGTAGGCGGCGGCGAGCCAGTTGTAGACGGCCATCCGATGGCGCAGGATGCCCGTGACGGCCTGCGTGACCCCCAGGGCGAGCACCACCCCGCCCCAGGTGGTCAGGGACGAGACGTCCCTGGCCGTGATGGCGTCGATCCCCTCGCCCATGGCGTACGGCACGAGCGCCATCGCGAGCCACCACAGGACGGCGTAGACGATGCCGAGGAGCAGCGGGCCCCTCTGCATGCGGGCCACCCACCGCAGGTATCTGACCGGGCTGCGGGCATCGGGAACGCCGGGGTCGGCGGCAGGTAAGGAGCGCATGTCCCTGCAAGGGTTACAAACTCCGCCCTGACCAGGCAAATCATTTTCGGTCCTCGGGCGTGTCGCCGTCAATCGGGGTTGACAAGCGGTTCGCGTCAACCTAGATTGACATCATGAGTGATACGGCGCAGCTGGCATCCGACGCCGGTAGCCGCGATCCGGCCGTGGGCCTGCGGGCCGTGCGGGCACTGCGGACGCTGGTCGACCGGCTGGAGGCCCTCCAGGTGGAGAACGCACGCGAGCAGGGCTGGTCCTGGCAGGAGATCGCGCACTGCCTGGAGGTCACCCGGCAGGCGGTGCACAAGAAGTACGCGGGCGGCAGAGGTCTGTTGAGACGGGAGAGATAGCGATGTTCGAAAGGTTCCACCGTGAGGCCCGCCAGGCGGTGACCCTCGCGCAGGAGAACGCCCGCAGGTTGCGGCACGACGTCATCGGCACCGAGCACATCCTGCTCGGCCTGCTCGACCAGCCGGAGAGCCTGTCGGCGCGGGTGCTGGGCCGACACGGCCTCGACCACGACGGCGCCTACCGGTCGGTCGTCCGCCTCACCCCGCAGAAGCCGGGCGACGCGCTCGACGCCGAGGCGCTGGAGTCGATCGGCATCGACCTCTCGGCCATCAGGGAGAAGGTCGAGGCGGCCTTCGGGCCCGGCGCCCTGGACCGCAGGCCCCGCACCGACCGGCGGGGCCGCGTGCTCGGCAACTTCCACATCCCCTTCAGCCCCCGGGCGAAGAAGACCCTGGAGCTGTCCCTGCGCGAGGCCGTCAACCTCAAGCACAACCACATCGGCGACGGCCACCTCCTCCTGGGCCTCATCCGCGAGGGCGAGGGGCTGGGCAGCAAGGTGCTGGCCGACGCGGGCCTCGACTTCACGAACCTGCGCCAGGAGGTCGTCACCGAGCTGGGGTGACGGTGAGACGCGTTCCGCCCGCGCCGGTGACGGTCAGCACGATCTTGCCGGTGGTACGGCCGGACTCGCCGTGTTCGTGCGCCCTGGCCGCCTGCTCCAGCGGGAAGACGGCGTCGAGCTCGACGCGGAGCCGTCCGGCCTCCACGAGCGCGGCGACGGCCCGCATGCCCGCGTGGTCGGGCTCGACGAGCGCGAACACGGAGCGGACCCCGAACCTCGCGGCCTCCTCCACGGGCGGCACGTCGGCCGGCGAGGAGAGCGACACCAGGATCCCTCCCCTGCGCAGCACCGGCAGGGAGCGCGGCCCGTAGTCGCCGCCGACGGCGTCGAGGACCACGTCGACGTCGCGAACCCTCGCGGCGAAGTCGTCACGGGTGTGGTCGATCACCTCGTCGGCGCCGAGGCCCAGCAGGAACGGGTGCTTGGCCGCCCGTGCCGTGCCGATCACGTACGCGCCGAGCGACTTGGCGATCTGCACGGCCAGGTGGCCGACACCGCCCGCCGCGGCGTGGACCAGCACCCGCTGCCCGGCCCGCAGGTCCGCCACCTCGGTCAGGCACTGCCACGCGGTCAGCCCGGCCAGCGGCAGGGCGGCGGCGCGCACGTGGTCGATCGAGACGGGCTTGCGGGCGAAGTGCCTGGCCGGGGCGGCGACGTACTCCGCGTAGGCGCCCGCCTGGTGCGGGAAGCGCGGCATGCCGAACACCTCGTCGCCCGGCCGGAAGAGTGTCACGCCGAGCCCGGCGGCGACCACCGTCCCGGAGACGTCGTACCCCAGCACGACCGGATCGCCCCACAGGCCCAGGCCGCCGTGGGCGCGGGCCTTCCAGTCGGTCGGGTTGACGCCGGCCGCGCGCACCCGGACCAGGATCTCCCCCGCCCCGGCGCTCGGGCGGTCCGTCTCGATCTCGGCGAGCACCTCGGGTCCGCCCCAGGACCGCGGGCTCATCGCGCGCATCCGCGCGACGGCCGGTGCGCTCTCGCCCATGCCCATGCCCGTGCCGCCGTCCATGCTCACGCCGCCGTCCACACCCACCGGCGCGCTCCCGTCCACGCTCACGCCGCCGTTCACACCCACCGGTGCGCTCTCGTCCATGTTCGACCGTCCTCTTTCCCGTCCCCCGGCGCACCGTGTCGTGCGGCCGGGAACCAGATTGCGCGAGGAGGGAGCCGACCGGTACCGGCCCGATGGCCATCATGTGACAGGATCTGGCCATGCACAGCGTCGTCGTCCTGGCCCTGGAAGGGGTCATCCCCTTCGAACTGGGCACCCCCGCGCGCATCTTCGGCAGCGCCGAGGGGCCGGACGGCGAGCCGCTCTACGAGGTGATCGCCTGCACCCTGGACGGCGGCCCGGTGAACAGCGACGCCGGTTTCGCCATCGCCGCCGAGCACGACGCGAGCGCTCTGGCCACGGCGGACACGCTGGTGATCCCGCCCTCCAGCGCGCTCGGCGCCGTCCGCGAGCACGGGCACCTGCCCGAGCGGCTGGCGGAGGCCCTCGCGCTCGTCCGGCCGGGCACCCGGATCGTGGCGATCTGCACGGCCTCGTACGTGCTGGCGGCCGCGGGGCTCCTCGACGGCCGGGCCGCCACCACGCACTGGAGGGAGGCCGAGCACTTCCAGCGGGTCTTCCCCCGGGTGAGAGTCGAAAGGAACGTGCTGTTCGTGGACGGCGGCGACGTCCTCACCTCGGCGGGGGTCGCGGCGGGAGTGGACCTGTGCCTGCACCTGGTACGCCGCGACCACGGCAGCGCGGTGGCGAGCCAGGTGGCCCGCCGCTGCGTCGTCCCGCCCTGGCGCGACGGGGATCAGGCCCAGTTCGTCGAACACCCCGTCCCCGGGCCGTCGTCGGCCACCACGGCCCCCACCCGCGCCTGGGCGCTGGAGCGGCTGCACCGGCCGCTGCCGCTGCCGGAGCTCGCCGCCCACGCCCGGACGAGCGTACGCACCTTCACCAGGCGCTTCCGCGCCGAGGTCGGGGTGACACCCGGCAACTGGCTGACCGCCCAGCGCGTGGAACTGGCCAGGCGATTGCTGGAGACCAGCGACCTGCCGATCGACCACGTCGCCCAGCGAGCCGGGTTCGGTACGGCCGGCTCGCTCCGTCAGCACCTGCGCTCGGTGCTCGGCACCTCACCCGTGGCCTACCGGCGCGCCTTCCACGCGGCGGGCGTTCCCTCCCCTGATCCCTCCCACGATGCGACGGGCGTCTCCGCTCACGGCGCGGAGGGGCTTGACGCGGACGGCGCTCCCGCTCGCGGTACGGACGACGCTCCCGCTCACCGCGCGGAGGGCGCGGGACGCTGATCCGGGCGTACGCTACCTGACCGCTACCTGACCGCTACCTGACCGCTACCTGACCGCTACCTGACCGCTACTTGGCGGCCCGCAGGTAGTCGCGGTTCATCTGGGCGATGGTGTCCAGCGGGATGCCCTTGGGGCAGACCGCCGTGCACTCGCCGGTGTTGGTGCAGCCGCCGAAGCCCTCCGCGTCCATCTGCTCGACCATGGCCAGAGCGCGGGAGTCGCGCTCGGGCTGGCCCTGCGGCAGCAGGCCCAGGTGAGTGATCTTGGCGGCGGTGAAGAGGGAGGCCGAGCCGTTCGGGCAGGCGGCGACGCAGGCGCCGCAGCCGATGCAGGTGGCCGCGTCGAACGCCGAGTCGGCGTCGACCTTCTTCACCGGGACGCTGTGCGCGTCGGGGGCCGAGCCCGCGGGGACGGAGACGAAGCCGCCCGCCTGGATGATGCGGTCGAACGCCGAGCGGTCCACGACCAGGTCCTTCACCACCGGGAAGGGCGCGGCGCGCCACGGCTCGATGGTGATGACCGCGTTGTCCTCGAAGTGCCGCATGTGCAGCTGGCAGGTGGTGGTGGCCACCTGCTCGCCGTGCGCGACACCGTTGATGACCATGCCGCACATGCCGCAGATGCCCTCGCGGCAGTCGTGGTCGAAGGCGACCGGGTCGTCGCCCTCCAGGATGAGCCGCTCGTTGAGGACGTCGAGCATCTCCAGGAAGGACATGTCCGGTGACACGTCCTCGACCCGGTAGGTGACCATGCGGCCCTTGTCCTCGGGACCCCTCTGCCGCCAGACCTTGAGTGTGAGATTCATACCCATGGTTCGCTTACCGCTCCTCATTCGCTGCGCGGATCGCTCGTTCCTCGCGAGCCACTTCGCTCACTACGTCGGGTGCGCTCACTTGTAGCTCCGCTGGCTCATCTTGACGTACTCGTAGTCGAGATCTTCCTTGTGCAGGATCGGGCCCTGCTCCCCGTACTCCCAGGCGGCGACGTAGGCGAAGTGCTCGTCGTCGCGCAGGGCCTCGCCGTCGGCGTCCTGCGACTCGGCGCGGAAGTGGCCGCCGCACGACTCGGTGCGGTGCAGCGCGTCGACGCACATCAGCTCGGCCAGGTCGAAGAAGTCGGCCACCCGCCCGGCCCGTTCCAGGGCCTGGTTGAGCTCCCCGGCCTCGCCGGAGACCTTCACGTTCCGCCAGAACTCCTCGCGCAGCTCGGGGATCCGCTCCAGGGCCTTGCGCAGCGACTCCTCGGTGCGCTCCATGCCGCAGTAGTCCCACATGAGCTTGCCCAGCTCGCGGTGGTAGGAGTCGGCGGTGCGGTCCCCGTCGTTCGACAGCAACTTGGCGATCTTCTCGCGCACCGCGACCTCCGCCCCGGCCACGGCCTCCTCGTCGACCTCGCCGTACGGGCCGTTCGCGAGGTAGTCGCCGATCGTGGTCGGCAGCACGAAGTAGCCGTCGGCCAGGCCCTGCATCAGCGCGGACGCGCCGAGGCGGTTGGCGCCGTGGTCGGAGAAGTTGGCCTCGCCGATCACGAACAGGCCGGGGATCGTGGACTGCAGGTCGTAGTCCACCCACAGGCCGCCCATCGTGTAGTGGACGGCCGGGTAGATGCGCATCGGCTGCGCGTAGGGGTCCTCGCCGGTGATGCGCTCGTACATCTCGAAGAGGTTGCCGTACTTCTTCTCCACCGCGTCGCGGCCCAGGCGGCGGATCGCGTCGGCGAAGTCGAGGTAGACGCCCAGCCCGCCGGGGCCGACGCCGCGGCCCTCGTCGCAGACGTTCTTGGCGGCGCGGGAGGCGATGTCGCGCGGGACCAGGTTGCCGAACGCCGGGTAGATGCGCTCCAGGTAGTAGTCGCGCTCCTCCTCGGGGATCTCCGAGGCCGGGCGGGCGTCGCCCCGCTCCAGCGGCACCCACACGCGGCCGTCGTTGCGCAGCGACTCCGACATAAGGGTCAGCTTCGACTGGTAGTCGCCGCTGACCGGGATGCAGGTCGGGTGGATCTGGGTGTAGCAGGGGTTGGCGAACATCGCGCCGCGCCGGTGCGCCCGCCAGATCGCGGTGGTGTTGCAGCCCTTGGCGTTGGTCGACAGGAAGAACACGTTGCCGTACCCGCCGCTGGCCAGCACGACCGCGTCGGCCAGGTGCCGCTCGATCTCGCCGGTGACCATGTCGCGGACGATGACGCCGCGCGCCCGTCCGTCGGAGACGATCAGGTCGAGCATCTCGTGGCGGGTGTGCATCTCGACGGTCCCGGCCGCGATCTGCCGCTCCAGCGCCTGGTACGCGCCGAGCAGCAGCTGCTGGCCCGTCTGGCCCCTGGCGTAGAAGGTACGGGAGACCTGCGCGCCGCCGAAGGAACGGGTGTCGAGCAGGCCGCCGTACTCGCGGGCGAACGGCACGCCCTGGGCCACGGCCTGGTCGATGATGTTCACGCTGACCTGGGCGAGCCGGTAGACGTTGGACTCGCGGGCGCGGAAGTCGCCGCCCTTGACCGTGTCGTAGAACAGCCGGTAGATCGAGTCGCCGTCGCCCCGGTAGTTCTTGGCCGCGTTGATGCCGCCCTGGGCCGCGATGGAGTGCGCGCGCCGGGGCGTGTCCTGGTAGCAGAAGGACTTGACGTTGTAGCCCAGCTCGCCGAGGGTCGCGGCGGCCGAGCCGCCCGCCAGCCCCGTGCCCACGACGATGACGTTGAGCTTGCGCTTGTTGGCCGGGTTGACCAGCTTGGCGCCGAACTTCCGCTTCTCCCAGCGATCCTCGATCGGGCCGTCGGGGGCCTTGGTGTCGCGGATCGGCGCGCCCTCTGTGTATCCCGTGGTCATGACCCGCTCACCGCTCCTCGTTCCCCACGCGGAAGATCCGCTTCTCGTACGCCACCGTCGCGCCCGTCGTACTCGGCGCGCCGGGTCCCGCTCACTTGATCACCCCGAGGACGACCGCGGCCGGGACCGCGAGGAAGCCGACGACCAGCAGCGCCGACAGGCCGGTGGCGGCGGCCCTCAGCGCGCGGTAGCTGCGGCGGCCCGCCAGGCCGAGCGTCTGGAAGGCGCTCCACAGGCCGTGGCGCAGGTGCAGGCCGACCATGACGACCGCGAGCACGTAGAACAGGGTGACCCACCAGCGGGACGGCGCGAAGCCCTCGACCAGGCGCTCGTACGGGGTGGAGCCCGCGCCCGCCGGGTTGGCCACGCCGAACGTCAGGTCCAGCAGGTGGTAGATCACGAACAGCACGATGACGACGCCGCCGTAGCGCATGGTGTGGACCGCGTAGCCGTTCGCCCGGGACCTGCGCCTGGCCGCGTACTTGACCGGACGGGCCTTGCGCGCCCGCCGGGCCAGGGAGACCGCCGCCCACATGTGCAGCCCGACCGCGACGACCAGCCCGATCTCGACGACGGTCAGCAGGACGCGGTGCGGGAGGATCGGCTCGCCCATGGTCCGCAGGAAGGCCGCGTAGGAGTTGAAGGACTCGGCCCCGAAGAAGCTCTTGAGGTTTCCCGCCATGTGGCCGACAAGGAAGAGCACCATCAGGGCGCCCGTGACGGCCATCACGGCCTTCTTGCCGTTGGAGGAGCCCAGGAAGCCGCCCCGCCGCCTGGGCCTGGCCGGCTTCACCGGGGCCTCCGCCGAGGGTTTCACCGGCGCGGTGGCGGATCCGCGCTCAATAGTGGCAGTCACGTTTGTCACGCTAGGTAGGAGGATTTACCGGCGTCCAAGTCATCGTGGATGTGGTTTCCATAGCCTGTGGCTATTGACTCTGCGCTCCTGCGACTTCCGGGACCGCACCCCCGGGCGTGGTGCGATCAATCTCACAACCTCCTGGCGGGAGCCTCACATCGTCTCGTACGCCACCGCCCGCCCCGGATCCGAGTCCGGACGCCCCCTGCGCTATGAGTCCCCGGACGGCCAGGATCCTCGGCGCCCGGGACCTCGCCCGCCCGGCGACTCGCGCCCCCGCGACGCGCGTCCCGGGGGAGCCGTACGCGGAGGAGCCCCTACGCTAGGGAAACGTGCAGCTCCAGCAACTCGCCTACTTCGTGGCGGTCGCCGAGGCCCGGCACTTCACCCAGGCCGCCGAGGGGATGCGCGTCGCCCAGCCCTCGCTGAGCAAGCAGATCAAGGCCCTGGAGGCCGAGCTCGGCGCGCCGCTGTTCAGCCGCGCCCGGGGGAACGTCACACTGACCCCGGCGGGCGAGGCGCTGCTGCCGCTGGCCCGCAGGATGCTGGCCGACGCCGAGACCGCCAGGAGCGAGGTCGGCGAGCTCGCGGGCCTGCGCCGGGGCCGGGTCCGGCTGGGCGCGACCCCCTCGCTCTGCGCCGGGCTGCTCGCCGACGCGCTGGCCAGGTTCCACCACGCCTACCCCGGCATCGAGCTGTTCGTGGAGGAGGGCGGCTCCCGCGACCTGGTCCGTACCCTCGCCCGCGGCCAGCTCGACCTGGCGCTGATCATCATGCCGCTGCACAGCGACGACCCCGCCCTCGTCACCGAGGAGATCCTGCGGGAGAACCTCGTCGTCGCCTCTCCCTCCGCCGATCACCCGGCCGATCACGCCCGCCGGCCGTACGTGCGCATCGAGGAGCTGCGGCGGCGGCCGATGGTGATGTTCCGGCGCGGGTACGACCTGCGGGAGGCGACGCTCAGCGCCTGCAGGCAGGCCGGGTTCGAGCCCAGGTTCGCGGTGGAGGGCGGCGAGATGGACGCCGTGCTGCGCTTCGTGGAGGCCGGGCTGGGGATCGCGCTGGTCCCCTCGATGGTGCTGGACGGCCGCCCGGGACTGGCCGGGACGCCGCTGGCGCCCCCCGGGCTGCGCCGCACCATAGCCATCGCGCACCGCAAGGACGTCCAGCCCACCCGCGCCGCCCAGGCCTTCCGCGCGACCCTGCTCCTCTTCCTCACCGAGGCCGCCCGCGACGGCAGCCTCCCCCAGGGACTCGACCTGATCACCGAGACCTGATGGCCAGGAGCAGGGAGTTTGCGGGCCGTACGGCCGGGCGGTGCCCGTGGACGCCCGACGGGCGGACGGGTGTCCGGCGGCCGTTGTGGCGCGTTCCTGACGTGCGGAGGGTCACGATATCGGCCGCGTGGATCACGGGGACTGATCAACACCCTCTAAGTCCCGGTGTCACACTATTCTACGTAGCGTCGACAGGTTCTCCCGATCCCACGAAGAGGCGTCAGTGACCGCCCCCGCCAATGACACGCTCACGCTCCTCCTCATCGAGGACGACGCGGGCGACGCCTTCCTCGTGGAGGAACTGCTCAGCGAGGCGGACAACCCACCCAAGATCATTTGGGTACGAAGCATGGCCGAGAGCCGGGATCGGCTCACCGAGGACGTGCGGTGCGTGCTCGTCGACCTCTCCCTGCCCGACGCGTCCGGCCTGGAGGCGCTGGAGCAGGTGCTGTCGATGGCACCGCACGCCGCCGTGCTCGTGCTGACCGGCCTGAACGACACCCACGTCGGTGTGGAGGCCGTCGCCGCAGGCGCCCAGGACTTCCTGGTGAAGCAGGACGTGGAGGCCCGCCTGCTGGCGCGGGCGATCCGCTACTCGATAGAGCGCAAGCGCGCCGACCTGGCCCAGCGCAGGCTGGTCGAGGCCGAGCTGCTCACCAAGGAGAACTCCCGCCTCGAACGCGGGCTGCTGCCGGTCCCGCTGCTGGCCCCGGGGGTCCTCGACCACCAGGCCCGCTACCTGCCGGGGCGCAGGCGCGCCCTGCTCGCCGGTGACTTCTGGGACACCGTGCAGAGCCCCGACGGCGCCGTCCACGTGGTGGTCGGCGACGTGTGCGGGCACGGCCCCGACGAGGCCGCGCTGGGGGTCGCGCTCAGGATCGCCTGGCGGACCCTGGTCCTGGCCGGGCACACCGGCAACGACCTGCTCGGCACCCTGGAGTCGGTGCTCCGCCTGGAGCGCAAGTCCGCGGAGATCTTCACCACCCTGTGCATCGTCACGATCGACCCCGCGCTCGACCGGGCGCGGATGCACGTGGTCGGCCACCCGCCGCCGCTGCTGATCCGCGACGGCGTGATCGGCGTGGTGCCCGGCACCCCCTCCGGCCCCCCGCTGGGGATCTTCCAGGACGTCCGGTGGTCGGCGATCGACGTCCCGCTCGGCGCCGACTGGTCGCTGCTGCTCTACACCGACGGCCTGATCGAGGCCACCGTGGGCGGCGGGCCCGACCTGCTCGGCACCGAGGGCCTGCTCAGGCTCGTCCAGGAGCAGGGCGGGATCGAGCTCGACCGTCTGATCGAACGCGTCATCGAGCTGAACCGCGACGCGCTCAGCGACGACCTGGCGACCGTGCTCATCTCTCGAAGCGGAGAACGATGACCGACCGTCCGGACCACTCAGACCTCTCGGAGCGTTCGGGTCGCGGCCTCAGCCCTCGCCCCCTGCCCGCGTTCACCCCCTCGAAGGGGTTCGGGAACCTTCCGGTGGGGCGCTGGTTCACGCTCGCCGGGGTGGGCATCGCGCTGGTCTTCATGATCTCCGCCGTCGTCACGATCAAGTCGATCGAGGAGACGCGGGAGGCCAGGGAGACCCTGGTCAACGTCGTCGACCCGGCGGCGCTGCGCCTCCTGGAGATCTCCAACACGATGACCTCGCAGGAGAGCTCGGTGCGGGCGTACGGCAGGACCAACGAGGAAGCCTCCCTGCGGGACTACCGGAACGCGGTCGCCGCGGAGGACACCGCGGTGGGCGCGCTCGCCGCGCTGCTCCCCCGGATCCCGGAGCGGCAGACGGTCAGTGCCGAGGTGGCCCGGCTGAAGGCGGCGGGAGAGGCCTGGCGGCGCGACTACGCGGAGACGGTCATCTCCGCCGTACCGACCCTGAAGACCGACGCCTCCCGGCAGAACGCCACCATCAACGCCACCCGGTTCAACGAGGTCCGCCAATCCCTCACCGGCCTCCAGAACCACCTGAACCGGCTGCACGAGGCCGGCGTCGTCCGGCTCGACATCGGCTGGCAGGCCCTCTACGCCGCGCTCATCGGCGTGGCCCTGGCACTTGTCGTGGCCGGGATCGTCGCGGTGCTCATCGTGCGGTACGCGGTGCTCCGCCCGCTGGCCGAGCTGAACCAGCAGGTACGCGCGGTCGCCCAGGGGGATTTCGACCACAAGCTCAGGGTGGAGCGCCCGGCCGAGCTGTCCGAGCTGTCGGGCCACGTCGACGCGATGCGCCGCCGCATCCTCGCCGAGTGGCGCCGGTCCTCGGAGACGCAGCGCAAGCTGGAGGACCAGGCGGCGGAGCTGAAGCGCTCCAACGGCGAGCTGGAGCAGTTCGCCTACGTGGCCAGCCACGACCTGCAGGAGCCGCTGCGCAAGGTGGCGAGCTTCACCCAGATGCTGGAGCAGCGCTACGGCGACCAGCTCGACGAGCGCGCCAAGCAGTACATCGCCTTCTCCGTCGACGGCGCCAAGCGCATGCAGATGCTGATCAACGACCTGCTCGACTTCTCCCGGGTCGGCAGGATGGGCGGCGAGCGCACCAGGATCGACGCCGCCGTGCCGCTCAAGGCCGCGCTGAACAACCTCGGCGCGACCATCGAGGACGCCGGGGCGACGGTGACCCACGACGAGCTGCCCGAGGTGCACGGCAACCGGGCCCAGCTCACCCAGCTCTTCCAGAACCTCGTCGGCAACGCGATCAAGTTCCACTCGCAGGAACCGCCGGCGATCCACATCGGGGTACGGCGCGCCGGGGAGATGTGGGAGTTCTCCTGCACCGACAACGGCATCGGTATCGACAGCAAATACACTGACCGCATCTTCCTGATTTTCCAGCGCCTGCACGGGCGGGACGTGTACGCGGGCACGGGCATCGGGCTGGCGCTCTGCAAGAAGATCGTCGAGTACCACGGCGGCCGCATCTGGGTGGACGACGGGGCCGGCGGGACCACCGGAGACGGCGAGACCGCCGGGCACATCGAGAACACCGAGCACACCGAGCACACCGAGAACACAGAAAAGACCGAGAACAGCGAGAACGTCGGGAAGACCGCCACGCCGGGCACGACCTTCCGCTGGACCCTTCCCACAGGAGACATGAATGAATGACCTGCGCTGGATCGACGTTCTCCTGGTCGAGGACGACCCGGGCGACGTCCTGCTGACGCGGGAGGCGTTCGAGCTCAACAAGGTCCGCAACAAGCTGCACGTGGTCAACGACGGCGAGCAGGCCATGGCCTTCCTGCGTAAGGAGGGCGACTACGCCGGCGTGCCCCGGCCCGACCTGATCCTGCTCGACCTCAACCTGCCCCGCAAGGACGGCCGGGAGGTGCTCCAGGACATAAAGGCCGACGAGAGGCTCCGCGGGATCCCGGTGGTCGTACTGACCACGTCGGAGTCCGAGGAGGACATCCTGCGCAGCTACAACCTGCACGCCAACGCCTACGTCTCCAAGCCGGTCGACTTCGACCAGTTCATCAGCGTGGTCCGGCGGATCGACGACTTCTTCGTGACCGTCGTCAAGCTGCCCAACTCCAGCCAGCACTACTGAGGGCCCGCGCGGGACCGGCCTGTGAGGGACCGGCCTGTGAAAGATCGGTCCGCAGGGGACCGGTCCGCCGAGAGATCCGCCTGTGAGGGATCGGTCCGCGAGGGATCTGTACACGGGGGATCTGTCCGCGGGGGATCTGTCCGCGGGGGATCTGTCCGTGGGGGATCTGTCCGTGGGGGACGGAAAACAGGGGTTGCCCATCCGCCGCACCAGCCTCCACGGCCCCCCGAGACCTCCCTGTGATCGTCCACCTCGTGAGACGGCGCAGGCGAGGGGTTCCTGCCAGACGAACGTGACAGGAATCACACCGGGTCGGTGAAATTGTGAGAGACCCCTTACACACAACCCCTGGACGTCGTCGTAACGTATCCCCCACCAACATGCGCGCGCACGTGTGAGCCGGCGCGACGATGCCCCGGACGCGCGGCACAACTGAAACAACCCGGACCCCTGGGCGAGCGGGGTCCGCGGGAGGTGGAGAGGTCTCGATGACCCAGACAACGGCCGAGAGCCCGGCCAGAAGGCAACGTGCGCAGATCAAGGAGCGCACCCTGCGGACCGACCAGTGGTGGCGCTATCCGCTGGTCACTTTCATCATTTTCACGGCATTCCTCGTCTACGCCACGTGGGCGATTTTCGATACAAACTACTTCGTATCGCCGTATCACGCGCCGTTCGCGTCGCCCTGTCTGGCGACGAGTTGCCCGCCGGACGCGCGGCTGTTCGGCCTCGCCCCCTTCGGCGACTGGTACACCCTGCCTCCCGGCCTGCTGATCCTCGGCCTTCCCGCGGGGTTCCGCTTCACGTGTTACTACTACCGCAAGGCCTACTATCGGGGGTTCTGGCTCTCGCCCCCGGCCTGCGGAGTGAACGAGCCGCACAAGAAGTACTCAGGTGAGTCGCGGTTCCCGCTGATCCTGCAGAACATCCACCGCTACTTCTTCTACGCGGCGATCGTCGTCGGCCTCGTCCTCGCGTACGACGCGGTGAAGGCGCTGATCGAGAATCCGGCCGGCCTGGGCACCTGGATCCTGATCGCCAACGCGGTCCTGATCAACCTGTACACACTGTCGTGCCACTCCTGCCGGCACATCACGGCCGGGCGCCTGAACCACTTCTCCAAGCACCCGATCCGCTACCGGGCCTGGGGCTTCGTCTCCAAGCTCAACGCCAGGCACTCGCAGCTCGCGCTGATCTCCATGTTCTCCGTCATGGGCGCCGACCTGTACGTGCGCCTGGTCGCCAAGGGCATCATCGCCTTCTCGTTCGCATAAGGATCTCCTGTGGAAATCGAGCGTCACGAATACGACGTCGTCGTCATCGGCGCCGGCGGTGCGGGTCTGCGGGCGGCCATCGAAGCCCGCCAGCAGGGCAAGCGGACGGCGATCGTCTGCAAGTCGCTGTTCGGCAAGGCGCACACGGTCATGGCCGAGGGCGGCGCGGCCGCCGCCATGGGCAACGTCAACAGCGACGACAACTGGATGGTGCACTTCCGCGACACCATGCGCGGCGGCAAGTTCCTCAACAACTGGAGGATGGCCGAGCTGCACGCCAAGGAGGCTCCCGACCGGGTCTGGGAGCTGGAGGCGTGGGGCGCGCTGTTCGACCGCACCAAGGACGGCAAGATCAGCCAGCGTAACTTCGGCGGGCACGAGTACCCGCGGCTGGCCCACGTCGGCGACCGCACCGGCCTGGAGCTGATCCGCACCCTTCAGCAGCGGGTGGTCGCGCTCCAGCAGGAGGACGAGAGGCTCCACGGCGACGCCGAGGCGTACATCAAGGTCTTCCAGGAGTGCACGGTCACCCGCCTGCTCAAGGAGGAGGTGCCCGGCGGGAGCGGGGCGATCTCCGGGGCCTTCGGCTACTGGCGGGAGAACGGCAAGCTCATCCTGTTCGACGCCCCCGCGATCGTGCTCGCCACCGGTGGCATCGGCAAGTCGTACGTGGTCACGTCCAACTCGTGGGAGTACACCGGCGACGGCCACGCGCTCGCCCTGCTCGCCGGCGCGAAGCTGATCAACATGGAGTTCATCCAGTTCCATCCCACCGGGATGGTCTGGCCACCCTCTGTGCGGGGCATCCTCGTCACCGAGTCCGTCCGGGGCGACGGCGGGGTGCTGAGAAACTCCGAGGGCAAGCGCTTCATGTTCGACTACATCCCCGAGGTGTTCAAGGACAAGTACGCCACCTCCGAGGAGGAGGGCGACCGCTGGTACACCGACCAGGCCAACAACCGCCGCCCTCCGGAGCTGCTCCCCCGCGACGAGGTCGCGCGGGCCATCAACTCCGAGGTGAAGGCGGGGCGCGGATCACCCCAGGGCGGCGTCTATCTGGACGTCTCCACCCGTCTCCCGGCCGCTGAGATCATCAAGCGGCTGCCGTCGATGCACCACCAGTTCAAGGAGCTGGCGGACGTCGACATCACCAAGGAGGCGATGCAGGTCGGCCCGACCTGCCACTACATCATGGGCGGCGTCGAGGTCGACGCCGACACCGGCGCGGCGGCCGTGCCCGGCCTGTTCGCGGCCGGTGAGGTCTCCGGCGGCATGCACGGCTCCAACCGGCTGGGCGGCAACTCGCTGTCCGACCTGCTGGTGTTCGGCCGCCGCGCGGGAGCGGGAGCGGCCTCGTACGTGGACGGCCTGGCGGCCCGGCCGAAGATCTCCGAGGAGACCGTGGCCCAGGCGACCGCGGAGGCCCTGGCCCCGCTGGAGCGCGCGGGCGAGAACCCGTACGAGGTCCACCACGAGCTGCAGCGGACCATGAACGACCTGGTCGGCATCATCCGCAAGGCCGAGGAGGTCTCCGAGGCTCTGGAGGCGGTGGGCAAGCTCAAGGAGCGGGCCCAGGGCGTCGGCGCGGCCGGCAGCCGCATCTACAACCCCGGCTGGCACCTCGCCCTCGACCTGCGCAACATGCTCCTGGTCTCGGAGTGCGTGGCGAAGGCGGCGCTGCTGCGCCAGGAGAGCCGCGGCGGTCACACGCGCGACGACTTCCCCGGCATGTCCGCCGAGTGGCGTACCAAGATCCTGCTCTGCGCCCTCACGCCGGACGGTTCCGGCGTCACGGTGCGGGAGCAGGTGCAGCCGCCGATGCGGGACGACCTCATCGAGCTGTTCGACCGCGACGAGCTGAAGAAGTACATCACCGAGGAAGAGCTGGCCGCCTTTGACGCGCTGGCCAAGGAGTAACCATGAGTTACAAGGCGAAGTTCCGCGTCTGGCGGGGCGAGGGCGGCGAGGGCAAGCTTGAGGACTTCACGGTCGAGGTGAACGAGGGCGAGGTCGTCCTCGACATCATCCACCGGCTCCAGGCCACCCAGGCCCCCGACCTGGCCGTCCGCTGGAACTGCAAGGCCGGCAAGTGCGGCTCGTGCTCGATGGAGATCAACGGCAGGCCGAAGCTCGGGTGCATGACCCGGATGTCCACCTTCACCGAGGAGGAGACGATCACCGTGACGCCCATGCGGACGTTCCCGGTGATCAAGGACCTGGTCACGGACGTGTCGTTCAACTACCAGAAGGCCAGGGAGATCCCGTCCTTCACCCCTCCGGCCGACGTGAAGCCGGGCGAGTACCGCATGCAGCAGATCGACGTCGAGCGGTCCCAGGAGTTCCGCAAGTGCATCGAGTGCTTCATGTGCAACAACGTCTGTCACGTCATCCGTGACCACGAGGAGAACAAGACCAACTTCGCCGGTCCGCGCTTCCTGATGCGGATCGCCGAGCTGGACATGCACCCGTACGACGTGGCCGACCGCAAGGACTCCGCCCAGGAGGAGCACGGTCTCGGCTACTGCAACATCACCAAGTGCTGCACCGAGGTCTGCCCGGAGCACATCAAAATCACTGACAACGCGCTGATCCCGATGAAGGAGCGCGTCGTCGACCGGAAGTACGACCCGCTGGTCTGGCTGGGCAACAAGATCTTCAAGCGTTCCGGCTCGAAGACCTGAGCCTTCTCACCTCTCACGACGGTGCCGTCCACGGGCTCTCCCCGGGCGGCGCCGTCATGTTTCCTCTTTGTTTCCTCGCGCCGCCGTTCCCCGCGCCTTCGTACGCACCGCCGTTCCCCCGCACGTTCCCTCGTACGTCTCGCGCCGCCGTTCCCTCGTGCCGCTTCGCCCCTCGCGTCGCCGTGCTCAGTTGCGCCACAGCTGCTGTGTCTGCTTCCACATGACCTCGTTGGCGCGGACGGCGAAGTCATGGATGATCACCAGCTCCGCGTCGCCGTAGCTCTCGACGAGGTCGGCGTAGGCCCGGTTGACGTCCGTCAGGATCTCCTGCAGCGCGTGGTAGGGCCCATCGCGCACCAGCTCGACGAGGACGCGGCGCCGGTCGGTGGCGTCCCGGCCGCGCCGCACGTACCCCGTCCTCTGCAGGCGGTCCACGACCGCGGTGATGGCGCCGCCGCGCGTCAGCCCTATCCGTACGGCGAGGTCGTGCGGGGTGAGGGGGCCATCCTTGTCGAGGACGGCCAGGCAGTTGAAGTCGGTCACGTTCATTCCGGCCCGGCCGGCCACTCCGACGTGGAACAGCGCCGACCGCACGGCCGTCAGACGTCCCTGGTCGGACATGGCCATGATCATCTCTATGCGGCTTTCCCGCTCAGCCGACATGGCGGTCCCCTCTTCCTACTCCCTCTGAAACAGAGAGATTCCAAAGAGGACGATCTCCGTTTTGGCGCGAGAGAAGTAGATGATCTTTTCGGAAGAAGTCGTGTGGGCACCCCCTGCCCAAACCGGCCCGGCTGTATCACGCCGATGCCGATCATCCCCGGCATCCCCGGCATCCCCGGCATCGTCGACACCGGTCGTCCGGCTCGGCACCGCCGGGGTCGTCTTCCTCGCCCTGATCTCCGCCGGGAGCCGGTGACCTCGCGGACCGGCCCGGCACGACGCTCTCGTACGACGTCGGCGTCCTCTCCACGCCGCACCGCCGCCCGCGCTCCACGACGGGTCGCAAGGAAGATCCACTCCTGGACGGCCAGGGCCGCTCAGAGCCCTTCAGGGCCGTCCAGGGTCAGGTGCGAGGGCCGTCCGGGGTCAGGTGGAACGGCGGAAGAGGCCGCGCTTCTTCTTGCCGGTGTCCTGGCCGGGGAGCGGGTAGACCGCCGTCGGGGTCGGTTCGACGGGAGACCGCTCACCGGACCCCGTCTCGCCGGGCCCCTGGACGGGACCGCCCTGCGGCTCGGGTCCGAACGGCCTTCCCTCCGCCACGCTCCGGTCGCCCCGCGCTTCCCGGCCGAGCGGCGTGGGACCGTCCTGCGGGCCGCTCTGGAGGGGCCGATCCGGTGAGGACCCCTGACCGGAGGCGTCGTCGGGACCGGGGGCGGTGGGGCCGAACGACCGGAAGTCGTCTCGCAGGCCGTCGCCCCCCACGTCGCCCCGGGCGGGCTCCTGCGGGAACGGCGCCCCGGGGAACTCCGGGGCCCCCTGCGGAAGGCGCCCCTCGCCGGAGTCGGGGCCGAACCCCTGGGTGCTCTGGAAGGCGGCCGGCGAGCCGTCCTGGACCGTCGGGCCGTAGGGCGCCTGTCCGGCCTGTCCGGGCCGCCCCGGCTGCACGTAACCGGTCCGCGGGTCGTACGGGTCACCGTGGCCGGCGACCGGCTGCTGCTCGTAGCCGGGCGCGGGCAGGTACGCCGTCGTCTGGTCGTACCCCTGGGGATACTGGTCGGGGGTGTAGCCCTCCGGGTAGACCGGGGCGTACATCTGCATGGGCACGAAGCTGATGATCGGCGCGTAGGCCGTGCCGCCCTGGTAGGGGCCGGGGCCGTAGCCGGGGCCGCCGGGGTAGGCCATCGGGTCCATCGGGTCGCGGCCCATCCCGCGCGGACCGGCCCGGCGGACGGCCGCGGCGTGCGCCAGGCGGCGCAGCCTGCCCTCGAAGATCAGGACGGCGAACAGCACCAGCAGCACCAGGATCAGCGCCGGGATGCCGAGCTGGCGGCTCAGCGTCGCCCCGTCGAACTCGGAACCCGCGTTGCGGATCTCGTACACGGAGGAACCCGAGGCGCTCTCGTCGAGCGTCGCGGTGTCGGCCGGCGTGGGCGTGGCGGCGGGAAGCTGGTTCGGATCGGGGCTGGTCGGCGGGAACTGGGGGACGTTGTTCTCCGGCGTGCCGGCGGTGTCGGCGGGCGGGGTCACCGGAGGCATGGTGTTCTGGACCGGCGGCGGCGGCGCGACCTCCGTCTCCTGCGGAGGCGGGGGCGGGGCCGAGGTCGTCTTGGGAGGCTTGGGCTTCGGCGACGCCGGGACCGTGATCGTCGTGGTCACGGTCTTCTGCGGCACGGCCGTCTCCTCGGAGCCACCGCCCTGGGGATCCTCGGTGACCGTGACGGTGACGATCGGCGTGGGCTCCTCGCAGGGGCCCGCCGGGTCGACGTCACACCCCTCGATCCGCGAGGGGTCGACACTCATCACCCTGACGGTCGCGCCGGCCGCGGAGGATCCGGTGAACGGCGCCAGGGCGAGCAGGACGACGCCGCTGAGTCCCAGGGACATCACAACGGCGGTGACAGCCGCCCTGCGCCGTGCTCGCGTCACCGGTGCCCTCCGCGCAATCAACCATGAACACGTCAAAGAAATACTAGTTGGGCAAAAGTAACAGTAAACCGCGTTTTACAAAACGTGTCGCGACCGACGACGGCGTTGGATCCTCCGCTGCAGCCACAGGAGACCGAGCAGCGTCCCCACCCCCGCCCCTACCGCCGGGAGGCCCGTGACCCCTGTCAGCAACGGGCTTGACTCGGCGACCGGCTGGACCTGGGCGCTCGGGCCGTCGAGGTCCTGCGGGAGGGGCGCGCCCTGCGGGGGCGTCTGCGCGGCGGGGAAGGCGCCCGCCTGCGGCAGCTGGAGGCCGTTCACGAGGCCGGGCATCTGGCCCGCCCCCGCCATTCCCATCGAGACCGGCGGCATCATGGGCCCCTGCGCGCCCGGCATCCCCGCCCCGCCCGGCATTCCCGCTCCGCCCGGCTGGGCGCCCGGCATCTGCGCTCCACCCGGCGGCATGCCGGGCACCTGCGCCCCGCCCGGCGGCATGCCCGGCTGTACGCCCGCTCCCGGGTAACCCGCTCCCGGCCGGCCGGGAGGTATGGGCCCGCCCATCGGGCCGCCCGCTCCCTGAGGCGGCACACCGGGCTGTCCCATGCCCGGCGCCATGCCCGGCTGCCCGATCCCCGGATAACCGGGGAGCATCGGCTGGCCCATGCCCTGTCCGGGCACGGCGGGCTGCCGGCCGGCCCCCGGATAACCGGGAACCATCGGCCCGACCACCGGCCGGCGCGCTCCGGGACGCCCGGCGATCTTCTGCCCGCCTCCCTGACGGACGGGACCCAGCGCCTGAAGGTCCTGCCGGACCGGACCCGGTTGCGGTATCCCCGGCATCCCCGGCATCCCCGGCCCCCCTGGCATCCCCGGCACCCCGGACATCCCGGGCAGGCCGGTCATCGGCAGGCCGGCTCCCGGTTGCCCGATCCCCGGCCGGCCGGGACCCGCGTGCCGGAGAGCGGACCGGCCCGCTCCCTGCCCGCGCGCACCGGGCTTGCCGGCCGCGTGCCGTTGCCCGCGCGCCTTCCGCCCGGCCGCCTTGTGACCCGCCTGGGAATCCACGGCCGAGTGGTTCCTACCGTTCTGTCCCTGAAGCGTGGGGGGCGCGGGCACTCCCGCCGGCGGTACGGCGACCGGCCCCTGACCGGGCACGCCGGTAACGGCC
Source organism: Streptosporangium heterodermiicola (assembly GCF_051390675.1). Classification (NCBI taxonomy): domain Bacteria; kingdom Bacillati; phylum Actinomycetota; class Actinomycetes; order Streptosporangiales; family Streptosporangiaceae; genus Streptosporangium; species Streptosporangium heterodermiicola. The sequence continues at coordinate 55,057 of NZ_JBPJSR010000014.1, forward strand.
TCGGGCGCGACACCCGGGGCCGTGACGCCGCCGGGAAGCCGTACACCTTCCGGCGGAAGATCAGGGGCGACCGGACCAGCGGGACGCCCGGGGGCGGCGGCCGCGCCCGGCACCCGGACGGGGGCGGGGGCCGCCGGAGCGGCAGCGGCCGTCCCGGCCTCCTGACGGCCGCCCGGCGCGGTGATCCGCGTCTCGTGCGAGTCAGCCGGGCCTCCCGTCGCTCCCGGTTCCCCGGGAAGCGCCCGCGTCTGCCCGGGAAGCACGCCTGTCTGCCCCGGAAGCGCGCCCATCTGCCCGGGAAGCGCGCCCGACCGCGGGCTCACCGGCGCGGCGGCCCTCGGCTGCGCTCCCGGCCTGGCGGGAAGCGCGGAGACCGCCGGGACAGGAAGCGCGGCGGCGCCGCTCGCCTCCGTGCCGGCTGCGCCCGGCCTCGCGGGCGGCGGGACGAACGCCTTTCCGAGAAGATCGAGCAGGAACGCCGACGCGCGCTGCTCGGCCCTCCGCGCCTCTGCCGCCTCTACGGCCTCCGGGGTGTCCGGTGCGACCAGAGGGGCGGCCCCGGTCTCCTCGGCCGTCTGGGGAATCCTGAGGACCATGCTGGCGGCACCTGGCGCCCCGACACCGCGGCCGATCGCGGACCTGTCCTCCCGCGCGGCGCGGGCGTGCTCCAGCGTCTCCAGCCCCCCGGCGACACCCCCGCCCGGCCGCATCGCCACGTCGGAGCTCCTGATCGTGCTCTGAGCCTGCTGCCTCACGGTCTCGCCGCCGGGCCCGCCCATCCGGGCCAGGGCGGTCACCGTGACGTCCCGCGGGTGCTCCGGCACGGCGAGCAGCACGTCGACGGAGCCGCCCCGCGCGGGCAGGGCGCCGATCACGCACACCCCCGCCCCCTTGGGTACGGGGGCCGAGGACCTGGTCTCCTCAGGGCACTCGATGCCCGCGAGCGCCTCGGCGGGGGTCGTCATGACCGCCAGCCGCGTGTCGGTGCCCGGTCCCTGCAGGCGGATGCGGAAGCGGATGGCCCGGCCGGCGCGACTTCCCGGCGCCGACGCGATCGCCCGGCCGGCGCGGCTCCCCGGTGCCCACGTGCCGGAGTCGGCGGCGGCCGCCAGGTCGAGGGGCGGCACGCCCGGCTCGTCCATCTGGACGGCGTACACCCCCGAGGCTCCGAGGACGAGCACCCCCGCTCCGACAGCCGACACTAACCCAGCTCCACGCCACCATACGGTCACCGCATATCTCCGTTCCCCGGGTACGGACACGCGACATCGCCACGTCCAGTAGCAGTTATGTCACGTTGCGGAGTCGATCAATCCTTATTGAACCGACCTTGCCCATCGTTGAGACGACCTTGTACCGCCCGGACGATTGGAAGGTCCGCGGGGAGCCACGCGACGTCGTAGAGCTCGTCCGCGCCCAGCCAGCGCAGGTCCAGATGCTCCCTCGCCTCGGGCTTCCCCTCGGCGACCACCGCGAGCCAGACCCGCAGGACGTAGCCGCCGGCGAGCGCCCAGTCGCCGCCGACACGCTCGCCCACCTCGATCAGCACGCCGAGCTCCTCCTGGCACTCCCTGACCAGCGCCGTGTGCTCGTCCTCGCCGGGATCCACCTTCCCCCCGGGAAGCTCCCACCCTCCGGCCAGCTCGGGAGGGTCGGCACGCTGGGCGGCGAGCAGTTTCCCGTCACCGTCGACGATGGCTGCGCCCACAACGACCTTTTCCATGGCTCCCGATTCTGTCAGCCCTGCTCCCGCGCCTTGAGTTGCGCGAGGACCTGGGGATGTTGCAACGGCCGGGTGAATCCCACGATCCCGGTGCGCTCCCGGTAGGTGGTGACCTTGATCGGCCCGCACAACCGGCATCTCGCCTCGACCATCTTGCCCGGAGAGACCACCATTCCCACGTGCCCGGGACGGTCTGGGCCGGTTCCTGGCCCGGAGTTGAAGAAGACGAGGTCCCCCGCCCGTTCCTCCCCCTCGGGCACCTCTATGCCGAACGGCCACTGGCCGAACGTGGTGCGCGGGATGGTCAGGCCGACACTCCGGTAGGCCATGTAGATGATCCCCGAGCAGTCGTAACCGGCGGGCCCCGTGCCTCCCCAGATGTAGGGCTTGCCGCGCTGGGCCAGCGCGTACTCCAGGATCGCGGCCACCGTGCTCGTCGGCGCCGCCTCCAGCATGGGCTCGTCGCAGCTGTCGTCCGCCTCGGGCGGGGTGGTGACCTCGCCGTCCTTGGCGTACTTCCCGGCGATCTCCATGACCTGGTCGACGTACCACCAGGCACGGTTGTAGACGAACAGCGAACGCCGCACGTCCTCCGGCGCGCCGTTCCGCTTCAGCATCTTCGCCGCGCCTAGGATGGCGTCCGCCGGGTTGTACACGTCGGCCCAGCCGTCTCCGTCGCCGTCGGAGGCGTAGCCGTTGAACGTGGACGGGATCTTGATCTTGGCCTTGCCGCCCCACGTGCTGATGAGAAACTGCATCGGCCCGGCGGCGCCCGCGTAGTTGGTGCCGCTTTGTACGCCCGGGAGCGTGGAACGGCCGTGGTTGGTCTCGCGCTTGCCGACCCCGGCGAGCACGTTCCACTGCACGCCGACCTTCTTGCCGTGCTCGCGATACAACTTCAGATACTTCTCGGGGATGTCGGACGTCGCGGTCTCCGACTGGTCCTCCGCCGCCTGCGTGCCCTCGCCGCAGTCGGGCCGCGTCTCCCCGGTGATCGTCGGGAAGGACGGGAAACCGCTGATCATCATCATCGGCGCCATGATCAGCGTGACCAGGCAGAGCGCGGCGACCCCGAGGATCAGCGCGAGCCGGAGGTGCTTGTTGTTCCTCATGCGCCCTCGCCGCCCGTCCCGCCGAACCCGTGCGCGATCCCGTCACGGCGATGCGCGACCTCGCCGCCCACCCCGGCCCAGCCGTGCGCGATCCCGTCACGCCGGCACGCGGTCTCGCCGTTGATCCGCTCCCGCCGGTGCGCGGCCCCGCTCGTCGTCCGCTCCCGCCCGTGCGCGGTCCCGCCACGCCGGTACGTGACCCCGCCGCCCGTCCGCTCTCGCCCGTACGCGGTGCCGCCGGTCATCCGGTCGCGCCGGTCTCGAAGGGCTGGTCGTCCCCCTCCTGGCCGGAGTCGGCGGGCTGGAGGTCGTGGACCCGCCATTCGGCGCCGACCTGGATGAGCGTGACGGCGTACTCCGCGGTCCTCTCGTTCACCCCGCTCCTCGCCGTGACGTTCTGGGTGCCGACGACCACGAAGACCACCGAGGCGCTGTCGATCTGCCGGATCTCCTTCACCCGCGCCGCCCCGACGGAGACGACCTCGTCGGCCTTGTTCGCCTCGACGGTGCCCGGCGAGGTGACGGTCCGCAGCAGCGCCCCCGAGAACTCCGCCGTGACGTATCCCTTGAGGCGGTCGCCGTAGACCGCCGGGTCCTCGTCGTAGCTGAACGTGCCGTACTCGGCGGTGAACCGCTGCGCGTAGTCGGCGGCCGCGGCCAGCTCCTGCTTGGTCATCGGCAGGTAGGTGTAGACGTCGAAGGGCGCGTTGCTCGCCGTCGCCGCCGGGCGCGACGGCTCGGGGGCCGGCTCCTGCCCCGACGCCACGGTACGGGTGACGCCCGCCGGCTCCGCCCGGGTCCCCGGCCCCTCCCCGGTGTCCGACCACATGGTCACGTAGATGCCGACCGCGGCGATCACCACGACCAGCACCGCGAAGACGACTCCCCGCCGGTTGCCTGCCTCGACCATCGTCAGTCCTTGTCGCGGTTGGACGGGCGCAGCCAGAACGGCGGCGGCTCACCGGCCTCCCCGCCGCGCTCCGCCCGCCTGGTGATCCAGAGCGGGGGCGCCTCGGACGACCTGCCTCCGGAGTCGCGGTTTCGCGAACCACCGGAACCCGAGGAACCCCGCGAGGATCCACCGCCGAAGATGCTCCCACCGGAACCGCCCGAACCGCCCGAACCGCCCGAGCCCGAGGAACCCCGGGAGGACGATCCGCCGTTACGCGATCCCGAACCGGAGCCGCCCCGCGAGGAGCCAGAACCCGAGGAACCCCGGGAGGAGCCACCGCCGAAGATGCTCGTGCCCGAGCGACCACCACCGCCCGAGGACCCAGAGGACCCGGAGGACCTGCCCGGCGAGGGCGCCGAGGGCCTGACCGAGGGGGAACCGGACGACCTGCCCGCCGAGGAGGACCCGCCGCCGGAGGAGGACCGGCCGCCCGAGCCGCCCTGCGGGGCCCAGCCGCCGGAACGGCCGCCGAACCAGCCGCCGGAACCACCCGAGCCGCCCGATCCCGAACCGCCCGAGCCACGCCCGGAGGAGCCCCCGGGCCTGGTCGGGGGCGCGCCGCCGCCCGTACCGGCTCCGGAGAGGTTGAGCGGCGGCGCCGCGCCGGGCCGGGCCGCGGTGACCGGCCTGCCGGTGCCCCTGCGCCGCCCGGCCGCCTGGGAGTCGGTGTCGAGCGGAGCCGGTTGCGCGCCGACCGGGACCCGGCTGCCGGACGGCGTGGCCGGGGTGGCGCCGCCGTCCTCGCCGCGTACCCTGCCCTGGGCGACCGCCGCCGCGGCCGCGCCGACGGAGGCCCCGCCGGCCATCGCGGCCGCCTGCAGCATCGGCTCGGCCTTGCGCATGCCCCACCGGCCCGCCCTGGCCGCCGCGACCGGCGGCAGCACGGACGCGGCCCGCTGCAGGGTCGGCGCGGTCGCCGCGTCGCCGAGCATCCGGGTGGTGAGCGTGTGCCCGTCCATGGACGAGAACAGGTGCTGGAACGGCCGCCGGTAGAAGAACACCGCGATCGTCAGGATCGCCATGAACATGACCTGCATGCCCCACGGCATCGCCGTGGAGATGATCAGGGCGTAGCCGTACACGAGCACGCCGAGGACGAGGGCGAGCACGGCCTGTCTGAGCAGGGTGCCGATCAGCATCTCCACCCAGCGCATGGCGATGATCCGCCCGGACCCCGGATGGACGCCGATCAGCAGGAAGACCGGCGCCATGATCAGCAGCAGCAGGAACCCGACCTTGAGGACGAGCAGCGAGACCGCCACCAGGAAGATCAGCAGCCCCGCGACCACCGCGGCCATCAGGGCGCCGATCGCGACCCCCAGGCGGCTCGTCCAGTCCTTGCCCTGGAAAAGGGGAAACATCGGCGTGTTCTGCAGCTTGTCGGCGACCTCGGTCTCATATCGTGCCTGGTGGGAGTTCGCCTCCGGCATCTGCTCGGCCTTCATCTCGGCCGCGTCGATCGTCTGGATCTCCAGCAGTTTCGCGCCGAACACCTTGATGATGGGGGCGTCGGCGTCGGCCGTGCCGAACTGGCCCATCAGCCACGGCTTGCAGACCAGGGTGGACCAGAGGGCGTCGGAGTTCTGCTCGACGCCGGGCACGCCGCTCTGCCCGTATCCGCCGGCCTTGACCTGCGGGTTGGCGTCGCCCTTGGCCGGCAGGCAGGAGGTCCCGCCCGCGCCGGGCAGCCCGGAGAAGGCGGAGTTGACCACCTCGCCGGTCTTGTCGGTGACGACCTTGCCCAGCCCCGTGAGGTCGCCGGGACGGCTGAAGAACCAGACCGCCACGGTGACCGCGAGGACCATCCAGATGACGCCCTCGGCGGTGGTGGTGGCGCGCTTGCGGATCAGCCCGTACCAGGCCAGCCAGATCGCGCCGAGGATCACCAGCGGCCGCAGGTACGGCCAGTACATGGCGTCGGCCAGCCGGACCACCATGTCGTCGACGACGTTCTTGATCGACTCCAGCGGGCCCTCGGTGGCCGCCGCCTGGTAGGTCGTGATGGTCAGCCGGTCCAGCGCCTTCGCCCACAGGAAGACCGTGTTGGCCATCGCGTTGCCCATCACCGCCGCGATGTCGTCGCAGCCGAGCAGGTGGGTGTGCCAGAACTGGCCGCTCATGCCGTACGTCGCGTAGTTGCCCTGGACCGCCGGGGCCTGCGCCGCCGGGGCGCCGGGCCGGGCGGGGTCGGGAGGCGGCGGCTGGATCAGGCCGTCGACGCCTCCGGCGACCATGTCCGGGGACAGGTCGGGCGACATGTCGCAGGGAGCCGCTGCGACGGCCGTGGACGTGTCGCCGGGGAACGCCAGCGGCAGTGCGAGGAAGGCGACCAGCGCCACCAGCCCGATGGCGATCCGCCTGCCCAGCCGTCTCCCGCGGGAACCCCTCTTTGCCGAGCCTCCCGCCTTTCCCGAGCCTCCCGCCTGGCGAGGCCCGCGAAGACCGTGAGGTTCGTGAGGTTCGTGAAGACCGTGAAGTCCACGAAGCTCGCGAGGTCCGCGGAACCCGCGAAGACCCTTCGGCCCCTTGAAACCGCTGAGGGACCGTCTCTCACGAGAGCCCTCACGCCCCTTGCGGGAGCCTTTCATGACCGCACCTCCAGCGCCGCAGCCCCCGGCCTACCGACTCTGTCGCCCCCAGGAAGATCATGCACTTTCTCGTCGGGTTTGTCGTGGGTCGGATTCGTGTCCAGCCAGCGCAGCAGCTCGTCCGAGATCAGGTCCACCCCGATACGGCCCGCGCGACCGTCCAGATCCCGGAAGACGCATTCGCCGTTACCGAGCGAGCGCAGCACCGCCTTGTGCTCCTCCGACGGTTCGACCCCGAGCAGCGCCATCACGTGCTCCACCTCGACCCGTTCCGTGGAGCGGAACGCGAAGACCGACGACAGGCAGTTGGTGACCTGCTCGCTCAGCAGGTCACCGGCGTTCTGCGAGACCAGGACCAGCGCCGTGTTGCGGGAGCGGCCCATCCGGCTCACCTCGGGCACCAGCTTCGCGCCCTCGGGGGTGGAGGTGATCGCCCACGCCTCGTCCAGGAAGATCGCCTTCGGCGTCCGCCGGTCCAGGCCGTTCATCAGACCCCGCGCGAACTGCGCGACGAGGTAGAGGAGCGCCACCGACAGCCTCTGCTCGTACGAGTAGTCGTCGCGGCCGGTGGAGGCGTCGGGCAGCGTGAGGCCGCCCAGGGTGAAGACCGTGGTCCAGCCCTCGGTGTCGATCTGGTCGCCGCCCGAGGGGTCGAAGCAGAGCCTGGCCAGATGCATGTCCGACATGGAGCGGAGCACCGCGCCCAGGTTCTTGGAGGCGGCGTCCTCGGTGCGTTCCAGGAAGTCGACGACCTTGCCCAGCGACGGGTCCTCGGCGTTGGACACCGCCGCGACCGCCTGGATCATCGCCGACTCGCGTTCCTCCGACATGCGAGGCAGCAGCAGCCGCAGGGTCTCGGTGGCCATCGTCTTCTTCGCCGCGAGGTCGTCGCCGAACGAGAACGGGTCCAGCAGGCCGGGTGCCGCCGAGCCCAGGGGGATGATCCGCGCCTTCCTGCCCCGCTTGCGCAGCAGCTGCACCAGCGAGTCGGCGTCGCCCTTGGGGTCGATGACCGCGACCGTCACCCCGCGCAACGCCATCTGGTAGATCATCAGCAGCGCCAGCGTGGTCTTGCCGCCACCGGGCTCTCCGGTGATGGCGATGGCCGTCGGCCGGTTGCGCGTCGCCGCCACCAGCGGGTCGAAGTGCACGATGCTGCGGGCCCGGCCCAGGGTCTCCCCGACGTACGGGCCCATCCAGCCCGAGGCGCTCTCGTCGACCCGGTCGCCCAGGTCGACGGTGGCGGTGGCCATGCCGCCCGCGATGGTGCGCAGCGGCTGCCGCTGCGCGTAGGCGTTGACCCTGACCCGCTCCCCCGGCAGCGTCTCGCAGAACAGGGAGAACTGGTCGCCGGTGGAGTTGACGATGTCGATGCCCATGTCACGGTAGTGCTCCACGACCGCCTCGACCCGCTGCACGCAGATCTCCTCGGTCGGGGCCGACACGATGAGGCGGTGCCAGCCGTACACGAACGGCAGGCGCTCCTTGGTGATGCCGTGCTCCAGCATCCGGGCCGCGTCGATCTGCTCGGCGAGGGCGAGCGGCGCCTCCGCGCCCGCCTCGCGGATGTGGATGTCCATGTCGCGGGCGTGGGCGAGCTTGCGCGCCACGTCCTTGCTCGCCTTGATCGGCGGGATCAGCCGCATCCTCGAACTGATCTCCACGGGGAAGGGCAGCTGGTCGGCGAAGTGCATCCAGGGTTCGCCGTCGGGGAAGGGCATGAGGTCGGGGAAGCGGGCGAAGGACATGTGCGCCACGTAGGAGTCGCCCTGGGGCTGCTCGATGCGCAGCAGCGCCCTGCCGTTGTGGATCTGCCCCTCGACGAGGGACTCGATCTCCCCCTGCCCCCACCGGCGCTTGGGGCTCGCCGAGGCCGGAGGATCGCCGAGGGAGCCGGTCGTGGCGTGCTGGAAGAGCCAGGCGAGCTCGACGGAGGTGGCGTGCCTGGCGTACAGCGCGCTGGCGGACAGCGCCCTGCCCAGCCGCTCCGCCTGCTCGGACCACTTGGCGATCTCCGCCTTGGGGACGTGGTCGTCCTCGATGCCCAGGGCCTTCTCACTGCGCTGGTAGAAGCCGAAGAGCTGCGAGAGGACCCCGGTGCCCAGTTGCCGCCCGCGCGTGCCGAGCCGTACGCCGAGGTAGACCTCCTTGGTCCAGAAGTCCTTGGCCCAGACGTGGCGGTACATGTCCTCCAGGTAGTCGCGCCAGCCCGGCCCCTCGTCGGAGGTGGAGTTCAAAGCCATCGCCCACTCGGCGGCGGGGTAGGTGCGGTGCGCGACGCGGAGGTGGACCTCGGCGTCGGGCATGCGGATGGCGGCCAGCGCGATCGTGATGTTGGTGGCCAGCGCCTCCCGCTCCTCGGGGGTGATGAACTCGTAGCTCACGGTGGGAAGCCTGAAGTAGGCCCAGACCGACGAGTCGGTCAGCAGGATCCGGTCGTCGAAGTATCGGACGGCCAGGCGGCTGCGCGCCTGGGAGGCACGGCTCACAGCCCCTCCCCCACCGCTCGCGCGGCCCTGCTCCGGTCCTCATGGTCCCCGTGGTCCCCGTGGCTCCTGCGGCCCTCGTGGCCTCCGGACCCCTCGCCGGGCCGGATCCCACGGCGTCCACCCGCCCGGACCTCGCCGATCCTCTCGAAACACCTCGCACCGACCCGGTCCGGCCCGCTCGTACGAACCTCGTACGACCCGTTCACCCGAACGTACGACCCGTTCACCCGCGCCTGCTCGAACCCGCTCGCCCGGACGCCGGCCTGCCCGCTCACCACCTGCACCTCGTCTCGCCCGCTCACCACATCTCCTCGCGCCCGGGGGATCACTGGGCTAGTTCCTCCTCGCTGGGTCGACCCGCCTGAACCGTTCCGAAGCCCGCCACGACGACACCGGCCAGGGCGAGGTACGCCCGGCGGCCCGGTGCCCTCAGGTGGGACGGTTCCACCCGATCGGCCCTGCCGGGGGCGAGAGCGTCCTCCCAGGGGACCCGGACGATCGCCCGGCACCTGCCCCGCGCGACCGCCTCCGCCTGCTCCACGTCGGCCATGCTGCGGCGGCTCACCCCGTTGACGACCATGACCGCCCGGTGGCGCAGGTCGGCGCAGCCGTGCCCGTCGAGCCACTCGTAGGTCATGGCCACCGCGTCCGGACCGTCCTCGCTGGCCGGGACGACGAGGACGAGCTGATCGGCGTAGGGGAGGACCCGCGCGGCCAGGGCCGCCGCCGGGTCCACGACGATCGTCTTGTAGTGCCGGTCGAGCATGTCCATCGTCTGGCCGAGCCGCCGGTCGGAGAAGAGCGTGCGGTCGGACAGGCGCTGCTCGGCACCGGCGTCGCTGTCTCCGGCGAGGACCTCCAGCCCCGAGGCGCAGCGGCTGGTGTACGCGCGCATGCCGAGGTATCCCTGGACGTTGTCGAGCCCGGAGAGCAGGGAGCTCAGGGTCTCGGGCGACTCGCCCTGGACGCGGCTGGACAGGGCGTGGGAGCCGGTGCTGGCGTCGACCGCGAGAATCCGGTCCTCCCGGTAACGGGCGAGGGTGTGGCCGAGCATGAGCGCGGTCGTGGTCTGCCCGGCGCCGCCGGTGCATCCCAGGACCACCACCCGGCGGCTGCCGCTGAACACCGCCCTGGCCCGCGCCTCGTCGATCTCCGAGCCGTCCGTACGGCCACCGCCGCCGGGTCCGATCACCACCTGGGCGAGCCGCCGCCAGCCGCCCGAGGAGTCACGGCCGACCACCGACTCCACCCGGCGGACCCTGGTCTCCGCCTCGCCCTGCGAGGGACCGGTCACCGGCACCGCGGGGGTGACCGGATCCGCCGTGGACGATCCCGACGGGACCGCGCGGATCGACATGCCGCCTGCCTGGACCCCGGGGGCCGAGGGGGCGCCGGGCCCTCCCCGCTCGCCCGCGTTCCTCTCCGGCGGCCACGTCTGCGACGTGCCGGCCGGCCGCCCGATCGGCGCGGGCTGCCCCTTGCGGTGCTGGCGCCGCGCGCTCTCCTCGTCCTGCCTGTCCTGCCTGTCCTGCCTGTCGTGCGGGAACTCGGCCGCCTCCGCGGCACGGCGCCCGATCGGCGCCGGTCCGACGAACCTCGGCACGAAGGACGGAACGGCCGGGGCGGGCGTCTCCACCCGAGGCGGCTCGGGGACCGAGGGCGGCGGCACGGCCGGGGCCTCCGGCCGCTGCCTGGCGGGAGGCTTCGGGGTGGGAGCGGCGGTCTCGGAAGACTCGGAAGACACCGAAGACGCTGCGGGCGCGATCACCGTGGGGGGCGCCACCGGCACGATCGGCACAGACGGCGCGGGAGGCGCGGTCGGCGCAGGGGGCGTGTTCGCCACGGCCGGGGCGGTGGCGGCGCGCTGGGCCTCGGCGGAGGCCGCGAGCCTGCGCAGGCGGCGCAGCGCCTCGGTACCGATGGGAGCGCCCGGAGCCGCGGTCGCGCCGGACGCGGCCGGGGCCTCGTCCCTCGAATCGCTCCCGTGCCCCTCGGCGGCGGATCCGGCCGCCGGAGCACGATCCGCGTCCCCCTCGGACCGACCGGTGGAGCGCTCGGCGGACGTCCGCGAGCCCGTGCCCGCGACCGGCGTACCGGACACGGGCCCGGCGCCCTCAGCGGCCTTCGACTTCTTGGACTCCTTGGCGACGGACGCGGCGGGCTCGGAGGGCTCGGAGGGCTCGGAGGGCTCGGAGGGCTCGGAGGCGGGTTCGAAGGCGGCGAATTCGGAGGAGGTCACCGGCTCGGCGGGATCGGCGGCCGGGGTCACGACGGGCAGGGGCGCGCGCGGCGTGAAAGGCACGGAGGTCGCGGAAGGCACGGAGGTCGCGGGGGGCATCGGGAGAACGGCGGGGACGATGACCGAGGGCGTCTCGACGGCCCTGGGAGCCTCGACGGCCCGGGACGCCTCGACGGCCGAGGTCTGGCCGAGAGCCGGGGCGGTGCCCTGGCGAGGGGCGTGGACCTCGGCCCAGGCGACGCGCTCGCGGGCCACCGGAGCCGTGGCGGCGGCCGCCGCGGCGGCGGCCACGGCGGGACGCACCTCGCGCGAGCGGGCGGCGGCGCGCTTGGACTGGGCGTGCCTGGCCTTGCGCGACGCCTTGACCTTGACGGCCGCGCGCTGCGGCGCGGCCCGCCAGATCCGGCCGTTCAGCGTGACCTCGGCGGGCTCGGAGAGAGGGGCCATCCGGCACCAGGTGCGCGGCTCCCCCACGTAGCGGACCTGCGACTGGAGCAGCTCGGTGAGCCTCTTGCTCTCGATCACCGGCCGGGTGGAGAGCCAGGTGACGACACCGGGCGGCACCAGGTAGAGGACGTGCCAGGGGGCGGCGAAGGGCAGGCCGAGAAGGTAGAGCAGCAGCGACCACGGGGCCAGCACTCCCACGAACCCACCGATCCAGACGATCGGGAGCGGCATCGGCAGCCGTAGGTCGTACAGCTTGTAGAGCCGCTTCTCGATCCTCCAGATATTGGTGTACGTGGGCAGATCCACGTGATCCTCCTCTCCGCCTCTCCTTGTTTGACCGTTCGGAGCCGGTCTCAACCCCCCGAGATGCCCAGTGCGCCCGCGATCGCCTTGGCAGTCACCTCGATGATGTTGGGCACGTAGAAGATCACTCCGATGGCGATCGCCAGGATGATGAACTGGACGAACCTGGTGATCTCACGGGTGAAGAGGAAGAAGAGGGCCACCACCGAGACGATGACCAGGAAAAGCGGTGCGAAGAAGCTGCGGAGGAAGTCAGCGAGGCCCTCGGTGTTGACACCCGCCGGAGGAGCTGTGGGCTGAGCGAGCTCTATCGCGCTCAGCAACATGGTCTTGAGAATCACTTCTTGTCCTCCGTACTCACGATCGTGCCCGCCGGGTGGGGACGGGCCCGCGGCGCGTAGGCGCGGGAACCCGGACCGGCGGCTCATCGATCAGGGGGGGTCTGCTCACCGTGGACCGGCACCATTCGATCATGCGCTACCCCGCCACAGATCGGTATGCGCCGCGAATGTCCTTGACGAACCACTTGTCGCCCTGCTTGACCATGGTGAGCAAGTAGGACTGTTCCAGCTTGCCTCCTGTCTGGCCGGGGTCGGCGGGCTCCGGCTCGGCGGCCGGGGGCGCCTTCGACGGCACCCCCCATGTGACCGTCGCGGTCACCTCGCGGGTGGTCCCCCCGGCGACGGGCACGGCGAGATCCTTGAGCTGCACGAAGGTGAACGCGCCCCCGAAGCCCTGCAGCGTGACCCCGGCGTCGGCGTACTGCTGCAGCGCGGTGGTGTCACCCGCGTACGCCCTGAAGAAGTCCTCCAGCGTGGTGCGCAGCTCCTGCTCGGCGGCGCGGTCGCGCTCGGGCGCGGGCTTGGGCGGCAGGTCGGCCGCCCTCGGCGCGGGCAGGATGCCCGGACGCCCGGCGACGACGAACCTCTCCGAGGCCCGGTCGTGGTAGACGGGCACCGACAGGAGCTGGCGGCGGTTCTCCGACTGGTAGGCGACAGTGACGACGGCGTTGTCGGCGTCGACGACCTCGATCCCGTACGGTTGCACCGCTCCAGCGCTCATCCTGCCGAAACCGTCCCAGCCGAACTGCGCCTCGACGCCCTCGGGCAGGTAGGGGGCGAGTCTCGACTCCCTCTCCGAGAGGCGGGCACCGTCGAAGTTCAGATAGACCTCGGCGAACTGGGCCGCGAAGGCGGAGGCCTGGGCCCTGGGGAATCCGTCGTCGGGGGCGGCCACCGCGCCCGAGGGGGCGTTCTGCTGGGTGAAGCGCTCGAAGGGCGCGCGGACCCCGTTCACCACGATGACGATGATCAGCGCCCAGAGCACGGCACGGCCGGTCCACACCAGCCAGCGGCCGCCTCCACCGGACCAGCGTCCGCGCGACGCGCCCCGCCCGCGCGCCGGAGCGCGATCGAGATCGGGATCGTCGGGGAAGTCCGGGTATGCCGACAGCTCAGGGTCGCCAGCGATCCGGGGATCACGCTGGACCGTCGACCTTCGAGCCATCACGCCTCCGCTCGCGTCAATCCTTGACCGGCACGGGGTCGTATCGCCGCCGATCCCATTGGCCATGGTGACGCACTTACTCTAGCCGCCCAGCCGATTCTTCCAGGAAAGCCACGCCTATGCTGCAGGCATCGTGATGACTGAGCAAACCGGGTCTGGATCGCCGACGAGGCCGCCGATGCCGCCGATGACCCGCGAAAAGCGCATTGCCCCTGGCCAGCGCGCGGGCTGATTACTCAAACGCCACCCATTGCTAACCAGACAGCCCCGGGACTGTCGCGACCTGCACATTTAACCCGAAATACGTCACCCAGGGTCACATACCCTTGAAATGGACTTTCTTCCACCTGGCCAGGATGTCCGGCCCACCTTGACGTGGACGGCGAGCCGGAACCATGGGTGGTCGTCCCGCTACCCCCAGGAGTCCAGCGAGACATCGGGACCACCCGCCAGATACCGGGTCAGCGCGCTGGCTGTCGTGGAGACGAAATTCGCGGGGATGGTGTCGGTCGCGATCCAACTGACCCGATCACGCTTGTCCGGTTCGAGGTTGGACAGCTCACCGGACCATTCGTGCGCGGCGAAGACGACCGTCAGGAAGCCGTTGGGCGCTTCGCCCCCCTTCGCGCCGTGGATGACATGGGCCAGACGCAACGTCCCGGGCTCGACGACCAGTCCGGTCTCTTCCCTGAGTTCCCGTACGGCGGTCTCGGTGATCGGCTCCCCGGGCTCACTCTTTCCGACGGGAAGGTCCCACATGCCCCGGGCGAACTTGGCACGGGGGCCGCGTCGCCGATGCGGAGGCCACCGGCGGGCGCGGCCTCTTCCCGGTGAAAGCAATCGCTCGGCGCTATGGCAGCAGCCCTACACCTCAAGGCAAGAAAACCTGGGCCGAGCTGGGTATTCCATGGCATTCAACGCCCAGCGACAACCTCGGGCAACCTGCGGCTCCCGTACGAATCGGCAAGACCACCTGACCCACCTCATCACCGGGCGTGGAGTCATTATGTGATCTTGGCCGAGCAGGTGCGGGAACAGGCGTCCGGCTGGATCGTGAGCAGCGCGACGGCACGGCGGAATTGACTCCCGTGAGCGGTGGTACGCGACCAGGGGCCGCTCGCGGGGCAAGGCGCGACCGGACGACGCCCCGGGCCTGGCGTCGTCGAACGCCGGTCGCGGCGGTGTCCCCGTTTCGGAGGGAGGCGGGGGCGCCACCGTTCCCAACCGGGTCCGGGAAGGCCTCGATGTTCGTCGCTCGTGGTCGGCGCGCTAGACGTTGAAGCGGAACTCCACCACGTCGCCGTCGCGCATGACGTAGTCCTTGCCCTCGATGCGGGCCTTGCCCGCCTGGCGGGCGGAGGCGATGGAGCCGGTCTCCATGAGCTCGTCGAAGGAGACGATCTCGGCCTTGATGAAGCCGCGCTGGAAGTCGGTGTGGATGACCCCGGCCGCCTCGGGGGCGGTGGCGCCCTTGCGGATCGTCCAGGCCCTGGTCTCCTTGGGACCGGCGGTCAGGTAGGTCTGCAGCCCCAGGGTCTCGAAGCCCACCCTGGCCAGCTGGGTCAGACCCGACTCCTCCTGGCCGACGGACTGCAGGAGCTCCAGCGCCTCGGCGTCGTCGAGCTCGACGAGCTCGGACTCGATCTTCGCGTCGAGGAAGACGGCCTCGGCCGGTGCGACGAGCGCCGAGAGCTTGGCCCGGAGGTCGGCGTCCACCAGCTCGTCGGCGTCGAGGTTGAACACGTACAGGAAAGGCTTCGCCGTCAGCAGGTGCAGCTCGCGCAGGTCCTTCGGGTCGATGCCCGCGCCCTTGGCCCCGGCGTACAGGGTGGTGCCGCCGTCGAGGAGCTTGAACGCCGCCTCCGCCGCGTCGAGCGCGGCCTTGCGGTCCTTGTTGGTCCTGGACTCCTTCTGCAGGCGGGGAATCGCCTTCTCCAGCGTCTGCAGGTCGGCGAGGATCAGCTCGGTGTTGATCGTCTCGATGTCGCGCCCGGGGGCGACGCCGCCGTCCACGTGGGTCACGTCGGGGTCGTTGAAGACCCGGATGACCTGGCAGATCGCGTCGGTGTCACGGATGTTGGCGAGGAACTGGTTGCCTCGCCCCTGTCCCTCCGAGGCGCCGCGGACCAGACCGGCGATGTCGACGAACTCGACCTTCGCCGGCAGGATCTTGGCGGACCCGAAGATCTCGGCCAGCTTCTCAAGACGCGGGTCGGGAACGCCGACGATGCCCACGTTGGGCTCGATGGTGGCGAACGGGTAGTTCGCCGCCAGGGCGTTGGCGGTCTTCGTCAGCGCGTTGAAAAGCGTTGACTTGCCGACGTTGGGCAATCCGACGATGCCGATGCTCAGGCTCACGTGAGCCGAGTTTACGCGGAATGACCCACTGCTACCCGCCACGGTCAGGTCACAGGTACGAGTCACCGGCCCGAACGGAGCCGGTTCCGGTCCGGGAGCGTGCCCGTTCCGGGAGCGGGCCGGCTCCAGGGGCGCCGGTTCTGAGGGCGTGACCGCTTCGAGGAGCGTCGTTTCCGGGAGCGTGACCGCTTCGAGGAGCCGCGGCTCCGGGAGCGTGTCGGCGCGCCAGGAGTGGCCGGGCCTGGAATCATGCCGGGGTGGATGTCATGGCGCTCTCCTTCCAGCTCGCGGTGGGCCTCGCCGCGGGACTCGCGATCGGGTTCCTGCTGGGCCGGGCTCGCGCCTCCTCGGGAGCCGCCGACGTCACCGCGCGCCTGGCCGACGCCGAGGCCCGCGCGAAGATCGCCGAGGAGAAGGTCGTCTACATCGAGGGACAGCTCTCCGAACGGTTCCAGGCCCTGTCCAGCCGGGCCCTCGACGTCAACAACCTGCGGTTCCTGGAGCTGGCGGAGACGAGGCTCGCCGCCAACCGGGCCGAGGCGGCCGGTGAGCTGGAGCAGCGCAAGCAGGCCGTCGAGCACCTGATCGAGCCGCTGAAGGACACCCTGGCCCGCGTCGAGACGCAGTTGCGCGACACCCAGACGGGCCAGCGGGCCGCCCACGCCGAGCTGGCCAAGCACATCGACGTCGTCCGCGAGAGCAACGAGCAGCTCCGCGCCCAGACGAGCTCGCTGGTACGGGCCCTGCAACGGCCCGAGGCCAGGGGGCGGTGGGGGGAGCTCCAGCTCCGCAGGGTCGCCGAGATCGCCGGGATGCAGCGGTTCTGCGACTTCGACGAGCAGGTGAGCGTCACCACGCCGGACGGTGTCCTGCGTCCCGACATGATCGTGCGGCTGGCCGGTGGCAAGAACATCGTGGTCGACTCCAAGGTCTCGCTCTCCGCCTACCTGGAGGCCGCCGAGTCGGCCGATCCCGACCACCAGTCGGTCCGGCTCGACGCCCACGCCCGGCACGTGCGCGACCACGTCGACCGGCTCGCCTCGAAGCCCTACTGGCAGGCGTTCAGCCCGGCGCCTGAGTTCATGGTGCTGTTCATCCCCGGCGAGGCGTTCCTCGCCCCGGCTCTGGAACGCGACCCCGCCCTGCTGGAGTACGCCATGCGGCGCCGGGTCCACATCGCCACCCCCACCACGCTGATCACCATGCTCCGCACCGCGCAGTACGCCTGGCAGCAGGCCGCGCTCGGCGAGAACGCGCGGGCGATCTTCGAGGTGGGCAAGGAGCTTTACGAGCGGCTGAGCAGCATGGGGCGCAACGTCGACGCCCTGGGACGCTCGCTGAGCCGGGCCGTGGAGTCGTACAACAGGACGGTCGGCTCGCTGGAGACCCGGGTGCTGGTGAGCGCCCGCAAGCTGAACGATCTGGGGCTGGTCGAGACCGACCTGGACACCCCGCAGGCGGTCGAGGACCTGCCCCGCGCCCTGACCTCGCCGGAACTACTCGGGCAAGAGGAGCCAAGCTCACCTCTCGTATCCCGCGTCAACGGTAGGTTGGCCAACGACCTGCCCTAGAAACTGTTCCCTGAAGGCTCCGGCGGCCGGACACTGGAAGCGGCGCGGTCGACGACGCGGGGGTCCGCGAGGGCAAGGGTCAAGGGGGCGAGTGGTGGACGAGCGAGGCGGCGTGCAGCCGGCCGGCGGGGTGATCGCATGAGTGAGCTTGACCGGGCCGCGGGCATCCGGCTGACCGTCCGGGGCGCGCTGGCCTTCGTACTGGCGTCCACGCTGGTGGGCAGCGTGCTGCAGGCGCTGCTGGGGGTGGCGGCGCTGACCGGGGCGGCGTTCGTGGCCGGTTGCGTGGCCGCCGCGTCGCTCGTGAACCGCCGGGACCTGCTGTCGCTGGTGGTGTCCCCGCCCCTGGTCTTCTTCGTGACCACCACGTTCATCGAGGTGGTCCGCTCCCTGTTCGCGGCCACCCCCGTCCAGGCCTTCGGCCTGGGCATGTACACGGCGCTGTCGCAGGGAGCCCCGTGGCTGTTCGGCGGATCGTTCCTGGTGCTGGTCATCGCCTGGCGCCGCGGCCTCACCCGCTGCGTCCGCGAGCTGCGCGAGGAGCTCAGGGCGACCAAGGCCTCGGTCCCCCGCCCGAGGAGCGGAGGCGACGGCGGCGGCACCGCCTTCGCGCCCGAGCCCGAGGGATACTTCGAGCCCAAGGTGTACGGCACCCCGCGCGAGGGCCAGTAGCGGCCGGGCCCCACCTGTGAAGGGGTCCTCCTCAGGGCCCCTGAAGTTTCTCAAGGGGGATCTGATGAGGTCCTCCGGGTGAGGGTCTCCTGAGGGAGGCGCCCGATGACGGGGTCCCTCAGGAGCGGAGACCTTCTGGCGGAGGCCTGGTCTCGGGCGGCGTGGCCGGGCTCAGACCGTGGCGCGCAGGTCCTTGCGCAGCTCGTGCGGGAGCGCGAAGCGCACGCTCTCGTGGACGGACTCGATCTCCTCGACGTCCTCGAAACCGTTGCGCGCCAGGCGGGCGAGGACCTCGGCGACGAGCTCCTCGGGCACCGAGGCGCCACTCGTCACGCCGACCGTGGTGACGCCGTCGAACCAGGCGTCGTCGATGAGCGAGGCGTCGTCGACCAGGTAGGAGGCGTCGGCCCCGTGGTCGAGGGCGACCTCGACCAGCCGCTTGGAGTTGGAGGAGTTCTCCGAGCCGACGACGATGACCAGCTGGGCCTGGGCGGCGATCTCTTTAACCGCGACCTGACGGTTCTGGGTGGCGTAGCAGATGTCGTCGCTCGGGGGGTCGATCAGGTTGGGGAAGCGCTCCTTGAGCCGGGTGACCGTCTCGGTCGTCTCGTCCACCGACAGCGTGGTCTGCGACAGCCAGACCAGCCGCTCGGGATCCTTGACCCGCACGGTGTCGACCGAGTGCAGGCCGTCGACGAGCTGGACGTGGTCGGGCGCCTCGCCCGCGGTG
This sequence comes from Streptosporangium heterodermiicola, assembly GCF_051390675.1. Classification (NCBI taxonomy): domain Bacteria; kingdom Bacillati; phylum Actinomycetota; class Actinomycetes; order Streptosporangiales; family Streptosporangiaceae; genus Streptosporangium; species Streptosporangium heterodermiicola. The sequence goes on from NZ_JBPJSR010000014.1 coordinate 73,747, forward strand.
CCCTCGACCTCCTCGTGACCCTCGTGGCCGATGAGGAGGATGTCGTAGTCCTGGGAGGCGAAGCGCTTGGCCTCGTTGTGCACCTTGGTCACCAGGGGGCAGGTGGCGTCGATCGTCCTGAGACTGCGCAGGGCGGCCTCCTGGTGGACCGCCGGGGACACCCCGTGGGCGGAGAAGACGACGATGGCGCCCTCGGGCACCTCCTCGGTCTCCTCGACGAAGATCGCCCCGCGCTGCTCCAGCGTCTTGACCACGTGGGTGTTGTGGACGATCTGCTTACGGACGTAGATCGGGGCGCCGTACTGCTCCAGCGCCTTCTCCACGGCCTGGACCGCGCGATCGACCCCGGCGCAGTAACCACGGGGCTTCGCCACTAGTACGCGTCGGGTCGCGGGGGTGTCTGAAGTCATGCTCTTATGCTACGTGGACACGTCCGCGAGACAGCCCATACGTCCCACGAGCTCATGCGGCACAAGTCTTGCCACACTAGCCTTCTCGATACAGACCTCCCAGGGAGACGATATGTCAGTCCCCGACATGATCCGCAATGTCACACAAAAGGCAAAAGATCTGCCGCTGCACATGTTGCAGAGCGCGCTGAGCGGGGTCGGCCAGGCCCTGCTCCTCGGCGACCGCGTCCGGACCAGGTTCAGGGGCGGCTCCGGCCAGGGCGAGGCCGACGCGCCCTTCGGGACGGCCGGCGACACGCCCGCGGAGACCGGCGAGAAGGCCACGGACCAGGCGGGGCAGCCCACCCGCCGCGAGCCCGTCATCTTCGCGCCGCGCCCGGAGAAGGCCACGAGCAGGCCCGCCGCCGAGAGCAACGGGACCAAGACCACTCCCGACCCGGTCATCTTCAGCCCCACCAAGCCCGACACCGCGACGCCCTCCACTCCCGAGGTGAAGGCTCCCGAGGCCAAGGCCGAGGCGGTCGACGCCCCGGCGACCGCCGGAAGCACCGAGGCACCCGCCGCCGCTCCGGAGTCCGAGACCGCCACGGCGAAGCCCGCCGAGGTCGCCGAGGTCAAGGCCGAGACCGTCGCCACGGAGGCTCCCACCACCGCGAAGGCTCCCGCCGACGCGGACACCGACACGGACGCGGAGGCCGTGAAGGCTCCCGGAGCAGCGAAGAAGGAAGCCCCGAAGGCGAAAACCCCGGAGACCCCGGAGACCCCGGCCACCGCCGAAGCCGCCGAAGCCGCCGAAGCCAAGGTCGCGGAGGCCCCGGCCGCCGAACCCACCGAGCCCGCGAAGCCCGAGACCGCCGAGGGCGCCACCCCGAAGGCCACGGCAGCCACCGAGACCCCGGAGGCCGCTGAGGCTCCGGAGGCCACCGCCCCCGAGGCACCCGCCGAGACCAAGGCCCCCGCCAGGAAGCCCAGGACCACCCGCGCCAAGGCTCCCGCCGCGAAGCCCGAGGTCACCGAGGCTCAGGCCGCCGAGCCCCAGGCCGCCGAGGCGAGCCTGGTCGCCGAGGTCCCCGCCAAGAAGCCCAAGGCCACCCGCGCCAAGGCCAAGGCCCCGGTCACCGAGACCGCCACGCCCGAGACCGTGACCTCCGAGACCGTGGCCTCCGAGACCGCGGGTTCCAAGGCCGCGAAGTCCAAGGCAGCGAAGCCCGAGCCCACCGCGTCCGAGACTCCCGCGTCCGAGCCCGCCAAGCCCGCTCCGAAGGCCAGGGCGACCAGGACCCGTAAGACCACCAAGGCCGCCCCCGCGGAGACCGTGACCGGGAGCGCGAACGAGAGCACGGCCGACAGCGCGGAGAGCGGCGCCCTGACGAGCGCCGCGGCGAACGGCACGGCGAACGCCCCCGTGGAGGCCGTACTCGAAACCCCCTCGGCGGTGAAGGTCGAGGTGACGAAGGTCGAGACCGCGAAGCCCGAGACCTCGGACGCCGCGGTGGTCGAGGTGACGGAGACCAGGGCCGCGGCACCCGAGGCGGCCGGGCTCTCCGGGGTGACGACCGCCACGTCGGCCGCGTCCTCCCCGGAGACGGCCGCCGCGCTCGCCGAGCCGCTGCCCGGTTACGCGGACCTGACGGTCGCGTCCCTGCGGGCGCGGATGCGGGGCAGGACGGCCGGGCAGATCCTGGAGCTGATCACCTACGAGCGGTCCACCGCCAACCGCGAGGCCGTCGTGCGGATGTACGAGAACCGCCTTGCCAAGCTGGAGATCGCGGAATAGTCACGCCCGGCGCGTAGGCTCCCGGCCATGAGCTCGAAGACCACCCCTGAGCAGCCCCTCCCGGTCCGCACGGTGTTGCAGATGGTCGGCGGCTGGATCGGCAAGCTCGGCACCGTCTGGGTCGAGGGGCAGATCACCGAGCTGACCGCCCGTGGCGGCACGGTGTTCCTCACCTTGCGCGACCCGGTGGCCAACGTGTCGGCGCGGGTCACCTGCCCGCGTGGCGTGTACGAGGCGACCCTCCCCAGGCCTGTCGACGGCGCCAGGATCGTGGCCCATCTGAAGCCCGACTTCTGGGTCAACAAGGGCTCCTTCGCGTTCACCGCGCTGGAGCTGCGGCCGGTCGGGGTCGGCGAGCTGCTGGCGCGGCTGGAACGGCTGCGCCAGTTGCTCGCGTCCGAGGGATTGTTCGGTGTCGACAGGAAGCGGCGGCTGCCGTTCCTGCCGGGCACGGTCGGGCTGATCTGCGGCCGCGACTCGGCCGCCGAGCGCGACGTGCTGGAGAACTCGCGGCGCCGCTGGCCCGCCGTGCGGTTCAAGGTCGAGCCGGTGGCCGTGCAGGGGCCGTACGCGGTCGGCGAGGTCACCGAGGCGTTGCGCAGGTTCGACGCGGACGGCGAGGTCGACGTCATCGTGGTCGCGCGGGGCGGCGGGTCGATGGAGGACCTGCTGCCCTTCTCCGACGAGGCCCTCGTGCGGGCGGTCGCGGCGTGCCGTACGCCCGTGGTCAGCGCGATCGGCCACGAGCAGGACAACCCGCTGCTCGACCTCGTCGCCGACGTGCGCGCGTCCACGCCGACGGACGCGGCGAAGAAGGTGGTGCCGGACGTCGGCGAGCAGATGACGCTGATCCGCCAGCTCCGCGACCGGGGCCGCAGGGTGGCGGGCGGCTGGCTCGACCGCGAGACGGCCTGGCTGGCGGCGGCCCGCTCCCGTCCCTCCCTCGCCGACCCGGTGCGCGAGGTCGAACGCAGGGCCGAGCAGGCCGAGCAGCTCAGGGACCGGGCGAGACGATCCCTCACCGCCTCCCTGGACCGCGCCCAGGATTCGCTGGAGCACCTGCGCGCCCGCCTGGTCTCGCTGTCTCCGGCCGCCACGCTGGAGCGCGGTTACGCGATCGTGCAGCGTCCCTCGGGCGATGTCGTACGCCTCGCGAGCGAGGTCTCCCTCGGCGACGAGCTGACGGTGCGATTCCCCGACGACCGGGTGACGGTCAGGAGCGAGCCCGCCACGTGAGCGAGGGGTAGCCGTCGTCGACGAAGCCGAGCTGCCGGTAGAGGGGCTCGGCGTCGGAGGTCGCGTGCAGGTCGACCCTGCGGACCCCGCTGTCGCGGTACCAGTCCAGGAGGGCGCCCATGATGGCCCGGCCGTGCCCCAGGCGCCGGTGGCGGGGGTCGGTGGCCATGCCCTGGACGTAGCCGTAGCGGCCGTCGGGAAGGCTGGGCCCGGGGAAGCGGTCGAAGATGAGGCCGATCCCGCAGGCCGCCAGCCCCCGTCCGGGGGCGTCCACCACGTAGACGGCCGTGTCGGGGCTGCCCAGCCGCTCTTCGAGGCTCTCCGCGTAGGCCCCCTGCCACTCCTCCTCGACCGGATAGTTGCCGTCCTGGGCCATCCGGTCTGCCAGGACCTCACGGAGGCGCACCAGCTCGGGGATGTCCCCCGGGGTCGCGTCGCGAACGCTCATCCGAGCATCCTCCCAGCCGTACGCCGCGGTGGAGCCGCCGGGGAGGCACCGGGGAGGCACCGTGGATCACCTCTGGCCGGGACGCGGACGGCACGGCGAGGCGCCGGGTGGATGTCACGGGCCGAAGATCCCCGGGACACGACCTAAGGTGGGGTGCGTGGCCGATGAGAAGACACCGTCGTACGAGCAGGCGCGCGAGGAGCTGACCGAGGTGGTCCGCAGTCTTGAGGCGGGCGGGCTCACCCTGGAACAGTCGATCGAGCTCTGGGAGCGTGGCGAGAGGCTGGCCGCGGTCTGCGAGGAGTGGCTCCAGGGGGCCAGGGTGAAGCTCGCGGCGGCCATGGCGCAGCGGCGGCAGCCCGACCCCGCCGGGGACGCCCCCTTCTGACCTTCCCGGACGGCCCAAGCTTTCACGCACCCCATGAGCCCCCCCAGGTGGGCGGACCGCCGAATCCGAGCGCTCCCGCACCTCATGAGCCTTCCGGGTGGACGGACCGCCGGACGGCTGTGGAGCACGGGAGCCGGTGACCCCACCCGGAGCCCGCCGCGGATCTCAGGAGGTGATCTTCGGCTGTTGCTTGAGGGACCCGGCCAGGGCCGACAGTTCGTCCCACGGGGCGGTGCCGGTGACGACGATCGTGACGTCCGGCAGGATCCGTACGAGGGAACGCTGGTTCTTGTCCTCGCGGAGGCGCTGCTCCCAGGTCACGCCGTCGATCTGGACGGTGCCGGTGACCGTGGAGGTGTTGGAGAGCCGGTTGGCGAACCCGGCCGCGGGCTTCTCGTTGCTCTGGGCGAGCATCGCGTGGAAGCGCTTGGCCGTGGCGAAACCGAGCCGCCAGGTCGTGACGCCGTTGGTGCTCGTGTTCCGGGAGCTGTTCGGGACCCACCCGGCGGCGACGGGCTCGGGGGCCCACACCTGGAAGGGCGCCGTACGGCGCAGGTCGGCCAGGGCGATCGAGTAGTCGACCCTGGGGATGTGCTCGGTCCTGCTCTGCGGTGTGACCAGCAGGAACAGGCCGACGGCGCCCAGACAGACCGCCATCGCGAACACGTAGCCGTAGAAGCCCTGAGTGAACTTTCGCACGACTGTCGACACTATCCGTTCGGGAGGGCGGTCCAGACTCAGGGGCGGCGGATCCGGGTGGTCCTCAGGGGCGGCGGATCTGGGCGATGATGGTGAGCACGTCCTCGGCCAGGGCCCGGGAGGCGTCCTCGTCGTCCGACAGGGCGACCTCGGAGACCGCGGCGGCGAGCGCGCCGGTGAGGACCACGACCAGTGCCCCCTCGTCGCCCTCGAACAGGGCCGCGTTGCGGTTGGCCCACTGCCGGAGCCGGTCGCGCATGATCAGCTCGAACCCCGGCGGCCCGTCCCCGCGCAGGAACAGCGCGGAGATCTCCCGTTCGGCCAGGCAGCCCTCCAGGTAGGCGCGGGCCCCGGCGATGAACAGCCGCATCGGGTCGCTCTCGCCCTCCGCCCTGGAGTCCTGGACCGCCTGCTTGGTCCGCTGGGTCTGCCGGGTCTGGAACTCCTCGAAGAGGGTGAGGTAGAGGTCGGCCTTGCCGGAGAAGTGGTGGTAAAGACTTCCGACACTCGCTCCCGCGCGGGCGACCACGTCGGTGACCCCGGCCTCGGCGAAACCGCTCGTGACGAAGATCTCCCTCGCGGCGGACAGGAGCGCGACGCGCGTGGCGGCACCCCGCTCGGAGGTCCGCGCACCCACGCCTTTCACCAGTCGTTCCGTGTCGCTGCTCATGGTGGGCACATTATCCTCCGCCGACCGGTCAGAGGGGTGCCAACTACGATCGTTGTATTGACCACGAGAGGGGTTTCCCACCATGTCCGATGAGACGTCCGTTCCCGACGCCCTCGCCGCGGGAGAGCACGCACCCGATCGCAACCTCGCTCTGGAACTGGTCCGGGTCACGGAGGCGGCCGCGATGGCCGGTGCCCGCTGGGTCGGGCGAGGTGACAAGAACGGCGCCGACGGCGCCGCGGTCAACGCCATGCGCCAGCTGATCAACACGGTGTCCATGAGCGGCGTGGTGGTGATCGGCGAGGGCGAGAAGGACAACGCGCCGATGCTCTACAACGGCGAGCACGTGGGCGACGGCAGCGGCGCGGCGTGCGACGTGGCCGTGGACCCGATCGACGGCACCCGGCTCACCGCGCTCGGCATGCCCAACGGCATCTCGGTGATCGCGGTCAGCGAGCGCGGCTCGATGTACGACCCGTCGGCGGTCTTCTACATGGACAAGCTGGTCACCGGCCCCGAGGCCGCCTCGTCGGTCGACATCAACGCCCCGGTGGCCGACAACATCGCCGCCGTGGCCCGCGCCAAGGGCGGCGAGCCCTCGGACGTGACCGTGGTCGTCCTCGACCGCCCCCGCCACGAGAAGATCATCCGGGAGATCCGGGAGACCGGCGCCCGGATCAGGCTGATCACCGACGGCGACGTGGCCGGTGCGATCATGGCGGCCAGGGTGGGTACGGGCGTCGACCTGATGCTCGGCGTCGGCGGCACCCCGGAGGGCATCATCGCCGCCTGCGCGCTCAAGTGCCTGGGCGGCGTCATCCAGGGCAGGCTCTGGCCGCAGGACGACGCCGAGCGCCGCCGGGCGCTGGACGCGGGTCTCGACCTCGACGCCACGCTGAGCACCGACGACCTGGTCAGGTCCGACGACGTGTTCTTCGCGGCCACCGGGATCACCGACGGCGAGCTGATGCAGGGCGTCCGCTATCGCGCGGGCAGTGCCATCACCAGCTCCCTGGTCATGCGTGGCCGTTCCGGGACGATACGGAAGATCGAGAGCGAGCACCAGCTCTGGAAGCTGCGGGCCTACAGCGCGATCAACTTCGACAGCGCCAGCTGAGAGCCGGGTGCCGGCCGCTGACCCGGAGACGGCGTCAGCGGCGGAACCAGGGGCGGCGGGGGCGCTTGGGGGACTTGGCCACGATGCTCCCGAGCGTGACGACGCCGGTGATCTCGATGACCGGCCCGTCGGGCGAGGCAGGCGGGACCTGGTTCTTCTTCCCGCCCATGAAAGCCGAGGCGGGCATCTCGATCCGCACGCCCTCGGGGACGATCAGGGTGAGGGTGCCGCCCATCACGGTGACGTGCAGGGTCACGTGGCTGGACTGGAGCAGCGCGTCACGCAGGTCGAGCTTGACGTTGGCGCAGATCGCGGTGGCCGTGAACCGGGTCGGCACGACCCAGCGGCCCGAGCGCTCCTCGGAGCCGAAGAACGCCGCCACCGGGCGGACGTCGGTGCGGAGCGGCTGCGCCTCGGGCGGCAGCAGGTCGGCGGTGAGCGCGGAGAGCTCTCCCAGCGTGCGGGCGCGGTAGAGGGCGTCGACGCGCTCGTCGTGCTCCTCGTGGTCGAGGCGCCCGTCGGCGAGCGCGTCGCCCAGCACGGCGGCCACCCTCTCGCGGTCGTTGTCCCCGGCCCTCAGGTCGGCGGGACGCGGCTCGGGGGCGTAGCGGCGGACGGCGGGCGAACGGGGACTCTCCACCCTTCGACCATAATCCCTGCCGGGGCTCCGGCAGCGGCGCGAGGGCACCGGCACGTGCCGGAAGTTCGGATCTCCCGTAGCGGCGCGAGAGCATCGGCACACCCGATCCGGCCCGTCCCACCTCCCGTCGTGCCGGTGGAACCGGCAGGTGACAGGTCATTGACCCCCGGGTGACCCGCCCATACCCTGACGAGAACTTGAATCCCCCTCACGTTCCCCCGGAGGTCGTCATGCCGACCCCACGTGACCGGCAGGCGCGCGTGGCGACCTGGGCGGCCTTCTTCGTCCAGGGCCTCTGCTTCGCCACCCTGATCACCCATGTGATCGACCTCCAGCACAGGTTCGGGCTCAGCGACGGCGACCTCACGCTGGTCCTGCTGCTCGTACCGGTGATCGCCGGGGTCGGCAGCGCGGTCGCGGGTCTCCTGGCGAGCCGGTACGGCAGCGCCCCGGTCCTGCGGATCTCCCAGGTCGGCGTCTGCACCGCCGTGGTCCTGTCGGGGTGGAACGACCAGCTCGTCGGCCTGTACGCGCTCAGCGCCGTGTTCGGCCTGTTCGTCGGCGCGGTGGACGCGGCGATGAACATGCAGGCGGTCGCGGTCGAGCGCCGGTACGGCATGAGCGTGCTGACCGGCTTCCACGCCGTGTGGAGCGTTGGCTCGATGCTGGGGGCCGGGTTCAACTCCCTCTTCAGCGAGCTCGGCGTGGAGCTGCGCTGGTCCTTCTCCGTCCCGGTGCTGATCGGCGCGGCGATCTCGGTGATCATGCTTCCCCGCCTCTACGGGCGGGAGGAGGAGAGGTCCGCCGAACGGACCGCGCGCGTGGCGGCCCAGGTGCCGTGGCGGCCGATCGTCCCGCTCTGCCTGGCGATGGCGTTCCTGTACGTCGGCGACGCGGCGGTCTCCAACTACAGCACCGTCTACATGGAGAAGGCGCTGGCGGCGAGCGGCTGGCTGGTGCCGTTCGCCTACTTCGTCTACCAGGCGACCATGCTCCTGGCCCGGGTCCCCGGTGACCTCGCCGTCCGCGGGTACGGCCCGGCCCCGGTGGTCCGGGCGGGCGCGGTGATCGCGGCCGTGGGCACGCTGGGGGTCGTCGTCGCGCCCGGTGTCGCGGTGGCCGTCGTGTCGTTCGGCCTGATCGGCGTCGGCCTGTCCGTCATCGCCCCGCAGTCGTTCTCGGCCGCGGGCCGGCTGGGCGCCGGGGCGGAGACCGCGATCGCGCGGGTCAACATGTTCAACTACGTCGGCTTCCTCGTCGGCGCCGCCGTGGTCGGGACGCTCAACGACACGGTGGACATCCGGGTGGCGTTCGTGCCCGCCGTCGTCCTGGTGGCCCTGATCGTGTTCCTCGCCAGGGGCTTCCAGCCGGACCCGGAACCGGAACCGGCCGCGAAGCCGTAGCCGCAGCCTCAGCCGAGGGGGGATCTCACAGGTAGGTGCGCTGGTCCCGTTTGGCCTGTTCGTAGGCGGCGCGGGCCCGGCGCGCCTCCGGCAGCCCCGACACCTCCGCCACCGGCACGTCCCACCAGGCCGTGGTCAGGGGACCGGGACCCGGCACCGTCTCGACGTACACGACGGTGGTGCCGACGGCCTCCCTCGCCTTGGTGAGCGCCACTCGCAGGGACTCGGGGCCGTCGGCGCGGATCACGTCGGCGCCCAGGCTGGCCGCGTTGGCGGCCAGGTCGACCGGGAGGAGGGCGCCGTCCAGCGCGCCCCCGGCCCCGCGCATCCGGTAGGCGGTGCCCAGGCGTCCCGCGCCGACCGCCTCCGACAGGCCGCCGATGGAGGCGAAGCCCCGGTTGTCGACCAGCACCACGACGAGCTTGACGCCCTCCTGCACGGCGGTGGCGATCTCCTGGGCCATCATCAGGTAGGACCCGTCGCCGACCAGCACGAACACCTCGCGCTCCGGCGCGGCCAGCTTCACGCCGAGCCCTCCGGCGATCTCGTAGCCCATGCAGGAGTAGCCGTACTCGACGTGGTAGGACTTCGGGTCGCTCGCCCGCCACAGCTTGTGCAGGTCACCGGGCATCGACCCGGCCGCGTTGACCACCACGTCCGAGGGCCGGGCCACCTCGTTGACCATGCCGAGCACCACCGGCTGGGTCAGCGCGTCCCCGGTCGTCAGCAGGGAGACCTGCTCCTGCCACTCGTGGGTCAGGCGCGTCGCCCTCGCGGTCCAGCCGGGGTCGGCGTTCCAGTCGCCGAGGTCCAGGGCGCGCAGCGCCTCGCGGGCGTCGGCGACGAGCGTCTCGCCGGAGTGCTTGGCGGCGTCGAAGGCCGCGACGTTGACGTTCAGGAACGCGGCCTCGCCGAACAGGGTCCGGGAGGCGGTGGTGAAGTCGGTGTAGCGGGTGCCGACCCCGATGACCAGATCCGCGTCGCGGGCCAGGTCGTTGGCGGCGGCGGTGCCGGTGTGCCCGACCGCCCCGACCGCGCAGGGGTGGTCGTACGGCAGCGTCCCCTTGCCCGCCTGGGTCTCCCCCACCGGGACGCCGTGGTCGGCGGCGAACGCGGCCAGCGTCTCCCACGCCTCGCTGTAGACCACCCCGCCCCCCGCCACGATCAGCGGCCGCCGCGACCGCCTCACCAGCTCAGCCGCCCGTGCCAGCGCGGCGGGTTCGGGGACGGGACGCGCCACGTGCCACACGCGGCGGGCGAACAGCTCCTCCGGCCAGTCGTACGCCTCCGCCTGCACGTCCTGCGGCAGCGCCAGGGTGACCGCGCCCGTCTCGGCCGGGTCGGCGAGCACCCGCATCGCGGCGGGAAGGGCCGAGAGGAGCTGCTCGGGCCGGTTGATCCTGTCGAAGAACCGGGAGACGGGGCGCAGCGCGTCGTTGACCGTCACGTCGGGGAAGCGGGGGTCCTCCAGCTGCTGCAGGACCGGGTCGGCGGCGCGGGTGGCGAAGACGTCGCCGGGCAGCAGCACCGGGATCCGGTTGATCGTGGCCAGCGCCGCCCCGGTGACCATGTTGGTGGCGCCGGGGCCGATCGAGGAGGTGCAGGCGAAGGTGGACAGCCGGTTGCGGGCCCGCGCGTAGCCGACGGCGGTGTGCACCATGGCCTGCTCGTTGCGCGCCAGATAGTACGGGAGGTCGCCGTCCGTGCCCGCCCCCCGCTCGGCGAGGGCCTGCCCGATCCCGGCGACGTTGCCGTGGCCGAAGATGCCCAGGCATCCGGCCACCAGCCGGTGTTCGGCGCCGTCGCGCTCCGACCACTGGTTCGCGAGGAACCGCAGGAGCGCCTGTGCCACGGTGAGTCTCATCGAAACCCCTCACAGGGCTTTCGTCATCGGAAGCCTCGGGTCGATCGGTTGTTCCGCCCACGAGGAGCGGATCCAGGCGTGCCGGGGGTCGTCGCGGAAGGCCATCGACCGCTCGGGCGCGGGCCCGGCCAGCACGTTCAGGTAGTAGAGGTCGTAGCCGGGGGCCGCCATCGACGGGCCGTGGTAGCCGTGCGGGACGAGCACCACGTCGCCCCCCGACACCTCGGCCAGGGTGTCGTGGGTGCCGTACACCCGCTGGTAGCCGGGGCCGCCCTCGAAGTAGTAGATCTCCTCCAGCACGGCCTCGTGCTCGGAGGCCGTGTCGTGCTTGTGCGGCGGGTACGACGACCAGTTGCCGCCGGGGGTGAGCACCTCCACCGCGACGAGCCTGTCGCAGTCGAAGGCGCCGGGGGCGCAGAAGTTGTTGACCTGGCGGCTGGCGGAACCCGTCCCGCGCACCTCGACGGGGACCGCCTCCGCGGGGCCGTACCGTACGGGAAGACGCCTGGTCGCGCGGGCGGCGGGGAGGGCGAAGCGGCCCTCGCCGGTGATCCGCGCGGTCGCGCCGACGGGCAGGTACGCGAAGTCGGTGACCGCGTGGAAGACCGAGGTCCTGCCGTCCAGCGTGAGCCGCTCCCCTTCGCACTCGACCACGCACGCGCCCGACAGCGGCAGGACCAGCATCTCCTCGTCCCCGGTGCCGAACTCCACGCCCTCGCCGGACAGGCAGAGCACGCGGAGCCCGGCGTACGTCCACCCGGCCGCCTCCGGGGTGATCGACAGCGCCCACGGCGCCCGCGCGGTGCTTCCCGCGGGAACGAAGGTCATGACCGCTCCTCCCCGTCGCGGCCACCCGGGCCCGCCGGTCTCCCGTTCACGGCGTCGTTCATGACACCTCCAGCATCGCCGCGGCGGTGTCGACGGCCGCGGCCACGTCGTCATCGGAGGGATACAGCAACGCGCGGCCCACCACCAGACCCCGCACGCCGGGAAGCCGCAGAGCCTCGCGCCAGGACGCGTAGGTGAGCTCCGGCGTGCCGCCCGGGTCACCCCCCAGGAGCAGCGTCGGCAGCGTGGTGGCCCGCATCACCCGTTCCATGCCGTCCACGACCGGGATCTTCAGCCAGGTGCGCGCGGAGGTCGCGCCGAGCGCCTGGGCGACGTGCATGGACCGGATGACCCCCTCGGGTGACAGGTCGTGGGTGATCGCGCCACCGGCCCGCCGGGACCAGAACGGCTCGACCATCGCGACCAGGCCGTGCGAGGCGAGCTCGGTGACGGCCCGTCCACACGATTCCAGGGTGCGGGCGGTGGTGAGGTCGTCCATGCCGATCCGGCAGAGCATCTTGCCGCCGTCCAGACCCGCCCGGACGATCGAGGAGGTGTCGTAGGCGGTGAAGCGGTCGTCGAACTCGAAGGCCGACCCGTGCAGGCCGCCCCGGTTCATCGACCCGATCACGACCTTGCCCTCCAGCGCGCCGAGCAGCAGGAGGTCCTCGACGATGTCGGGGGTGCCGAGCACGCCGTCCACGCCGGGCCTGGCCAGCGCCACGCACAGGCGTTCCAGCAGCTCGACGCGGCTCTCCATCGCCCCGGGACGGCCTCCGACGCCGACGACGCCCCTGGCCGTGTGGTCGGCGGCGATGATCAGGAGCCGGTCGCGTTCCTCCAGCGGTCTCCCGCGCCGCCGCGCCTCCGCCGCCTCGGCGATCCGCCCTGGGAACCGGGCCCGCGTGTCGATGAGCGTCCGGTGCTCTCGCTCGTTCATGTCTCTCCCACCCCTGCCGGGCCTGCCGGGCCGCCACCGTTCGCGCCGAGCACGTCCATCACCTCGTCGAACCGTGGCATCGCCGGGGCGCAGGCCAGCCGTCCCGCGACGATGGCCCCGGCCGCGTTGGCGAACCGCAGCGTCTCCTCAAGCGGCCAGCGTTCGAGGAGACCGTGGCAGAGGGCGCCGCCGAAGGCGTCTCCCGCGCCGAGGCCGTTGACCACCTCCACCGGCACCGGCGGCACCTCCACCGTCTCGGCCACGGTCATGCCGAGCACCCCTTCCGGGCCCCGCTTCACGATCGCGAGCTCGGCGCCCGCCTCCAGCAGCGCCTCGGCGGCCTCGTGCGGCTCGCGGACGCCGGTCGCCACCTCGACCTCCTCCAGGTTCCCCACCGCCACCGTGACGTACCGCAGGGCCTCGCGTACCTGCTCGCGGGCCTCCTCGGCGCCTGACCAGAACATCGGGCGGTAGTCGAGGTCCAGCACGGTGTGCGGCGCGCGCCCCCTGGCCCGCCAGGCCGCGAGGTGCGCGCTCCGTGAGGGCTCCTGGGACAGCCCGGTGACGGTCGCCCAGAACAGCCGGGCCCCCGCGACGGCCCCCAGGTCGAGCTCCTCGGGGAAGATCTCCAGGTCGGGGGCCTTGGGGAAGCGGTAGAAGTAGAGCGGGAAGTCGTCCGGCGGCCGGATCTCGCAGAACGTCACCGGGGTGGGCAGGTGCGCGACCGGGGTGACGAAGCTGTCGTCGACCCCGTACTCGCGCAGCGCGTCGTGCACGAAGAGCCCGAACGGGTCGTCCCCGGTCCTGGTGATCACCGAGCTGAAGTGGCCCAGCCGGGCTGCGGCCACGGCCACGTTGGTGGGACTGCCGCCCAGATACTTGCCGAAGGTCTCGACCTCGCGCAGCGACACCCCCACCTGCAGCGGGTAGATGTCGACCCCGGCCCGTCCCATGGCCAGAACCTCGATCATGCGCGCTCCTCGCCGGGCGGCCCGCCGCTCCCCGGCCCACCGCTCCTCGACCCGTCGCTTCCTGAACCGCTGCTCCCGGGCATGTCGCCTCCGGGCGGCTCGGTCTCGTCGCCGGTGAGCTTCCGCAGGTACGCCAGGCTCTCGCGGACGTTCTCCTTGGGGTCCCTGAAAGCCCCGGAGGTCCCGGACGCCCCGGGGTCGCCGTCGGTGGGGCCCAGCACGATGTCCTGCTCCAGGACGTACCAGCCGTCGTACCCGGCCCTGGTCAGGCCGCCGACGATGGCGGGGAGGTCCACGTCGCCCCGGCCCAGCGGCCGGTAGAGGCCGTCCTTCACGGCCCGGGTGTAGGTCAGCTCGCCCGCCCTGACCCGTCCGGCCAGGGCGGCGTCCACGTCCTTGAGGTGGACGTGCGCGATCCGTCCCGCGGCTTGGGAGACCAGCTCGGCGGGGTCGGTGCCGCCCGCGAGGAGGTGGCCGGTGTCGAGGCAGAGCGGCATCGAGCTGCCGTCGAGCACCCGCTGGACCTCCTCCCGGTTCTCCACCACGGTCCCGATGTGCGGGTGCAGGGTGACGGTCCTGCCGAACTCCTTGGCGTTCTTGAGGATGCGGCGCAGGTTGCCCGTGAGGATCTTCCAGGCCGCCGCGTCCAGCTCCGGCCTGGCGTCGTAGCTCTCACCGCCGGTGGAGGCGGCGAGCACGACCACGTCCACCTCGCCGTCCATGAAGGCGCGCATCGCGGCCCGGACGACCGGGAGCGGGTCGTGGTCGGCCTCGTGCAGCACGACGGGGACGAACCCGCCCACCGCCCGCAGCCCGTACTCCGCGAGAAGGGAGCGGCAGCGCGTCGGCGAGGGCGGCAGGAACCCGTCGGGGCCGAGCTCGGTGGCCGTCAGGCCCAGCTCCCTCATCTCGGCGAGCACCCGGGAACGATCCAGCTGCCGCCCCCAGCCGGGGACCTCGCAGACGCCCCAGGAGATGGGCGCTCCGGCCGTTCGTACCGGGCCGGTTCCGCCGGTGGGGCCGGTCTCCCGCACAGGGCCGCCTCTTCTCACACGATCACCTCCGTGACACGCACCGGACGTCCCTCGCGCCGGGAGAGTTCCGCGGCCTCGGCGAGGTAGAGCGCCGCGAGGGCGTCGTCGACGGTGCAGGGACTCTCCGTCTCCCCCCGCGCCGCGCCGAGAAACGCGTCGAGCTCGGCGACGTAGGCGGGCCCGAACCTCGTCGCGAAGTCGGGCCAGGGTTCGCCCGGCGGCTGCAGGCCCTCGACGCTGGTCAGCGGCACACGCGGGTCGAGGCCGACCGACCAGGTCCGCAGGGTGCCCGCCAGCTCCATCCGCACGTCGTACCCGGCGCCGTTGTAGCGCGAACCCTGCAGGGTGACGAGCGTGCCGTCGTCCATGGTGAGCAGCGCGGCGCTGTTGTCGACGTCCCCCGCCTCGGCGAAGAACGCCTCGCCCCGGTTGGCCCCGGTCGCGTAGACGGTGTCGGCCTCCCTGCCGGTCACCCAGCGCAGGATGTCGAAATCGTGGATGTGGCAGTCGCGGTAGATGCCCCCCGACAGCGGGATGTAGCCGGGGTCGGGTGGGTGGGGGTCGGCGCTCACCATGTGCACCCGGTACAGCGTGCCCAGCTCGCCTCCGGCCAGCGCCCTCCTCGCGGCGGCGTACCCGGCGTCGAAACGCCGCTGGAAGCCGATGTGCACGACCGTGCCGCTCCGCCTGGCCGCTTCGAGCACGCGGAGGGTGTCCCGTACGCCGGGCGCCACCGGTTTCTCGCAGAACACCGGCACCCCCTTGGCGCAGGCGCGCATCAGCAGCTCGGCGTGGGTCGCCGTGGGGGTGGCGACCACCACCGCGTCGCTGTCGAACGCGTCTCCCACCCGGGCTCCCAGCCTGGCGGCCACCTCCGCCGCCCGCCCGCCGTCCGCGTCGCTCACCACCAGCTCGTCGACCCCGGGATGCGCCGCCAGGGTCACGGCGTGGAACGCCCCGATCCTGCCGAGTCCCAGCAGTCCAACACGCATCGTGCCTCCGGAGGAGAAGAAAGCGGCCGATCTCCAGTTCTAGGCGACGAGCCAGGAGCCGTCAAGAATTTGTCAGGACATAAGGACGACCCCTCAGGCCGTACCGGACAAGTATTCGCGGGTGGGAGGCGTACTCACGGGGCGGCAGGCCGGTGCAGGGCGTCCGCGAGGGCACGGATCGTCACGTCGGCGCGGCGGGCGGGCAGGCGGGCGAAGCCCATCACCAGCGCGGGCGGGCCCGGGGCGTGCCGCATCGGGCCCACCGGCTCGACCGCGAGCCCGCACTCCTGGGCCGTCTCCGCCACCGCCGCCTCGTCCCAGCCGTACGGCAGCTCGGCGAGCAGGTGGAGCCCGGCGGAGACGCCCCGCACGGTGATCTCGGGAAGGTGCTCGCCGAGGGCGAGCGCGAAGGCGTCGCGGCGGGCGCGGTACTCCCGGCGCATCCTCCTCAGGTGCCGGTCGTAGCCGCCGGTCGTGACGAAGTCGGCCAGGACGTACTGCTCCAGGACGGGCGACCCCAGGTCCAGCTCGCCCCGGGCCAGCCGCAGCGACTCGGCGATCTCGGGCGGGGCGGCCACCCAGCCCAGGCGGAGCCCGGGGGCGAGGGACTTGCTGACGCTCCCGATCAGGATCACCCGGTCGGCGGCGAGCCCCTGCAGGCAGCCCACCGGGTCGCGGTCGAAGCGGAACTCCGCGTCGTAGTCGTCCTCCAGGATCGCCGCCCCGGTCCCGGCGGCCCACTCGATCAGCTCGGCGCGGCGGCGGGGCGAGAGCACGACGCCCGTCGGGTACTGGTGCGCGGGGGTGAGCAGCACCGCGCGCGCCCCGGTCGCGGCGAGAGCCTCGACGTCGATCCCCTCGCCGTCCACCGGTACGGCGACCAGGTCCGCGCCCGCCGCGTGCAGCAGCGGGAGCTGGCGCCCCCCGGCCGGGTCCTCGACCGCCAGCCGGATCCGGCCGGGGGGCGGCGCGGGGCGCTCGGCCCGCCGGACGAACCAGCCGAGGTCGTGGGGCGACCGGCCCCGGGGCAGCCTCCCCGCGAGCGCCTGGATCGTGAGGCTGATCCCCTGGGCCACCCCGCCCACGATCACCAGGTTGTCCGGGCCCACGTCGGCCGCCCGCACCCTCCTGAGATAGGCGGCCAGTTCCTCGCGCAGCGCCGGGACGCCGCCGGGGTCGCCGTAGTCCAGGGCCTCGGCGGGCAGCGCGGCGAGCGTCCTCCGCATCGAGGCCAGCCATCGCTCCCTGGGGAACGCCCCCAGGTCGGGCGCGGTGGAACGGCGCCCGTGGTACGGCTCGCGCTCCCTTTCCCGGCCGCGAGCCCCCGTTTCCCCGCCATGAGCCTTCGTCTCCCGGTCGCGAGCCTCCGCGTCCCGTCCGAGGCCGAGGGCACCCGCTTGCCCGACGAGTTCCCCGCCGAGGGCACCCGCGGCACGGGACGCGGCGCGCGGCGGGCCCTGCGGCGTCCGGGAAGGGCCGTCGAGACCGTCAAGGCCATCGAGACCGTCGAGAAGGGCGGGGAGGGCGGGGCGGCTCGCCGCCGGGGCCACGGTGGTCCCCGCCCCGATCCGGGAGATCAGGAACCCCTCGGCGACGAGCTGCTCGTACGCCTCGACCACCACTCCGCGGGAGAGCCCGAGGTCCCTGGCCAGCTCGCGGCTGGCGGGCAGCCTGACCCCCGCGGCCAGGCGCCCGCGCCGTACCGCCTCGCGGAGCTCGCGGGCGATCTGGGCGGCGACGCCGCCCGCCGCCCGGTCGACGACGAGGTGCAGATCGGCCAATTGGTCCTCTGTTCCGCTGCCACATTGGACCCGACAGGGGTGCCATTGGCTCCCTAGCATTCCGCACATGAACGTGGATGTCAGCACCGCGCCCCACTCCCCCGCCCGGCCGGGGGCTCGCGGCCTGGTCCAGGCCGCGACGGCGATGTTCCTGGTGGGCACCCTGGCGGCGGTCGCCGGGGCGATCCGGGACTACCCGCTCTACGGCGGCCAGGCCCTGCGCCACCTGCTGGCGGCCGCGGCCCTGCTCACCGTCGCCCGGATCGCGGGGCTGCGGTTCGTCCGGCTCACGGCCCGCGAGGCGGCGCTGCTGGCGACGCTCTCCCTGACGGGGCTGGTGATCTTCAACGTGTGCGTGATCGAGGCCACCCGGCACGGTGGTCCCGCCCTGGTCGGCACCGTCCTCGGCACCGTGCCGCTGGCACTGGCCCTGCTCGGCGGACACCCCTCGCCCCGGCTGCTCGGGGCGGCGGCGCTGGTCGCCGGCGGGGCGACGGTGGCCGCCGGGCTGGGCAGCGGCGACCTGGCCGGGCTGCTCTGGTCACTGGGCGCGCTGGGCTGCGAGCTCTGCTTCTCCATGCTCGCCATCCCGCTGCTGCCCAAGCTGGGCGCGGTACGCGTCTCGGCGTACTCGGTGACACTGGCCGTGCCGATGCTGCTGGTCGCCGGGCTGCTCGCGGACGGCACCGCGATGTTCCGCGTGCCGACGGTGCCCGAGGCCGCGGGCCTGGGCTACCAGGCGCTGATCGTGACGACCGTGGCGTTCTTCCTCTGGTACGACGCCCTGCCCCGGCTCGGCCCGGGAAGGGCGGGGCTGTTCGCCGGGCTGATCCCGGTCGGCGCCATCGTCACCGGCGCCGTACTCGGCCTGGGCACGCCCTCGGTGCCCGACCTGCTCGGCGCCGCGCTCGTGGTCACCGGCATCGTCGTCGGCCTCAGCTCCTCGGGCTCACCCGCTGCGTGGGTACGTCGACCGGCTGGGGCGGGGCGAGCCGCTGCCGAGGGATCTCGACCCGCTGGGGCAGGTTGATCTGCCGCGCGGGCTCACCGGCGTCCCGCAGCGAGAGGGGCAGGGTCACCTGCTGCGAGGGCAGACTCGCCCGCCCGGAGGCGACGTCGAGCCGCTGCCGGGAGATGGTCAGCGGGGGCTCCGGCCAGCTCACCGGCCACTGGGGAGTACGGCCGTTGGACTCCTTGATGCTCGTCAGCGTTATGGCTATCAGTGACACGCCGAGGCCGGCCACCACGAAGAGGGCCACGAGCGCCAGCAGGACGATGTCTCCGGCCAGGACGGTGTTTCCGATGTTCATGCTGTCCCCCAGCTTCCGCCGGACGCTCGGCCCGGCTCTTTCCAGCTTTCCCCGTACATTCGGACACATGTGCATAAAAGACGCATAGCTCACTAATGCTTGTCCTAAATATATTGATTTAGCGCCATATGTCCGCTCGCTTGTGCGCGGTCCGGGAGAGGGAGACCGCCGTACCGACCGCGCGGTCGGAGCGTGAACGCGAGGCCGTACCCTCTAGGGAAAACACGCCCGCACGGAGGATCGACGACGATGCCCGAGTTCGACTACACCGACCTGCTTCCCATGGGACCGGACGAGACGGAGTACCGTCTGATCACCACCGAGGGGGTACGGGTCGTCGAGGCCGCGGGCCGCAGGTTCCTGGAGGTCGAGCCCGAGGCGCTGCGGCTGCTCACCGAGAACGCGATCCACGACATCTCCCACTACCTGCGGTCGTCCCACCTCGCCCAGCTCCGCAAGATCATCGAGGACCCCGAGTCGAGCGGGAACGACCGCTTCGTCGCCCTCGACCTGCTGAAGAACGCGTCGATCTCGGCGGGCGGCGTGCTCCCGATGTGCCAGGACACCGGCACCGCGATCGTGATGGGCAAGCGCGGGCGCCACGTCCTCACCGACGGCGCCGACGCCGAGCACCTCTCCCGAGGGGTCTACGACGCCTACACCCGGCTCAACCTGCGCTACTCCCAGATGGCGCCCCTCACCATGTGGGAGGAGAAGAACACCGGCTCCAACCTCCCCGCGCAGATCGAGCTCTACGCCGAGGACCCGGGCGGCCACCCCGACGAGTACAAGCTGCTGTTCATGGCCAAGGGCGGCGGCAGCGCCAACAAGTCGTTCCTGTACCAGGAGACGAAGGCGGTGCTCAACGAGAAGCGGATGCTCCAGTTCCTGGAGGAGAAGATCCGCTCCCTCGGGACCGCCGCCTGCCCGCCGTACCACCTGGCGATCGTCGTCGGCGGCACGTCCGCCGAGTTCGCCCTGAAGACCGCCAAGTACGCCAGCGCCCGCTACCTGGACTCCATCCCCACCGAGGGTTCCCCCTCCGGCCACGGCTTCCGCGACACCGACCTGGAGGCCAAGGTCTTCGAACTCACCCAGAAGCTCGGCATCGGCGCGCAGTTCGGCGGCAAGTACTTCTGCCACGACGTCCGCGTCATCCGCCTCCCCCGCCACGGCGCCTCCTGCCCCGTCGCCATCGCGGTCTCCTGCAGCGCCGACCGCCAGGCCCTGGCGAAGATCACCCCCGAGGGGGTCTTCCTGGAGCAGCTGGAGACCGACCCCGCGAGGTTCCTGCCGGAGACCACGGACGACCACCTCTCGGACGACGTCGTCAAGATCGACCTCAACCGCCCGATGCCGGAGATCCTCGC
Organism: Streptosporangium heterodermiicola; assembly: GCF_051390675.1. Lineage (NCBI taxonomy): Bacteria > Bacillati > Actinomycetota > Actinomycetes > Streptosporangiales > Streptosporangiaceae > Streptosporangium > Streptosporangium heterodermiicola. Next base: position 93,625 of record NZ_JBPJSR010000014.1, read on the forward strand.
CGAGCTGACCAGATACCCGGTCAAGACCCGCCTGTCGCTGACCGGCCCGCTCGTGGTCGCCCGCGACATCGCGCACGCCAAGATCGGCGAGCTGCTGGACGCGGGCGGCGAGATGCCGGAGTACCTCAAGAACCACGCGGTCTACTACGCAGGACCCGCCAAGACCCCCGAGGGCTACGCCTCGGGCTCCTTCGGTCCCACCACCGCCGGGCGGATGGACTCCTACGTCGAACGCTTCCAGGCGGCCGGGGGCTCCAAGGTCATGCTCGCCAAGGGCAACCGATCCAAGCAGGTCACCGACGCGTGCCAGGCCCACGGCGGCTTCTACCTCGGCTCCATCGGCGGCCCCGCCGCCCGCCTCGCCCAGGACTGCATCAAGAAGGTGGAGGTCCTGGAATACCCCGAGCTGGGCATGGAGGCCGTCTGGAGGATCGAGGTCGAGGACTTCCCCGCCTTCATCGTCGTGGACGACAAGGGCGAGGACTTCTTCACCGACTCCACCGGCCCCGTCCTCACCATCGGCCGCCGCTGACCGTCCCTCCCGACGGGGCGCCGCCCCGTCAGGACCCGCCGTACAGGCGCCCGAGGTCGACGAGCTCGACGTCGGAGCGCCGCGCGGCCGTGTGCGTGAGGTCTGCGGTGAAGCCCGACCGGGAGAACAGCAGGAGCTTGGGCGGCGCGGTGACCTTCGCGCCGGGAAGCAGGCCCCGCAGGTGTTCGAGGCGCTGGAGCTCGGCGGGGGAGACGGGCGTGGTCGTCCCTTTGGCCTCCCCGATCGCGATGATCCTGTCGGCGGCGAACGGAGCCGTCTCGGTCACCACGATGTCCAGCTCATGGCCCTGCCGGTGTTCCCTGCAGGGGATCTGCGTGGGCCGGACGGCCGCCGCGACACCTCCGACGGTCTCGGCGGCGGCGTGTTCGAGGCACCACTCCCTGGAGAGGTCCTCGAAGTGCGGGCCGTAGATCTTCCCTGAAACCGTGTCCGCGTTGGCGGCCCAGACCTGGGCCGCTCGCCGTACGACCAGTTCCGGCTCGTGCCGCTGGATGAGCAGCTGGTGGAAACGGACGACGGGTTCCGCGACGCGGAACAGGGCGCGCTTCTCCCGCAGGGCGTCGTCGACCTGCCCGATCAGGCCGATGTCCTGGAGTCCTGACAGCAGGTGCGCGAGGGCGCTGCTCGGGCGGCCGAGCGCCGAGGCGATCTCCGAACGCCTGTGGTTACCGGCGCTGAGAGCGCTCAGCGTCGCGGCGTAGGACGTCGGATCGGCGATCGAGGGCTCCTCCCTGAGCAGGAGCGCGCCCTCGCGGAACATGGCCGAGGCCGGGTTGAGCAGACGCCGCTCCACCCATCTGTCGAACTTCGCGAGGTCGGCCGGCCCGGATCCACCGCACATCTCAAGGTAGGCCGGAGTCCCGCCGACCAGGGCGTTCAGCCGGAACGCGAGCTCGGGGTCGTGGCCGGCGTTCCAGAAGGCGGCGGCGTCGCGAAACCTGAACGGCCGGACGACCAGTTCCAGCGAGGCCCGTCCACGAAGCGGCGCCCCACCGCCGAGGAGCTGGGCCATGGTGGTGAGAGCACTGCCACAGAGGATCATCCGGGTCCGCGTGTGCTCCTTCGCGTGGCCGAGCGGGCTGAGCGCCGCCTGGAGGTACGAGGGCAGGGCGGGGGTAGCCGCGGTCAGGTAGGGGAACTCGTCGACGATGACGGGCACGGCCCGCTCCTCGCCGAGACGCAGCAGTTCGTCCAGCGCGTCGCGCCAGGTGCCGAAGACGACGGGCGCGCCCAGCCCGCGAAAGGCCGCGTAGGCGGCACCGAGATCCGCGAGGTTCTGCCGCTCGCTCTGCTGGGTGGCCGCGAAGAGGAATCCGCCCGTCTCCCTGGCGAGCAGTTCGAGCATCAGCGTCTTGCCCTGTCTCCGGCGGCCGTAGACCAGACCCAGCGTCGCCCCGGGGACAGGGGACGTGACGAACTCCGAGAGCTCGTCCCACTCCGCGTCACGGCCGAAGAGGCGGCCCGGTTTCGTGATCATCTGCCCTCCGGCGGTGAACATGAGATTGGTAGCCACAACTATGATAGTTGTGGCTACCAATCTCATGTTCACCGACGTTCGGCCTGTCTTGCGGAGGCGCGGAGAAGCCTCAGATTTCTGGTGACTCCGGGGACAGATAGACGCGGAAGGTGCGGAACGGCTCGCGGGGGGCGTCGAACTCGCGGAGCGGAGACCAGCCCAGGCGCTCGTAGAGGCGTACGGCGGCGGTGGCCGAGGGTGAGGTGACGAGCCAGGAGGGGCCCGCGTCCGCGGCGATGCGGCGGAGCAGGGAGGCACCGACACCCCGGCCGGAGAAACGCGGGTCGACCGCGAGCTCGTGGACCTCGAAGCGGGCCCTCAACACCGACGTGTCGCCGCCGAGGGCGTCCGCGATGGGGCGGTAGAGGCGGTCGGCGGGCCACGGGTCGGGGGTGTCGAAGCCGTAGCCGAAACCGGCGGGCTCGCCGTCGACATGGGCGGTCACGCAGCGGAAGCCGGGTTTTCCCGTCTGTGACGGCAGGCGCTCGACGAAGGCCTCGACCTGGTCGGGGGTCTCGTGCCACGGCGGCGGCGTGAACGCCGCCGCGTAGATCGACCTCAATGCCGCGATGCCCGGCACCGCGTCATCGAGGACCGGTGGCACGAGACCTCCTGGACCAAACTGACACTCGCCATCATGCTGCAACTGCAACTCCTTCGCAATAGATGGAGACCTAGGTCGCAAGACTGATGCAGATGCGAATAGCTTGCAATAGTGTCCGAGGGAAAGGTGATCAACGAGGAGGTAGCCCGCATGGGTGAGTACGTCCTGCCAGACATGCCCTACGACTACGCGGCCCTGGAGCCCGCGATCACCGGGGAGATCCTGGAACTGCACCACTCCAAGCACCACGCCGCGTACGTCAAGGGCGCCAACGACACCCTGGAGCGACTGGCCGAGGCTCGCGACAAGGGCGAGTTCGGCGGGCTGGTCGGACTGGAGAAGACCTTCGCCTTCAACCTGTCCGGGCACGTGCTGCACTCGATCTTCTGGGAGAACCTCTCCCCGGACGGCGGCGACCGCCCCGACGGAGCGCTCGGTGAGGCGATCACCGAGCACTTCGGCTCCTTCGAGGCCTTCCAGAGGCAGCTCACCACCGCCACCGCTGGGGTGCAGGGCTCCGGCTGGGGCATCCTGGCCTGGGAACCGCTGGGCCGCCGCCTGGTCGTCGAGCAGGTCTATGACCACCACGGCAATGTCGGGATGAACTCCACGCCGCTGCTGGTGTTCGACGCCTGGGAGCACGCCTATTACCTCCAATACCGCAACGTACGGCCCGACTACGTGGAGAAGTTGTGGGGTCTGGTCAACTGGGCGGATGTCACGCAACGTTTCTCAACAGTTACTAGCGCGAAAATCTGACCCAAGTTGGCAAGAAGATTCGGCCCGGTCTCTACTGGTCGCATTACGCAAATCGGTAAGCTGCACCACATGCGTGCGCCGCCCGGATACCTTCTCGCAGCGCGCTACCGGCTGTCAGAACCGGTTGGGCGCGGCGGCATGGGCACCGTCTGGCGAGCTCACGACGAGTTGCTCAACCGTGAGGTGGCCGTCAAGGAGGTGCGCCTGCCCCTCGTTCTCGACGAGGAGCTCCGCGCCGAGCTGTGCGCCAGGACCGAGCGCGAGGGGCGCGCGACCGCGATGGTCGCCCACCCCTCCGTCATCACCGTCTTCGACGTCGTCACCGAGGACGAGCGCCCCTGGATCGTGATGGAGCTGCTCCGCGCCCGTTCGCTGGAGCAGCTCCTCCAGGACCACGGCCCGCTGCCGCCGCGCCAGGTGGCGGAGATCGGCCGGCAGGTCCTGGGGGCGCTGCGCGCCGTGCACGCCAAGGGGATCCTGCACCGCGACGTGAAGCCGAGCAACGTCCTGGTGACCGACGACAGGGCCGTGCTCACCGACTTCGGCCTGGCCGCGCTCGAAGGCGACGTGTCGATCACTCAGGCGGGCATCGTGCTTGGCTCCGCCGGATACATCGCCCCCGAGCGCGTGCTGGGGGCCAAGGCCAGCCCGTCCGGCGACCTGTGGTCGCTCGGCGCGACCCTCTACACCGCCGTCGAGGGCAGGGGCCTGCACGGGCGCCGTACGGCGGCCGCCGCGCTCGCCGCGCTGACCAGTGGCGAGCCGATCCCCATGGAGCGGGCCGGACCGCTGACGCCGGTGCTGCGCGGCCTCCTCACGATCGACCCGAACTCCCGGCTCGACGCGGGACGGGCCTCGATGATGCTCGCCAGGGTGGCGGCAGGCGGGATGGTCGAGGAGTCCTTTTCCAGGCCCCCGGGGCGACCCGACGGCAGGCCGTCCGCGGGCGGGTCCGACGGGGCGTCGGCTCCGCCGTTCAACCGCCGCTCGCAGCATCGCGGGCTGCACCGGGTCGGCTCCGCACCACCACCGGCGCCACGGCCCTCGTCGCCGGGGACACCCCCGCCGCCGTCGGGGCCCGCGTCGGGACCGACACCCCAGCTTCGCGCGCATCGACGGCCCGGCGAGGGCGTCCACCGTAAGCCGGCGGATATTTCGCCAAGCTATCGCCCGCTTGTCCGTTTTATGACACCCTTCATAAGGTTGGTCCTCCCACGTCTTCTCTGGCCGAGGGAACTCCGTAAGCGCGGGTAAAGCGCTTCTCAAGGTTGAATGGCTATCTTCTTCTCATGCCGGAACAGCAGACGCGTGTGCTCGCGGACCGTTACGAGCTGATCGCGCCGCTCGGCCGGGGCACGATGGGCACCGTTTGGAAAGCCCACGACCGTTCCCTCGGCCGTGAGGTCGCCATCAAGGAGATCCGTCAGGAGCCCGGCCTCACCGAGGCACAGCGCACCGAACTTCGGGAACGGATGATCCGCGAGGGTCGTACGGCCGCCCGCATCAGCCACCCCTCGGTGGCCACCGTCCACGACGCCATCGTCGAGGACGGCAGCCCGTGGATCATCATGGAGCTCGTGCAGGCGCGTTCCCTGGAGCAGGTGATCGAGGAGGAGGGGCCCCTTCCCCCCCGTCTCGTCGCCGAGATCGGGGCCGACCTGCTTGGGGCGCTCCGCGCGGCCCACGCCCAGGGGGTCCTGCACCGCGACGTGAAGCCCGGCAACGTGCTGATCACCGAGAGCGGCCGGGTGGTCCTCACCGACTTCGGCATCGCCAAGGCGGAGGGCGACACGAGCCTCACCAAGACCGGCATGGTGATCGGCTCCCCCGGATACACCGCGCCCGAGCGGGCCCGTGGCGAGCACACCGGGCCCGAGTCGGACCTGTGGTCCCTCGGCGCGACGCTGTACTTCGCGGTCGAGGGCCGTCCGGCCTACGAGCGGTCCTCGGTGGCGGAGACCCTGGCCGCGCTGATGAGCGAGCAGGTCGACCCGCCGACCCAGGCGGGGCCGCTGCGCCCGGTCCTCGAACAGCTGCTGGAGAAGGACCACACGACACGGCTCACGGCCGTCCAGGCGGGCGCGCTGCTCCGGGCGGTGGCCGACACCCCCTCGCACCTCGCGGACTCCATCCCCCCGCCCCCGGCGCCCGCCGTGGCCCCCGCCTTCGTACCGTCTCCCCCGGCCTCCGAGATCCCCCTGGTGGAGGACGCCTCCGACGAAGCCGAGGACGCCGAGGACGCCAGGGTCATCGGCTTCATCGGGGCCGTCGAGCAGGAGCCCGAGGACCCCGATGGTTCCGAGGATCCCGACTCCGGCGGTTTCGACGCCGATCGCACCATGGTGGTCATCCGTCCCAAGGACGGTCTGCGCATCCCCGGCGGGACGGCTCCCGCCGAGCCCTCCGCCTCCCCCGCACCGGCCTCCGGCCGTCCGACGACCTCCCCCTACCCGGACCGGCCGCCCTTCGCGGAACCGGGCATGCCGGTCGCGGGACGGCAGGGTCCCGCCGGTCTCGGCACCCCCGTCGCGCGAGGCCCCGTGACCCCCGGCGCCTTCGGGAGACCGGGGGCGTCCGGGCCTGATACGTCCAGGCCGGGAGCGTTCGGAGCGGGTGCCTTCGAGGAGCCCGCCGAGGAGACGGCGGCCTTCGGGGGATCGAGGAACGAGTCGGCGGCCTTCGGGGGTCCGGGGAACGAGTCGGCGGCCACCCCGCCCCACGGGTTCCCGGTGAGCGGCAGGCCCGATCTCTCCGCCACCCCGCCGCACGGCTTCCCCCCGGTCGACCCGGAGTTCGCGGCGTCCGGCGAGGGACGCCCGGGGTCCCCCGACTCAGAAACGCTCCCTCCGCCGCTGCGGCTCTTCCCCGGCGACCGGCCAGGTCCCGGTAACCGGCCCCCCGGGCAGGAAGGGCCGGGGGCCGCGCAGCCCTGGCGTCCGCCGGGTCCGGAGGCGTCCGACGGCGCCTACCGCTCCCCGGGCCTGGGCACCGACCTGTTCGCGATCGCGAACCAGAACGCCCAGCCCGATCCCGGCCGACCGGGCCCGAGGCAGCCACCGTCGCAGAAGGCCAGGATCGGCGTCCTCGTCCTCATGGGCGTGGCGGCGATCGCCCTCGTGGTGATCATGATCCTGACGGTGGCCGCCTTCTTCTGAGCACGCTCCCGAAGGCGGTCCGCGAGGAGAACCCCGTACCCACCGTTCCCCTTCCCGGTTTGATTCCCCCTCCAGGACGCAGACTGGGTTCATGAGCGAGTATCGGATCGAGCATGACTCGATGGGTGAGGTACGGGTCCCCGCGGGTGCGAAGTGGCGGGCGCAGACCCAGCGGGCGGTGGAGAACTTCCCCGTCTCGGGGCGCGGGCTGGAGGTCCCGCACATCGCGGCACTCGGCCTGATCAAGGCACTCGCCGCCGAGGTCAACGCGGAGCTGGGGGTGCTCGACAAGGAGCTGGCACAGGCGATCGCCGAGGCCGCCACCGACGTCGCGGAGAACGAGTGGGACGGCGAGTTCCCCGTCGACGTCTTCCAGACCGGCTCCGGCACCTCGTCCAACATGAACGCCAACGAGGTGATCGCCACCCTCGCCGAGGAGCGGCTCGGCCGTCCCGTCCATCCCAACGACCACGTGAACGCCTCGCAGTCGTCCAACGACGTGTTCCCCACCTCCATCCACGTCGCCGCCACCACCGAGGTCTCGTACCACCTGATCCCCTCGCTGCGGCACCTGGCCACCGCGCTGCGGGACAAGTCGCTGGAGTTCGACGGCGTGGTCAAGGCCGGGCGCACGCACCTGATGGACGCCACCCCGGTCACGCTCGGCCAGGAGTTCGGCGGGTACGCCACGCAGATCGACAACGCCATCGCGCGGGTGCGGAGCGCGCTCCCGCGCCTCGCCCAGCTGCCCCTGGGCGGCACGGCGGTCGGCACCGGCGTCAACACCCCTCCCGGTTTCGCGGCCAAGGTCATCGAGAGGCTGCGCGAGGCCACCGGGCTGCCGTTCTCCGAGGCTCCCGACCACTTCGAGGCCCAGGGGGCCCGGGACGCCGTCGTCGAGCTCTCCGGCCAGCTCCGCACGGTCGCGATCTCGCTCAACAAGATCGCCAACGACCTGCGCTGGATGGGGTCCGGCCCCCGGGCGGGACTGGGCGAGATCAACCTGCCCGACCTGCAGCCCGGTTCCTCGATCATGCCGGGCAAGGTCAACCCGGTCGTCCCCGAGGCGGTGACCATGGTCGCCGCCCAGGTCATCGGGAACGACGCGGCCATCGCCTTCTCCGGCGCCTCGGGCACGTTCGAGCTCAACGTGATGCTCCCGGTCATCGCGCGCAACATCCTGGAGTCGGTACGGCTGCTCGCCAACGCCTCCCGGCTGCTGGCCGACCGGTGCGTGCACGGCATCACCGCCAACGTCGACCGCATGCGCGAGTACGCGGAGTCGTCGCCGTCGATCGTCACCCCGCTCAACCCGTACGTCGGGTACGAGGAGGCCGCGAAGATAGCGAAGCAGGCCCTGGCGGAGCGCAAGACCATCCGCGAGGTCGTCATCGAGCGCGGCCACGTCGCCAACGGCACCCTCACCGAGGAACGGCTCGACGAGTTGCTCGACGTGCTGTCCATGACCCGGCCGCCCTCGTAGACGCGCCCCGGCCGCTCGTGGACCATGACCTGACCGCGACCGCGGGCCGGTGACCGGATCGGCGCGGCGAACCGGCGGACCAGCGGCTCCGGCCACCGGGCGCCGATCGACGACCCGACCGGCACCCTAGATCGGCCGCCTGGGAGACTCGGGGCATGACCCAGATCAAGTTCTACGGCCGCAGGGACGTGTGGGCCGACCGGCGCCGGGAGCTCTCCGACACCGTCCATAGCTGCCTGGTGGACGTCTGGCAGCTTCCCGAGGACAAGCGGTTCCACCGGTTCCTGCTGCTGGACGCCGAGGACATGATCTGCCCGCAGCGGAGCGAGCGGTACCTCATCGTGGAGATCGCCTGTTTCAGCGGCCGGTCGGACGAGGCCAAGCGCTCGCTGATCCACGCCCTGTTCGCCAGGACCGGGGAGGCGCTCGACCTCCCCGCCGAGGACCTGGAAATCGTGATCATGGAGTCCCCCAAGGTCAACTGGGGCATCCGCGGCCTTCCCGGCGACGAGCTCACACTCATGTACCCGGTCACCATCTGACCGCCGCGCCGCCGCGCCGCCGTCCGGGGCTCGGTGGTCCCGGGAAGCCGTGCGCTTTGTGGCTGAAGTGAGCCACGTGGTCGAAGTGAGCGACACAACGGATTTGCGAAATCGTGGTGTGATATCACCCTCAAACGACAGGCTTGAAGGGTGCCGACTCCTTTGCCCCCCGCAGACGCCGTGAAGTCACTGCTGACCACCATCGGCACCGCGACCGACGTCGACCGCGTCCACGCCGAGGAGCTGGCCGCGGAACTGGAATGGTCGCACCCGGCCCTCCGGCAGGCCGGCGCCTACCTCGCCCACACGCCCGGCGCCGACCTGTCCGGCTACCTGCGCCTGCTGCGTGCCGTCCCCGAGAACGCCCCGGAAAGCGGATCGCGCCAGCGCCCCGACGCCGACCGGGCGGTGGCCCGCGCCTGGGCGCTGACGCGCGCACGGATCGAGCACATCGACCCCCTGGCGATCCGCGTGGTGCGGGTGCTGGCCTGCTACGCACCCGACGACCTGCCACGCACGGTGCTGAACGGGCTGGAGGACGCCGGGGAGACCGCGCTGGACGAGGCGCTGGAGACGCTGTCCTCCCACGGCGTGGCCGACCTGTCACCGGACGGCCCGCAGGTGAGCGTGCACCCTCAGATCCAGGCCGTCGTCGTGGACGGTCTGACCGAGGACGAGCACGCCGCCGACAGGGCCACCGCGGCCGCCCTGCTCCAGGCCGCGTTGCCTCCGGAGCCCTGGCACCCCTCCTCCTGGCCCGCGTACGCCCGGCTGCTGCCCCACGCCCACGCCGTCCTGCCACCCGAGTCCCCCGCCGTGAACTCCGTCGCCGATCACCTGTACGCCACCGGTGACCACCGCACCGCCCACGCCCTGCGACACCGGTACCACGCCGTCGTACACGACACCCTGGGCCCGGAACACGCGGACACGCTGACCGCCCGCGCCGATCTCGCCACCATGACGGGAGAGACAGGGGACGTGGCCGGCGCCCTGGACGAGTCCACGGTGCTGGTACCGCTGACCGAACGGATACTCGGCCCCGAGCACCCCACCACACTCGACGTCCGCGCCAACCTCGCCCACTGGACGGGAGAGGCCGGAGACGCGGCCGGCGCCCGCTATCAGGTCACGATGCTGGTGTCGGCGCTCCGGCGGGTACTGGGCCCTGAACACCCGGACACGGTGAACGCCCGCGTCCACCTCGCCCACTGGAGGAAACACGCGAGACGATCACTTCTCACACGGTGGCTTCCGGGACGTTGACCCCTTTCCCGCCTTCCGCCGTCGAGTCTCCCCTCAGGCAGGACGGAACCGGCCCGGGACGGATACCCGCCACATAAACGTACGGTGGAGTGTGGGGGTGGGCGACATGGGCCAGGATTCGGGTCATGCCTAGATTCGGCAGCATGATTGACCTAGCGGGTCGGCGAGCCGTGGTGACCGGGGCGGGCAGCGGGATCGGGCGCGCCTGCGCGCACCGGCTGGCCGCGGCCGGGGCGCATGTGCTGGTGGTCGACATCGACGCCGAGGCGGCGGCGAAGGTCGCCGCGGAGATCTCGGGGACACCCGTCGTCGCGGATCTGTCGGAACCGGACTTCGTCCGGGCGATACCGCCCGGCACGGACATCGTGGTGAACAACGCCGGGTTCCAGCACGTCGCCCCGATCGAGGAGTTCCCCCCGGAGGTGTTCTCCAAGATCCTCAAAGTGATGGTCGAGGCGCCCTTCCTGCTGGTCAGGGAGGTCCTGCCGGGCATGTACGAGCGCGGCTGGGGCCGGATCGTCAACATCTCCTCGGTCCACGGGCTCCGCGCCTCGCCCTACAAGTCGGCGTACGTCACCGCCAAGCACGCCCTCGAAGGGCTGTCCAAGACGATCGCCCTGGAGGGCGCCCCGCACGGCGTCACCTCCAACTGCGTGAGCCCCGCCTACGTCCGCACCCCCCTGGTGGAGAACCAGATCGGCGCCCAGGCGGGCACCCACGGCATCGGCAGGGACGAGGTGGTCGAGCAGATCATGCTCGCCCCCGCCGCCGTCAAGCGGCTGATCGAACCCGAGGAGGTCGCCGAGCTCGTCGCCTACCTCTGCGGCCCGCACGGCTCCTTCATGACCGGCACCTCCCTCCCCGTAGACGGCGGCTGGACCGCCCGCTGAGCCCCGTGAGGCCGCGCCGGGGACTGGACTGAGGAGCGAAGGAGCGAAGCGGATGAGTGACGAGGGAAGGAGCCGGGTCCCAGCGGCCTCACCGCGACGCGCAGCGTCGCAGACAACACAGAGTGACGAGGGAAGGAGCCGGGTCCCAGCGGCCTCACCGCGACGCGCAGCGTCGCAGACAACACAGAGTGACGAGGGAAGGAGCCGGGTCCCAGCGGCCTCACCGCGACGCGCAGCGTCGCCATGAACGCAGAATGGTCGTTATGAGCACACGGGTTTTTCTCGAACTGCTGGCCAGGGAGGCGTCGGCGGTCGAGTTCGAGGGGCCCGTTCTCGCGGCGAGGACCGGCGGGGCCGATCCGGAGGCGCTGGCGGAGCTGGAGGAGGCGAAGCTCGCCGCGCTGAGGGTACGGGCGCTGCTGCGGCGCAGGGCGAAGCGGGAGGCCGAGCTGTCGGCGCTGTTCGACACGGCGGGCGACCTGGCCGGGCTGCGGGATCTGGACGCCGTCCTGGAGGCCATCGTGCACCGGGCCAGGCAGCTGCTCGGCACCGACGCGGCCTACATGACGCTGCACGACCCCGAGCGGGGCGACACCTGGATGCGGGTCACCGACGGCTCGGTGTCGGCGAAGTTCCGGGCGCTGCGGCTGGCCATGGGCGCGGGCCTCGGCGGCCTCGTCGCCCAGACCGCCACCCCGTACTCGACAGCCGACTACTTCGCCGACGAGCGCTTCCGCCACAAGACCGACATCGACGACGCGGTGCTCGAAGAGGGACTGGTCGCCATCCTCGGCGTACCGCTCAAGCTGGGCGCGCGGGTGATCGGCGTGCTGTTCGCGGCCAACCGGAGCGTGCGGCCCTTCACCCAGGACGAGGTCGTGCTGCTGGGCTCGCTGGCGGCGCACGCGGCGGTGGCGATCGACAACGCCCGGCTGCTGCAGGAGACCAGGAACGCCCTGGAGGAGCTCAGCGAGGCCAACCGGCAGGTGAACGCGCACAGCCAGGCCGTGGAGCGCGCCGCGCTCGCGCACGACCGGATGACCGGCCTGGTGCTGCGCGGCGGCGGGGTGGAGGACGTGGCTGCGGTGGTGACGGAGGTGCTCGGCGGCTCGCTGACGGTGCTCGACGACGCCGGGCGGCCGATCGCCGGGGACGCGGGCGTGCTGGAGGAGGGCGCGCTGGGCGAGGCGGCGTTCGACCACCCGGCGACCGGCCCGGGGACAAACACGGCATCCGGCCCGGTGACGAGCCCGGGGGCAAACCTGGCGTACGGCACGAGAACCGGCCCGGGGGCAAACCCGGCGTACGGCACAGGGACGAGCCCGGTGACGAGCAGGAGGCCGGGCTCGAAGCAGGGCGCCAGGCGAGGGGCGCGGAAGGGCGCGGACGTGATCGCGGACGCCGCGCGGTCGTCGAGGGCGCTGGGGCGCACCGTGCGGCAGGGAGACCTGCTGGTCGCGTCGGTGGACGTGGGCGCGGAACCGCTGTGCACGCTGGTGCTGCGCAACGGCGGCCAGGTGTCGGACGCCGACCAGCGCATCCTGGAGCGGGCCGCGCTGGTGACCGCGTTACTGCTGCTGTTCAGGCGTACGGTGGCCGAGGCGGAGGGCCGGGTGAGGGGCGAGCTGCTCGACGACCTGATCTCGCGGCCCGCCCTCGACGGCCTGGCCGACCGCGCCCGGCGGGTCGGGGTGAACCTGGACCTCGACCACGTGGTGGTCGTGGTCCGGCACGGCGGCGGGCGGGAGCGGGCCGCGTTCTGGGCGTCGTCGCAGGCGACGTTGCACCACGGCCTCGCCGCGCAGCGCGGCGACGAGGTGGTCCTGCTGCTCCCCGGGGACCGGCCGGGACCCCTGGCCAAGCGGGTGGCGGCCGAGCTGAGCGCCTCGCTCGGCCACCCGGCCACCGCGGGCGCCGGAGGGCCCGTACGCGGCACCGCGGAGGTGGCCGCCGCGCACCGGGAGGCGCAGCGCTGCGCCGACGCCCTGGTGGCCCTGGGGAGGGCCGGGGAGGGCGCCGGAGCCAGGGAGCTGGGCTTCGTCGGCCTGCTGGTCGGCGAGGGGCGCGACATCGGGGCGTTCCTCGCCACGGCGCTCGGCCCGGTGATCGACTACGACGCCCGCAGGGGCACCGCGCTGGTCCAGACGCTCACCGCGTACTTCGGCACGGGCGGCTCGCTGTCCCGGACGAGCGAGACCCTGCACATCCACGTCAACACGGTCACCCAGCGCCTGGACCGGATCGGCCAGCTCCTCGGCGACGACTGGCAGGCTCCCGAGCGGGCGCTGGAGATCCAGCTCGCCCTGCGCCTGCACCGCCTCAGCGGCTGATCCGGGGTGCCGCGCACATCCACATAGGGCACCGGTCGGCTATGGCGGTCGTACCCATAGGAGTGACGCCGGTCACTACGTACGGTAGCCGAAATCCCCCCAACAGCGACTCCCCCTGGTGAGTGAGATGGCAGAGAAAACCCGTACCCCCATCGGAAAGATCGTCGGTGCCAGCCTCGTCGGTACCACGATCGAGTGGTATGACTTCTTCCTGTACGGCTCCGCCGCCGCGCTGGTCTTCCCGCAGCTGTTCTTCCCCAAGTCGGAGCCGCTGACGGGCACCCTGCTGGCGTTCCTGACCTACGCGGTGGGCTTCGTGGCCCGCCCGCTGGGCGCGCTGGTCTTCGGGCACTTCGGCGACCGGATCGGCCGCAAGAAGCTCCTGGTGGTCAGCCTGCTGATGATGGGCGGGGCGACCTTCCTGATCGGCTGCCTGCCGACCCACGCGGCGATCGGCATGGCGGCGCCGCTGCTGCTGACCCTGCTCCGGCTCGTCCAGGGCTTCGCCCTCGGCGGCGAGTGGGGCGGCGCGGTGCTGATCGTCTCCGAGCACGGCGACGCCGCGCGCCGCGGCTTCTGGGCCTCCTGGCCGCAGGCGGGCGCCCCCGGCGGCAACCTGCTGGCCACCGCCGTGCTGGCGGTGCTGGCCGCGGTCCAGACGGACGAGGCGTTCGTGAGCTGGGGCTGGCGGATCCCGTTCCTGCTGTCCGGTGTGCTGGTGCTGGTCGGCATGTGGATCCGGCTCTCCATCAGCGAGTCGCCGGTCTTCCAGCAGGCGGTCGCGAACGCCAAGCCCTCGACGACCCTGCCGATCGTGGAGGTCTTCAGGTACCACTGGCGGGACGTCCTCATCGCGATCGGCGCCCGCTTCGCGGAGAACGTCTCCTACTACGTGATCACCGCGTTCGTGCTGGTCTACGCGACGGCGCAGGCCGGGCTGGCGAAGCCCGTGGTGCTCAACGCGGTGCTGATCGGGTCGGCCATCCACTTCGTCTCGATCCCGATGTGGGGGGCGCTCTCCGACCGGCTCGGCCGCCGGCCCGTCTACCTGCTCGGCGCCGCCGGGGTGGGCCTGTGGTCCTTCGCGTTCTTCCCGCTGATCGACACCAAGAACTTCCTCGCCGTCACCCTGGCGGTGACCGTCGGGCTGATCCTGCACGGCGCGATGTACGGCCCGCAGGCAGCGTTCTTCTCCGAGCTGTTCGCCACGAGGATGCGCTACTCGGGCGTCTCGATCGGCTCGCAGCTCGCCTCGATCGTCGCGGGCGCCCTCGCCCCGCTGATCGCGGTCGCCCTGCTGGACGCCTACAAGTCGTCGTTCCCCATCATGCTGTACGTGGCCGGGGCCGCCGTGCTCACCCTGATCACCGTGTACGTCTCGCGTGAGACCCGTGGCCGCGACCTCGTCACCATCGGCACCCGCGACGAGGCCAAGACCACTCGCTGAACCGTACGGAGAAACATCTGATGCGCATCGAGAACCGGCCGGTGCCCACCGGCCGGATCACCCAGAACGTCCTGTCGGTCACCGGGGACGACGGGAACGCCCCTGAGGGCGGCGAGACCGTGCTGTTCGTGCACGGGAACGTGTCGAGCTCCGCCTTCTGGCGGGGCACGATGCTCGCCCTGACGGAGGAGGGCCACCAGCCGCTCGCCGTGGACCTGCGGGGCTTCGGCGACACCGAGCCCGCCCCGGTCGACGCCACCCGGGGCCTGCGGGACTACTCCGACGACGTGCTCGCCCTCCTCGACGCCCTCGGGCTGGACGGCGTGCACCTGGTCGGCTGGAGCATGGGCGGCGGGGTCGTGCTGCAGGCGCTGCGCGACCGGCCGTCCGCCGTGCGGAGCGTAACCCTGGTCAACCCGGTCTCCCCGTACGGCTTCGGCGGCACGCACGGCGCCGACGGCGTGCTGAACCACCCCGACGGCACGGGCGGCGGGGCGGGCGCGGCCAACCCCGACTTCGTGAAGCTGCTCGTGGCGGGGGACGCCTCGGACGACTCCCCGGCCTCGCCGAGGAACGTGATGAGGACCACGTACGTGAAGCCCGGCACCGTGATCGAGGACGAGGACGCCCTGGTCGCGTCGATGCTGTCCACGAGGGTCGGCGAGGACCACTACCCGGGCGACGCGGCGGCGTCGGAGGAGTGGCCGGGGGTCCGTCCCGGCACGCGGGGCGTACTCAACTCGCTCGCCCCGACGTACTTCCGGATCGACGACCTGCACACGATCGACCCGAAGCCGCCGATCCTGTGGATCAGGGGCGAGGCCGATGTGATCGTCTCCGACACCTCGCTGTTCGACCTGGCCCACCTGGGCGCCCTGGGGGCCGTCCCCGGCTCGCCCGGCACCCCCGCGCAGCCGATGGTCACCCAGACCCGCGCCGCCCTGGAGCGATACGGCCCGTACACCGAGACCGTCCTGGACACGGGCCACAGCCCGCACATCGAGCGGCCCGCCGAGTTCCTCGCCGCCCTCTCCGACCACCTGAAGCGGAGCTGACCAATGCGCAGTACCAAAATCACGGCAGTAGGGCTCGCCGCTCTGACGGTCCTGGCCGGGGCTCCGGTGGCGAGTGCGGGGACATCACCGGCGCACTGCGCGCGGCTGGACCGGGTGGCGGTGCCGGGGGCCGAGCGCCAGGTGAAGGCCTGCCTGGACGACCTCACGACGGCGGGCACGACCGTCTCCGGGCACACCGACCCGGCCGACTGGGCGGGCCTGCACCCGGCGGGGGCGGTCAACCCGAAGGGCGTGCCCGGCATCCAGGTCGACGGCTACTTCCCCGACACCTCGACCTCCAACACGACGCACGGCTGGAACCACGACTCGCAGTTCGTCCTGCGGCTGCCCGACAACTGGAACGGCGGGCTGGTGGTCACCGGCACCCCGGGCAACCGGGAGCAGTACGCCAACGACTTCACCGTCTCCGACTGGGCGCTGGCCAAGGGCTACGCCTACGCGGTGACGGACAAGGGCAACGTCGGCGTCACCTTCTACAAGGACGGCCGCAGGCCCGGTGACGCGGTCGCCGAGTGGAACGACCGGGTCACGCAGGTCGCGATCGCGGCCAAGGCCGTCGTCGCCCAGCGCTACGGCAGGCTTCCCAAGCGGACCTACGCCGCGGGCATCTCCAACGGCGGCTACCTGGTCCGCTGGCAGCTGGAGAACCGCGCCTGGCTGTATGACGGCGGCATCGACTGGGAGGGCACGCTCTGGCGGGTCAAGGGCGACAACCTCGTCAACTACCTGCCCCCGGCGCTGCGGGCCTACCCGGCGGGCGACACCCAGGGGATGTACGACGCGGGATTCGCCCGGGGCTCGGAGTTCCTGTGGCCGTTCCACTACCAGTACTACTGGGACCTGACCCAGCGCCTCTACCGTGAGGAACTCGACCCCTCCTTCGACGGCGACGCCGAGGCGGGCACCCCCTTCTGCGCCTCGGGCACCCCGGCCTGCGACGCCGACTACGACTACGACGCGCGCAAGCCGTACGCGGCGGTGAGGAAGATCGGGCTCACCGGCCGGATCGGCAAGCCGCTGATCACGATCCACGGCACGCTGGACACGCTGCTGCCGATCTCCCGTTCCGGCGACGTCTACGCGGACATGGTCGGCGGGCACCGGCCGTTCCGCTACTACCGGATCACCGACGGCACCCACGTGGACAGCCTCTACGCCTCCTACCCCGACAAGCTCCGCCCGTTGCTGCCGTGCTTCCGCAGCGCGTTCGAGACCCTGGAGGGCTGGGTGGAGCGCGGGCAGAGCCCGCCGCCGAGCGCGACCCTGCCGAGGCCCTCGACCGGCGACCTGCCCAACGAGTGCCGCCTGAGCCCGTGACCCCGGCCGTCTGACACCAGCCCTATGACACCGGCCGTATGACCGCACGGCGCCGCACCGCCCCGGCAGGGGGTGCGGCGCCTTCGGGCGGTCGGGACGGGTGACCCAGGACGTCAGTTCAGCATGTAGCGCCGCTGGACGGTCCTGGTCACCCGGACCGCGTTCCTGACCAGCGGTATCCGCAGCGCGACCCGCTTCAGCAGCGGGTACCAGGGCTCGGAGAGCCTGGCGGCGGCGGCCCGGTGGATCTCCACCCGGCCGCCGCGGTTCATCTCCACCTTGAAGCGGAGCCCGGTCTCCTCGCCGTCCACCCGCAGGAACGGCGCCCAGACGCCCGGCGCGAGAAACCCCTCCCGGTACGCCAGCCGGGTCGGGATCTTGGCGATCAGCCGCCCGGCCAGTTCCCCGGGGACGCCGGGCTCGACCAGCGCGGGGGCGGCGACCTCGCGTTCCCTTCCCGCGATCTGGCGGAACACCAGCTCCGCGGGCGGCCCCCCGCTCGGCGGCACGTACGGCACGGGCACGACGACGAAGACGTGCTTGCGCTGCCTGATGAGCTTCGTCCCCGGCGAGACCAGCACGATCGACTCGGGGAACGAGCGCGGCTCCACGCAGATCCCCAGCTCCCCGCGGTCGGACCACCAGGGGACGATCAGCCGCCTGGAGCAGTCGGCGACCATCCCGGTGCAGTTCAGCGGCGACCCGGTCACCCGGGTGCGCGCCTGCTGCGCTCCCCCGTACATGCGCACGTGTATCTCCCAGAGTCCCGGGGGCAGCGGGTCGCCCGTCGCCGCCGAGTCGATGTCCAGCCGGGCCGCGCCGGTGACCTGGAGCCTGACCCCGTTGCGGTGACGGCTGCGGATCATCGAGCACTCCGAGGGCAGGAAGTGGACGATCCCGGTGTCCTCGTGCCTGACGTAGACCTCGAACCGCGCCCTGGCGGCGGCCTGGCTCACGTCGGCCATCTCGGGCGGCAGGCGGAGCCCTTCGAGGGGCACCGGGGGCTGCCAGAGCAGGCCGTCCTCCCCGTACGGGACGAAGCGCATCGGAGTGCCGTCGGCCTGCATGATCTCCACGGTGAGCCCCATGGTGAGCGCGCCGTCGTCCCAGGTGAGCTCGTCGAGGTCGGCCTGGAGGCGGACGCCGCGCGTGGCCCCGGCCAGGACGACGAGCTGGTCGAGCCTGCCCGCGCGCAGCAGCGCGGCGCGGGCCCGCAGCGGGACCGGCAGCAGGAGGTCGAGGCGCGGGGGGAAGCGCTGGACGACCAGCTCGCGCAGGGTGGTGAAGGTGGCCGCCCGGCCCGCGGAGGAGGTGGCGAACCTGCCCCCGCCGAGCCGCCGCAGCACCGCGGTGCGGAACCACTGGGCGTACATCCGGTCGCGCCGGCGGCCCTCGGGCACCTCGTCGTCGATGATGTCGAGCAGCTCGCGCAGCTCCGCGGCCCAGACGTAGGGGTCCTCCGGCGGGTCGGGCCGCTCGGTGACGTGGCAGCAGATCGGGCCGGCCATCACGACGACGTTCCCGGCCCGCAGGTAGGCGCGGAGCACGAAGGCCTGCTCGGCCAGGCAGCCGCCGGGGTCGGAGAAGTTCAGCGCCTCGGCGTCGAGGAAGGCCCTGCGGAAGAGCTTGTGCGGGGTGAGCAGCGTGAGCAGCCGGTCCCTGACGACGTCGGCGTGCTCGCGGTCGGTGTCGAAGATCGTGGCGGGCGGACGCTGGTCGCTGCTCAGCCGCCCGAGGAGGACGTCGGCCCCGGTCTCCACGGCCCGCGCGTGCATGCGCTCCAGGGCGGTCCGCTCCAGGCGGTCGGTCTGGTCCAGCAGGTAGACGTACTCGCCCCGGGCGACCATGAGGGCGACGTTGCGGCCGCGCATCGGCGAGCCGGTCCGCTCGATGTGGAGCACCCTGACGTTCGGCCGCACCGCCGCCAGGGTGTCGAGGCGCTGCTGGATCCCGTCGTCGGATCCGTCGTCGGCGAAGATGACCTCGTAGTCCTCGGAGGCCATCGACTGCTCCAGCACCGACCGGATGCAGGCGTCGGCGCCATCACCGGGGTTGTGCACCGGCACCACCACGCTGACCTTCACGTCCATGCGGCCAAGGGTGCGGCGCGCGGCGCCGGGAGACGATCAGACTTGCCGACTCCTGGTCTCTCAGTACCAGCCTTTGGCCTGGGAATGGCCCCAAGCGCCGCAGGGCGAGCCGTAGCGGCCCTTGATGTAGCTGAGCCCCCATTCGATCTGGGTGGCCGCGTTGGTCTGCCAGTCGCTTCCGGCGCTGGCCATCTTGTGGCCGGGGAGGGACTGCGGGATGCCGTAGGCGCCACTGGAGGTGTTCATGGCGCGCTCGTTCCAGCCGCTCTCCTTCATCCAGAGCTTCTCCAGGCAGCCCCACTCGCCGCCCTGGCCCCTGGACTCCAGCATCTCCTTGCCCAGCGCCCTGTTGCCGGTCGGGTTGGAGGTGCCGGGGGGAAGCTGCTGCGGGTTGAACCCGCCGCCGCCCGGCGCCTCGTCAACGATCTTGACCTGGTTGAGGGCCTTGCGGTTGTCGCGCTCGGCGGCGATCTTGTCGGCCTTGAGCGCCTGGGCCGCCTGGGCCTTCAGCATGTCGGACTCCAGGTCGGAGCCGAACGGGTCGGAGCCGAGCATCTGCGCCATCTCGTCCAGGGTGAGCGGCTTCGTCGGCGGCGCCGAGGCGTTCTGGACGGCGGTGTAGGCGGTGAAGGCGCCTCCGCCCACCAGGACCACCAGCGCGGCGCCCAGGATCAGCACGCGCTTGGAGGTCATGCCACGCTTCGAGCTGGGGCCGGCGGGCCCGTCGGAGGCCTTCCCCCTGGCCGCCCTGCGGTTCGAGCGGCGGGCGCGGGGCGCCGAGCGTTCCTTCAGTTGCTGTGATCCTGGACTCACGACCTATGAGCTTGCCGTGCGGAGGGGGGTGGTCCGCAACCGGAACGGCGGAGTTGGTCGGCGCCGGTACGCGTCCGGCCGGGCCCGCCGGGGTTTCCCACGACCTAACCGCCAGGCCACGAGCACTTTCCCGGCGAGAAAAGCTTGGGAGTGATTTTGCTCACATTTTACCGTACGAGGCCATCCGGACCCCTTTGGCGATCATGAAACTGCCCGAATCGTGGTCTGACCACCTCATTCAGGTACTGTTTGCCTTATGTCTGGGTTTTGTGACCCAGCAGATCCATCCGAGCCTTGGGAGAATGATTACCCGGTGGCAGGCATCCTCCTCGTCGAAGACGACCCCTCGGTCCGTACCGGGCTGGAGCTCGCGCTCACCCGGCAGGGCCACTCCGTCACCTCGTACGCCAGTGGCGAGGAGGCCCTTGAGCACATCAGGTCCCGACGCCCCGAGATCGCCATCCTGGACGTCATGCTGCCCGGCATCGACGGCGTCGAGGTGTGCCGCCGCATCCGCAGGCTCGACCAGCTGCCGGTGATCCTCCTCACCGCCAGGGGCGACGACCTCGACGTGGTCGTGGGGCTGGAGGCGGGGGCCGACGACTACGTGGTCAAGCCGGTCGAGCCCCGGGTGCTGGACGCCCGCATCCGCGCCGTCCTGCGCCGGATGGAGTCGGTCGCCTCCGACCGCATCACCTTCGGCGACCTGGTCATCGACCGGGGCGCGCTCAAGGTGGCGCTGGGCGGTCGCGAGGTCCACCTCACCCCCACGGAGCTGCGGCTCCTGCTCGAACTCGTCCGCCACCCCGGCCAGGTGCTCAACCGCAGATACCTGCTGCGGGCCGTCTGGGACCACACCCACGTCGCCGACTCCAGGCTGGTCGACGCCTGCGTCCAGCGGGTCCGCGCCAAGATCGAGGCGGTCCCCGCCGAGCCCGAGTTCATCCACACGGTACGGGGATTCGGCTACCGGTTCAGCCCGCCGTGAAGCGGATGTTCCCGCCCTCGACGCGGCGGATGTACACCGGCCTGCGCGGGCGCCTGGTGATCACCTTCACCCTGATCGCCGTCACCGCCTCCGCGGTCGTCGCGGTGATCGGCTACGAGTTCGTCAAGAACAGCATGATCAGGCGGGCCGAGCACGTGGCCGTGAGCGAGGTGCGCGACATCCTGGAGGGCAGCAGGCTGCCCGTCGGCGCGCTCTGGCCGGGAGACAGCCCGCCGACCGACGAGGAGATCAGCGCGCTGCAGAGGAGCCTGCGCCCCCAGGGCGGCAGGGTGGTGGTCCGCTACGAGAACTACCCCTACCCCGACGGCGACTTCGGCCCCAAGAACGTCCCCGGCGACCTCGCCGCCAGGGCCACCCAGCGGCTGGTCGCCAAGCGCATGACCATCGGCGGCGACATGTGGCTGCTCATCGGCACCCCCGTCTGGCGGATCGAGCCCATCCACACCGCCCAGCCCACCGGGATGACCGTCTTCGTGTTCGTCCCCCTCATCGAGGAGGAACGGCTGCTGAGCGGCCTGCGGCAGCCGCTCGCCGTCGCCGGCGTCGCCATGCTGATCATCGCGCTCTCCCTGGGACTGGTGTCGGCCCGGCAGCTCCTGCTGCCGGTCAGGCGGCTCGGCTCGGCGGCCCGCGCGCTCGGCGCCGGCCACCTCGACACCCGCCTGCCCGTACACGGCCAGGACGAGCTCGCCGAGCTCACCGCCACGTTCAACGACACCGCCGCCGCCCTGGAGCGGAGCGTCACCGAGCTGCGCGCGCTGGAGGCGATGTCCCGCCGCTTCGTCGCCGACGTCTCCCACGAGCTCAGGACGCCGCTGACCGCGATGACCGCGGTCACCGACATGCTCTCCGAGGAGGCCGACCGGCTGCCGCCCGAGCCCGCGGCGGCCGTACGGCTGGTGCTGCGCGAGATAGCGCGGCTGCGGACCCTGATCGAGCAGCTCATCGAGGCGAGCCGGTTCGACTCGGGGACGGCCACGCTGAACGTGGACACCGTGAACATCGTCGACGTGGTCTGCGACTGCCTGGAGATGCGCGGCTGGTCGGACCAGGTACGGGTGAACGTCCCCGAGGGGCTGGCCTTCTCCGTCGACCCCCGGCGCTTCGACGTCATCGTGGCCAACCTGGTGGGCAACGCCCTGCGCCACGGCGAGCTCCCGGTGATGGTGACCGCCCGCAGCACACCGAACGGCCTGGAGGTGAAGGTGCGCGACCACGGCAAGGGCATCCCGGCGAAGGACCTGCCCTTCGTGTTCAACCGTTTCTACAAGGCAGGCGCCCGGGGAGACGGCAGCGGGCTCGGCCTGTCCATCGCGCGGGCCAACGCGCAACTGCACGGGGGCACGATCTCGGTCCGCGCGCAGCGGCCGGGCACCCTCTTCACGGTCTGGCTCCCCCCGGCATGAGACGGCCCACGAGACGGCCCACCCGCCCGTACGTCCTCGCCGGGAGACGGCCCACCGGCCCGTACGCCGCCCGCCCTCGCGGGAGACGGCTCACCCGCCCGTACGTTCTGGTCGCCCTCGTCGCGGCCCTGGTGCTCTGCGGCTGCGGCATCTCCCCGACCGACGTCCAGGACTACGGCCGCCCGCCGGTGATCAGCTACAGCCCCACGTGGGTGACGGTCTATCTGCTCCGCGACAACCGGCTGGAGCCCGTCAAGGTCCCGGTGGTCTCCGACTCGGCCAAGAACATCATCGACACCCTGTTCCGGGCCGGGAAGCAGCCGCCGAAGGCGGGACTGACCAGCGCGCTCAACGACTTCAGCCACTACGACACCAAGACGACCCGCTACTCGGACAACACCGACCAGCGCAACGAGCCGGACGACAACCTGGGCTACCGGCTGAACGTGATCATCACGGGCGAGGGCAAGGTCACCGAGCAGGCCCTCGCCCAGATCACCTGCACCATCCGGCAGAACAAGCAGGAGAGCATCTGGAGCGTCGAGGTCACCCGCCTCTTCCCCGGCACCCCGGAGACGATGGGCGACCGCGGCTGCTTCGAGTACCGCAACCTCGCGGCGCCCGGGGTGCGGCTGCCCCCCTGAGGGCCTCCGCGTGCGGGCCCAGAGGCATGAAGAGGCCCGGAGAGGCCCGGAGCCTGTGACGCGCGGAGCGCGGTCGCGGGTGCTCGTACGGCACCCGCGACCGCGCTCCGGCGGTGGCGTTCGGACGCCCGTCACATCGTGATGTCCTCCAGCATCTCGGTGACCAGCGCCGCGATCGGCGAGCGCTCCGAGCGGGTCAGGGTGACGTGCGCGAACAGCGGGTGCCCCTTGAGCTTCTCCACCACCGCCACGACGCCGTCGTGGCGGCCCACCCGCAGGTTGTCGCGCTGCGCGATGTCGTGGGTGAGCACGACCCGGGAGTTGGCGCCGATGCGGCTCAGCACGGTGAGCAGCACCCCGCGCTCCAGCGACTGCGCCTCGTCCACGATGACGAAGGCGTCGTGGAGCGACCGGCCGCGGATGTGGGTGAGCGGGAGCACCTCCAGCATGCCCCGGTCCATGACCTCCTCGATCACCTCGGGCGTGGTGACCGCGCCCAGGGTGTCGTAGACCGCCTGCGCCCACGGGCCCATCTTCTCGTTCTCGGAACCGGGCAGGTAACCCAGCTCCTGGCCGCCCACGGCGTACAGGGGACGGAAGACGATGACCTTGCGGTGCTGGCGGCGCTCCAGGACCGCCTCCAGGCCCGCGCACAGGGCGAGCGCGGACTTTCCGGTGCCCGCCCGGCCGCCCAGCGAGACGATGCCGACCTCGGGATCCATCAGGAGGTCGAGCGCGATCCGCTGCTCGGCGGAACGGCCGTGCAGGCCGAACACCTCGCGGTCGCCGCGCACCAGCCGCACCGACTTGTCGGGCAGCACCCGGCCCAGCGCGGAGCCCCTGCTCGACAGCAGGCGCAGACCCGTGTGGGTGGGCAGGTCACGGGCGTCGGCCAGGTCGGCCGTACCGTGCTCGAAGAGGGTCTCGACGTCCTCCGAGGTCACCTGGAGCTCGTCCATGCCGGTCCAGCCGGACTCCACCACGAGTTCGGCGCGGTATTCGTCCGCGGCGAGCCCGATGGAGGCGGCCTTCACCCGCATCGGCAGATCCTTGGAGACCAGAACCACGTCGTTGCCCTCCGCGGCGAGGGTCTTCGCCACGGTCAGGATGCGGGTGTCGTTGTCGCCGAGCCGGAACCCGACGGGCAGGATGGACGGGTCACTGTGGTTGAGCTCGACCCGGATGGTGCCCTCGCCGATCGGCATGGGCTCGTCCAGCCGTCCGTGTGTCACCCGGAGTTCGTCGAGGGACCTTAGCGCCTTACGCGCGAAGTATCCGAGCTCTGGATGATGGCGTTTGCCCTCCAACTCGGTGATGACGACGATCGGGATGACGACCTCGTGCTCGGCGAAACGGCTCATCGCCGTTGGATCCGCCAGGAGCACCGAGGTGTCCAGGACGTACGTGCGCCGCTGCACTGCCGGCGACGTGGGTGAGGACGAAGGGTTTGCCACGCGTTCTCCCCCGGGCGCCATGGACGGCGCCCTGCCATGAGCTGGGATGCGGACCGGCCCCGGGCCCGCTCACGAGAACGTCGAGCAGGGACCGTTGACCGGCCCTCCTCAGCAGGTCGTGACGCAAAGGCGGGCCCTCTCCGGCGTAGGTGAGCTGTGCTCTCCTACTTCTTACGGTACGTCCTGAATGCCCGACTTCCAACTGCTTAAGACTGACCGAAAGGGGTCGTTCATGTGGAGTTTCAGGAACCGTACCTGCGGTGTCGCGCGGCGTAGGAGCGGAGAGCCCGCAAGAAGTCGACCCTGCGGAAGTCAGGCCAGTAGGCCTCGCAGAAGTAGAATTCGGAGTGAGCGCTCTGCCAGAGCAGGAAGCCGGAGAGCCGCTGCTCTCCCGAGGTCCGGATGACCAGATCCGGATCGGGCTGGCCGCGCGTGTAGAGATGCTCCGCGATGTGCTCGACATCGAGGACCTCGACAAGGTCCTCGATACTCGCGCCCTTGCTCGCGTGCTCCTGGAGAAGGGAGCGCACCGCATCAGCGATCTCACGCCTTCCTCCATACCCAACAGCAACGTTCACAATCAAACCGGGACGATGTGATGTCGCTTCTTTTGCGTTTTTGAGCACCCGGGCCGTGTGATCGGGCAGAAGATCAAGCGCGCCCATGGGCTTGATGTGCCATCCGTCGGCCACGAGCTCCTGGACGACGTCCTCGATGATCTTCATCAGGAGGTCCAGCTCGTCCTTGGAACGGTTGATGTTGTCGCTCGACAGCAGCCACACGGTGACGACCTCGACACCGGCCTCGCGGCACCAGCCGAGCAGCTCCGAGATCTTGTCGGCGCCCTTGCGATGCCCGCGGCTCACGTCGTCGATGCCCATCGAGCGCGCCCAGCGCCGGTTGCCGTCGACGATCACGCCGACGTGCCGGGGAGCCATCTCCCTCTGACGGGACAGCTTCGCCTCAAGCCTGCGTTCGTACACCCGGTAGACGAGATCGCGCACGCCCATTGAAGCCCCTCCCCCAGCACCCGCCACGAATTGGCACTGACAGGCAATTATCGCCGCCCCGCGGACCCCTCCGCCCCCTCTACAGGGATCTGGCGGGCTTGCCCGGCTTGCGGGCCCCCAGGCAGTCCTCGGCCTCCGCGACGAGCGCCTCCACGAAAACGCCCAGCTCAGAGGATGTCAGAATGGCGCGCATCCCCACCCCGCTGCCGCCCCAGGCCTCCAGGAAAGCCCTTCTGGTGAGCCGCCACTCCCCGCCGGGCCCCCGCCGCCCCGGGACCCAGACCGGGATGGTCCGCAGCTGGCAGCGGAGTTCGCCACCGCCGACGACACCGTTCCTGGCCCGGTAACGAAAGGCGAACAGTTCCGTGTCGTCGGGGAAGCGGTCGTCGGGGTCGGGCCACCGGGTCTCGTGGCCCGCCCGCGCCTCGGCCACCCCCCGCGCCAGCCGGGTGAGGAACCATCCGCACCGCTCGCCCACCGTCCCGTACAGCGCGCCGTCGCGGTGCAGCTGCAGGGTGATCTCGTACGGCATGCCGACACTGTCACGGCACGCCACCGGCGTAACGGTCAGATAAGAACCATCAAGACAACGCAGTCCCCCCACCTCAGAGAGGGTATCCCCGGCCCAGTCCGCCAAAACACGATCAACGCCATCCATGTCCCCGCCAGCCGGGCGGCTGATGCCATTCGGTCCAGCCGTACCCGGATCGCCCGTCCTCGGCCGCGAACCGGCACAGGGCGCGCGGGAAGCGGGCGACCTCCCCGTCGGGGGACGTCAAGGCGACCGGGGCGAAGGCGACCGGGACGGCCGTCATCGGCAGTCCGGGCACCTCCAGCCGCGCTCCGGACGGGAAACCGTCCTCGCCGAACTCGCTCGCCGCGGTGAAGCCCTCGTGCTCCTCGGTCTCACCGCCGGGCGGGACCGTGAAGCACGGCCAGGGCATCTCGAAGCCGACGTTGGCCCGCATGCCGTGGAAGAACGTGCCGTCGTCGAGCCGCCCCGAGCTCCACAGCCACGACAACCCCCACCAGTCGCGCTCCCCCCAGCTGTGGTCGCGCTCGCCGTACCCGGAGAAGGCGATCTCCGCGCCCCCGCCGACCCCGATCGTCCCCGCGACCTCGCAGGGGATCTCGTACCGCGACATGAAGCGGTAGGGGTACGGGGCGCCGCCGCTCCGCCACTCCAGGTCGAACGCGAGCGAGGTCGTCCCGGCGCTCCCCAGGTCCCCGTACGCCATGGCGGGGTCGTCCAGGACGCCGCCGCCCCGGCGTCGAGGGTCACCCGGAAGGACCGCATGGGGGCCGTCACGTCGTGGATTGCGTGAAAACCCTCGCCGCGCACCGCGTGGACGCCGGGACGCGTCCCGGCCCCGTCCGGCTCGGGAGGGCCGGGGACGGAGAGCGGGACGTGGTGGTCGGCCAGCAGCACCGTGGGCCGGTCCCTGCCGACCAGGCACGCCCAGTACCAGGCGCGGTTCCAGTTGGGATACAGGCCGAGCCGGACGTAACCGGCGAGCGAGCCGTCCTCGGCCGCGAAGTCGAGATAGACGGACTCGCCCCACAGCGGCTCGGGGCCCGCCGGGTGCGGCCCCTCGTCCTCGGGCCGCAACGGCCAGGTCGCGTGATCGACGAACTTTCCCACGGTCACTCCGATGCAGGCGCCCGATCATGTGTCGGCACGTGTCGGCCGGCGCGCACCGGCCGGTGCGTGTCGTCATGTGTCGTCATGTGTCGGCCCAACCTAACCGACCGCGCCCCGGCCGGACAGGGCTCTCAGGAGCTGCCGCCGCAGCCGCCCCCGCCCCCGCAACTGGAGCCCGAGCCGGAGTCGGAACCGCCCCCGCCCGCGCCGCAACCCCCGTAGTAGGCGCCCGCCGAGGCGTCGGAGGAGCTACGCCGGGAGGAACGGGAGGAGCCTCGGCGCAGCGCGGGGGGCGGTGGCGGGCCGTCCATGGACAGGATGGCAGCCAGCGCCCCCTCCTCCCACTGCTTCAGGCCGTGCAGGGCGACGCCCATGATGTTCAGCTCGTCGTGGTCGACATGACCGCCCGCGCGGGGCGGCAGGGACCTGTCCTCGCGGTGGCGCAGGCGGTAGTGGGCCAGCGCGGTCTTACCGGCACGGTTGGGGTGGGTGGGGTCGGCCCGGCCGGAACCGGGCGCGTCGATCAGCCCCAGGTCCCTCAGGCGCGCGATCAGCACGGTCACCGCGGCCCCCTGGGCCACCCTGTTCCTGACCGCCCAGACCGGCGCCCCGCCCTCCGGCCCACCGAGCCGGTCGAGGACCTCGGTCTGCACCGGCTGGGTGAGCACGCCGACCTGGCCCGACACCCGCGTCAGCCACCCGCCGCGCTGCGCCCTGACCACCCCGCCCCCGGTCAGCGAGGCCAGCGCGGTGTCGACCACCCGGGACCGGCCGCCCGCGAGCAGCGCCAGCTCGTACGGCGTCAGCTCGGGCCCCTCGTAGACACGTGAGGGACGCACGGCCAGGCGCAGCGCGATCAGCCCGGCCACCGCCAGGAGCGCGAGAACCACCACGACGACGATCTGTAAGGTCTGCATGACGGCCTCCGGGATGACGTCCCTGCCTGAGGTTCACTACCCAGTTGACGAACGGGGACGACCAGAAGTTTCGGCGACACCGGATCCGGCCCGCCGCCTGACGTGGAGCGCCCGGCTCAGGGCACCCGGTTCGGCGCAACCGGTTCGACGCACCCTGTCCGACGACGGCCGGGTCGGTGACGGCCGGGTCGACGCGCTCCGTTCGGAGCACCCGGTTCAGGGCGCGGGGTTCAGCGGCGTCTGCCGAAGAGCGACCATCCGCGGGGCGCGGGACCGGGCTCGGGAGTCACGGGCTCCTCCGGCAGCCGTCCCGCCGCGCGGAGGCGGTCGGCGAAGTCACGGGCGTCGGCGTGGGAGCCGCCCGGCGGCTTGGGACGGCCTCTCGCGTACGCGTCGAACTCCCCGGCGAAGCCGTCTCCGAGCAGCGCGGCCAGGTCGGGCCGCAGCCTGGCCACCGTCCTGCGCCGTTTGGAGATCAGGCTGGACTCCTGGATCCGCAGCCGCTCCCGGTCGAACCCCCGTGGCGCCTCCTCCCCGGCCACCAGGGCCGCCACCAGGGCCTCCTGGGCCCTGGCCAGCGCCTCCCGCGCCGAACCCCCACCGGAGCCCTGAACGCCCCCGGGCGTGAGACCGGCCTGAGCCCCGGCCGGCACCTCACGCGCCGCGCCCCCGGTCTCCGGCTCCCGGACGCCCTCCCGCCCCTCGCGGACTTCCAGAGCCTCTCTCGCGGCTTCCCGCCTCCGGGCGACCGCCAATGCCTCCCCGGCGGCTTCTCGTCCCCTGACGGCTTCCGGCGCTTCTCCCGCCGCCCTCCCCGGGGCGGCCTCCCGGTCCCCTGCGAGGGCTTCCCCGCCCTCGTGGCCGCCTGTCTCCCGCACCCGGCCGGTGGCGCCCCCGGGCACCGCGTCGCGGGCCGTGTCGTCAGGCACGGGCCATCGCGCCGCGGATCCGGCCCAGCTCCCCCTCCAGGGCGCCGTCGCTGGGATAGTCGTCGTCCCATTCGAGCAGCACACCGGGCGGATCGACCCGGGCGCACAGCTCGGAGAGGATGTCCAGCACGTCCTGCGGGACGTGGGCGGTGTGGGTGTCGTGCCACACCCCCTGGTGGGAGTGGCCTCCGGCGACGTGGACGTAGGCCAGCTCGGACAGCGGGAGGCCGTCCAGCGCCTCGGTGGCCGACAGGCCCAGGTTGACCTGGTTCGTGTAGAGGTTCGCCACGTCGATCAGGAGCCCGACGCCGGTCATCTCCACCAGCTCGCCGAGGAAGGCGGCCTCGGTCATCTCGTCCTCCGGCCAGCCGAACAGGGCCGCGACGTTCTCCAGGGCCAGCGGCACGGGAAGCGCGTCCTGCGCCCGCCGTACGTTCTCGGCGACGACGGAGAGCGCGGCCCGGGTGCGCGGCACCGGAAGCAGGTGCCCGGCCTCCATCCCGCCCGCCCGTACGAAGGCGAGGTGCTCGCTGACCAGCGGCGCGTCCAGGGCGCGGGCGCAGTCGGCCAGGTGCGCCAGCCGCCGCGGGTCGGGGGGCTCGGCACCACCGACGCCCAGCCCGACACCGTGCGGGATCACCGGAACCCCGCGGGCGCGGAGCACCCGCAGCGACTCGGGAAGCCGGTCGGGGTGGACGTTCTCGGCGACGACCTCGACGAAGTCGACCCCGGGCAGCCGCTCCACGGTCAGGTCGATCTCCGGCCGCCAGCCGATGCCCACCCCCAGCGCCGGGAACTCAGCCGCCATCGAGGACACCCCCGCCCAGACCCGCCCGCCGCCGGGCCACCACCGCCCCTCCGGAGGCCCCGGAAGCCCCGGGGACCCCGGCCGCCCCCAGCACCGGGGCCGGGGCCGGGGCCGTGGCCGTGGCCGGGGCCGTGGTCAGAGCCGGGGCCGGGTGCCGCTCACCCACCGCAGCCGCCACCGCCGCACCCTCCGCCACAGCTGGACCCGCCACCGCCGTCGCTCGACCCGCCACCGTCGCTCGACCCGCCGGAGTCACCCCAGCCGCCGGAGCCGAAGTCACCGCCGCCGCCGAAGGACGAGGCGTCGCCCGAGCCGGAACCGCCGCCGCAGGCACCCGAGGCGCAGCTGCTCGCACTGCTCGCGGTCTGACGCTGGAGCTCCTCCTCCAGGCCGGGCTCGTTGAGCTCGCTCAGGCCGTACAGGGCGACGGGAATGCCGACGGCGAAGGCCAGATCAGGTGTGAGAGGGCGAGCGCCCCGCACGTAGGTCCGGCGGGCGGAGGCGAGCGCCTCGTGACCGGCGTGGCTCAGGACGTCGCGCAGGGCCCGCTTCTGCCGCGTGTGGACGGAGAAACCGCCGACCACCGAGACCAGGCCCACCAGCAGCGCGAAGGTGCCGAGTCCCCCGGTGGCCCCCGCGAGCAGGATGCCCGCCACGACGATCACCTCGATGATCGAGGCGATCTGGAGCCGGCTCAGCAGCGCCTGCGCGTGGTCGAGCGCGCCCTCGGGCACGAGCAGGCCGAGCCCCAGCAGCCGGTAGCGCAGGCCGTCGACGCTCGGCCCCTCGGCCACCGCGCGGCGGACCTCGCTCACCGGAGCCGAGCCTCCGCGCCGGTGGAGCGACTCCATGACGGCGTACTCGATCGGGTCGGGAGACGGCTGGGCCCCGGCGACCAGGCTGGCCTGACCGCCTCGCGAGATCCGGATCGCCCCGGCCCTGGCCAGCAGGCCGAGCGCGGTGTTGATCACGCGGCGCGGCCCTCCGGAGAGATAGGCGAGCTCGTACGGGTTCGGCGGCCCGCCGTAGTGGCCGATCATGGCCGAGCGCACCCGGCGGTGCTCGCGGTGCAGCGAGACGATCGTGGAGAGGATGACCAGGCCGACGACGCAGGCGATGACGAACAGCGAGAACCCCATGTCCGCCTCCTTGGGGGGAAAGGTGGGTCGCGGGAGTGACGTCCCGTGTACCCAGGTAGACGCGCACAGCCTGGCAGAAGTTTCGCCCGACTTCGACGGCGACCCGGTGAGATGTCGGTCACCAGGCGAAACGCGGGTTACCTGCCCCGTCGCGACCGGGCCGATGACCTCGGTCGCGCCTTCCCCACGCCCTGGATCCCGCGCTTGAGGGTCCACGCCCCGGCCCGGTACCCGGCCCGATCACCGACCCGGTACCCAGCCCGACCCCCGGCCCAGGCCGGGCACGCTCAGCCGGGCGGAACCACTCAGCCCAGGCGGGCGACGAGGGCCTCGTACTCCTCCCACAGCTCCCGGGGCATGCGGTCGCCGAAGGTCTCGAAGAAGGCGGGCATGAGCGCCGCCTCCTGCCGCCAGATGTCCTCGTCGACGCTGAGCAGCGTCCGCATGTCCTCGTCGGAGACGTCGAGGCCCTCGGTGTCGAGCTCGGCGGGGAGCAGGCCGATGGGGGTCCGTACCGCCTCCGCCCGGCCGTTGAGGCGGTCGACGATCCACTTGAGCACGCGAGTGTTCTCGCCGAAGCCGGGCCAGATGAACCTGCCCTCGTCGTCCTTGCGGAACCAGTTCACGTAGTAGACGCGCGGCAGGCGGGCGTTCTCGCGCCGGCCGATCCTGAGCCAGTGGGCGAAGTAGTCGCCCATGTTGTAGCCGCAGAAGGGCAGCATCGCGAACGGGTCGCGGCGCAGCTCGCCGACCTTGCCCTCGGCGGCGGCGGTCTTCTCCGAGGCGATGTTGGCCCCCACGAAGACGCCGTGCCGCCAGCTCGTCGACTCCGTCACCAGGGGGACCGCGCTGGCCCGGCGCCCGCCGAACAGGATCGCGGAGATCGGCACCCCCTCGGGGTCCTGCCACTCGGGGGCGATCGTCGGGCACTGCGCGGCCGGGACCGTGAAGCGGGCGTTGGGGTGCGCGGCGGGCTCGCCGGAGTCCGGCGTCCAGGCGCGGCCCTTCCAGTCGGTCAGGCGCGCCGGGGGCCGGTCGGTGAGCCCCTCCCACCACACGTCGCCGTCGTCGGTGAGGGCGACGTTGGTGAAGATGCTGTTGCCCCAGAGCGTCCTGATCGCGTTGGCGTTGGTGGACTCACCGGTTCCGGGGGCGACTCCGAAGAAACCCGCCTCGGGGTTGATGGCGCGCAGCCGCCCGTCGTCGCCGAAGCGCATCCAGGCGATGTCGTCGCCGATCGTCTCGACCTTCCAGCCGGGAAGGGTCGGCTGGAGCATGGCGAGGTTCGTCTTCCCGCAGGCGCTCGGGAAGGCCGCCGCGATGTAACGCGTCTCCCCCTCCGGCGGGGTGATCTTGAGGATGAGCATGTGCTCGGCCAGCCAGCCCTCGTCGCGGGCCATCGTGCTCGCGACGCGCAGGGCGTAGCACTTCTTGCCGAGCAGGGCGTTGCCGCCGTACCCGGAGCCGTAGGACCAGATCTCGCGGGTCTCGGGGAAGTGGCTGATGTACTTGGTGGGGTTGCACGGCCACGGCACGTCGTCCTGGCCGGGCTCCAGCGGGGCGCCGACCGAGTGGACGGCCTTGACGTAGCCGCCGCGCTCCTCGATGAGCCGCAGGGCCTCGTCGCCCATGCGGGTCATGACGCGCATCGACACGACCACGTACGGCGAGTCGGTGATCTCCACGCCGAGCTGGGAGATCTCACCGCCCAGGGGGCCCATGCAGAACGGCACCACGTACATCGTCCGGCCGCGCATGCCGCCCGCGAAGATCTCACCGAAGGTACGGCGCATCTCGGCGGGGGCGATCCAGTTGTTGGTCGGTCCCGCGTCCTCCTCGCGCTCGGAGCAGATGTAGGTCCGGTCCTCGACCCTGGCGACGTCGCCGGGATCGGAGGTGGCGTGGAAGCTGTTCTGCCGCTTGGACAGGCGGGTGAACGTGCCCCGCTCGACCAGCAGGTTCGTCAGGCGGGTCCACTCGGCCTCGGAGCCGTCGCACCATTCGATCCGGTCCGGCCGGGTCAGATCGGCGATCTCCTTGACCCACCCGGCGAGCTCCTCGTGGCTGGTCGGGCTGACGGTGGTGACATCTGCGGTAACGGACACTACTGGGGCTCCTTTGCACTTCTCGGGGCCAAAACATCATTGACGAACGGACCGCGCCCAATCCAATTGGCATAGACCAGTGAATTAGTGTGATCACGCGTCACGACGCTCCGGCTCCGACGTCTCCGGCCACGTATGCCCTGGCAGGAAACGTAAGCTTTTGAAACCCCTACCCAAAAGAAGTGAATCTAAAAAAGCCCGTCCCGGCAGTGGTATAGGCCAATGAGAAAGGTCTAAACCAATCGGCGAACAGGTTCAGACCAATTCATCGGCCATTTTCGCCGCTCAGGCTCAGGAATTCACGGCCGGGCCCGCCGCCCGGACGCGGTCGACGTGCTGGAGCGCGTCCCTCAGATCCGCCAGCCAGGTGTCGGTGTGGTCGCCCACCAGGCGCACGCACCAGGCGAGCGCGTCGCTGCGGCTCCGGGCCACCCCGGCGGCCACGAGGGTGTCGAGCACCTGACGCTCCGACTGCTTGAGCCGGGTCATGACAGGCACCGAGAGTGTGGTGAACATCACTGTCTCGTCGCCGACGGCGACCCCCCAGGAGACCTTCCTGCGGAAGCGGCGCTCGGCCTCCAGCGCGATCTCGACGCGCCGCTCCCTGGTCTCCTCGCGGAAACGCAGGATGCCGCCCTCCACGGCGGCGGAGCGCTCCACCTCCGAGACGTCGTCACCGAGCGCGGGAGCCTGGAGTCTGCCGACCACCGCGATCTCCTCGCGGTCCAGCACGATCTCGACCGCGCCCTCGAACCACTCCTCGGGCAGCCTCCCCGCGAACCAGCCCCGCAGCTTCGCCACTGCTTCATCTTTTTCCATGTAATTAAGATTACAACGCTTCACCGAACGAGGCCAGCATCGTGTGACACCGAAGGCGGGATCGTGTGACGCCGAAGGCGGGTGGGAGCGGTGCCGGGCTAGCGGACCCGGGCGGCGACCTGCGGGCTGATCCGCACGGCCCCGGCGAAGTTGCGGGTGGTGACCGGGACGAGCTTGACCACGTCGCCGGTCCTGGGGGCGTGCAGCATCTTGCCGTCCCCCCAGTAGATGGCCACGTGCGAGACGTAGCCGGGGTTGGTGGGGTCGTGCCGCCAGAACAGCAGGTCACCGGGCTGGGCCTGGGCGAGCGGGATCTGGGGGCCCGAGACGAACTGCTGGTGCGTCACCCGGGGCACCTTGATCCCCGCCTGCGCGTACGCCCACTGGACCAGGCCCGAGCAGTCGAAGCTGTCGGGACCCTCGGCGCCCCACACGTACGGGCGGCCGAGCTTGCCGATCGCGGCGGTGAGCGCGGCCGTGACCTGGGAGGTCGACATGAAGGAGCTCGCGGACCACGTCACGGCCCTGCTCGGGGTCTCAGCGGCGGTCTTGCCGGGGGCCGTCAGCACGGGATTGATCACCGCGACCTGCGACCCCTTGGGGAGGGCGCGCAGGAGGGTGAGGCGCAGCCGCGCGGAGTCGGCCTTCGGCGCGCTCACCACGAGCGCGTTGTTCTCCGGGATGCCCAGCGCGCGGGCGGTCGGCCGGGAGACCACGGCGTCGATGGCGCCCATGCCCATCGTGGCGTAGGCGCCGACGCGCAGGTCGCGCCCGGCGGTGGTGAAGGTCTTGCCCAGGGGCATGCCCCCGTCGTTGCCCAGGACGAAGGAGACGGCGACCTCCCCCGCCGAGACGTTCCGCCAGAGCCGGTCGGAGCGCGCGGTCGGCTTGGGGGTGTACGCGCGGAACGTCGAGGGGTTCACCCCGAGCGTCTGCACCGGCTTGCCGTCCAGGACGACCTCGGCGGCGTCGGCCCGCTCCACCGCCCGTACCCCGGAGAGCTGGGCGATCCTGGCGACCACGGTCGCGCTGAGCGGCCGGTGCGCGACGACGAACAGGTGGGGCTGCCGCATCGAGGTGAGCGGCGCCACCGGTTCGGGGGCCGCCTGCCCGCCCTGGGCGGGCTTCGCCGCCCGGGCCGGCGCGGTGGCGACGGACTTGCGCATCGTGATCGTCTCCGGCCCGGCCTCCGGCATCTGGGTGAAGACCATCAGGCCGGTGGCGAGCAGGCCGACGAGCAGGACGGCCAGGATCGGGACGGCCCGCCTCATCAGGCGGGCGGTGCGGCGGCTGTAGCGGGGACGGGGACTGTAGGCGAGGTCCTGCCGGGCCTCCCGGATCAGGTCGGAGACACGCGGCCGCCGCTCGAACACGTCATCTCCCCTTCCCCACCGACTCCAGCCCTACGAGGGTGCCGTAGACCGTCCCCCGATGCACGCGAACCTACTGAAAAGCGCCCTATCTGCAATGTGGCCGCAAGACTTGCGAAACCCCATCAAACCCTCTGACACACGGCAATCCGCCGGGACACCCGTCCCGGCGGATTGATCGGATTGATCGGAGTGTGCGGAGGTCAGTTGCCGATGTACGGCACCGCCTCAAGGATCTCGACCGTGTTGGAGCGGCCGTTCGGCATCGTGTAGGTCGCCTTCTCGCCGATCTTCTTGCCGTTGATCGCCGCGCCGAGCGGCGACTTGGGCGAGTAGACGTCGATCGGGGCGCCGCTCTCCTCACGCGAGGCCAGCAGGAACGCGACCTCCTCGTCGTCGCCCTGGAAACGGACGGTGACCGTCATGCCTGGACCGACCACACCCTCGGTGCGGGGCGCCTCGCCGACCTTCGCGGTGTCCAGGATCTGGTGGAGGTGGAAGATGCGGGCCTCCATCTTGCCCTGCTCGTCCTTGGCGGCGTGGTAGCCGCCGTTCTCCTTCAGGTCACCTTCTTCGCGTGCCGCCTCGATCTTCTTGGCGATGTCGACGCGCCCGGGCCCCGAGAGGTGCTCGTACTCAGCCTTCAGGCGGTCGTACGCCTCCTGAGTGAGCCAGGTGACGCTCTCGATGCGGGAGTCGGCCACGGGATCTCCTTGCTTCCTCGGGGGCTTCGTGCTCAATGCCTGGGGGTTGCGGTCGGTCGAATTTCGAAAGGCTAACAAGTTAACCCCTCGACCGCCTCCCCAAATGTCTCACTATACGAGATAGCAGTACTGGACATCGACGGAAGTGGCCTGAGCACTGGTCTCTAGCCGTTCGGTAAGCCGAACATACCCCTCACCAGCCGGAATATTGACCTCCTTGCTGCCGACCTCGACGTGGCTCACGTCGGTGGCCCGGAGGCGGCAGAGCGCGGCGCGATCAGATGGTTTGACCGCTTCAAAGGTGATCTGCACAGAATCGCCGCGGGTGGTGTCGAACGCAATGACCTGGTCGATGACCTCCGTGTTGCCCTTCGCCGCCCACATCACGTAGCCCCAACCCCCCGCGCACACGGCGCAGAGGATCGCGATCACGATGTGCACGACGAAGCGCCCCCTGCGCTCCGGGCGGTCCGGAAAGTCGCCCGGGGTGCCGAGGACAGGACCGTCCTGACGGCCCTTCTCGGCTTCGCTGGTGGCCATGACGGAATCTCCCTGCACTACCTCGGTGTTATCCGAGACAATTGTCCCCTGCGGGGGCCTCGCCCTCGCGACCGCCCAAGAGAAACTAACCTCTCCCTAGAGTGACGTAAGCCGAGGGCGCGCGGGGACCCACGTCGAGCGGAGCGGAACATACGGCCAGGCGGGCCGTCCGCGAGGCGACCGACGACGATCCGACGCGCGACCGACATAAGGAGACACCGAGCCCGTGAGTGCACCGCTCAGGCTGATGGCCGTTCACGCGCATCCCGACGACGAGTCGAGCAAGGGCGCCGCCACCATGGCGCGCTACGTGGCCGAGGGCGTGGACGTGCTGGTCTGTACGCTCACCGGAGGCGAGCGCGGGTCGATCCTGAACCCCAAGATGGAGCGCCCGGAGATCCTTGAGAACATCGGCGAGGTCCGGCGCCTGGAGATGGAGCGCGCCCGGGAGATCCTCGGCGTGGAGCAGCGCTTCATGGGGTTCGTCGACTCCGGCCTCCCGGAGGACGAGAGCGAGCCGCTGCCCGAGGGCTGCTTCGCGCTGCAGCCGCTGGAGATCGCCTCGGAGCCGCTGGTGGCGGCCGTCCGCGAGTTCAGGCCGCACGTGATCCTGACCTACGACGACGACGGCGGCTACCCGCACCCCGACCACATCATGACCAACCGCGTCTCGGTCGAGGCCTTCGAGGCGGCCGGCGACCCCGACCGCTACCCGGGCGCCGGCGAGCCCTGGCAGCCCCTGAAGCTCTACTACCACATGGGTTTCACCAAGGACCGGTTCGAGGCGCTGCACGAGGCGATGAACGCCCGGGGCATCGGCTCCCCGTACGCCGAGTGGATCTCCCGCTGGGAGGACCGCCCGCAGAAGTGGCCGGTGACCACGCGCGTCCCCTGCGGCGACTACTTCGAGCTCCGCGACGAGGCGCTGCTCGCGCACGCCACCCAGGTCGACCCGGACGGCTTCTGGTTCGTCTGCCCGCGCGACCTGCAGCGCGAGATCTGGCCGACCGAGGACTACCACCTGGCCCGCTCGCTCGTGGACGTCGAGACTCCCGAGGACGACCTGTTCACGGGAGTCCGCGTGGAGGTCCCGGCCGACACGGTCTCGCACGCCTGCCACTGACGCGACCATGGGGTGGCGGTGGCAAACTTGACGTGTGATTGCATTCGACACCGTCACCAAAGGTGACGTCAGCCCGGGTCTCCTGGGCTTCCTCGTCGTGGCCGGCCTGGGGTTCGCCCTCTACGTGC
Organism: Streptosporangium heterodermiicola; assembly: GCF_051390675.1. Classification (NCBI taxonomy): domain Bacteria; kingdom Bacillati; phylum Actinomycetota; class Actinomycetes; order Streptosporangiales; family Streptosporangiaceae; genus Streptosporangium; species Streptosporangium heterodermiicola. The sequence goes on from NZ_JBPJSR010000014.1 coordinate 131,213, forward strand.
TGGTCAAGTCGATGAGGAAGCAGATCTCCAGGATCGAGGTCCCCTCCGAGGCCGAGCTGAGGGAGCGGAACGGCGCCGGCACCACCACGACGCCGACCGCTCCCTAGCCCCGCCGGATCCACGGTCCCGGCCGGCCGTCGCGCGACACGCGCGGGAGGCCGGCTCCGCCGATCCGAAACCCCCGAGAGCGAGTGAGGACGATCATGGCCGACGACATCGAGGTCTCCGACAACCCCGAGGCGCTGCGCTTCGAGATCCTGCTGGACGGCGGGGTCGCCGGGTTCGCCGCGTACCGCCTGCGCGCCGGGAAGATCATTTTCACCCACACCGAGATCCTCCCCGAGCACGAGGGCAAGGGCCTGGGCGGCCGGCTGGCCTCCGCGGCCCTCGACGCGAGCCGCTCGGCCGGCCGGGCGGTCGTGCCGCTCTGCCCCTTCGTCGCCCGCTACATCCGGCGCCACCCCGAGTACAGGGATCTGGTGCCCGAGGGCTACCTCGACCTCCTCGACGAGGAGAGCTGACCACCCGGCGGCCGTACGCCCACCGGCCGGCCCTGGCCGTACGAGAGCGCCCGTCAGTTGCCGAGGGTGTCCGTCGAGGACCAGGCGCGCTCCAGCGCCCTGGGCAGCCCCCAGCGGCCCAGCGAGGTGAGCACCTCGGTCCTGTCGACGATCCCGAGGCACGCCCAGAGCGGGGTGACCGAGCTGAAGAGCGTCTCGGCCGCCTCCAGGTCCTCCGGCTCGTCCAGATCGACGTCGATGTCCTCCGATTCGGCGATGAGCCTCGCGATCCGCTCGGGTGACGCCAGCACCCCGGGGCCGCGCCTGGCCAGGGCGGCGACCACGGCCAGCCAGTCGGCGTGGTGGATCGCGCACAGGGCGGCCAGCACCGAGTCCTCGTGGCTGAGCTCCCCGTCCAGGTCGGAGAAGACCTCCAGCCGGTCGTCCTCGTCGGGCAGGTCGGAGATCGGCCCCGCGATGCCCGCCGTGACGGTCAGCCAGAGCTCCTCGTCGTCGGCGGGCAGCGGCTCCCCCTCGTACCCGGCGCAGGCACGCAGCACGTTGCCGGGATAGCCGGGCCTGCCCAGCACCTCGCGCAGCCGGGTGGCCGCGGCCCGCAGCTCCCTGACGGGCCGCTCGGGGTCGGGCAGCTCGGCCAGGATGCGCCGCAGCTCGGCGAGCGCGAACGCCTCCTCCTCGTCCCAGGCGGCGAACAGCTCCTCGTCCTGCTCGTCGGAGACCGCGGTCCCGGGGACCCGCCCGTCGGGCAGCGGGCCGGTGAGCCAGCGCTCCTGGAGGTCCGCGTAGGCCTCCCTGGCGCCCTCGTCGCCCCGGGCGAGCGCGTCGGGGTCGATCTCCCCGGAGGCGACCCGTTGCTCCAGGTAGGCGACGAGCCCGTGGAACATCTCCTCGCCGACCGGCCCTCGCTCGTCCTCCTCCGGCCAGACGAAGAAGCTCGGGGTGAGCAGGAGCGGCTCGGTGCCGGTGGACTCCATCCAGCGCTGCACGTCCCCCACGGTCGCGCCGCCGGACTCGATCGCGCTGAGCGTCGCCTTCGCGGAATCCCAGAAGGGCACCGACAGCGGGTTGCCCGCCGACAGCATCGCCCGCCTCAGATCGGGCAGCGCCACCAGCGCCACGCCGGACGGCACGGCGAGCAGCGCGCGGGCAACATCACGCCGGGTCAGCTCGGAAGCCGCCCTTCCGGCGTGCACACAGACGAAGTCGAGATCCACGCCCAGTGAGCCTACGCCGGAAGCGCGGCGAACACACCTTCCCGCCCGGTGTCACCTCACGCACCTGACGCACCGCGCCCCACCGGGGAGTCCGGGAGCCGTACGGCACGCCCACGGAACACACGAGGATCCCGGAGGGGGCGGCGGATCAGGAGACGCCGGGCGCGACGGCCGGGGCGCGCGTACGGCGCGGGGCGGTGGCCCGGACGGCCCGGACGGGACGCCAGGTGCTCACCAGCGCGAAGGCGAGCAGCAGCTCGGCGATGTCGCCGCCGTAGTACATGATCTCCGCGGCTCCGCGCAGCTGCTCGACCGGCACCGGCACGTCGACGACGAGCCCCGCGTACATCAGCTGCGACAACGTGGCGTGCACGGTGATCGCCACCCCCAGCACGACCAGCCGACGAGGGACAGAAGGGCGTCGCGGCGCCGGGTCGGGACCGGCGATCGCCCAGGCGAACAGGCAACCGGCCAGCAGGAAGTGCGCGTGCACCAGGTGGTGCGGCAACACGCCGGTGGAGGTGATCCGGTACAGCGGGGTGCAGTACAGCGCCACCATCGCGCCCACGCTGAGCAGCAGCGCGCTCCACGGATCGGCCAGTAGATGCGCCGCCCGGCAGCGCAGCACGGCGCCGAGGCGCCGCCCGTGGACCGGCGGCAGCGAGCGCAGCAGCAACGTCACCGGGGCGCCCAGCACCAGGCCCAGCGGCGCCAGCATGCCGATCAGCAGGTGCTGCAGCATGTGCCCGCGAAAGTCCGTCCCGGCGAACGCGGCGACGGGCCCGGTCACGGCGGCGGCGGCCAGCGCGGCACCGGTGAGGAAAGCCGCCGTCCGCCACCGGCTCCATCCTCTGGGCTCACGACCGCGCCGTACCGCCAGCAGCACGTATCCGCCCGCCGACACGGCCAGGAGGGCCGGTGGCAGCACCGCGGCCAGGTCACCGCCGTGCCGGTGGACCTCGTGCGCCAGGGCGATCATGACACCGGCGCGGCTGGGGCGCGCCCGTCCTTGTCACGCCCGTCCTTGTCGCGTGCGTTCCGGCCACGTCCGTCCTCGTCACACAGCTCGACCGGGCCGCCGCCGCGCTGCAGCAGCCAGCCTCCGGCCACCAGCACCGCGCCCAGGAGCAGGAACCCCAGGTCCCACCAGGTCTGGTACGGGCCGGTCCGCACGTGGTGGACGCCCAGCAGGTGGTGATCGACAACGCCTTCCACCAGGTTGAACACCCCCCACCCGACGAGGATCCAGCCCCACAGTTCCCGCGATCTCCACACCCGGCCGCGGGAGCCCAGGACCCGCGAGTACAGCAGGCCGAGGCCGATCAGCACCGCCAGCCAGGTGAACGCGTGGAACAGGCCGTCCCACAGCGTGTTCATCCGCAGCCCGGGGACGGTGTCCACCGGGTAGTACCTCACCCCGATGTTGTCGGTGTTCGTGCTGGACAGCATGTGGTGCCACTGCAGGATCTGGTGCAGCAGGATGCCGTCGACGAACCCTCCCAGTCCCACGCCCAGAACCGCGCCGGGCACGGCGATCCGCCCGGCGCCGCCCCTCCCCGCCGACCTGCCCGTCATCGCGGCCCCCTCGTCCCCGGTCAGGACCCGGTGCCGACGGCACCGGGCGTCCATTCCGCCAAACCCCACCAGAGCCACCGGCGGGCGTACGGGAGCGACGCACCCGCGCGCGTCATCCACGGCCTAAAATTTCGGCCACGACCACGCGGGGAACGGACCACGACCGCACGGGGAGCGATCACGGCACCGGCGGCCGCGCTCGCGGTGCCGTCCCGCTCCCGGTTCGGTGTGACCGGTTTAGTGTGAGAGGGACCGGGTGGGCCGAACCACGACGCGCGATCTTCACGCGCTTCGCGGGAGGCGCGCCTCGTGGGAGGCTCGCGTTTCGCGGGAAGCGCACCTCGCGGGAACCTCCCGCCTCCCGCCTCACGGGAAGCGCGTTTCGCGGGAAGCTCGCGCCTCTCGGGAAGTGGGGGAAACACACCTCGTGAGAAGCACACGCCTCGCGGGAAGAACGCACCTCGTGGGAAGCACGCACGCACCGCGTACGCAGGAAAGGTTTCCATGAACCGCTTGAAGGACGCGACGAGTCCCTATTTGCTCCAGCACGCGGACAATCCCGTCGACTGGTTCGAATGGGGTGAGGAGGCGTTCGCCGAGGCCGCCCGCCGGAACGTGCCGCTGCTGATCAGCGTCGGCTACTCGGCGTGCCACTGGTGCCACGTGATGGCCCACGAGTCCTTCGAGGACCGGGCCACGGCCACGCTGATGAACGAGCGCTTCGTCAACGTGAAGGTCGACCGCGAGGAACGACCGGACGTCGACGCGGTCTACATGGCGGCCACCCAGGCCATGACCGGTCAGGGCGGGTGGCCGATGACGGTCTTCGCCACCCCGGAGGGCCACCCCTTCTACACCGGCACCTACTTCCCCAGGCAACAGTTCCAGCGGCTGCTGACCGGGGTGTCGAGCGCCTGGACCGAGGAGCGGGAGGCCGTACTGGAACAGGGCTCGAAGATCGTGGAGGCGCTGAACGAGCGGTCGGCGCTGCCGTCCGGGCCGCTGCCCACGCCCGACACGCTCACCCGTGCCGTGCACAGCCTGGCCGAGTCCTTCGACCCGGTCCGCGGCGGTTTCGGCGGGGCGCCCAAGTTCCCGCCGTCGATGGCCCTGGAGTTCCTGCTGCGGTACGGCGCGGCGCCCGCCGGGAACACCCGGGGCGAGGAGCGGCGGGCGACCGCCGAGGCGGCGACGTCCATGGCCGGGCGGACGCTGGAGGCGATGGCGCGCGGCGGCATCTACGACCAGCTCGGCGGAGGGTTCGCCCGCTACAGCGTGGACGCCGAGTGGGTGGTCCCGCACTTCGAGAAGATGCTCTACGACAACGCCCTGCTCCTGCGGGTCTACGCGCACTGGTGGCGCTCCACCGGCTCCACCCTGGGCAGGAGGGTCGCGCTGGAGACGGCCGACTGGCTGCTGGCCGAGATGCGCACCCCCGAGGGGGGCTTCGCCTCCGCCCTCGACGCCGACAGCGAGGGGGTGGAGGGCAAGTTCTACGCCTGGACCCGTGAGGAGCTCCGCGAGGTCCTCGGCGAGGAGGACGGGCTCTGGGCGATCGAGCTGTTCGAGGTGATCGGGACGTTCGAGCACGGCACCTCGGTGCTGCAGCTCCTCGCCGACCCCGACCCCGGCGAGGCCGAACGGTTCGCCCGGGTCCGCGCCGCGCTGCTGGCCGCGCGGGCCCGCCGGGTACGGCCGGGGCGCGACGACAAGGTGGTGGCCGCCTGGAACGGCCTCGCCGTCGCCGCCCTCGCAGAGACCGGCGCCCTGTTCGAGCGGCCGGACCTCGTCGAGGCGGCGCGCGAGGCGGCCGTGCTGGTCGACGAGCTCCACATGGACGGCGACCGGCTGCTGCGCACCTCCCGCGACGGCAGGCCGGGCACCAACGCCGGGGTCCTGGAGGACTACGGCGACCTCGCCGAGGGCCTGCTCGCCCTGTACGGGGTGACCGGGGAGGTCCGCTGGTTCCGGCGGGCCGAGGCGCTGCTCGACACCGTCCTGGAGCGGTTCTCCGACGGCTCCGGCGGGTTCTACGACACCGCCGACGACGCCGAGCGGCTCTTCCAGCGCCCCCGGGACGCGACCGACAACGCCACCCCGTCCGGCCAGTTCGCCGCCGCGGGCGCGCTGCTCTCGTACGCCGCGCTGACCGGCGCGGCCCGGCACCGGGAGGCGGCCGAGGCGGCCCTGGGCACGGTCACCGTCCTGGCCGACAAGCACGCGCGGTTCGCCGGGTGGGGTCTGGCGGCGGCCCAGGCCGCGCTGTCCGGCCCGATCGAGGTCGCGATCGTGGGCCCGGCGGGCGATCCGGCGACGGCCGCCCTGCACAGGGCGGCGCTGCTGTCACCCCTGCCAGGTCTGGTCCTGGCGCTCGGCGAACCCGCTTCGGCCGGTTCTGATACCGGTGCCGGTGCGGATGCCGATGCCGATGCCGGTTCCGGTTCCGGTTCCGAGGAGGTCCCGTTGCTGGCGGGCAGGGGTCTGGTGGGCGGCGAGCCCGCGGCCTACGTGTGCCGGGGCTTCACGTGCAGGATGCCCGTCACCACCCCGGCGGCCCTGCGAGCCGAACTGGCGGGCGAAGCGTAACGGCGAACCGCGCCCGCTCTCTCGTCGGTCGTCCTGGATGTCGGTCGTCCTGGATGTCAGTCGTCCTGGATGGGGTCGGTCGCCCTGGATGGAGTCGGTTGCCGTAGACAGGGGCGGTCGGCCCCGTGTGGGGTCGGTTGCCCTGGATGGAGTCGGTTGCCGTAGACAGGGGCGGTCGGCCCCGTGTGGGGTCGGTTGCCGCAGGCAGGGTCAGTTGCCCCGGATGGGGTCGCCGAGTCTGTGGCCCAGGCCCTCGACGCCGAAGTCGCCACCGCCCCGGTCCTCGCCGCCCCTGTCACCGCCGTCCCCGCCGCCGCGCCCGTCGGGGACGTCACCCCGGCCGGGCCCGGGGCCGTCGCCGGGCCCGCCCGGCCCCTCGCCGGTCTCCTCGGGGGCCGGTGGCTGGTCCGGCCCCGGGGTCTCCTGGTCGGGGGCGGCGGTCTGGTCGGGGCCGGGAGTGCCCGTCTCGTCGGGGCCGGGCGTGCTCCGGTCCTGGCCGTCGTCCTGCCGGTCGCCGTACTCGTCGTCGGGGTCGTAGCCGCCGTACGTGTCGGAGTAGCCGTAGTTGGACGGCTCCTTGAACTCCTTGACCGGCTTGCCCTCCATCGCCTCGGTCATGAAGGACCGCCAGATCTGCGCGGGGTAGGAACCGCCGTACAGGGCGCTGCCGTTCACCGTCACCGGCTTGTTGTCGTCGCGGAACATGTCGACCGCCACGGCGAGTTGCGGGGTGAACCCGGCGAACCACACGGCCGCGGACTCGTCGGTGGTGCCCGTCTTGCCCGCCACGGGACGGTCGTAGAGACGGGCCCCGGAGCCGGTGCCCCCCTCGACGACCTGGGTCAGCGCGTAGGTGGCGTCGATGGCGGCCTGCTCGCCGAAGGCGCGCTTGCCCTTGGTGGAGCTCTTGACGACATTGCCCTCGGCGTCGGTGACCGAGCGGATCACGTGGGCCTCGCGGTGGACGCCCTCGGCGGCGAAGGAGGCGAAGCCTGAGGCGTTCTGGACGGCGCTCACCGAGGCCACGCCGAGCGGGAGCGTGGCGGCGCCCCGGTGCGGGTCGAGCTGGGCGGCGGGGATCCCGGCCCCCTCGGCGAGCTTGACGACCTTGTTCAGGCCGACCTTCTGGGCGAGGTCGACGAACGCGGTGTTCACCGAGCTCTGGGTCGCCTTCACGAGGTTGACCTCGCCGTAGGAGTAGCCGCCCGAGTTGGGGATGTCGGCGGAGGCGATCCGGAGCGGCGAGTTTCCGTCGACCCTGGTGTCGAGGCCGAAGCCGTTGTCCAGGGCCGCGGCCAGCGTGTAGGCCTTGAACGTCGATCCGGCCTGCACCTTGGCCGAGAAGGAGTTGTCGAACTTGTTGGCGGTGTAGCTGCGCCCGCCGTAGAAGGCCACGACCTCACCGGTGGCGGGGTCGACTGCGGCGAGCCCGGTGCGGACCTTCTTGGGGGTGCCGTCCGGCAGGGTCGAGGTGACGGCGCGCTCGGCGGCGGCCATGAGGTTCTTGTCGAAGGTCGAGACGATCTTCAGGCCGCCCTGGTTGATGACCTCGTCGGTGTATCCCCTGCTCTTGAGCTCGGCCGTCACCTGGTCGAGCATGTAGCCCTCCTGGCCCTTGGGCGCGAAGATCGCCTTGGGCCTGCGGAGGGCGGGGAAGGTCACCTCGGCGGCCTCCTGGGAGGTGATGGCCCCGGTGGCCACCATCCCGTCGATCACCGACCTCCAGCGGTCTCTCGCCGCGTAGAGGTCGGGGCCCTGCGGGTCGGCGAACCTGGAGGGCTGCTGGATCACCGCGGCGAGGTAGGCGCCCTGGGCGAGGGTGAGCTTGCCGACGTCCCTGCCGAAGTAGGCGGCGGCCGCCGCCTGGACCCCGTCGGCGCCCCGGCCGAAGTAGATCGTGTTGAGGTACTGCTCCAGCACCCAGTCCTTCGGCTTCGACTGGTCCACCTTCAAGGAGATCATGACCTCCTTGAGCTTCCTGACTATGGAACGTTCCTGGCTGAGGCCGCTGTAGTAGTTGCGGACCATCTGCTGGGTGATCGTGGAGCCGCCCTGGAGCTGCTGGCCGCTCACCGTGGACCACATGGCGCGGAAGGTGCCCGAGAGGGAGACGCCCTGGTCGTCGTAGAAGGAGCGGTTCTCCGCGGCGATGACCGCGTTGCGCAGGCTCTGCGGCACCTTGTCGAGGGCGACGCTCTTGCGGTTGACGCCCTGCCTGGCCAGCACGGTCTTACCGTCGCGATAGTAGATCACCGAGCCCTGCGCGGTGGCCCTTGGCTGTGTGCTGTCGGGGATGGGGGTGATCGCCCACACCACCCCGAGCAGGCCGATCGCCGAGAACAGCCCGACGCCGAAGACAACGAGTGTGATCCTCAGGAGTTTCCTCCTGGGACTGCCCGTCCCGCCTTTTAACACGCGTGACCCCCCGATAGGACCCGCCGCTGACCCCCGACGGTTGCGGACCGTTAAGGGTAAACGATGGATAACGGTGTCTGGCCCCTGCTTGGCATGGTACGGCTAGCTCTTCCCCTTGCGCGGGACATCGGCCACCAAAGGCAGAACACGGTATGGCACAGGGGTGTCCAAGGCGATCACCGACGAGGTCCTGACCACGCCCCGGACGTCAACGATCAGGTCAATTACCCGCTGCAGGTCGGCATTGCTGCGCGCCACCACCCTGCAGTGCATGTCGTCACCACCGGTGATCGTGTGCACCTCCAGTATCTCGGGAATGGCGGCGAGCTGGTCGGCGACCGGGTCGTACCCGCTGACCTGGCGGATCTGCAGGGTCACGAACGCGGTCACGTCGTAGCCGAGCGCCGCGGTGCTGACGTCCGGGCCGAACCCGGTGACCACCCCCCGGGAGGCGAGCCGGTCGAGGCGGGCCTGCACGGTCCCCCTGGCCACACCGAGCCGCCGCGAGCACTCCAGCACCCCTAGCCGGGGCTCCGCCGCCAGCAGGGCGATGAGCCGGGCGTCGAGCTGGTCGATCGTCATGATGTACAGATACTCCGCGGTGACCGGTGAGTAGGTGTGCATTTTGTGCAGTACTTGAAGACAGTGTTGCACAAACCGCCCAGAAAATCAGACAGTATTCGCATGAGCGACATCTTTCCGGTGAACGGTATGGACTGTGTGGTCTTCGCGGTGGGAAACGCCAAGCAGGCCGCCCACTACTACTCCAGCGCGTTCGGCATGCGGCTCGCGGCCTACCGGGGCCCGGAGAACGGCAGCCGTGACGAGGTGGCGTACGTCCTCACCTCGGGTTCGGCCAGGTTCGAGTTCCGGGGGGCGGTGCGTCCCGGCACCGGGGTGGCCCGCCACGTGGCCGAGCACGGTGACGGCGTGATCGATCTCGCCATCGAGGTCCCCGACGTGGAGGCGGCCTACGCCCACGCGCTCGCCCAGGGCGCGCGGGGACTGGTGGAGCCGCACGTGGTCGAGGACGACCACGGCAAGGTGGTGTCGGCGGCGATCGCGACCTACGGCGAGACCCGGCACACCCTGGTCGACAGGTCCAACTACAGCGGCCCGTACCTGCCCGGCTACGTCGCGGCGGAACCCATCGTGGCGGCCCCCGACGTGCGCAACGGCCGCCTGTTCCAGGCCGTCGACCACTGCGTCGGCAACGTGGAGCTCGGCAAGATGGACGAGTGGGTGGAGTTCTACAAGCGGGTCATGGGCTTCACCAACATGGCGGAGTTCATCGGCGACGACATCGCCACCGAGTACTCGGCGCTGATGTCCAAGGTGGTCGCGGACGGCACCCGCAAGGTGAAGTTCCCGCTCAACGAGCCGGCGATCTCCAAGAAGAAGTCGCAGATCGACGAGTACCTGGAGTTCTACGGCGGCCCCGGCGTGCAGCACGTCGCGCTGGCCACCAACGACATCCTCAGCACCGTCGACCACATGCGCGCGGCGGGCGTGAGCTTCCTCGACACCCCCGCCTCCTACTACGACGACCCCGAGCTGCGCGCCCGCATCGGCGAGGTCCGCGCGCCGATCGAGGAGCTGAAGAAGCGCGGGATCCTGGTCGACAGGGACGAGGACGGCTACCTGCTGCAGATCTTCACCAAGCCGGTGCAGGACCGCCCGACGGTGTTCTTCGAGCTGATCGAGCGGCACGGCTCGCTCGGCTTCGGCAAGGGCAACTTCAAGGCGCTCTTCGAGGCGATCGAGCGCGAGCAGGACCTGCGCGGCAACCTTTAGCAGAGGTCGTAGGCCGGGAACCGATCGGGCCGACCGGAGCCGGTCACGGCCCCGGAACGACCGGCAAGAAAACAGCCGGCTCCGGAGCGTTCAGGCTCTGGAGCAGTCGAGATCGGGAGTAACCGGGCTCGGCGGTGACCGCCTCCGAAGCGGCGCCCCGAAATAGTCGAAACCGGAGACGACCGGGCTCGGGAGCGACCGGCTCCAAAGTGGTCGAGTTCGGAGGCGACCGGCTCGGGAGCAACCCATAACCCCCCTTGGCTTTGCGATGGCCGCCTTGTGGCGATCACCCTTGAATGGGATCAGCACCGCCACCGCCGGACGACCGGGGATCGGACCCGTGGTCCGATCCCGCACCGCCCGGGCCGGGTTACGAGGGTCCGGGTCCCGGCCCCGGTCACGGACCTGACCCCGGTCCCGACGCGGGCCACAGGCTCGGCCCCGGCTCAAGTCACGACTCAAGTCACGGCCTCGGTCACAATCCCCTCCCCGGTCAAGGACCGAGCCTCAGCCCCGGCCAAGGACCTGGTCACGGTCCCGTCTTCGGTTACCCGCCGGTAGGAGAATCTCCCGGCGGTTTTCCCTGGGCCGGCGCCATCAGGCTGGGCGGGCGCTGGCGCCGCCTCTTCGCGGGAATCCTCGACCTTCTCGTCATCGGACTCGTCTCCTCGCCCTTCACCTACCGGACCGTCAGTACCATCACGGGCGCGGAGAGTGGTCTGTCGGTGCAGGTACCCTACGCGGAGACTCTCCTGGTGGCGGTCATCGGCTTCCTGTACTACTGGTTGCTGACCGCCTTCTGGCACGGTCAGACGCTCGGCAAGAGGATCTTCCGGTTGCGCGTGGCGGACATCAGCGGACACAAAGCCGGTGTCGGGCAGGTCGCGCTCCGTGAGCTGATCACGTGGCTGATGTACTCCACCTGCTGCCTGGGCTGGATAGATGTGGCTTGCATCCTTTTCCACTCACGCAAGCAGGCCGTACACGACCTCGCGGCCAGAACGCTTGTCATAGACGCCTGATCGGCGCAGGTCAGTCGCGTAGTGTGCCATTCCACGGGCTCGGCCGTCCGGCCGGGAAAGGGGCTTTAACGTATGGCGTCCAAACGGCTGGCCACCACGGCGACCGCCGCTCTTCTCAGCACGCTCGGGACCATCGGCACGGTCGCCTGCTCGGCGTCGAACGGGGAGAGCGCCCTGCCCGTGAAGCCGGACGCCTCCGCCGTGAGCCCCGTGACGCCGGTCGCCTCCGCCTCCGACGTCGCCACCGGCCGCGAGGCCGCGCCCGGCGCCCCGGGGATCGGCGACGCCGACTTCCCCACCGACGGCAACGGCGGCTACGACGTCGGCCACTACGGGCTCACGCTGGGCTACGACCCGGCCTCCAAGCACCTGTCGGGAGTGGCCAGGATCTCGGCGCGGGCCACCCAGAACCTCGCGAGTTTCAACCTCGACCTCTCCGGCTTCACCGTGAGCCGGGTCACCGTGAACGGCAAGCCCGCGAGATTCGACAGGGCGGGGACCGAGCTCGGCGTCACCCCTGCCGCGTCCATCCCGAACGCCACGGCGTTCACCGTCGAGGTCGCGTACGCCGGCGAGCCCGAACCGGTCCGGGGCTCCTCCAACCTGGGCACGTACGGCTTCATCCCGACCAAGGACGGCGCGTTCGTCACCTGCCAGCCCAACGGCGCCAAGACCTGGTTCCCCGGCAACGACCACCCCTCCGACAAGGCGAGCTACGACTTCGAGATCACCGTGCCCGCCGGGCTGACCGCGCTGGCCAACGGCGAACCCGTCGGCGAGCCGAAGACCGCCGGGGGCAGGACGACCTTCCGGTGGCGCGAGAGCCACCCGATGGCCAGTTACCTCGCCACCATGACGCTGGGCAAGTTCGAGATGCTGCAGGGCACGACCCCCGGGGGCCTGAAGAACGTCGCGGCCGTCGACCCGAGGTTCCACGGCTCGCTGCGGAAGCTGTACGACGTGTCGGGAAGGGTCACCGACTACTGGAGCACGGTCTTCGGCCCCTACCCCTTCTCCTCCACCGGAGGCGTGGTCGACGACTTCCCCGCCGGATACGCGCTGGAGAACCAGACCAAGCCCATGTACGGCGGATTCGCCCCCGACGACGCCATCATCGCCCACGAGCTGGCCCACCAGTGGTTCGGCGACAGCCTCAGCATCACCCGCTGGAAGGACCTGTGGCTCAACGAGGGCTTCGCGACCTACGCCGAGTGGCTCTGGTCGGAGCACGAGGGTCAGGGCACCGCCGAGCAGCTCTTCCGCAGGCACTACAGCGCCGGGGCCGACGACCCGATCTGGAGTTACGCCCCCGGCAAGGCCAAACCGGACGACCTGTTCAACAACTCCGTCTACACCCGGGGCGGCATGACGCTCCACGCGCTCAGGCGGCGGATCGGCGACCCGGCGTTCTTCAAGCTCCTGAAGGAGTGGAACTCCACGCACAAGTACGGGAGCGTCACGACCCCGGAGTTCGTCGCGATGGCCGAGAAGATCTCCGGCAAGAAGCTCGGCCCCCTCTTCGACGCCTGGCTGTTCACCGCGAAGAAGCCGACCACCTGGTGACGTGACCGGTGCCGACGCCCCTCGCTCCCTTCGCGCCTCCGTGAGACGGCGGGGGCGGCGGGGCGGCACAGGCACCGCCCCTCATCCCCGTCCCCTCGCGGCTCACGTGACGATGATCTTGTATCCCTCGACGCGCAGGGATCCCAGCACCTCCTCGGAGTGCACCGGCCCCCTGGTCTCCAGCTGCAGCTGGACCTCGACCTCCCCCGGGTGCATGCCCAGCCGCTCGTGCACGATGTCGAGCACGTTCGCGCCGAGCTCCGCCAGCCTCGACAGCAGCGCCGCCAGCGCGCCCGGCCGGTCGGAGAGCGGGACCCGCAGCGTGAGATAGCGCCCGGCGGCGGCCAGGCCGTGCCGGAGGACCTTGGCCAGCAGCAGCGGGTCGATGTTGCCCCCGGAGAGCACGGCCACCACGGGCGGCTCGAAGACGTGCGGGTGGGCCAGGATCGCGGCCACCCCGGCCACGCCCGCGGGCTCGACGACCTGCTTGGCGCGTTCGAGGCAGAGCACCAGCGCCTGGGAGATCTGGCTCTCGGTGACGGTGACGACGCTGTCGACCAGATAGTGGATCAGCTCGAAGGGCAGCTCGCCCGGACGGCCCACCGCGATGCCGTCGGCCATCGTCGAGGCGGGCCTGACCTCCACGGGGTGCCCGACGGCCAGCGACGCCGGGTAGGCGGCGGCCCTCTCGGCCTGGACCCCGACGATCCGCACGCCCGGCCGCAGCGACTTGACCGCGAGCGCCACCCCGGCCGCCAGCCCGCCCCCGCCCAGGGACATCACGATCGTGCCGACCTCGGGCAGCTGCTCCACGATCTCCAGCCCGATCGTGCCCTGCCCGGCGACGACGTCGGGATGGTCGAAGGGGTGGATGAACACGGCCCCGGTCCGGTTCGCGTGCTCCCTGGCCCGCTCCAGCGCGACGTCCACGGTGTCACCCGCGAAGAGCACCTCGGCGCCGTACGACCGGGTCGCGGCCACCTTGGGCAGCGGCGCCCCCTGCGGCATGTAGACCGTCGCCCCGGTGCCGACCAGGCCGGACGCGAGCGCGACCCCCTGCGCGTGGTTGCCCGCGCTGGCCGCGACCACCCCCCGCCGCCGCTCCTCCTCGTCCAGCCCGGCGATCCTGACGTACGCCCCCCGGATCTTGAACGAACCCGAACGCTGCAGGTTCTCGCACTTGAGGTGGACGGGCCCGCCGATGATCTCGGAGAGCACGTGGGAGTGGAGCAGCGGGGTGCGCAGGGCCACGTCGGCGAGCAGCTCACGCGCGGCGGCCACGTCGTCGTAGGTCACCTGGGGGTCTGACATGCGGATCATCGTACGGCGCGCGCTCCCATGGGCCGGACCGCCCCGGCTCGGTGAGGAAAAGGCCCTCCCGCCGACCGGCCGTCAGTGGACGCCGATCCGGTACGACAGCTCGTAGCGATCACCGGGCACGACGATCTACGACTGCGGCTGGGGCGGCATCCCCACCTTCGAACGACGCCCGGACACCACCGACGAAAGCGGCCGGGGACTGGCGACCGTCGCCGCCGTCGCCTCCCGGTTCGGCTATCGGGGCACCCAGGCCCTCGGCCACGCCGTCTGGGGTCAGCTGTCCGTCGTTCCCAGCCCGATCCCATCCGACAAGCAGGCCGAGATGTGAGAACACTCGGGGTTCCGTACGGAAGCGGTGGAAGTCTCTCGGCGACCCGGGCGATGATCTCCTCATGAAACGGCTCGTTGTGACGGCGGTGGCGATCTGCCTTCTGATCGTCCTGGGAGCGGCGGGCTGGTGGACCCTGGAGTCGCGGGGGCCGGACCGGACGGGACTGGCGCGCGAGGAGATTCTCACCCTCGACGCCTCCACGCGGGCGACCTTCCTGCAGGTGGTCGACCACCTGCAGACAGCCCCCGAGCGAGTCGGGAACACCTTCCTGACCGATGAGAAACCCGAGCTCGGCCCGCGGACGTTCTGCCACGAAGTTCTCATCGAGATCCGCAGGAAGAGCGCGAACGCCTACCTGGTCGGCGTCGTGGCCACGTGCGAGGAGTTCGCCCGCTCCGGCGACGCGCTCCTGTCGGGGACCGGTTTCAGAAGTCCGCTGCTCGTCACTCTGGAGGCCACCAAAGGCCGCTTCGAGGTCCGGTACGTCGAGGAGACCGGGGATGGCAGCAACCACTTACCCTCGATTCGCAAAATGTTCTCCGCCGACGCCGCGACCAGGGCACTGGACATCAGTAACTACGGTCCTCCCGGCCTGCCGCGGGGAACCGGCGACGAGGCCCGCCGGGCCTTCGGCCTCCCCCCGACCGCGAAGATCACTCGCCTATAGCCCGTTCCCTGCCCCACGGAGCGGGCCGTACCTAGATCCGGCAGAAGGAGACAACCCAGTGAGCAGCCATCGCGGACGGCGTGAGAGCGGCCATCCGGAGCGGGCGATCGAGACCGCGGGTGGGCCGGAGCGGTTCGAGGCGGAGACACGGCGCCTGAGCCGGCGTCTCAGTGAGACGCGCGTCGAGGGCGAGGCCGGTCATCGGCGTCGCGAAAACTACTTGCGGAGGTATCGCGGTAAGAGCCGTGAAGAGATCGCTGACGACCGAACGCCTCCGATCCCGAGGGCGTCACGAGCTCTCGGCCGGCTGGTGGGAGGAGAAGACCAGGACGGAGGCGGTGAAGCCGTGGACGTGGTTGTGGCCGCCCACTGGGCCCACCTCCCCGGCGGCGAAGAAACCGGCCACCCCGATGGGGCCCAGGGTGTCGCGGACGGCGACGGCGTCGTGGTCGGCGCTGCCGAACATGGCCGAGCCCCGGCCGTTGCAGGAGAACAGCAGGGCGCCGTCCACCCGGCCGAACTCCTCGCGGTGCGCGTCCAGCAGCTCGTACAGGTCCTCGTCGGCGGTGGCGGCGTCGCGGACCTGGAAGCGGACGGTACGGCCGATCTCGACGACGTCGCCGATGGCCACGGCCTCCCGCTCGGGGTCGATGCCGAGCACGCCCCGGATCAGGAAGTCGCCGTGCTCGTGCTTCTCGGCGTACTCGTCCATGGCGATGCCGATCTGCAGCCCCGAGGCGACCAGGTCGCGGTCGTCCTCGTCCAGGGCGCTGACGATCTCCTCCAGCCGTGCCAGGGCGGGCTGCCCGGCGAGTTCGAGCAGGAGGTTGTCCTCGACGGAGGTGACGGCCATCGTCGGGCCGATCGGGCGGCAGCCCTGGCTGACGACGGTGCTGACGTTGAGTGCGCCGCTGAGCAGCACCCCGACGGCCCCCTCGGTGTGGATCTCCCCGTCGGCGAACAGCCGGACCGCGCCGCGGCCCTGGATCGCATTGGCCAGGCCGCCGATCAGGGGGAGGTTCCCCATGACCTCCTCGGAGCGCTCGACGAAACCGTCGGTGGGGAAGCTGTAGGGGTCGGCGAGCAGGATGGCCGCGTGGTCGTCGGGGGCGCGGTCGGGCAGGCCGACGACGACGAACCGGTCGTCGGTCCTCAGCGTGTCGAGCGCGAAGGTCGTCAGCCGGGCCCCGCCCAGGGAGGCGGCCCAGGCGCTCACCGCGGGGGTGACCTCGACCCCCTGCCCGTCACCGATGACCCCGGTGGCGCTGCACCCGAGGACGGCGGCGCCGGGTGCCATGCTCATCGCGCGCAACCCGGCGCGGGAGACGTCGTCGGGGTCGTCCCCGCAGATGAAGAAGCAGAGCAGGTCGGCCGGTCCGGAAAGGCCGGACAGGGCCTGGCGCACCGCGGTCTCGGCCGCGGAGACCAGGTCGGACCCCACCGCGAGGCCGTCGGCGAAACGGCTCGTCATCAGCGCCACTCGTCTCGCCTCTCCTTCGTGATCCCTTGTCCGGTGGCCCGCCCGGAGAGTGTCCGGATCCCACCCGAAACTCACCGTCAAGCCGTGAATCCTGCCTGAACTGCCGTGAAGTCTGTCATGAACCACTGAGGAGCCGTGAAGTCCCCCGGCGCCACAGAACCGTGAACGCCGGAGATCTCACGTCGCGGCCCCTTCGAGGCTCCCCGGTCGCGGGAGCCGGGGCGATGCCTTGTCGTGGAGCGATGTCTTGGAGCGATTCTCCCCACTGCGAGCACAAGCACTCACGTTGTCCCTCACGCAATCGTCAAGATCCGAAAGAGGGATGAGAGTGCCGGATCGGGCGTTGTGGACGTAGGCTCGATCCCGTGCCTCACATCCCAGAGCCACGAACTCTGCGCGAGCTGCGCGCGAGCGGCCATATTCACCGTACGGTAAAGGCCGAGATCCGTGAGAATCTCCTGACCCGCCTGCGGGCAGGAGAGCCGCGGTTCCCCGGCATCGTGGGCTTCGACGACACCGTCCTGCCATACCTGGAGCGAGCGCTGCTCGCCGGGCACGACCTGGTCCTGCTCGGTGAGCGGGGTCAGGGCAAGACCCGGTTGATCCGCACCGTGACCGGGCTCCTCGACGAGTGGACCCCCGTCGTCGAGGGCTGCGAGATCAACGACCATCCCTACGAACCCTCGTGCGTCCGCTGCCGCCGCCTGGCCGACGAGGCGGGCGAGGAGCTGCCGATCTCCTGGAAGCACCGGGACGAGCGGTACGGCGAAAAGCTCGCCACCCCCGACACCTCCGTCGGCGACCTGATCGGCGACATCGACCCAATCAAGATCGCCGAGGGGCGCACGCTCGGCGACCCGGAGACCGTCCACTACGGCCTGGTCCCCAGGAGCAACCGCGGTGTGTTCTCCGTCAACGAGCTGCCCGACCTGGCCGAGCGCATCCAGGTGTCGCTGCTCAACGTGCTGGAGGAGCGCGACATCCAGGTCAGGGGCTACAACCTGCGCCTGCCCCTGGACATCCTGCTGATCGCGAGCGCCAATCCCGAGGACTACACCAACCGCGGCCGGATCATCACCCCGCTGAAGGACCGCTTCGGCGCCGAGATCCGCACCCACTACCCGCTCTCGATCGAGACCGAGCTGGTCCTGATCCGCCAGGAGGCCGCGCTCGACCAGGTGGGCGCCGACCTGCCCGACCACCTGATCGAGGTGATCGCCCGGTTCACCCGGCTGGTCCGCGAGTCCACCGCGGTGGACGCCCGCTCGGGGGTCTCGGCCCGCTTCTCCATCGCCGCCGCCGAGACCGCGGCCGCCTCCGCCGTACGGCGGGCGGCGCTGACCGGCGAGGACCACGCGGTGGCCAGGGTCGCCGACCTGCCGGGGATCGTGCACACGCTGCGCGGCAAGGTGGAGTTCGAGGTCAGCGAGGAGGGCCGGGAGACCGAGGTGCTCTCGCACCTGCTGCGCAGGGCGGTGGCCGAGACGTTCCGCGGCACGCTCGGCGGCACGGACCTGAACCCGCTGCTGGAGAAGTTCTCCGAGGGCATCCAGGTGGAGTCGGGGGTGACGGTCCCGGCGGCCGAGCTGCTGCGCAGGATCGGCCCGGTTCCGGGTCTGGCAAAGATCATGTCCCAGCTCGGCATCGGCGACGAGTCCCCCGGGCACGCCGCCGCCGCGCTGGAATTCGCCATGGAGGGCCTTTACCTCCTGCGCCGGCTGTCCAAGGACGAGGTGGACGGCACGACGGTTTACCGCACCTGAGGTGTCTGCATGAGCTACCGCTATGGCGAATACCGGGACGGGCCCGACCCGCTCGCCCCGCCGTACGACGTCCGTTCGGCGCTGGACCGGATGGGCGACGCGATCCTGTCCGGTTCCAACCCCGCGCACGCCCTGCGCGACCTCCTCAAGGAGGGCCTGCCGGGCGCGCGGGACCGTCGCGGCCTTGAGGACCTGCTCCGCGAGGTGCGCAGGCGGCGGCGCGAGCTGCGCGAGCGCGGCCGTCTCGACGGCACGCTGGAGCGGGCCAGGGCGCTGCTGGACAAGGCGATCGGCCAGGAGCGGGCCGAGCTGTTCCCCGACCCCTCCGACGAGGCCCGGCTGCGCGAGGCTGAGCTGGCCGCCCTCCCCGACGACACCGCGAGCGCCATCCGGGAGCTGGGCACCTACCAGTGGCGTTCGGCCGCCGCCCAGCGGACCTTCGAGGAGCTGCGCGACCTGCTGCGCAGGGAGGTGCTCGACAGCCAGTTCCGCGGCATGCGGCAGTCTCTGGCCAACCCCGACCCGGCCGCCATGGAGCGGGTCAGGGAGATGATGTCCGATCTGAACGACATGCTCGACCGGGATTCCCGGGGCGAGCACACCCAGGCCGACTTCGAGCAGTTCATGTCGAAATATGGAGACATGTTCCCCGAGTCGCCCCGGAACCTGGAGGAGCTGGTCGACGCCCTGGCCCGGCGGGCCGCGGCCACCCAGCGCCTGCTCGCCTCCCTCACCCCGGCCCAGCGCGAGGAGCTCGACCAGCTGATCGAGCAGACCCTCCAGCAGGCCGGGCTCGACGAGCAGATGCGCCGCCTGGGCGAGTCCCTCTACGCCCGCCGCCCCGACCTGGCCTGGAACACCCCGGAACGGCTGAGCGGCAACGAGCCGATGGGGATGTCCGACGCCGTGAGCGCGCTGGACGAGCTCGCCGACCTGACCCAGCTGGAGGCCGCGCTCCGCCAGGACTACCCCGGCGCCCGGATGGACGACATCGACGAGGCGGCGATCCGGCGCGCCCTGGGCCGGTCGGCCGTCGACGACCTGGAGGCGCTCAAGCGGATCGAGCGCGAGCTGGAGCAGCAGGGCTACCTCCTGCGCCGTCGCGGCAAGCTGGAGCTCACCCCCAAGGCCGTACGGCGGCTGGGGGAGACCGCGCTGCGCCGCGTCTTCGCCTCCCTGGAGAGCGGGCGCCGCGGCGACCACGACCAGGTGGACGCGGGCTCGGCCGGTGAGCTCACCGGCTCCACCCGGCCCTGGCGGTTCGGCGACGAGCAGCCGATCGACGTGGTCCGCACGGTGATCAACGGCGTCCGGCGCGGCGGGAGCGGCGGCACGGTGACCCTCTCGGTCGACGACTTCGAGGTGGCCGAGACCGAGCGGCGCACGGCGGCCGCGGTGTGCCTGCTGGTCGACCTGTCCTACTCGATGGCGCTGCGCGGGACCTGGGCCGCCGCCAAGCAGACGGCGATGGCGCTGCAGGCGCTGGTGACCTCGAAGTTCCCCCAGGACTCGGTGCAGATCATCGGCTTCTCCAACTACGCCAGGGTGCTGCAGCCCGACGAGCTGGCGGGCCTGGAGTGGGACATGGTGCAGGGGACGAACCTGCACCACGCCCTGCTGATCGCCGGACGCCACCTCGACCGCCACCCCGACTTCGAGCCGGTCGTGCTCGTGGTCACCGACGGTGAGCCCACCGCCCACCTGCGGCGCAACGGCTCGGCGGCCTTCGAGTGGCCGCCGACCCAGGAGACGCTGGAGCTGACCCTCGCCGAGGTCGACAAGATGACCCGGCGCAGGGCGACCCTCAACGTCTTCATGCTCGCCGACGACGAGCGCCTGAAGGAGTTCGTGAACGAGGTCGGGCGGCGCAACGGCGGCCGGGTCTTCTCCACCGGCGCCGACCGCCTGGGAGAGTACGTCGTCAGCGACTTCCTGCGGGCCCGCCGCACCCGCTGAGCCCTTCGCGAGGGATCAGGCGTTGACGTAGGCGACGTAGCCGTCGAGCGCCAGGTCGAAGCCGTCGCGGTGGTGGCGGTGGGAGCGGTAGCAGGGCCGCCACGCCGTGCTGTTGCCGACGCCCGCACGGGCGTCGGCGATCGCGGAGGGGACCCGCTCGGGGGAGAGCAGGAGGCCGCCGCCGAGATAGCGGTCGTCGGTGAGGACCGTGGGGGTGGCGGGGTCGCCGCTCGCGTAGCGGCCACGGCGCCAGCCGCTCTCCTCGTCCCAGACCAGCGCGTCGCCCCCGGTCAGGCGGACGGTGACGGTGCGCGGGTCGCAGGGACCCTGCCACCAGCTCTCGACCTGGTCCCCCAGCGCCTCGACGACGAGACCGGCGTAGCGGGACGGCCGGTCCCGCCACTCCTCGGTGTACGGCTCAACATGTTTGACACCCACGGCGGGCACTCCCTTGTGCCGTCTGACTCTGTCCGATGGAACGCCCGCCCGGCACGACCACGACTTCGGCGCCGCCGGTCTCATCACACGGGAACGAGCTCGCCCTCGATCCTACTGACCCCGCGGACGTGCTCCGCGCCGAATGCGAAGACCGGCGATCTCGTACGCCGCCCATCGCCCCCGCCTCAACCGTGACCCTTCCGTAACAACCACCCGGAAACAAACGCCGTCTATCCAGTAAAGGAAGAACACGGTTCGCGGAAGGGGAGGAAGTGAGTCCGATGCTCGCGGGAATTCTCGTGGCGCTGATGCTCATCGTCTGCGTCTGTTTCGAGTTGTGCGTGGTCCCGCCCACACGCGACAGGCACGACACCTCGGAGTCTCCGGCGAACGATCATTGAGAAAGACCCGGCCGGGCGGCGGGGACAGGTGAGCCGTACCCAGACGAGATGACCGGCCACTAATGTCTGGCGCATGACAGACCTGCTGCTCTGGCTGCACATCGGTTTTGCGATCTTCGCTCTCGGGCCGATCACCGCCGCCACGATGTCCACTCCCCGATTCATCCGCGCCAAGAACGTCGGTGTCCTGCGTTATCTGCACAAGACCACGCGTCTCTACGGTTTCGCGTCCGTGGGGGTCTTCCTGTTCGGGCTGCTGCTGGGCCGCGAATTCCTCGGAAAGCCGTACCTGTCGGTGTCCATGACGCTTTTCATCGTCGCCGCGGTGCTGCTGATCATGGTGGACCGGGACCAGAGCACCGCCATCCGGGTCCTCGCCAGCGAGAACCCGGACGACGACGCCAAGGTGCAGGTGGGCCGGATCGCCGCGCTCTCCGGTGTGATCGTGCTGATCTGGATGGTCATCCTGGTGCTGATGGTCTGGGGCGACCCGGTCTGAGCCTCGCCGGTCCCGCTGAACACGCCCCCGGACCCGCCACGCCCCGGCCGGAGGCCGCGCCGACCTCCCTACCGCAGTGCCTGGGTGAGGTCGGCCAGCAGGTCGTCGATCGACTCGATGCCGACCGAGAGGCGCACCAGGTCTCCGGGGACCTCCAGCGGCGAGCCCGCCACGGAGGCGTGGGTCATCCGGCCCGGGTGCTCGATCAGCGACTCCACGCCGCCGAGCGACTCGCCCAGGATGAACAGCCTGGTCCGGTCGCACAGCTCGACCGCCTCGGCCTCGCCCCCGGCGACGCGGAAGGAGACCATGCCGCCGAAACGTCTCATCTGCTTGGCCGCCACCTCGTGGCCGGGGTGGTCGGCCAGGCCCGGGTAGAGCACCGAGGTCACCCGCGGATGGGCGAGCAGCAGGTCCACCACCCGCTCGGCGTTGTCGCAGTGGCGGTCCATCCTCACGCCGAGCGTCTTGAGGCCGCGCAGCGTCAGCCAGGCGTCGAACGGCCCGGCCACCGCGCCCATCGCGTTCTGGTGGTAGGCGAGCTCCTCGCCCAGCCCGGCGTCCCGCGCGACGAGCGCGCCGCCGACCACGTCGGAGTGGCCGCCCACGTACTTGGTGGTGGAGTGCACCACGATGTCCGCGCCCAGCGCCAGCGGCTGCTGCAGGTACGGGGAGGCGAAGGTGTTGTCCACCACGAGCAGCGCGCCGCACTCGGTCGCGAGCTGGGCCAGGGCCGCGATGTCCGCGATGCCGAGCAGCGGGTTGGTGGGCGTCTCCACCCAAATTATCTTGGTCTTCTGGGTCACCGCGGCCGCCACCGCCGCCAGGTCGCCCAGCGGCACCGGGTCGTAGTGCAGCCCCCAGCGCTCGTTGACCTTCGCGAACAGGCGGTAGGTGCCGCCGTACGCGTCGTTCGGGATGATCACGTGGTCGCCCGGCCTGCAGACCGTGCGGAGGATCGCGTCCTCGGCCGCCAGCCCCGAGGCGAAGGCCAGGCCACGGCTGCCGCCCTCGACGGCGGCCATGGCCTCCTCCAGCGCGGTCCTGGTCGGGTTGGCCGACCGGCTGTACTCGTATCCGGCGCGCAGTCCTCCCACGCCGTCCTGCTTGTAGGTGGACACCGCGTAGATCGGCGGTACCACGGCCCCCGTGTAGGGGTCGGGTTCCTGACCTGCGTGAATGGCCAGTGTCTCGAATCCATGGTTCATGGGGACAACGCTACTCGCAGCAGCGGGGGCCCCAGGGCCGTGGGAGCCGCTCCCACGCCCCTCCGGCACCTACTCGGCGCGCTCCCTGTTGATCCGCGAGAGCAGGACCGGGTCGGCGAGCGTCAGCGCCGCGCCGATCACGAGCCCGGCGACCAGCAGCACTATCCCGATGACGGTCATCTCTTTCCCCCTTCGACCTCTCAAGAGTCGGTCACGGGCCCCACCCGCCGCCTCCGCTGAAGAGCCGGTTCCGGCCACGGCGGTTCGGCCGAACGGCCGATATGACTTCTCCTCCGCGAGGCCTAGGCTCGGGGACCGTGGGAGAAACGAGCCGGCTGGTCTACTGGATCAAACGCCTCAGCGAGATCGCGTTGATCGGCTGGCTCGTCCTGCTCCTGCTGGTCGACGTGATAGTGGCGACGAACGGCCTCAACCCGGCGATCCTGCTGAGCCCGGTGTGCGGCCTGGTGGGCATCGTGGCGGTGGTGCGGCGGCGCCGCTGGCGGGTCGGCGGGCTCGTCACCCTGATGACGGTGTCGTTCCTGTCCTCCCTGGCCATCGGGGTCACCGGTGGCGACGGCGGTCCCAGCGCGGCCGAGATCGGGTCGCTGCTGGTCCTCACCGTCGGCGGGCTGCGCGCGATCGAACCGGTACGGCGGGCCGCGCTGCTCTCCCTGGCGACGATGATCGTGCTTGAGGCCACCCCCTCCCGCATGAACGCCGTGGGCCCGGAACCGGCGGTGGCGGTCGGCTTCCTGCTCTTCGTCTGCTGGTCCTTCGCCGCCGGTATCGGCGCCTACCTCCGCTTCCAGCTGGAGCGCCGCAGGGAGGCCGTCGACACGGTACGGCGGTCCGAGCGCCTGGAACTGGCCAGGGAGCTGCACGACCTGGTCGCCCACCACATCACCGGGATCGTGGTGCAGGCGCAGGCCGCCAAGGTCGTCGCCGAGCAGAAGCCGGAGGCCGTGGTCCCCTCCCTGGAGGCGATCGCCAACGCCGGGGCCGACGCGCTGACCTCGATGCGCCGCCTGGTCAGCGTGCTGCGCGCGGAGGACGAGGCCGCCCGCTCACCGGGCAGCACCCTCATGGACATGCGCACGATGGTCGAACGGTTCTCCGCCGCGGGTCCCCAGGTCACCTTCGACATCGGCCAGGGCATCGCCGACGGCACCGTGGCCCCCGAGGTGATGACCACCCTCCACCGGGTCCTCCAGGAGTCGCTGACCAACGTCCGCAGGCACGCCCCGGGTACCGGCTGGGTCGAGGCGGACCTGAAGCTCACCGACGGCTCCGACCTGCGCGCGTGGGCCGAGGGCGTACGCGAGAGGAACGGCCAGGACCCCCGGGCCCGGCGCGCCGCCTACGCCTCCACGGGCACCTCGACCGGCGGGGGCCTGGGCGCCACCTCGGCCACCGGGGGCGCCGTGCGGCTGCGGGTGCGCAACTACGGCTCGACGGCCGACGTCAGGATCTCCCGCCTCGGCGGCGGCTTCGGCCTGGTGGGCATGGCCGAGCGCGTCGAGGCGCTCGGCGGCCGCCTCATGGCCGGGCCCACCCCCTCCGGGGCCTGGGAGGTCATGGCGGAGTTCCCCCTCTGACCTCGGAGATCCCCCGCCCCCGGAGATCCCCCCGACCTCGGAGATCTTCTGGCCTCGGAGACCCCTGACTCCGGAGCCCTCCGGCCTTCGAGACCGCTGACCCCTGAGCCATCTGACCCCGGAGACCCCGGGACCTCCGGGAGGCCCTGGCGTTCCCAAGGGCCGGGAGACCCCGCCGGGGGGGACGGCCCCGGGACCCTAGTGGTTGGCGAGGAAGGCCAGCAGGTCCTGGCGGGTGATCAGGCCGACGGGCTTGCCGTCGTCGAGGACGACCGCGGCGTCGGCCTTCTCCAGCGCCTCGACGGCGATGGACACCGGCTCCCCCGCGCCGATCGTCGGCAGCGGCTGCGACATGTGGGCGGCCAGCGGGTCGGTCGGCCGCACCCGGCCCCGGTAGAGGGCGTCGAGCAGGTCGCGCTCCAGGATCGAGCCGACCACCTCGGCGGCCATGACCGGCGGCTCCTCCTTCATCACCGGGAGCTGCGACACGCCGTACTCACGCATGATCGAGATGGCCGTGTCGACCGACTCGTGCGGGTGGGTGTGCACGAACTCCGGCATGCCCGAGCTCTTGCGCGTCAGGACGTCCTTGACCAGGCCCTCCTCGCTGGAGGTGGTCAGGAAGCCGTAGTCGGCCATCCACTCGTCGTTGAAGATCTTCGACAGGTAGCCCCGGCCGCCGTCGGGCAGCAGCACCACGATCACGTCGTCAGGACCGGCCCGCTCGGCCACGCGCAGCGCCGCGACCGTCGCCATGCCACAGGAGCCGCCCACCAGCAGCGCCTCCTCGCGGGCCAGGCGGCGGGTCATGATGAAGGAGTCCCTGTCGGAGATCGCGATGACCTCGTCGCAGATCGTGGTGTCGTAGTTGGCCGGCCAGATGTCCTCGCCGACCCCCTCCACCAGGTACGGTCGCCCGGTGCCGCCGGAGTAGACAGAGCCCTCGGGGTCGGCTCCGATGACCTTGACCCGGCCGCCGGAGACCTCCTTGAGGTAGCGGCCGGTGCCGCTGATCGTGCCCCCGGTGCCGACGCCCGCCACGAAGTGGGTGATCCTTCCCTCGGTCTGCTCCCAGACCTCCGGGCCGGTGGAGTGGTAGTGGCTCTCGGTGTTGTGCGGGTTGGAGTACTGGTCGGGCTTCCAGGCGTTCGGCGTCTCCTTGGCCAGCCGGTCGGAGACCGAGTAGTAGGAGTCGGGGTGGTCGGGGGAGACCGCCGTCGGGCAGACCACGACCTCGGCGCCGTAGGCGCGCAGCACCGAGATCTTGTCCTGGGCCACCTTGTCCGGCACCACGAACAGGCAGCGGTATCCACGCTGCTGGGCCACGATGGCGAGGCCGATCCCGGTGTTGCCCGAGGTGGGCTCCACGATCGTGCCCCCCGGGCGCAGCTCCCCCGACCGCTCGGCGGCGTCGATCATCCGGACCGCGATGCGGTCCTTCACCGATCCTCCCGGGTTGAAGTACTCCACTTTCGCGAGCACCTGGGCGGAGATGCCCTCCGTCACCTTGTTCAGTCGGACGAGAGGGGTGTTGCCCATCAGCTCGACGAGCGAGTCATGTACGCGCACCGGGATATCACCTCGAAATACCAAAGCTCGGTCGGCTTGTTGTTGTGGTCACCGTGATCCCATGAGGGTGGCGGGGACTCGGCTGTGTTACCAAGGGCAACGCTACCGCCCCGCCCGGAGGGAGCGACGCCACGTGATCTGGACACCTGGGGTGGCGAGAACCGCCCGCCGCATCGCCGCTGCGGCCGCGCTGGGCGGAGGAGGTCTCACCGCGCTCGGCGCGGCGACCTACGGCCTGCTGCTGGCCGAGGCACTGGTGGCCCGGCGCGCCGTCGGCCGCCCGCACGGCATGGAGGGACCGCCGTCGGACGGTGTGTACGGTGCGTTCGGCGGCGAGCCGCTCAGGATGGTCATGCTGGGCGATTCCACCTCCATCGGCCTGGGCACCTCCGACCCGGCGGAGACACCCGCGGCGCTGATCGCCAACGGGCTGGCCGTGATCGCCGAGCGGCCGGTACGGCTCACCGTGGCGGGCATGTCGGGAGCGACCTCCGCCGAGCTGGGCGAGCAGGTGGACAAGGCCCTGAGGGCCCGTCCCGAGATCGCGGTCGTCTTCATCGGCGCCAACGACGTCACCTCGCAGAGCAGGCCCGCCCATGCCGTACGGCACCTGCAGAAGGCGGTCAGGCGGCTGCGGGAGGCCGGGGCCGAGGTGGTCGTGGGCACCTGCCCCGACCTCGGGACGGTCCGGCCGATCGCGCAGCCGCTCCGCTGGGTGACGCGACGGTGGAGCCGCCAGCTGGCCGCCGCGCAGACCGTCGCCGTGGTCGAGGCGGGCGGGCGGACGGTGGCCTTCGCCGACCTGCTGGGGCCGGAGTTCGACACCAACCCGGCGGAGATGTTCGGCCTTGATCGTTATCACCCATCTGCCCAAGGCTATCTCCAGATCGCTTACGCGGTGCTACCTTCCGTATGCAGTGCGTTGGAACTGTGGCCCGAGCCCCGGGCCCGGCGCACTGAGTCGATCTACCTCGCGGCGGCCAAGGCCGCGGAGGAGCCCGGCGCCGAGGTCTCCGCGACCCGTGTCGCCGGACGAGCGACCGGAACTCACGGACGGTGGGTGACCATGCTCGGCCGCAGGCCGGGGATGCGGCCCAACGACGCCTGAACACGGTCACCCTCCGCTGCGAAGCCGTAACGCCTCGCCCGCATTGGAGTGGAATACCCGTGATCCGGCCCCTCGCGACCCCGGCCCTGGTGCTCGCCGGAGCTCTGGCCCTGGGCGGCTGCTCCGGCACAGAAGCGGCCACCCCGGACCATCCCACCTGGCACAACACCGAGATGAACGCGGTCAGCCGCACCACCACCGCCGCCGGAGTCGCCACGACGACCTCCATGAAGGCCGACGGCACACTGGAGACGGTGGCCCTCGACCTCGCCACCGGCAGGAGGCTGTGGGCCCATCCCTCGACCATGGCGGGCCGCCTGCCGGGGATGGGGGTGCCCGCCCCCGCGATCGTCGAGACCTCCGCGGGGCAGGCCGTCGCGGTGACCGTCGACCCAGCCAGGCGGGGACGCTGGAAGGCCACGCTCGTCGGCCTCGACGGCAGGACAGGGGCGCGCAGGTGGAGCCGCCCGGTGCACTCCACCTTCGGCCCGCAGCGGTGCGGGGCGTTCGTCTGCGTACCCGAGAACACCGCGCTCGCGAGCGCCCGCGTCGTCGTCCTCGACCCGGTGACCGGCAAGGTCATGTGGAGGATCCCCGGCATCGCCGAGGCCGAGTGGTCCGACGCCTCGCGCGTGGTGTTCCTCCGCCTGGCCCGCCATCCCGTCCTGGAGGCGCACGACCTGAAGACGGGCAAGGTCATCTGGCGGACCCCCGTCGAGCAGCCTCTCGGCGCCGGGGTGGACCTGTCGGGAGGCTGGTCCTTCGGCGCGACGGCGGGAAACCTCGTCGGATACGTCGCCCCCTACACCAACCCGAAGACGAGCAAGGTCTCCGCCTTCGGGCTGTTCTCCGTCAAGCTCGCCGACGGCACGGTCAACTGGATGCGCCCGTCGGTGGTCCGCGTCTACCCCAGCGGCAGCCCCGGCTTCGCGCCGGTGGTCCGCCCGGTCGACCAGGAGGGCCGCTACGGCGGGTTCGCCCGGCTGGAGGCCGGCAGTGGCCGGGTGCTCGGCCAGATCTCCGCCGAGCAGGTTCCCGAGTCGGGCTGGTGGCTGGCCTTCCCACCCCGGATGGAGAAGGTCGGCTTCCTGCGGCACGGCAAGCCGGGCAACGTCTTCGACCTGCCCACCGGCCGCAACTCCGACGCCAAGGACGAGCGGGCCTGGTCCTTCTGCGTGACCGACCCCAAGCCGCTCGCGCTCAAGGGCCAGAACTCCGGCTTCTACTCGGTGGCCTCGCTGTGCCAGTTCAGGCTCGCCGACGGCACGCGGGTGTCCGGCTCGGGCGCCCCGCCCCTGTGGTTCACCGGCAGCCAGAACGGCTGGCGGATGTGGCGCGACGAGAAGGGCGGCCTCCACGGGATCAAGGACGGCGACGGCACCTCCCCCGGCATGTACGGCTGACCACCCGGCACCCGCCACCGACCACCGGCTGACCAGCCACCCGCCACCTGATTTGTCATCGCGGCCGGCGGGGCGTCGAAGCGCGGCCAGGCCCCGTCCCGTCCCCGGACCGGACGGAGCCCTGTGCTTACCGTACAAAGTTCTGTTTCTACGCCCCCCGGGCGTGGCTTCCCGCATACCGCGCGGTACGCTCCGCTGGAGGAGCAGACACGAACCCAGGAGAGCCACATGCCCGAGGCAGTCATCGTCGCGACCGCGCGCTCGCCCATCGGACGCGCCTTCAAGGGGTCCCTCAAGGACATCCGCCCCGACGACCTGACCGTACAGATCATCCAGGCCGCGCTTGCCAAGGTCCCCCAGCTCGACCCGACCACGATCGACGACCTCATGCTGGGCTGCGGCCTGCCGGGCGGCGAGCAGGGCTTCAACATGGGCCGGGTGGTCGCCACCCTGCTCGGCCTGGACGGCGTGCCGGGCACCACCGTGACCCGATACTGCTCGTCCTCGCTGCAGACCACCCGGATGGCCCTGCACGCGATCAGGGCCGGCGAGGGCGACGTGTTCGTCTCGGCGGGCGTGGAGTGCGTCTCCCGCTTCGGCAAGGGCAGTTCCGACTCGCTGCCCGACACGATGAACCCGCTGTTCGGCGACGCCCACGCCCGCTCGGTCAGTGCCGCCGAGGGCGGCAAGGGGGTCTGGCACGACCCGCGTGAGGACGGCCAGGTGCCCGACGTCTACGTGGCGATGGGCCAGACGGCGGAGAACCTCGCCGGGCTGAAGGGCGTCTCCCGGCAGGAGCAGGACGAGTTCGGTGTCCGCTCCCAGAACCTGGCGGAGAAGGCCCTCGCCAACGGCTTCTGGGAGAGGGACATCACCCCGGTGACCCTGCCCGGCGGGACCGTGGTGAGCAAGGACGACGGCCCCCGCGCGGGGACCACCTACGAGGCGGTCTCCCAGCTCAAGCCGGTCTTCCGGCCGGACGGTACGGTCACCGCGGGCAACTGCTGCCCGCTGAACGACGGCGCCGCCGCCGTGATCGTGATGAGCGACACCAAGGCCGCCGAACTCGGCATCACCCCGCTCGCCCGGATCGTCTCCACCGGGGTGACCGGCCTGTCCCCGGAGATCATGGGCCTGGGCCCGGTCGAGGCCTCGAAGCAGGCCCTGGCCAGGGCGGGCATGGCCATCGGCGACGTGGACCTCGTCGAGATCAACGAGGCGTTCGCCGCCCAGGTCATCCCGTCCTACCAGGACCTCGGGATCGACATCGACCGGCTCAACGTCAACGGCGGGGCCATCGCGGTCGGCCATCCCTTCGGGATGACCGGAGCCCGGATCACCTCCACGCTGCTCAACAGCCTCGCCTTCCACGACAAGTCGATCGGCCTGGAGACCATGTGCGTCGGCGGCGGCCAGGGCATGGCCCTGGTCCTGGAGCGCCTCAGCTGAGACAGCCGAACCAGCCAGAATCAGCCGAACCCGGCCGGGGAACGGCCGGGCGGCCGGTCAGCCGTGCACGTCGGGGCCGGCGCGGGTGATCGCGATCCTCAGGATCACCCGCCGCTCCCGCTCCATCGCGGCCCGGTAGTCGTCCCAGTCGGGGTGCTCGCCCGAGATGTCGCGGTAGTAGGTGACCAGGAGATCCATCGCCTCGGGCAGGGGAACGATCTCCGCGACGCCGTCGATCTGGATCCACTCGCCGAAGAACCCGTCGGTCGTCACGCAGAGCGAGACCCGCGGATTCCTGCGCAGGTTGCGGACCTTCGCCGCGGTCTCCCGGGTGCTGACGATTACGTTCCCAAGCGTGTCGAGCCCCACGGTGACCGGGGAGAGCTGCGGGCGTCCGTCGGCGTGCGAGGTCAGCATGACCGCGCGGTGGTTGGCGCGGACGAACCCGCGCGCCTTGTCGTGATCCATGACCCCATCATCGCGCGCACATCAAAGCCCGCACCACCGGAGTGGCGCGGGCTTCACGGAGATAGGTGACTTACAGGTAACGGGTACGGCGGTGCCGCTCGTGCTCGTGCACAATGGCGGCGGCGTAGCCGTGGGTCAGCCCGTGCTCGTCGGCGAGCCAGGTGGCTCGCTCGTCACAGCGAAGGAACGACGGGCCGTTGTCGATTGCTTGGAACCACTCTGGGAGTGCGCGTCCCGTGATGTCCGGGACTCTTGCGATCAGCTTGCTCTGCGTCTCCAGTGAGTGGTTCAACGACATGGGCACCTCCACGGATAGGCTCCTTTGCTCGACAGTGCATCACGAAAGCCCAGATAGCAAGCCCCGAGATGCTCTCTTCCGTCGCGGTTCGTCTATCCCCCGTTGCCTTCCGTTCACTCACGTGCCGGTCCGGAAAAACGGGAGGCCCCGCCGGAACGTGTCCGGCGGGGCCTCCCGGCGTCATCGTCAGTCGCTGCTTGAGAAGTAGCTCAGCAGGCGCAGGATCTCCAGGTAGATCCAGACCAGCGTCATGGTGAGGCCGAAGGCCATCAGCCATGAGTACTTCTCCGGGGCACCGTTCTTCACGCCGCGCTCGACCTCGTCGAAGTCGAGGAGCAGGAAGAAGCAGCCGATGAGGATCGCGGCGATGCTGAACACGTAGGCCAGCACGCCACCCGACCGGATGCCGATGCCGTCCTCGATGAAGAAGCCGGCGACCAGGTTGATGAGCGCGAGGCCCATCAGGCCCAGGGCGGCGGCCACGACGAACTTGGTGAACTTCGGCGTCACGCGGATGATGCGCAGCGAGTAAACGGTCAGCATGGCGGCGAACGCCAGAGCCGTACCGACCACCGCCTGGAAGACGATTCCGCTGTACAGATCGTTGTAGACGTGGCTGATCACACCGACGGCGACGCCGTAGGCGACCGAGTAGCCGAGGATCAACACGGGGTTGGTGCTGGACCTGAACGAGATGATCAGGGCGAGCACCAGGCCGACGATGACACCGATGATCGCCGCGACCATGCCCAGGTTGAGCGCCCAGGCCACCGCCGCCGAGACGACGAGCGTGCCGAGCGTGATGAAACCACGTACGACCACGTCGTCGATCGTCATCGTCCGCTGTGCGGGCGGCGCGTACGACGGCGTGTTGTACATGCCCTGAAGCTGCTCAGGGGTGGGGGTCGGCGAGCCCCAGCCTTGCTGCTGGTTCTTGGCCTGCCGATTGAATACGGGGTTCTTGCTCTCCATCGCTGCCTCCACGCTGCGACCTACGCGATCAGCGTATTAGATCGGTTGTCACACGGCCGTATCGTGCTGATATCTATGTTGTCCAAGGGCCGTACGGCTACCGCCGATGTGGTCAACGAACGGGTGGCACGCCCGGTTCCCGGCCATCACACCCGTTTCGCCGATCGCTCGTCGAAAAGCCGCTGCGACGCCTCGACCTCGTCGAGGTTGCGGCGCGCCCACTCGCAGATGCCGGTCACGGCCACCGACAGGTCGCGTCCCATCCGGGTGAGCACGTATTCCACCGTGGGCGGCGAGGTCGGATAGACGTTGCGCTCGACGATGCCGTCGCGCTCCAGCGCCCGCAGCGTGCGGGTCAGCATGCGCTGGTTGATGCCCTCGACCCGCGCCTTGAGCCGGGAGAACCGCTGGGCCCCGGGCCCCAGCGCCGCGATCACCAGCAGGGACCACTTGTCCCCGATGTGACCGATCACCTGACGGGCGATCCCGTTGGCCCGGAGCACGGGCTCCAGGTTCGCCTCGTTCCTCATGGTTACTATTTTATACCTGGGTCTCCGTCGAATCCCAGGCGGTACGACACCGCGTTCCCGTCGGTCACCGGCCGGTCGCCGGACGGGCGGCACAGCGCCTCCGGCCGGGCGGGTCCTCTCAGCGCCGGCCGGCTCCGACGCCGGCGAGCCCGCGCAGGGCCTCGAAAGCGCGTTCCGAGGAGGTCTGCGGCTCGGGCTGGCCGACGACGAGCTGCTGGCCGGCGGCGGCGCCGACGCGGAACACCTCGTTGTGCAGGGTCAGCTCGCCGACCTCGCCGTGGCGGTAGGAAACGGACCGGTGCGTCCTGGTCCGGACGTCGTGGCGGGCCCATATCCGCCGGAAGTCCTCGCTCTCGCGCGAGAGTTCCTCGACCAGTTCCAGCACGAACGGGTCCTCGGGACCCGCTCCCGCGACGGCGCGAAGGTGGGCCACCAGCGTGTGGGCCTGCTGCTCCCAGTTCACGTAGAACTCGCGGGCGGCGGGATTGAGGAAGGCCAGCCGCAGCCCGTTGCCGTGGTCGTCCAGCCCTCGGTAGAGAGCGGTGGCCAGTGAGTTCTTGGCGAGGAAGTCGAGCCGGCGGTTCAGCGCGAACACGACCGCGTGATCACAACCCTCCAGGAACCGCAGCACGTCAGGGCGCAACAGGTCGCCACACCCGTCCGGCCCCTCGCAGGGTCTCCGGCCGTGTACGAGATCGCGAAGGTGCGCGGTCGCCTCGGCGTCGAGCTGGAAGACCCGCGCCAGGGCTTCGAGCACCCGGGCCGACGGATTGCGCTCCCGCCCCTGTTCCAGCCGGATGTAGTAGTCGGTGCTCATGTCGGCCAGCGCCGCGACCTCGTCCCGGCGCAGTCCGGGTATCCGGCGAGGGGTGCGCGGCAGCCCCACCTGGTCAACGGTCGTGACCTCGCGCCGAGCGCGAAGAAACGCCCCGAGCGGATTCTTACCGTCCATATTGTCAAGTTACGGTCATGTCCGTCAGAAGGGAAGCGCGATGGGGCGTCCGCCTCGCCGACGCGCCCGCCCCCGGGTCGCCGGGCGGGCGGAGTACCAACGGCACCGCGTCTCGTCCGGCCGCGCCCGGCCGCATCTGTCCACATCCGGCCATGCGAAGGCCGCGGGAGGCGGGAGGCGGGAGGCGGGAACGCCTCGCCCGGCGGCGAATCCGGAACGCACCCGAGGAAACTGATCACATTTAGGTAACCTTGAAAGTTTCGCGAACGCATTTGGGATGGACGGCCGTCACCGTTCGGGACCGGCCGCGGAGAGCCGGATAACGAGGAAAGGCCCACGACCGCGTTTTCACTGGTCATGGGCCTTGTTCGGCAGATCGTCATGAGTGCCCCCGGAGGGACTCGAACCCTCACTCGAACCCTTTTAAGGGGTTTGCCTCTGCCATTGGGCTACGGGGGCGCCGTAATCATACGTAACGGGCCACTCATGCGTAACTGCTCAAGGCAACCGTCGCATCACTTCCATTGGAAACCCGTGGATCGCCTTGGCTTCGGAGGGACCCGGTCAAGGAATAGCACATCGGGAGGAACGGCGAACCCGGAGGTGGGCCTCGTCGCCCACCTCCGGGTTCGGGAGTCTGATCCGCTCCGGGGGCGGGGGTTCAGTTGGACGCCGCGGCACGGAACTCCGTGCGCGGCTCCTCGATCTCGCCGAGGGAGACGGTCTCGCGCTTGAAGAAGAGCGCCAGGGTCCAGTCGGCCGTCACGCGGACCTTGCGGTTGACGGTGGGCACCCGCGACAGGTGGTACGTGCGGTGCATGAACCATGCCGCGAGCCCGCGGAGCTTGATCCCGTAGACGTTGGCGACGCCCTTGTGCAGGCCGAGCCCGGCGACGGAGCCGACGTACTTGTGCCGGTAGTCGGCGAGCTCCCGCCCGCGCAGGCTCCTGGTGATGTTGTCCGCGAGGACCTTGGCCTGCCGTACGGCGTGCTGCGCGTTGGGCGCGCAGTACTGTCCGGGGTTGGTCAGGTCGGGCACCCCCGCCACGTCCCCGGCCGAGTAGGCGTCCTCGACTCCGGCCACGGTCAGGCGGGAGGTCGTCTTGATCCGGCCGCGCTCGTCGAGCGGCAGGTCCCCGGCGTTGACGACCGGGCTGGGCTTCACCCCGGCGGTCCACACGATGGTGGCGGCCTGGAACTCCTCCCCGTCGGAGAGCTTGACCACGCCACCCACGCAGGATTCGAGGCGGGTGTTCATCTTGACCTCGATGCCGCGCTCGCGCAGCTGCTCGGCGGTCCAGGCGCCCATCTCGGGGCCGACCTCGGGGAGGATGCGGTCGGTGGCCTCGACGAGGATCCAGCGCATGTCCTCGCGGGAGATGTTGCGGTAGTAGCGGGCGGCGTCGACCGCCATGTCCTCCAGCTCGGCGAGCGCCTCGACGCCCGCGAAGCCGCCGCCGATCACGACGAAGGTCAGGGCGCGCCTGCGCAGCTCCTCGTCCTCGTCGCTCTCGGCCCGGTCGAGGAGCTCCAGCACCCGGTTGCGCAGCGCGATCGCCTCGCCGACCGTCTTGAAACCGATCGCGGAGTCGGCCAGGCCGGGGATGGGGAGCGTACGGGAGATCGACCCGGCGGCCATGACCACGATGTCGTAGTCGATCTCGTGCGGGGTGCCGACGTTGGGGGCGAAGGTGACGGACTTGGCCGCGTGGTTGACCTTGGAGACCTTCCCGTTGAGGATCGTCGCCTTCGAGAGCACGCGGCGGAGGGGGACGACCACGTGCCTGGGCGAGAGGTTTCCCGCGGCGGCCTCGGGGAGGAAGGGCTGGTAGGTCATGTGGGATTCGGGGGTCAGGACGGTGATGCGCACGCTTCCTTCGCGGAGTTCCCTGCGGAGGGTGTGCTGCAGGCGCAGCACGGTGTAGAGGCCGACGTAGCCTCCACCGACGACCACGATGTGCTTGGAGTTGCGGTTCACTTCGACGCCATCCTTAGTTTCATAGCTTGTGAAACCTTTCACAAGCATACGCTCGGGCCTCCGATCACGCCAGCCGCCCATCTGGCAATCTGACCAGAATTTCCGCTAATGGCTAGAAACAGCCGCTCTTCTTGGCAGAATTCCCGCCGATCTTCTCTTTGTGATCGAGTTCACAAGTCCCGGAGCGCGTTCGCCCTGGTGAAGAGATCGTCGAGCATCCGCGCGGTCACCCGGCCGGTGAAGGTGTTCTGCTGGCTGGGGTGGTAGCAGCCGAGAAGACGCGCGGAACTTCCCCCCGGCGAGGTGATCTCCACCTCGGCGCCGTGCCCGAAGGGCGGCCTCGGCCGTGGCAGGGCGTACCCGGCGTCCCTCAGCGCGGGCCAGATCGCCTGCCAGGCGAAACCTCCCAGCGCGACGACCACCCGTACGTCCGCCGAGACCAGCGCGACCTCGCGGGACAGCCAGGGGAGGCAGGCGGACCGCTCGGCGGGCTCGGGCTTGTTGGCGGGAGGAGCGCACCGGACCGCCGCCACCATCCGCGCGCCGACGAGCCGCTGGCCGTCGCCCGCGCGGACGCTGGTCTCCTGCACGGCCAGGCCGGTCCGGTACAGGGAGGCGAACAGCCAGTCGCCGCTGCGGTCGCCGGTGAAGATCCTGCCGGTCCTGTTGCCGCCGTGCGCCGCCGGTGCCAGCCCGACGATGAGGACCTCGGGCCTCTCGTCGCCCCACCCGGCGATGGGACGGCCCCAGTAGGTCTCCTCGGCGAACGCCCGCCTCTTGACCGTCGCCACCTCCTCGCGCCACCCCACCAGGCGCGGGCAGGCCCGGCAGACCGACTGCGCGGCCGTGAGCTCCGCGAGGGTACGGCTCTCCCCCGCGAGTTTCCGCACCTCGGCGGGGTCGTGCGCGACGGGGGTGCCGGGCCGGGCGGGATCGTCGGGCCAGCCGGATCCGGGAGGAACGTGGGTCATCCCTCGATGGTGCCCGACGCGGGAGGGCACCGGGAAATCCCGGGTCGACACCCCGCCGCTCGCCCCGTACGAGCCGCGGGCTCGGGCCGCGGGCTCCGGCCGGGGCGGGGGCTCCGGGCTCCGAGCTGCGGGCCGCGGGCCGCGGGCCGCGGGAGATGGGCGCGGGAACGCGAAAGGCGGCGCCCGCTGGGTGCGGACGCCGCCTCTCGTCTCACTCGGGACGCGGCCCGGCGTCAGCCGCCGGGCGCGCTACCTCGACCTACCGTGCCGTCGTCAGACGGTGGGGGTCGGGGTGGGAGTGGGGGTAGGGGTGGGGGTCGGCGTGGGGGTCGGGGTCGGCGCGACCTTGCAGACGACCTTGGCCGTCACGGTGTCGGTGGTCGGGCCACCGGCGATGTCGATCGCGCGCTTGGACTCGCCGGAGACCGCGGTGTTCCAGTGGTCGAACACCCGCTCACGCTGCGTGCCGTGACCGCCGAAGTAGAGCGACTTCCAGTCACCCGCCACACCGTTGGTGATCCAGCGGTACTTCACGGTGGTGCGACCGGTCACGCTGATCACACCGCTGAACGTACGGGTCGTCGGGCAGGTGCCCTCGTAGGCGACCGGGGAGTCGACGGACGCCCAGACCTTCGGCGACGCGTCCTTGCACCAGATCTTGAAGTAGGCGCGGTTGGAGGAGGCCTCCACCGGGCCGACGATCTGCAGCGAGGCCCAGCCCCTGAAGTCGTCACGGGGCTTGATCACGTGGAAGACCTTGCGCGAGCCGTCGACGCGGACGGAGTCACGGTCGACGACGCGGCCGTTGACGACCCAGCGGTAGTGCACCCAGCGGGTACCGGAGGCGTGGATGCGGCCGATCAGGACGGCCTTGCAGTCGCCCTCGTCGACCCACACCTGAGCGCTGACGCGCGGGGGAGTCTTGATCTCGTTGTCGTCCGGGGTGGAACCACAGGAGACCGAGAAGTAGCCCTTCGAGGACTTCACGCCGCGCGGGGACAGGACCTGGATGGCCTGCCAGCCCTTGACGCTGCCCTTGAAGGTCGCCTTCTCCTTGACCGTGAAGCTCTTGACGCCCTTGCCGCGGAAGGTGAAGGACTTCACCTTGCTCTTGGAGCCGTCTCCGTGCAGCCACCGGTAGGCGACCGTGGTCTTGCTCTTGACGGCCTTCACCTTGATCTTCGAGGAGAAGGTCACGCCGACGGGGCACTCACCCGTGTACTTCGCGGGCGATGCCTTGGGGGTTCCGGCGGAGACGGCCGGCCTCGGCTTGGCGGCGGCCGAGGCCACCTTCCCCGCCTGGCTCGAACCACTGGCCGCCGCTGCGGGCGTGGCCAGCATGCCTACTGCCATGGTTGCCAGCATGGCCGCGCTGGCTCCTGCTGCGGCTAGCTTTCTGGCTAGTCCGGACTTCATGAGGGGATGCTCCGTTCGTTGGGAAGCAAGATCGCTCAGGAGACGGTTGCCGGGCCGGCAACAGCTGTGCCGGGCCCCACGGCAAAGCCTCACTAAAGCTTCTTTACCTAACCATAAACGGGAAGCTTTCCTCAATACTCCCTAAACAGGCGAATTGTCTAGGTCTTGTTATGAATCAGAGAGTGACCACGCGATGCCGTCGAGGATGTCGTGCTCACTGGCGACCACGTCGCCGAAACCGTACCGGGTCACTATCCGGTCCAGGATGAGAGCGCCCGCCCCGATCACGTCGACCCTTCCCGGATGCATGAGGGGAATCGCCGCCCGCCGTTCAACGGTCATTCCAAGCAAGCGCTCGGCGATGTCATGCACTTGACCTGCGGTAATTCGCGAGTGGTGAATTTTCTCCGGATCGTATTCCGGCAGGTCGAGCGCTATTCCGGCGACGGTGGTGACGGATCCGGCGAGCCCGACCATCGTCATCGCCCGCTCCACGGGCACCTCGGCAGCGACCCGGTCGAGCGCGTCGTCGATGTCGGCGGTCACCGCCTCGATCGCCTCCGCCGACGGGGGGTCACCCGCGTCGCGCAGGTGACGCTCGGTCAGCCGGACACACCCGATGTCGACCGACAGCGCGGCCTCCACGCGCGTCGAGCCGAGCACGAACTCGGTCGAGCCGCCGCCGATGTCGACCACGAGGTACGGCGGGCGGGTGCCGTCGGGGGCGGGCAGGCCCGTCTCGTGCGAGAACCGCACCAGATCGCGGGTGGCCCCGGCGAACGACAGCTCCGCCTCCTCCGCACCGGTGATCACTTCGGGCTCCACCCCGAAGATGTCGCGGACGCCGTCGACGAAGTCCCGCCGGTTGGCGGCGTCCCTCGTCGCGCTGGTGGCGACCACGCGGACCCTGGAGGCCCCGTGCCGGTCGATGAGCCCGGCGTAGCCGCGCATGGCGGCGAACGTGCGCTCCAGGGCCTCGGGGGCCAGCCTGCCGGTCCTGTCGACCCCCTGGCCCAGCCGGACGATCTCCATCCGGCGCTCCAGGTCGATCAGCCTGTCCCTGCCGATGTCGGCGACGAGCAGGCGGACGGAGTTGGTGCCACAGTCGATCGCGGCGACGCGGATCACTCGGTCTCCTTCGTGGTCGGCGCCACGGACGGTGCCGTGGTCGATGCAGTGGTCGGTGCTACGGCCTGGGCGCACGGTGCCTCGGCGTGGGCGGCGCACGGCCCGGCGGACCACCAGTCGCCGAGCGCGTCGAGGGCCTCGCGGCCGAAGGGGTTGCTCCCCGGGACGGCCAGTTCGTGCCCGACGAGGGCGTGCAGGCACTTCACCCGGGTGGGCATGCCCCCGGTGCTCTGCATGTCACGGGGCAGCGGCTCCAGGCCGTCCTCGGCGGCCGCCCTGTCGCGGCGCGCCACGTAGTCGTCGTGGGCCGCCTGGTAGGCCTCGGCCAGCTTCGGATCGTCGGCGAGCCTGGCCTGCATGTCCCGCATCAGCCCCGAGGTCTCCAGCGTGCCGATGGCCGAGGCGGCCCTGGGGCAGGTGAGGTAGAAGAGGGTCGGGAAGGGCGATCCGTCGGGCAGCCTCGGGGCGGTCTCGACGACGTCGGGAAGCCCGCACGGGCAGCGGTGCGCCACCCCGCGCAGTCCTCGCGGCGTCCGGCCGAGCTGTCGCTCCACCGCCGCCACGTCGCGGTCATCGACCATTCGTGACACCCCCTGAAAGACGACACCCAGGGTATCGGCGTCACCCGGCGGTCTTGGCCGCCTTCTGTCCCCCGCCGCTGTCGGCGGCCTTGACCGAGTCCCACAGCGTCTCGTACCACGGTGGTCTGGCGACGGCCTTGCGCTCGCCGGCCGTCCCCTTGCCCGGCGAGGGAGATCCGCCCATCACGACGTAGCACTTCTGCCCGGGGTCGCAGTAGAAGAGGCGCTCCCTGCCCTGCCGCTTGATGAACCCGGGGTCGAGAAGCTGCTTGGCGCGGTCGTCCAGGGCCTTGATCGCGGCGATCTCCCTGGCCCTCTCCTGCTCCAGCTGGGCGATCTGGCGGCGCTGGGCGACGTACTCCCTGATGGGGTAGGCGAGGCTCATCGCGATCGCGCACACCACGATCGCGAGCACCGCGGCCCGTCCGGTCAGCTGCGGCCGTGTCGCCATGCGCCCTCCTCCGTCTCCACGCTCTCGTGGCGTCGTCCGCCGTGCCCCGCGCGGTGGACGCGACACCGGCGGGGACCGATCTCCCCGCGTCGATCCGGTATCGATCTCCGGGACCGGATCTTCCGGCACCGGGATCTTCGGCGCCGATCTTCGGTGCCGGCCTCTCCGCGCCGGTCCCCGCGCGCCGGTCCCCTCATCCTGATCGGGGCGGGGAGATCGGCGCTCGTACGCGGGCCGGCCGCCGGTGCGGCCCGCGCCCGGAGCGGGCGCGGGCCGTCAGACGAAACTACCGCCGGAAGCGCGGGAAGGCGGCGCGACCCGCGTAACGGGCCGCGTCGTCCAGAAGCTCCTCGATGCGGAGCAACTGGTTGTACTTGGCCACCCGGTCGGAACGGGCCGGGGCACCGGTCTTGATCTGGCCGCAGTTGGTGGCCACGGCGAGGTCGGCGATCGTGGTGTCCTCGGTCTCGCCGGAACGGTGGCTCATCATGCAGCGGTATCCGCTGCGGTGGGCCAGGTCCACGGCGTCGAGGGTCTCGGTCAGGGTGCCGATCTGGTTGACCTTGACCAGCAGCGCGTTGGCGGTGCCCTCGGCGATGCCGCGGCCCAGGCGCTCCGGGTTCGTCACGAACAGGTCGTCGCCGACCAGCTGGACCTTGTCGCCCAGGGCGCGGGTGATGGCGTTCCAGCCCTCCCAGTCGCTCTCGTCCAGCGGGTCCTCGATGGAGACCAGCGGGTAGCTGGCGACCAGGTCCTCGTAGAAGGCGATCAGCTCGGCGGCGGACAGGCCCTTGCCGTCGATGGTGTAGACGCCGTCCGAGTGGAACTCGGAGGCGGCCACGTCGAGGGCGAGCCCGATGTCCTCTCCCGCGACGTACCCTGCCTTCTCGATGGCGACCAGGATCAGGTCCAGCGCGTCGCGGTTGGAGGGCAGGCTCGGCGCGAAGCCGCCCTCGTCGCCGAGGCCGGTGGCGTAGCCCTTCTCCTTCAGCACGGACTTGAGGGCGTGGTAGACCTCGGTGCCCATCCGCACGGCCTCGCGGAACGTCTCCGCCCCGATCGGGGCGATCATGAACTCCTGGATGTCGACGTTGCTGTCGGCGTGCGCGCCGCCGTTCAGGATGTTCATCATCGGCACCGGCAGCACGTGCGCGTTCGGCCCGCCGAGGTAGCGGAAGAGCGGCAGCTCGGCGCTCTCCGCGGCGGCCTTGGCCACGGCGAGCGAGACGCCCAGGATCGCGTTGGCGCCCAGGCGGGCCTTGTTGGGCGTGCCGTCCAGGTCGATCATGACCTGGTCGATGCTGCGCTGCTCGGCGGCGTCGAAGCCGAGGATCTCGTCGGCGATCTCGTCGGTCACGCCGAGAACGGCCTTCTCGACGCCCTTGCCGCCGTAGCGCTCGTCGCCGTCACGCAGCTCGACGGCCTCGAACTGGCCGGTGGACGCGCCGCTGGGAACCGCGGCACGCCCCTGGCTGCCGTCGTCCAGGAGGATGTCGACCTCGACCGTCGGGTTGCCCCGGGAGTCAAGGATCTCTCGGGCGGTGACGCCCTCGATGGAAGCCACGAAGCGCTCCTAAAGTCGCAGGACAGTTTGCCTCAGAAGCCTACCGAGACCTACTTACCGGTACGGCGGCAGGGACGTTTCCGGATGATGTTCATAAAAGGTCTGGAAGGGATCCGGAAGGGGACGGGGAGGTGATCCGGCCTCAGAGCGACCTCGGACGCCTCAGCGCGGCTGGGCGCGGACCTGGTCGCGGTAGGCGCGGGCCACCGCGCGCAGCTCGGCCTCCGGGTCGAGCCCGGCCTCCCCCGCCCGCCGTACGAGCTCGAAGAGCCTCGCCCCCAGGCCGTCGGCGGGAACACCCTCGGGGAGGGCCGCGGGGGCTCCGGCGCGCTCGGCGCGGCGCAGGAGCTGGGCGGCGAGGGAGAGGGCGGGCTGGCCCATCGGGACGCCGTCGACGGCCGAGCCCGGGTCGCCGCCGTTCTTGGCCGCCCGCTCGGCGGCCTTGATGGTCTCCCAGTTGGCGCTGACCTCGCCCGCGCCCTCCACCCGGGTGTCGGCGAAGACGTGCGGGTGGCGGCGGACGAGCTTGGCGACGATCCCCTCGGCCACGTCGTCGACGTCGAACCCGTCGGGCCGGTCGCTCGCGACCCGCGCGTGGAAGGCCACCTGCAGGAGCAGGTCGCCCAGCTCCTCCCGCAGCGCGGTGTGGTCGCCCTCCTCGATGGTCTCCAGCACCTCGTAGGCCTCCTCGATGAGGTACGGGGCGAGGGACTCGTGGGTCTGGCGGGCGTCCCACGGGCATTCGACCCGGAGGCGGTCCATCACCGCGACCAGGTCGAGCAGCCGCGCGCCCGGCAGGTCGTACGAGCCGGGCACGACCTCGATCACCGGCGGGTCGTCGAGCGCCACGGCGGCGTGACCGATGGAGCGCATCAGCGCCTCGTCGGCCTCCAGCCACACGACGGTCGCCGC
This sequence comes from Streptosporangium heterodermiicola, assembly GCF_051390675.1. Classification (NCBI taxonomy): domain Bacteria; kingdom Bacillati; phylum Actinomycetota; class Actinomycetes; order Streptosporangiales; family Streptosporangiaceae; genus Streptosporangium; species Streptosporangium heterodermiicola. The sequence goes on from NZ_JBPJSR010000014.1 coordinate 173,314, forward strand.
CCCGGCCTCGCGGACCAGCGCGGCCGGGTCGGGGACGACCACCTCGACGTCGACCCCGGCCTCCGCCAGGTAGGGCAGGTGCGGGTGCTCCGCGGACCCGGTGCGCACCGGGCCCTCCTCAAGGACCCGCCACGCGTGGCGGCTGAGCAGCCCCGGGGCGACCCGGGGCGAGGTGGTGACGACGATCAGCGGCATGCCCGGAGGCTACTGCTGCGGCGGCGCGGGCGGCGCGTCGGCGGGACCGGGGGCGGCGGGGGCGCCGAACCGGCCCGCGTCGACGAAGACGCTCGGCTGCTGCTCGCTCCGCTGCGTGTTCGGCGTGCCGTACCGGGGGTTCCAGGTGATCGGCATGGCCTGCAGGTCCTTGATCGCCTGCTCCTGGCCGCGCTGGACGGCGGCCTCGTCCGTGCCGCCGCCGTACTTGGCGATGAGCTTGCTGAACAGCAGCTGCGCCCGGATGAAGGGACGCATCTGCGAGGGGGCCACCGCGTTCTGGAGCAGCTGCTGCTCCAGCTTCTGCTGGCCGCCCTGGCCCGCGACCAGCTGGTCGATCTCGCCCTCGGTGATCGTCATGCCCTTGCTCTCCGCGACCTTCGCGAACTGCTTCGCGTTGGCCAGCTGGAAGAGCACGAGCTGCGGGACGCTGTCCTGGAACTTGAGGTCCGAGGGGGTGACCTTGGCCTTGGCCAGCGCCGCCTCGTACTCGCGCACGTTCCTGTCCAGCTCACCGGAGCTGATGCGCTCCCCGCCCACGACGGCGGCGGCGCCGGCCTGGTTCGGAGTGCAGGCGGTCAGCGCGACACCGGCGGCGGCGACCGCCAGGATGACGCGGATTCGAGTCGACTTCACATGCGTTCCCTTCACGACAAACGCCGCTTACTCTACCCGCACCGTTTCGAGGAACATCGCCTCGACGAGATCACCGCACCACTTGAGCAGATCCAGGTCGCGCAGCGGCTGGCCGCCGAGGGGCCTGGTCTTGGGCACCGGCACCAGCAACGTACCGGCCGCCTGCTTCAGTAGCGCCTTCGGGTAAAGCCTTTGCAACCTGACCTGCTGGGAGTCCTTCAGGTCCACCGGCGCGAACTTGATGTTCTGCCCCTGCAGGGTGACGTCGGTGAGCCCGGCCCGGCGGGCCCGGATGCGGAAGCGGGCGACCTCCAGCAGGTTCTCCACCTGCTGGGGCGGCCGTCCGTACCGGTCGACGAGCTCGTCGCGCACCGCGCCGATGTCGGAGTCGGAACCGATCGCGGCGATCCGCTTGTACGCCTCCAGCCGCAGCCGCTCGGAGGTGACGTAGTCGTGCGGGATGTGGGCGTTGATCGGCAGCTCGACCTTGACGTCGGGCCGCTCGTCCTCCCGGTAGGTGCCCGCCAGCTTGGCCTTCTGCTCCTGCACGGCCTCGGCCATCATCCGCACGTACAGGTCGAAGCCGACGCCCGCGATGAAGCCCGACTGCTCGGCGCCCAGGATGTTGCCCGCGCCGCGGATCTCCAGGTCCTTCATCGCGACGTACATGCCCGCGCCCATCTCGGTGTGCTGGGAGATGGTGGCGAGGCGCTCGTGGGCGGTCTCGGTGAGCGGCTTCTCCGGCGGGTACAGGAAGTAGGCGTAGCCGCGCTCGCGGCCCCGGCCGACCCGGCCGCGCAGCTGGTGAAGCTGCGACAGGCCGTAGTTGTCGGCCCGGTCGACGATCAGGGTGTTGGCGTTGGGCACGTCCAGGCCCGACTCGACGATCGTGGTGCAGACGAGCACGTCGAAGTCGCGCTCCCAGAAGCCCACCATGATCTTCTCCAGCTGGTGCTCCTGCATCTGGCCGTGCGCGACGGCGATCCGCGCCTCGGGCACGAGCTCGCGCAGCATCGCCGAGACCTTGTTGATGCTGGCCACCCGGTTGTGGACGAAGAAGACCTGGCCGTCGCGCATCAGCTCGCGCCGGATCGCGGCGCCGATCTGCTTCTCGTCGTACGGGCCGACGAAGGTGAGGATCGGGTGCCGCTCCTCCGGCGGGGTGAGGATCGTGGACATCTCCCTGATGCCGGTGAGGCCCATCTCCAGCGTCCGGGGGATCGGGGTGGCCGACATGGCCAGCACGTCGACCTGGGTGCGCAGGTGCTTCATCGCCTCCTTGTGCTCGACGCCGAACCGCTGCTCCTCGTCGATGATGATCAGGCCGAGCTGCTTGAACCTGACCTCGGGCGAGAACAGCCGGTGCGTGCCGATCACGATGTCGACCGAGCCCTCCCGCAGGCCCTCCATCGTCGCCTTGACCTCGCCGTCGCTCTGGAACCGCGACAGCGGCCGCACGTTCAGCGGGAACCCGGAGAACCGCTCGGCGAAGGTCGACATGTGCTGCTGCACCAGCAGCGTGGTCGGCACCAGGACGGCCACCTGCTTGCCGTCCTGCACCGCCTTGAACGCCGCCCGCACCGCGATCTCCGTCTTGCCGTAGCCCACGTCGCCGCAGATCAGCCGGTCCATCGGGATCGGGCGCTCCATGTCGCGCTTGACCTCGTCGATGGCCTCCAGCTGGTCGCCCGTCTCGGCGTACGGGAAGGCGTCCTCCATCTCCCGCTGCCAGGGGCTGTCGGGCGCGAAGGCGTGTCCCGGCGAGGCCATCCTCGCGGAGTACAGGCGGATCAGCTCTCCGGCGATCTCCTTGACCGCCTTCTTGGCCTTGGTCTTGGCCTTGGCCCAGTCGGCGCCGCCCATCCGGTTGAGGGTGGGCGACTCGCCGCCGACGTAGCGGGTGACCTCGTCGAGCTGGTCGGTCGGCACGTAGAGGCGGTCGCCCTTGGCGTACTCGATCACCAGGTATTCACGGGTGGCGCCCTGCACGGTCCGCTGCACCATCTCGACGTAGCGGCCCACGCCGTGCTGCTCGTGCACGACGTGGTCGCCGACCTTGAGCTGGAGCGGGTCGACCATGTTGCGGCGCCGGGAGGGCAGCCGCCGCATGTCCTTGGTCGACGCCTTCTGGCCGACCAGGTCGAGGTGGGTCAGCACGGCCAGCGCCGGGGTGACGAACCCGTGCTCGACCAGGCCCGTGGTGACGTGGACGACCTTCCTGTCGGGCACGGTGTCGAGGCCCGGCTCCAGGCGCGCGGGCAGGTCGACGCCCTTGAGCAGCTCGACCATGCGCTCGGCGGGGCCGTGGCCCTCGCTCAGCAGGACGACGACCCGGTCGGAGTCGAGCCAGCCCTTGATGTCGGACAGGGCCCGCTGGGTGTCGCCCCGGTAGGACTCCACCTCGCGCGCCCTCAGCGCCTGCCCGCCGCCCGGATCGGCGTCGTCGGAGTCGGGGTCGGCGCCGAACGGCGCGAGCGACCACCAGGGCTGGCCGAGCCGCCGCGCGTGGTCGCGTACCTCCTCCAGGTCGCGGAACGCCGCCGCGCCCAGGTCGATCGGCGCCTCGCCGCCGGACGCCGCGTTGATCCAGGACGCCTCCAGGAACTCCTGGCTGGTCCGCACCAGCTCGTCGGCGCGCCCCCGGATGCGCTCCGGGTCGCACACGAAGATCGCCGCCTGTCCCGGCAGGTGGTCGATGAGCAGGTCCATCTCCCCGGCGAGCACCGGCGCGAACGCCTCCATGCCCTCCATCGGGACGCCCTCGGCCAGCTGCTCCAGGATCTCGGCCAGCGAGGGGTGCGCCTCGGCGAGCTCCCTCGCCCGCTCCCTGACGTCGGCGGTCAGCAGCAGCTCCCGGCAGGGGGCGGCGAACAGCCCGTCCTCGGCCACCTCCAGCGAACGCTGGTCGGCGACCTTGAACCAGCGGATCTCCTCGACGGTGTCGCCCCAGAACTCCAGCCGGAGCGGGTGCTCCTCCGTGGGCGGGAAGACGTCGAGCAGGCCGCCCCTGACCGCGACCTCGCCGCGCTTCTCCACCATGTCGACCCGGTGGTAGCCGTTCTCCACGAGGCTGTGGACGACGGTGTCGAGGTCGGCGTCGTCCCCGGCGCGCAGCCGCACCGGGCGCAGGTCGCCCAATCCCCGCACGATCGGCTGGAGCAGCGCCCTGATCGGCGCGACGACCACGTGCAGCGGGCCCGCCGAGTGGTCGCCCTCGACCGGGTGCGCCAGCCTGCGCAGCACCGCCAGCCGCTGCCCCACGGTGTCGCTGCGCGGCGACAGGCGCTCGTGCGGGAGCGTCTCCCAGGCGGGGAAGACCGCGACGACGCTCTCGTCCAGAAGGCTGGTGAGGGCCGAGGCGAGATCCTCGGCCTCGCGCCCGGTGGCGGTCACCGCGAGAACGGTCCTGGCCGCCCCCTTGGCCCCCTCCCTGGCCAGCGCGGCCACCGCGAAGGGGCGCAGCGCCGGTGGCGCGACCAGCGACACGTCGGAGGAGTCGCCCCCGCGCACGTCCTGAAGAAGGGAAGCCAGCTCAGGCTCCCCGGCGACAAGGTCCAGAAGTCCGGAAAGACTCATCAGATTCGCCCTCAGCCCCACGACGGCAACACGACAGCCCCGGGCCGGGAAGACACGGGGGGTACCTGTTCAAGGCTACTTGCCCGGGCGCCCGCTCTCGCAAAGAGTGGTAAATGCGCGACGAATCGTGCTGAGTTGACTACTCTCGGTTACATGTCAGAGGTGAGGTCGGTCGTCGCTCGCGACGACTTGTTGAGTCAGCGGATCAGGGAGCAGTGGAGCGGCCAGCTCGGCCGGCGGCTCGACATCCTGATCGCCGGGTGCGGATGGCCCGAGCCGCTCGACCTGGCGCAGACGGAGTCCAGGGTCATCGGGATCGACGAGGACCTGCCCGTGCTGCGCACGAGCACGTCCGCCCGCAAGGACCTGGACTCCTGGGCGCTGGGCGACCTGCGCTCGGTGCCGGTGCCCCCGCGGGCGTTCGACATCGTCTACGTGTCGTTCCTGCTGGAGCGGATCGAGCACTCCGAGCTGGTGCTCGACCGGCTGCTGACCGGCCTGCGCCCCGGCGGGCTGCTGCTGGTCAGGATGCGCGACCGGGCCTCGGCGTACGGGGCGTGCGACCGGCTGGCGCCGGCGAGGCTGCGGCGGGCGGTGTGGCGCAGGTTCGCCCCCGCGGGGACCGTGGGCCCGCTGCCCGCCGTCTACGAGCAGATCGCCTCGCGCGAGGGGATGCACTCCTTCTGCCTGGTGCGCGGGCTGATGGTGACCGAGGACGTCTCCGCCAGCAGCGGGTCCGCGCTCCGCGGACCTCTCGGTAAGCTTGCCCGCGCCGCCTGCTCGGTGGTGGAGGCCCTCTCCAGGGGAAGCCGGCCCGCGTCTCACGACGAGATAACCATGGTGATCCGCAAGCCCCAGAGCCATTTCGCCCGGTTGATCTGAGATCCACCGGCCGGGGCACCCGGGATTCACCGGACCGGTGGATCCCAGGCTCGCCGGACAGGGGCCCATCGTGAGCGGGTGAGACAGGAACGTCCGACGATCACGATGGTGGAGCAGATGACGGCGCCTTTCGAGTGGACCCCCGACGCCCGTGAGCTGGCCGACCTTGAGCTGCTGCTCTCCGGCGCCTTCAGACCGCTGACGGGCTTCCTGAGCTCGGCGGACGCGCACACCGTGGACGAGCGCGGCACGCTCGCCGACGGCACGCCGTGGCCCGCGCCGGTCACCCTCACCCTGCCGGACGACCACCCGGCCGCCCCCGGCGACCGGATCACCCTGCGCGACCCCGAGGGCGCGGCGCTGGCCGTGCTGACCGTCACCGGGCGCGAGAACGGCTTCGTCGCCGGTCCCGTCGAGCCCCTGGACGCCCCCGAGCACGGGCCGTTCGCCCGGCTGCGCCGTACCCCGGCACTGGTCCGCGAGGAGCTGGGCGGGCGGGAGTCGGTCCTGGCCGTCACCATGCGCGGGCCGCTGGGCGACCTCGGCGAGATCGTGGCGACCGCGCAGGAGCTGGAGGCGTCGATCCTGCTGCTTCCCCTGGCGTACGGCGAGGGCGGCCCCGCGGTGGTCCGCGCCGCGCTCAAGGCCCGCGACGGGCTGCCCGAGGACACGCTCGTGGCTGTGGTGCCGCTGGCGCCCAGGGATCCCGCCGTCGACCTGGAGCTGCGCGAGCGCGTGGCCGAGGCCTACGGCGCGACCGAGCACCTGGCGGGCCCCGAGCCCGTGACGCTCCCCGGTCCCCCGCACCGGCGGGGGCTGGTGGTCTTCCTCACCGGCCTGTCCGGCTCCGGCAAGTCGACCGTGGCCCGGGGGCTGCGCGACGCGCTGCTGGAGCGCGGCAGCCGCACGGTGACCTACCTCGACGGCGACGTGGTCCGCCACCTGCTGTCGGCGGGGCTGACCTTCTCCAAGGAGGACCGCGACCTCAACATCCGCCGCATCGGCTTCGTCGCCGCCGAGGCCGCCAGGCACGGCGGGCTGGCGATCTGCGCGCCCATCGCGCCCTACGCCGCCACCCGCGAGGAGGTACGGCAGATGGTCGAGGCCGTCGGCGCCGACTTCCTGCTGGTCCACGTGTCCACCCCCCTGGAGGAGTGCGAGCGCCGCGACCGCAAGGGCCTCTACGCCAAGGCCCGCGCGGGGCTCGTCCCCGGGTTCACCGGAATCTCCGACCCGTACGAGGAGCCGGACGACGCCGACCTGGAGATCGACACCACCGGCATCAGCGTGGACCGGGCGGTGCACCAGGTGCTCGACCCGCTGATCCAGGGGGGCTGGATCCGCTGATCCGGGCGATCCGGGCGATCCGGGTCTGACGGGCCGGACCGGCCTGGATTCGACGGTCCGGGGCCGAGGACCCGGGCCCGGCGGTCCGGATCCGCGCCCGCGATGAGGTTCCATGGTCGCGGTCGCGGTCTCGCGGTCGTGGCCGGTGTGGTGCGGGGGGGTCAGCCGGCGGGGACGGCGGCGTTGAGGCGCGCGTCGCGGGCGAGCTCGCCGAAGGCCCTCCGGCCGCCGGGCGTGGTGTCGAACCGGGTGTCGCCCCGGGGGGCGCGTGGCGAGTCGAAGTAGACCATGGCCTTGATCTGCGGATATTCGCCGATCTCCCGGCGTACCGAGGCGAAGAACGACTCCTTGAACCCGGGCCTGTCGTGCCGCTCGAAGACGCCCCACTCGGCGAGCATGACGGGTTTGTCGGGGAAGCGGTCCCGCATCCACCGGTAGAACCCGGACCACCGGGGGAACTCGGGGCGGGTCTTGTTGACCAGATCGTCGAAGCTGTGGACCCTGTGGTCGACGTAGGGGTCCATCGCCACCCAGTCGACCACGTCGTCACCGGGATAGAGCTTCTCGAACCAGGGCTCGGACGCCCAGTTGGGCGCGCCCATGTAGGTCATCACCGTGACCGCGTTGGTCACGCCCCCGTGCCGCAGGCGCGTCACCACGTGCCTGAACATGGCGGCGTAGTCGGCCGCGGTCATCCCCTTGCCCCGGGCCTCCCGCACGTCGTTCTCCGGCTCGTGGTGGACGGTGAGGAAGAACCTCTCGGGGAAGGTGCTCACGATGTGGGCGGCCAGCCGGTCGATCCGCGCGTCCAGCGCCCCGTGCGCGATCTGCTCCCAGGTGTGGTCGAGGGACGGCTTCCAGTTGACCAGCAGGAGCCTGCGGCCGTCCGGGTCGCGGACGATGGCTCGCTCCGCGGGGGTCGGGAAGAGCTCGTCGCCCCGGTGGTAGACGTGCATGATGTCGGCCGGCCTGCCCATGCGCCTCTCCGCCCTCTCCAGGGCCCGCCCGGGAGGCCTGCCCGTGAAGATCTCCGGCGCGATGCCCCACCAGGCTCCGCAGGAGGGGACGAGCTTGGCGCCGACCTCGCAGGCCGCCCGGGACGGCCCCGCGGACGGGTCCGGCGCGCCCGTGCCCCCCGGCGCCTCCGGGGTCCTCCCCGCACCCGCGGCGCTCGGGGTCCGGCCGCCCCCGCTCAGCCCCACGACCCCCAGCGCGAGGGTGCCCAGCCCTATCACCAGGACAAGGCCGGAACCGGCGATTCTGACCCCACGCGGAATTACCTCTATAGCGTCATTTTTCCGATGCACCGATTCCTCACAACTGTCGCGCGTACGCATTCGCGGACGGTCCTCGACCGTCACGGGGGAACACCTTCCCATCGCCCGGACGTGCCTCGTCCCGGACTTTGCCGGTCCGTGCCGTAGCCCCGGAGCGAGCGACAGGAAATATCGGATAAACAGCTGTTATATCCCCGTGATTGATGGGAGCAGCGCAAAGAAAATCTTGTGTATTGGTTCGGGGAAACGAGAACCCGACCTATAGTTCCTAGGGTTCCCAGCGTCTGTTCGCCGGAGAGGCACCCGCGACACATGAGCCCGTCACCGGACGCTCCCGTCCGCCGCGAAGGCGGTGACCTGGCGGACTACGCGTCGCTCCTCCGCCGCCGGTGGCCGATCGTCCTCTCCCTCTTCCTCGCCGGAACCGGTTGCGGCCTCACCCTGCTGTGGCTCACCCCGGCCTCCTACACAGCCTCCGGGCAGGTCCTGGTGACCGCGACCGGCTCGCAGGAGCAGACCAACCAGGTCACCGGCCGCCAGCGCGAACCGCTCAACCTCGACACCGAGGCCCAGGTGGCCCGCTCGGCGGTGGTCGCGGCGAAGGCCCGCCGGCTGTTCGGGGGCCTTCCCTGCGCCGCGGAGGTCTCGGTGCCGCCCAACACCTCGGTCCTGGAGATCTCCTGCGCCGCGGCCGACCCGAAGGCCGCGGCCTCGGGCGCGAGCGCCTACGCCCTCGCCTACCTGGCCCAGCGCCGCGAGTCCGCCACCCAGCTGCTCACCGCCCAGCTCAAGGTCGTGCTGCTCAAATTGAGACAGGCCAACGCGAGTCTCACCAAGGTCGCCACCGAGCTTCCCGGCCTCGGCAGGGGGACCACCGAGCGGGCCCTCGCCCTCCAGCGGCAGAACGTCCTCGCCCGTCAGGTCCACAGCCTCACCGCCAGGTACGACGCCATCAAGACCGTCGCCGTCACCCCCGGCTCCGTGATCAGCCAGGCGGTGGCACCGGCCGGGCCCGCCACCCCCCGCCCGCCCCTCTACCTGGGCAGCGGCCTCATGGCGGGGCTGCTCTGCGGGGTCGGGGCCGCCTGGCTTCGCGACCGCCTCGACACCGCCCTGCGGACCGCCGCCGACGTCACGCGCCTGACCGGCCTCGACACCGTCAACGGTGCCGTCGGCAGTGTCGTCAGCCGTGCCGTCGACAGCGGGAAGCCGCCCGACCTGGCGGGCGCGGTGCTCGTGGTCGCCGTCCCCGGCACCTCCTCACGCGAGGTGAGGGAAGCCGTACGGGCCCTGAACGAACGGGGGGTTCCCGTGGTCGGCGCGTTCGTCGTCGGCGAGGAGGCCCCCTCGCCGCCGACTTCCTTCTCCGTTCCCCCCGCGCAAACTCCCCCCGCGCAGGCACCGCGGATTCCCCACGTTCCGCAGGCTCCGCACGCTTCCCATGTCCCACAGGTCTCCCCCGGCACGCAGGCTCCGCGTGTCCCGCCCGTGCCGCGGTCCGGCGGGGCGCGAGACCGCGAGAGCCTCCAGGGGAGAGCCGGGCGGCCGCTCGCCGGCCTGGCGAGCGGGGCGGGCGGATCGACAGGAGCGTCGGAGGTGTCGCAGGCGTCGGAGGCGCTGCTCGCGCCCGGCGCGTACGGGAACGTTCCACCCGCCGGGCAGGCGGCGGCCGGGCGGAGGGGGCGCAGGTCGTGAGGGGTCCGCGTCCGGCCGTCTGGCCGATCGCCGCGCTCCTGGTGGGATACCCGGTCTGGTGGGCGCTCGGTTTCGGGGGCCTGTCGGTGATCGTGGTGGCCCCGGCGATGGCGCTGGTCCTGTGGCGGAGACGGCCGATCAGGGCGCCGCGCGGCTTCGGGCTCTGGCTGCTGCTCATCGCGGGTTACCTGATCAGCGCGCTCATGCTCGGCGAGATGCCGCCCGGCACCTACGGCGAGTTCGGCGCCGGACGGCTGATCGGCTACCTGATGCGCCTGTGCCTCTACGTGGCACTTTTGATCATGGTGCTCTATCTGGGCAACCTGACGCGGGAGGAGCTGCCGCAGCTCACCCTGGTGCGGATGCTCGGCGTGCTGTTCCTCACGACCGTCGTGGGCGGCCTGCTGGGCGTGTTCGCCCCGCGTGCCGAGTTCACCTCGCCGGTCGAGATGGTCCTCCCCGGCTGGATCAGCGGCAACCCGTTCGTCCACAACCTGATCCACCCCACCGCCGCCCAGGTGCAGAGGGTCCTCGGCCACGCCTCGCCGCGCCCCGAGGCGCCGTTCGAGTGGGCGAACGCCTGGGGCGGCAACCTCTCGGTGCTGCTCATCTGGTTCGTGGTCGGCTGGTGGGTGTACGGCGGGCCGCGCAGGCGCCTCGCGGTGATCCCGCTGGTCGCGCTGGCCGCGATCCCCGTCGTCTACTCGCTCAACCGCGGCCTGTGGATCGGGCTCGGTGTCGCCGCCGCGTACGTCCTGCTGCGCCTGGGCACGCGGGCCCGCGTCGCGACCTGCGCGGCCCTGACCGCGGGGGCGCTGGTGTTCGCACTCAGCCCGCTGCAGGCGATGGTGGCCCAGCGGCTCGACAGCCCGCACAGCAACGACATCCGCGCCTTCACCGTCTCGGCGACCCTCGCCGCCGCGGGCACCGCGCCGCTCGTCGGGTACGGCAACACCCGCAACGCCACGGGCAACCACCGGACGATCACCACCGGCAAGAGCGGGTGGTGCCCCACCTGCGGCCACCCGCCGCTGGGCGGTGACGGCCAGCTCTGGCACCTGATGATCACGCAGGGTTTCACGGGGGCCGCCCTCTACGTGGCGTTCTTCGCGGGGGCCGTCCGCCGCCACTGGCGTGACCGGAGCCCGATCGGCCTGGCCGGGGTCCTCGTGATGATCCTCACCCTCCTCTACATGTTCGTCTACGACGGGCTGGTCACCCCGCTCAGCCTGTACCTCGTCTCGTTCGCGCTGCTCTGGAGGAACTCGGTCAACGACCCCCCCCCGAAGGAGAGGGCTTGAGGTGCGGCAACGCGCTTCGAAGTCCCGCGTTGACCAGCCCGAGCCGATCACCTAGGAGGTGTGTTCGATTGACCACGTTTCACGTAGGCCGGCAGACCCACCAGCGGATGCCTCCTCAGCCCGCTGCTCCGGAATCCACGTCGGCGGACACGCCCGAGGGTGGGCACGAAACGGGACGCGGACACCGCTTCGGCGCGGTAACCGGCACGGAACACGGGCGAGGGGAGATCGGATCAGACGGCATCCGCCTGCTCCGGCGTCACCCCGACGGCGCCGCGGCGCGGCCCCCTGCCACGTTTCCTCCCCCGCCGGAAGGCGTGGGTATCCACGCTGGAGGAATGTGATGAACGACGCCCGCGCCCGCCTGCGCTACCTGGACCAGACCCTCGACCTGCTGTTCCCCGGCCCCGGCGACCCGAGCCCGTACACCCTGCTCCCGCACCGCCTGCTCCCCCGCAGGCTGGTCCCCCGCGCGTGGTGGCATCCCGGCGGGAGGGTCACCGTGCCGTCGGGCAGGGACGGCATCGAGAGCCACCTGAGCGAGGTGTTCGGCACTCCCGTCCGCGTCACGCTGCGCGTGCGGCCCGCTCGGCGGGCCAACCGCAAGCCGATCCTGGAGGCGCGCGCCGCCGACGGGCCGATCGCCTTCGTGAAGATCGGCGACACCGACCTGACCCGGGAGCTCGTCGCCCACGAGGCACGCACGCTCGACCTGCTCGCCGGTGTGCCGCTGAAGACCGTCGTCCCGCCCGCCGTGCTGCACCACGGGTCCTGGCGCGGCCTGTCCGTGCTGGCGCTGACCCCGCTCCCGGTACGGCGGGGACGGATACCCGCCGACGTCCTCACCGACGCGATCGCCGAGATCGCCCGCGTTCCCGGGGGCCCCGTCCAGGAACGCGCTCCACTCGGCGACGCGGCCCGGGGAAACCCGGCTCCGGGAGATCCGCCTCCCGAAGCCGCCGCTCGCACCGGACAGGCCCTTGGAAACCCGGCTCCGGCGGACCCGCTTCCCGGAGACGCGGCCCGGGGCCTCGGAGAATCACTCCCCGGGCAGGGGTTCTCCTGGCACGGCGACCTGACGCCGTGGAACATCTCGCGCGGCCCCGACGGGCGGTTGCTGGTCTGGGACTGGGAGCGGTTCGGCACCGGGGTCCCGCTGGGCTTCGACGCCGTCCACCACTTCTTCCAGCGGGCCCTGCGCCGTGACGATCCGGCCGCCGCGGCCAGGGCCTGCGTGGCGCGGTCCCTGCGGATCCTCGCCCCGTTCGGGCTGTCGGCCGCCGAGGCCCGGCTGACCGCGCTCCACTACCTGATCGCCCTCGCCGACCGCCACGCGGCCGACGGCCACGCGCCCCTCGGCCCGCCGGAGCTCTGGCTCACCCCCCTCGCCGACTCCCAGGAGACCTTGCTGTGAATCCCGCGCTGAAGCGTTCGGTCCACGCGGTGTCGGGGGCGATGGGCCGCCTCACCTCGGGAAGCCGGGTGCTGCCCTCCTTCCTCATCGTCGGGGCGCAGCGCTGCGGCACCACCTCCCTGTACCGCGTCCTGTCCCAGCACCCGCTCGTCATGAAACCCGTCCTGCGCAAGGGCGTGCACTACTTCGACACGGCGTACGACCGGGGCCTGTCCTGGTACCGGTCGCACTTCCCGCTGCGGATGTCGGCCTCCCGGCCGGCCCGCGGGTACGGCATCCGCCCCCAGGCGTTCGAGTCGTCGCCCTACTACCTGTTCCACCCGCTGGCCGGTCCCAGGATCGCCCGCGACCTGCCGGGCGCCAAGCTGATCGTGCTGGTCCGCGACCCCGTCGAGCGGGCCTTCTCCGCGCACGCCCACGAGCTGGCCAGGGGCTTCGAGACGGAGCGGTCCTTCGCCAGGGCCGTACGCCTGGAGGAGGAGCGGCTGGCCGGGGCCGAGGAGGCCCTGATCGCCTCGCCGTACTCGACGAACCAGGCCCACCGCCACCACGCCTACCTCGCCAGGGGCCGTTACGCCGAGCAGCTCGCCCGCCTCGAACCACTGGTAGGCCGCGACCGGCTGCTCGTCCTCGACAGCGGCCGGTTCTTCGCCGAGCCCGATCTCGTCTACGACCGCGTGCTGGCGTTCCTCGGGCTGCCGCACCTGGGCGACCCGGTGTTCGAGCGGCACAACACCCGGGCCAGGCCGGGGCCCATGTCCCGCAAGCTCCGCCGCGAGCTGACGGCCCACTTCGCGGAGCAGGACACCCTGCTGACCTCGTGGCTGGGCGCGGAGCCGTCGTGGCGTCGCTGACCCCCGCCCCCCGCCCGGCGGGCCTGACCGGGGTCGCGCGGGGCGGGGTCGCGGGGCTGGCGGGCGCGGGAGCGGGAGCCGCCGCGCAGTTCCTGACGGTCGTGGTGGTCACCAGGGGGATGGGGCAGGAGACGGCCGGTCTCTTCTTCTCGGGGACCGCCCTGTGCCTCGCGGTCGCCACGGTCCTGCGGCTGGACGCCGGGAACGGGCTGGTCTACTTCATCGCCAGGTCCCGCTCCCCCGACCACCACCGCACCTCGGGCACCTCCGGCTACGTCCGCGCCGCGCTCGTCCCGGTCGCCGCGCTCTCGCTGGCGACGGGTGCGGCGGTCATCCTCACCACCTCCGACCTGGTGTTGCGGGTGCTGGCGGTGGCCCTGCCCGCGGTGGCGTGCTCGGGCGTCGTGGTGAGCGCGACGCGCGGGTTCGGCTCGATGCGGCCGACCGTGCTGCTGGACGGGGTGCTGCAGCCGGTGGCCCAGTTGCTCCTGGTCGGGGCGGTGGTGCTCGCGGGCCGCGACTCCGTGCCGCTGCTCGCCGGGGCGTGGGCGCTGCCGTACCTGCCGGTGCTGCTGCTGGCCTCGGTCTGGTTGCGCCGGCGGCTGCCCCGGTCCCCGTGCCCGCCGGGCACCGCGCGCGACCTGTGGCGCCACACCTGGCCCCGGTCGCTCGCGTCCGGGATCCAGGCGGTGTTCCAGCGGCTGGACGTCGTGATCGTGGCGCTGCTGGCCGGGCCGGCCGAGGCGGCCGTCTACACCGCCGCTACCCGCTTCAAGATCGTGGGCCAGCTGGCCGGTCAGGGGCTGGCGCAGGCCACGCAGCCGGGGCTGGTGCGGGCCCTGGCCGAGGGCGACCTGCCGCGCGCCCGGGAGCTGTACCAATCGGCCACCCTCTGGCTGGTCCTGCTGACCTGGCCGATCTGGCTGGGGTACGCCGCGCTCGCGCCCTGGCTGCTCGGCGCCGTCTTCGGGGACGGCTACAGCGGCGGCGCGCCGGTGGCGTTCGTGCTGGCCGCGACGATGATGCTCGCCACGGCGTGCGGGATGGCCGACGTGGTGCTCACCTCCGCCGGGCACACCGGCTCCAGCCTGGTCAACCTGGTCGCCGCCGTCGCGACGGCGGTCACGCTGGACCTGATGCTGATCCCCTCGGCGGGCTCGCTCGGGGCCGCCCTCGGCTGGGCGGGCGGCACGGTGGTCAAGAACCTGCTGCCGCTCTGGCGCATCCACCGCCTGTACGGCCTGCGCCCCTTCGGCACGCACAGCCTGGCCGCCCTCACTCCCCGGCGAGCACCGTGACGCCCGTGCTGGTCACCGGGCTGCCCAGGACCGGGACGAGCTGGACGGGCAGGATGCTCGCGGCAAGCGGCGAGCTGGTCTACGTCAACGAGCCGCTCAACCCCGAACACCCGCCGGGCCGCTCCCCGGGCGTCCTCGACGCCGTGGTCGGCCACCGCTTCCAGTACATCTGCCCCGACAACGAGCGGGCCTGGCTGCCCGCCTTCACCCGTACGGTCGCGCTGCGCTACGGGTTCCTGGCGGAGCTGCGCCGCAACCGGTCGCCGTACGACCTGGCGCGGATGGTCCGGTACGGCACCGCGTTCACGCTGGGGCGGCTGGGCGGGCGCCGGGCGCTGCTGGACGACCCGTTCGCGCTGTTCTCCGCCGGATGGTTCGCCGACCGTCTGGGCTGCCGGGTGATCGTCCTGTCACGCGACCCGGTGGCGTTCGTCGGCAGCTGGCAGCGGCTCGGCTGGACGGTCTACTTCCACGAGCTGCTCGAACAACCGCTGCTGGTGCGGGACCAGCCCCACCTGGAGGCGTTGCGCCCGCTGATCGGCTCACAGGACCGCGTCGCCAAGGCCGTGGCCCTGTGGCGGGCGGCCGGGATCACCGCCGCCGGCCTGGCCGACCGGCACCCGGAGATCATGCTGGCCCGCTACGAGGACCTGGCCCGCGACCCCCTGACGGGCTTCCGCCGCCTGTACGAGTGGGCCGGCCTGACCTGGTCGGCCCGCGCCGAGGAACGCGTCCGCCGCGCGTGCACGGCCACCCCGGGCACAGCCACCCCTGGCACCGGCCCCGGGGGCTTCGCCTGGAGCGGCCTGTCCCGCACGGCCTACCGGCCGATGGACTCGCGCCGCGCGCTCGCCGAGGCCGGTGCCCGGCTGAGCCCCGAGGAGGCCCGCCGGGTCAGGGAGCTGGCCTCCGCGAAACGCTGACGGCCGATCGCGACGACGATCGGGAACCGCTGCGAAGACCGGCGCTTCGCGGCCTCAGGAGAGGCCTCAGGAGAAGAGGCCGCGTACGAGGGAGACCGTGAGGAGCCGGAGCGCGTACGGCAGGTCGTCGACCAGATAGCGGCGGGCGAGCCTGCCCGGCTCCCGCGTCAGCCGGAAGACCCACTCCAGGCCGCCGCGGCGCATCCACCCCGGCGCCCGCCGGACGGTGCCCGCGGCGAAGGCGATCGCCGAACCGCAGCCGACGAACCAGGTGCCCGGCAGGTCCCGGCGGAGTGAGGCGATGAGCCGCTCCTGCCGGGGGAAGCCGAGCCCGACGAAGACCAGCCGGGGAGCGGCGGCGATCACGGCGTCGCGCACCCGGGCGTAACTCCCGGGATCGTCCTCGAATCCGTACGGCGGGGTGCCGACCCCGGCGATCGTCAGCTTCGGATGGCGGCTCACCAGCTCGCGGGCCGCCCGCGCGGCCGTGCCCCGGGGACCGCCCAGCAGGTATACGGGGTGGCGGTAGAAGGCTGCGGCCTCCGACAGAGACCAGATCAGGTCGGCGCCGGTGACCCTGCCCGGGAGGGGGGTGCCGAGCAGCCTCGCCGCCCACACCAGCGGCATGCCGTCCGCCACCGCGAGGTCGGCGCGCTCGACGAACCGGCGGGCGCGGGGGTCCCGGGCGACGGCCCTGCTGATGTCGACGTTCGGGGTGACGAGGTGGCCGCCCTCGCCGCGTTTCAGGGCGGCGACCACGTGGTCGACGACCTCGCTCTCGGTCATCGGGTCGATCGCGACCCCCGCCACGTGCACGCGCCTGCGCAGACGCCTGCGGGTGGCCTTGTCGGGCCGGGGCCTCCGGCGGGGGACGCCCGAGGTCGTCCCCCGCCTGGCGACCGGCGTCCCGGCCCGCCCTGCGACGGCGGGCAGGCCGGGCACCGGGTCGTGACCGGTGGTCGCGGACCGGTGGTCGGTGAGAGGCGGGGCCGGCGTCGCGAGGTCACGGACGGCCGGGGCCACGGCGTCACGGCCAGCCCGCGCCATGACATCACGGACGGCCGGGGCCACGGCATCGCGGACGGCCGGGGCCACGGGCCGCGTCGGCACGGACGACATGACCGGCGAATCGCGGCGCGTGACCACCGGCGGAGGCTCGGCGGCCCGCCCCGGTGCGAGCGGAACGACCGGCGGACCGCGGCGAACGGTCGAGCGCGGCCGCTCGACGGCCTGCCCCGCCGCGGACGGGGCGAGCAGCAGGCCGCAGGCGAGCACCGGACCGTGGCGGGGGAACACCGGCGGGCGCTTGACGGCCTGTCCCGTCAGGAGCGAGGCGACCGGCGGGCCGTGGAGCGCGAGCGCCGCCGGGCGCTCGGCGGCCTGGCCGGTCGCGGACGGCACGATCCAGGCACCGTGGCGGAGGGTCACCCGGGGCTGCTCGGTGATGGGCGCCATCAGATGCCGTGCCCTCGGTGGTTCAGGACGCTGAGCATGGTCCTCGCGGAGACCAGGCCCGCCGCCACCGCGAGCGCGATGGGCGCGCGGGGCTCGCCGTGGCGGGCGGTGAACGCCCGCCAGGCCCAGCGGCCCGCCTCCCGCCGCTGGCCGAGGGCCGCGTGGTGGAAGGCGAGCTGGCCGTAGACCCGCGCCGCGCCGCGCGGATCCACGGCCAGATCAGGGTGCCGGGCGAGCATCCACTGCAGCCCGGCGATCCGGTCGGCCCAACGGGCCACGTACGAGGAGCCGCCCCAGCGCACCCGGACCAGGGGCCGGTCGACGTGCACGATGGGGTGCTGGGCAGCGGCGCGCAGCGCCAGGTCCCAGTCCTCGTTCTGGCCCTTGGGGGCGCTCTCGTCCGCCCAGAGCCCGCCGCGCCGGAACAGGAAGGTCGAGGAGTGCACCATCACCATCCGCGAACGCACCAGGTGGCGGTAGGTGACGCGGCTGGTCCCGGCCAGCCGGGGGATGCGGCGCGATCCGTACTCGACCTCGATGGCGCAGCTGCAGAAGCGCGCGTCCGGCTCCGCCTCCAGAGCGGCGACCTGGGCCCTGACCTTGCCGGGCAGCCACTGGTCGTCGTCGTCGCAGAAGGCGACCATGTCGGTGCCGAGCGCCGCGATGCCGGTGTTGCGGGCACCGGGCAGGCCCGGGGTGAGCCGGTTGGCCATCACCCGCACGCCGCGTGCGGGTGCCTCCCGCAGGCCGGGCGCGAGTGCCCGGCTGGCCAGGAGGTCGGCCACCTGGTCGGCGACCCAGGCCGGATCACCTCCGTCCACGACGACGACGACCTCGACGGGGCCGAGGTGGTCCTGGCCGAGCACGGCGAGTGTGGCCGCGCGCAGCTGGTCAGGCCGGTGTCCCCGGGTGGGGATGACGACACCCACCGATGCGTTCACGCGAGTCTCCTGTGATAGCCGTATCTGATCATGAGGGGCCAGGTCAGCGCGGTGACCAGGCGCGACTGCCGGGACGACGCGACGGCGCGCCAGCTGTCGTCCCTGGTCAGCTCCGTGCGGCCGATCGTGAATCGCACGGGGTTGCCCGAGGCCGTGTGCGCCGTCGAGAGCTCCGCCCAGCCGCCCGAGAGGAAGTCGAGGCGGCACGGGAGGCCGATCCTGGCGACCACGCGCCTGAGCGTGTCGGCGGGGGCGCCGAGCAGGTCCTCGTAGCGGATCCGGGTGACCGGGACGCCCCTGCGGGCGAGGAGTTCGAGGCTGAGGTTCTCGCTCAGCCAGTGCAGCGAGGTGCGGGAGGGCGACCAGTGGGTCATCGGGCTCCCGTCCTCGGGACGCGCGACCCTCCTGCGCCAGGAGTGCGCGACCGCGCGGGGGTCGCGGACCACGTGGACGACCTGGACGTCGACCCCGGCCGCCGCGAGGCAGAAGGCGAGCGAGGCGTGCTTGCTGGAGTCGATCACGACAGGGCAGTCGGCGACCTCGCCCGCCGCGTTGTACAGGTCGCGGTGGACCGCAGCGTACTCGTCCAGCTCGGCGGTGCCGGGCGTCGGCCACCTGCCGGTGCCCGCCTGCTCCTCGGCCAGCAGCCTGGCAAGGGTCGGGATGCGCCGGGTGCGGTCGACACGGGACCTGAGCGCGATCATCCGGTGGGCCAGCCCCTCGGACCAGCCGCCGAACGCGCGCTCGCCGACCTTCTCCCAGAAGGGGCACGACCCGAAGGGCTCGCCGCAGCCGCAGGACTCGTCCGCGAGCGCGCTCCTGGCCCACAGGTGGACGACCTCGCCGAGCGGCGCGATGCCGGGGACCTCCCCCAGCAGGCGCTCCAGCAGCGTGGTCCCGCTGCGGCCGAGGCCGCCCAGAAATACCACCCGAGCAGGTGACGGACTATCAGACACAGGCACGAATCCTTACCCGACGGATACGGAACGTGCCGAGGCTAGCGCGGAGCGTAACGGAGGAGTCAGAGAACGGACAAAGGATCTACCCAGCGGGTGTAACGCCGCCCGTCTCCTGAACAGAGCCGCCCGTCTCCCGAGCGGAGAGGCGCCGGAAACGGCGAACCGCCCACGGCCTCGCGGCCCCCCACCTCACGTACGGGGAGGAGGGCCACGACGGTCGCGGGCGGTCGGGCGGGGTGTGCCTAGCGGGCGTCGACGATCATCCCGGCGCCGACGGTGTTGTTGGTGGACTCGTCCACGAGGATGAACCCGCCGGTGAGGCGGTTGCGGGCGTAGTCGTCCACGAACAGCGGCTGGGTGACGCGGAGCGAGACCCGCCCGATCTCGTTGAGGCTAAGCGACTGGGCCGTCTCGTCCCGGTGCAGGGTGTTGACGTCCAGCCGGTAGTGCAGGTCCTTGACGAGGGCGCGGGCCGTGCGGGTGGTGTGCTTGATGGTCAGCTTGGTGCGCGGGGCCAGCTTGGCGGTGTCGGCCATCCAGCAGACCATCGCCTCCAGCTCCTGGGAGACCTGCGGCTGGTTGTTCGGGCGGCAGATCATGTCGCCGCGCGAGATGTCGATGTCGTCCTCCAGACGAAGGGTGACCGACATCGGCGGGAACGCCTCGTCGACCGGCCCGTTGAAGGTGTCGATCGACGCGATGCGGGTGGCCAGGCCGGAGGGGAGGTGCATGACCTCGTCGCCCGGCTTCAGCACCCCTCCGGCGACCTGGCCCGCGTAGCCGCGGTAGTCGTGCAGGGAGGGGTCGGTGGCCCGCTGCGGGCGGATGACGTACTGCACGGGGAAGCGCACGTCGACCAGGTTGCGGTCGGAGGCGATGTGCACGTGCTCCAGGTGGTGGAGCAGGGAGGACCCGTTGTACCAGGGCGTGTTCTCCGAGCGGGACACCACGTTGTCGCCGTGCAGCGCCGACATCGGGATGAACGTGAGGTCCGGCGCGTTCAGCTTGGAGGCGAACGCGGTGAACTCCTCGCGGATCTCCTCGAACCGCTCCTGGGAGTAGTCGACCAGGTCCATCTTGTTGACGGCGAGCACCAGGTGCGGCACTCGCAGCAGCGTGGTGAGGAACGCGTGCCGCCGCGACTGCTCAAGCACGCCCTTGCGGGCGTCGATCAGGACGATCGCCAGGTCCGCGGTGGAGGCGCCGGTGACCATGTTCCGGGTGTACTGGATGTGGCCGGGGGTGTCGGCGATGATGAACTTGCGCTTGGGAGTGGCGAAGTAGCGGTAGGCCACGTCGATCGTGATGCCCTGCTCCCGCTCGGCCCGCAGGCCGTCGGTGAGGAGCGACAGGTCGGTGTACTCGGTGCCGCGGTCGCGGGAGGTGCGCTCGACGGCCTCCAGCTGGTCCTCGAAGATCGCCTTGGAGTCGAAGAGCAGCCGCCCGATGAGCGTCGACTTTCCGTCGTCGACACTTCCCGCCGTGGCGAAGCGAAGGATGTCCATCAGCGCTGCTCTCCAGAGGTCGTACGGCGTGCGCGGCGGGACCGCGCGGGAAGGGGCCCGCGGGGGGCCGGGGGGCACGGGAAGCCGGGGAGAAGGACGCTCACTAGAAGTATCCCTCCCGCTTGCGGTCCTCCATGGAGGCCTCGGAGGCGCGGTCGTCGGCGCGGGTGGCGCCGCGCTCGGTGATCCGGGTCACCGCGATCTCCTCGATGATCGCCTCGACCGTCGCGGCACTCGACTGGACGGCGCCGGTGCAGGTCACGTCGCCGACCGTCCGGTAGCGGACCGTCATGTCCAGCAGCGACTCGTCGTCGTCGCGGGTGATGAACTCGCTGTCGGCGAGCAGCATGCCGTCGCGCTCGAACACCTTGCGGGTGTGGGCGAAGTAGATCGACGGGATCTCGATCTCCTCGCGCCGGATGTAGTCCCAGATGTCGAGCTCGGTCCAGTTGGACAGCGGGAACACCCGGATGTGCTCGCCCTTGCGGATCCTGGCGTTGTAGAGGTTCCACAGCTCGGGGCGCTGGTTCTTCGGGTCCCACTGGCCGAAGTCGTCGCGGAAGGAGAACACGCGCTCCTTGGCGCGGGCCTTCTCCTCGTCGCGGCGGGCGCCGCCGAAGACCGCGTCGTACTCGTTCTCCTCGATCGCGTCCAGCAGCGTCGTGGTCTGCAGCCGGTTGCGCGAGGCCCTGCGTCCGGTCTCCTCGGTGACGCGCCCGGCGTCGATGGAGTCCTGGACGCTCGCGACGACCAGGCGGGCGCCCAGCTCCGCGGCGCGGCGGTCGCGGAACTCGATCACCTCGGTGAAGTTGTGCCCGGTGTCGACGTGCATCAGGGGGAAGGGAATCGGCGCCGGCCAGAAGGCCTTCTCCGCGATGCGGAGCATGACGATGGAGTCCTTGCCCCCGGAGAAGAGCAGACATGGGCGCTCGAACTCGGCCGCGACCTCGCGCATGATGTGAACAGCCTCTGCCTCGAGGACGTCGAGCTGCGACGTGGTGTAGTCGCGCTGAAGCATCAGACTCTCCTAGCGGGGATTAGCGGTGCAGATCCCGGATTCCAGCGAGCAACGTTGGCGCCAGTCCCGGTAGGGATACAAGAATATCCGGCAGTGAGGGGTCGGCCTGGTTGTAGACCAGCGGCGAGCCGTCGATGCGGCTCGCGTGGACCCCGGAGGCGAGGGCGACCGCGACGGGCGCGGCGGAGTCCCATTCGTACTGGCCCCCGGCGTGCACGTACGCCTCGACCTGGCCGGTGAGCACGGCGGAGATCTTGGCGCCCGCCGAGCCGATCGGCACCAGGTCGGCGCCGGCGAGGCGGGCGAGGTTCTGGACGAACTCCGGCGGGCGGGTCCTGCTGACCGCGATCCGCGGCCTGGCGCCCGCCTCGGGGGCGGGCGGCACGGGAGGTTCGAGGGTGGAGAGCGTACGGCCCTGGGCGGGCAGCGCGACGGCTCCGGCCGTCAGCGTGCCGTGCTCCCAGAGCGCCACGTGGACCGCCCAGTCGGAGCGGCCCTCCTCGGCGAACTCGCGGGTGCCGTCGAGCGGGTCGACGATCCAGACCCGCTCGGCGCGCAGCCTGCGCGGGTCGAGGCGCTCCTCGCTGGTCGCCTCCTCGGACAGCACACTGTCACCCGGACGCAACCGTGACAGGGCCTCCATCAGGAACACGTGGGAGGCGGCGTCGCCCTCCTCGCGAAGCTCGGACGGGTCGCCGAAGCCCCGCTCCGCCCGCAGGGCCGCCAGCTTCTCGCCGGCCGTCGTAGCCAGCTCCGCGGCGAGTGTGTGATCGTCGCGAACGGTCATCAGTATGCTCCAGCTCCTCGCGCGACAGCCGACCAAGTCTTCCACAGGATCTGCAGGTCCAGCATGAGGGACCAGCTCTCCACGTAACGCAGGTCCAACCGTACGGATTCCTCCCAAGAGAGGTCTGAACGACCACTTACCTGCCAGAGGCCGGTCATGCCTGGTTTGACGAGTAATCGGCGGCGGACGTCGTCACCGTACCTGGCGACCTCCTCCGGCAGCGGCGGCCGGGGACCGACCAGGGACATGTGCCCCAGGACCACGTTGATCAGCTGGGGCAGCTCGTCCAGCGAGTGGCGGCGCAGCCGGGCGCCCAGCGGGGTCACCCTCGGATCGTCGCGGATCTTGAAGAGCACGCCGGGCCCGTCACTGGACAGGGCGATCTTCCGGCGCTCGGCGTCGACGCGCATCGTCCGGAACTTGTAGATCGTGAACTCGGCGCCGTCGCGGCCCACCCTCGTCTGCCGGAAGAACGCGGGACCCGGCCCCGAGGCGCGTACGGCCACCGCCACCCCCGCCAGCAGCGGCAGCAGTGCCGCGAGCAGCAGCCCGGCGCCCGCCCGGTCGAACAGGTTCTTGAGCACCTGGCGCAGGCCGGAGATCTCGGGGTGGTCCACGTGCAGCAGCGGCAGCCCGGCCGCCGGGCGGATGGTGGTCCGCGGCCCGGCCACCTCCATCAGCGCGGGGGCCACGATCAGGTCCGTGTCGGTCTTCTCCAGCTGCCAGGCCAGCCGCCGCAACGCCACCCCGTCCATCTCCGGGCAGGCGAGCACGGCCACGGTGTCGGCCGAGACCTGCCCGACCGCGAGCGCGACGTCGGAGAGGTCGCCCAGCACCGGCACGCCCGCCACGTCGCCCGTCCCCTCGCCCGTCCTGTCGTGCGGGGCACACGCCGCGACGACCTCCATGCCGTGGTAACGCTCCCGGCGGAACCCGCCGACCAGCTCGGCGATCGCCGCCCGGTGGCCCACGGCCACCACCCGCCGCATGCACCCGCCCCGCGCCCGCCTGCGGTGCAGGGAACGGCGCAGGGCGTAGCGCGCGAGGAGGGTGAGCAGCGTCGTCAGCGGGAGCGCCAGCACCACGTAGCCCCGGGCGACCTCGATCTTGGTGAGGTAGGCGCAGACGGCGAGGGCGGCGGTGAGCATGAAGCCGCACTGCAGGATCCGCTGGAACTCCTCCGAGCCCAGGCCGATCAGCCGGGGCTCGTAGGCCCGGTTCAGCGCGACCACGCAGACCCAGACGACGGGCAGGGCCGCGCTCAGCACGACGTACGGGAAGACGTAGGCGGTAACCTCGCCGAATCGAACGAACAGCGCGAGGGCACCGGCCAGGGCGGCGCAGGCGGTGTCGGCGGCGACGGCCGCCGCGCGGTGCTCCCGCACCCAGCCCGGCACGCGCCGGCGCGCGGCCGGAACGGCTCCTGTTTCCCGTGTCTCCTGCGTGGCCTGGACTGCGGTCACGTCGCGCACGCGCTCCCCCTGCGTAACCGTTCACGGACAGACAGTTATGGAATGGTAGCGGCGGCAGGAGAGGCCCGAAGGTTGAAGACCGAAACGTACATCTCTGTGGATGTAGAGGCTGATGGCCCTATTCCGGGGCCGTATTCGATGGTCAGCTTTGGTATGACGGTGGCCGGGCGGATGACCGGAAAGGTCTTCGAACCGGTGGATCCGCAGACGCGCACGCACTACGTGGAGCTGCGGCCGATCAGCGACGACCACGTTCCCGAGGCGCTCGCCGTGAGCGGGCTGGACCGGGAGACGCTGCTCCGCGAGGGCCGCGACCCGGCCGAGGCGATGCGGGAGGCCGCCGCGTGGATCCGCGAGGTGTGCGGGAACAGCTCACCGGTGCTGGCGGCCTACCCGCTCTCCTACGACTGGATGTGGATCTACTGGTACTTCATGCGCTTCACCGGCGTCTCGCCGTTCGGGCACTCGCGCTGCGTCGACCTCAAGACGCTGTACGCGGCCAAGGCGGGCGTGCCGATCGGCTGGGCGACCAAGCGGCAGATGCCCGAGCACCTGCGGTCCCCGCGGCCGCACACCCACAACGCGCTGGACGACGCGATCGAGCAGGCCGAGCTGCTGCAGAACCTGATGGCCTTCGACCCGCCCCGCCCCTGAACGAGCCGGGCGGGCGAGGGGCCGGTTACCTGGGCGGGCCCGAGACGTTCAGGTCGCCGGTGTGGAAGGCGTTCTGGGTCGGCTCCAGGCCGGCCCTGATCAGCGACTCCACCACGTCGGAGGCGCGGTCGACCAGGAACGCGAGGTCCTTGCGCTCGGCGGTGGCGAAGTCGCGCAGGACGTAGGCGGCGGCGTCCATCCGGCCGGGCGGGCGGCCGATGCCGAACCGCACCCGCAGGTAGTCCTTGGTCGCCAGCGACTTGGTGATCGACTTCAGCCCGTTGTGGCCGTTGTCGCCGCCCCCGAGCTTCGCCCTCAGCGCGCCGTACGGGATGTCCAGCTCGTCGTGGACCACGACCACGCGGGCCGGGTCGACCTTGTAGAAGTCGGCCAGGGCCTTGACCGGCCCGCCTGAGAGGTTCATGAAGGAGAGCGGCTTGGCCAGCACGGCGGGGACGCCCGCGAGGCGGCCCTCCAGCACCTCCGCCCGCGACCTGTGCGCCTTGAACCGTCCCCCGGCCCGCGCGGCGAGCTCGTCCAGGACCATGAACCCCGCGTTGTGCCGGTTCCCGGCGTACTCCGGCCCGGGGTTTCCCAGGCCCACGACCAACCAGCGGTCCACGATCGGCATCCCTTCACACGCGCGTCAGGGCGGCCCGGTCCCGGGCCGCCCTGACAGATCTAGCAGAGAAAACTACTCGGCGGCGCTCTCGGAGCTCTCGTCCTCGGCGGCCGGGGCGGCCTCGGCCGTCTCGGCGGCCTCGCCCTCCGGCTCGGCGACCGGGGTCGGGGCGACGATCAGGACCAGCGCCTCGGGGTCGGCGGCGAGCGTCGTGCCCTTGGGCAGCTTCAGGTCGGCGGCGGTGATCTGGGTGCCGACCTCCAGGCCCTCGACGTCGACCTCGACGCCCTCGGGGATGTGGGTGGCCTCGGTCTCGACGGAGACGGAGACGAGCTGCTGGTCGAGGATGCCGTCGGCGACCTCGCCCACCACGGTGACGGGGATGTCGACGGTGACCTTCTCGCCGCGGCGGACGAGGATGAGGTCGACGTGCTCCAGGAAGCCCCTGATCGGGTCACGCTGGACACCCTTGGGCAGGGCCAGCTCGGCCACCGCGCCCTCAAGGCGGATCAGCACGTTCGGCGTACGCAGGGCGAGCAGCAGGTCGTGACCCGGAAGGGACAGGTGCTGGGGGTCGGTGCCGTGCCCGTAGAGGACGACGGGGACCTTGTTCTCGCGACGGATCTTGCGGGCGGCGCCCTTGCCGAACTTGTCACGGAGCTCGGTGGTGATGACCACTTCGGACATGGCTGATCTCCTAGGGATCTTGGGAATCGGAAAGGTGCGCTCCCCCTCACCCGCCCTAGCGGAAGGCGTTACGAACGCACGCAATCCCACAACCCTACCGTGTCAACGGTGACGTCGACGCGCCGCGACTCCGGCCGGCCCCGCTCAGGGGTCCTGTCCGTCCTCCGGAAAGCACGATCGGTCGTGTGGAGAGGCGCACCCCCTGCGCACCCCCTGCGGAACACCCGTGGAAACGCCTGTGGAAACGCCTGTGGAAAAGGCGCGCCCCCGGTGACGCGTCGGTGACGGGTCGCCGGGGGCGGGGCGGGACGTCAGCTGTCGCCCTCGAAGAGGCTGGTCACCGAGCCGTCGCTGAAGACCTCGTTGATCGCGCGGGCGATCAGGGGGGCGATCGACAGCACGGTGAGCTTGTCGAACCGCTTCTCCTCGGGGAGCGGCACCGTGTTGGTGACGATGACCTCGGAGATCCTGGAGTTCTTCAGCCGGTCGACCGCGGGGTCGGAGAACACCGCGTGGGTGGCGGCGACGACCACGTTGGTGGCGCCCTGCTCGTACAGCGCGTCGGCCGCCTTGCAGATCGTCCCCGCGGTGTCGATCATGTCGTCGATCAGCACGCAGGTCCGGCCCCTGACCCGGCCGACGACCTCGCTCACCTTCACCTGGTTGGCCACGTCGAGGTCGCGGCGCTTGTGGATGAACGCGAGCGGGGTGCCCAGCGTGTCGGCCCAGCGCTCGGAGAGCCGCACCCGGCCGGTGTCGGGCGAGACGACCGTGGTCGTGGCCAGGTCGAGCTTGTCCTTGAGGTAGTTGACCAGGACGGGCATGGCGAACAGGTGGTCCACCGGGCCGTCGAAGAAGCCCTGGATCTGGGAGGTGTGCAGGTCGATCGACATCAGCCGGTCGGCCCCGGCCGTCTTGAACATGTCGGCCATCAGGCGGGCGGTGATGGGCTCGCGGCCCCGGCCCTTCTTGTCCTGGCGGGCGTAGCCGTAGAACGGCATGATCACGGTGATCCGCTTGGCGGAGGCGCGCTTGAGGGCGTCCACCATGATCAGCTGTTCCATGATCCACTGGTTGATCGGCCAGGTGTGGCTCTGCATGACGAACGCGTCGCAGCCGCGGACCGACTCCTGGTAGCGGGCGTAGATCTCCCCGTTGGCGAAGTCGCGCAGCGTGGTCGGCGCCGCGTCGACCCCGAGGTGGCTCGCCACCTCGTCCGCCAGCTCCGGGTGCGCGCGCCCGGAGAAGAACATCAGGTTCTTCTCACCGGTCTTCTTGATGCCGCTCACGCCGTCCTCCTCGCCTGACAGCACACCGATGTCCGCGCGACGCTGCCGTGCCCGCCGGGCCGCTCGCTTCGCTCACTCACGTCTGGCTCCCCTGCTGTTTCCCGGCCTCGGCGGCCCGTAGCGCCGCCGCGGCCGATCTGGTGCCCGCGCGCCTGCGCACGACCCACCCTTCGATGTTGCGCTGCCGCGCGCGGGCCACCCCGATGGCCCCGGGGGGGACATCCGCGTCGATGACCGAGCCCGCGGCCGTGTACGCGCCGTCGCCGACGGTGACCGGCGCGACGAGCATGGTGTCGCACCCGACGAAGGCGCCCTCGCCCACCGTCGTGTGGTGCTTGTCGACCCCGTCGTAGTTGACGAAGATCGCCGAAGCGCCGATGTTGGCGCCCGCGCCGATCGTGGCGTCGCCCACGTAGCTCAGGTGGGGCACCTTCGCCCCCTCTCCGACCTGCGCGTTCTTCATCTCGACGTACGTCCCCGCCTTGGCCTTGCGCGCCAGGACCGTGCCGGGGCGCAGGTAGGCGTACGGTCCGACGAGGGCCTCGGGGCCGATCACGGCGTCGACGCAGACGGCGTTGCGCACCAGCGCCCCCTCGCCGACGATCGTGTCGGTCAGGGTGCTGGCGGGGCCGATCTCGGCGCCCTCGGCGACCGTCGTGCAGCCGTGCAGCTGGGTGCCCGGGTGGATCACCACGTCCGCTTCGAGGATGACGTCGACGTCGACCCACGTGGCGGCCGGGTCGATCACGGTCACCCCGGCCCGCATGTGGGCCTCCAGCAGGCGGGCGTTGAGCACCCTGCGGGCGAAGGCCAGCTGCACGCGGTCGTTGACGCCCTCCACCTCCACGTAGTCGGCCGCGATGTGCGCGCCGACCCGGTGGCCGTCCTCGCGCAGGATCGCGAGGACGTCGGTGAGGTACTCCTCGCCCTGGGCGTTGGAGGCGGACACCCGCTTGACCGCGTCGGCGAGCAGGAGGCCGTCGAAGGCGTAGACGCCGGAGTTCATCTCCTTGATCGCCCGCTGCGCGGGGTCGGCGTCCTTCTCCTCGACGATCTCCAGGACCGCGCCCGAGTCGTCGCGGACGATCCGGCCGTATCCGTGCGGATCGGGGACCTCCGCCGTCAGCACGGTGACGGCGTTGCCGTCCTCACCGTGCCGTCCGAGCAGGGCGGCGAGGGTCTCGGTGCGCAGCAGCGGCGTGTCGCCGTAGGTCACCAGGACGGTGCCGCCGATGGTGCCGGACGCCTCAAGGGCGGTCCTGACGGCGTGGCCGGTGCCCTTCTGCTCGGACTGGACGACGGTCTGCGCGTCGGGGTCGGTCCCGGCCAGGTGCGCCTGGACGCGCTCCCGCTCGTGGCCGATGACGACAATGAGCCGCTCGGGGTCGAGACCCCTGGCGGCGACGAGCATGTGGTCGACCAGGGTTCGGCCGCACAGCTCATGAAGGATCTTCGGTGTTCTCGACTTCATCCGGGTGCCCTCGCCTGCGGCGAGGACGATGACGGCTGCCGGGCGCGGCACACTCACGGACGAGGCTCCCTCGGCGTCGCGGCTGAGACATGACGAAGCGCGATGACGGATGGCCACCCCCAGGGGGCGGCATCGTCACCTGCTCGACAACGTGAGGATACCTTCCCCCTCGGGAACGGCCTCAGCCGACCGGCCGAGTGAATAAAACAGACACACAGGGATGGCTCCGGCACCAGGACTCGAACCTGGACAACAAGGACCAAAACCTTGCGGGCTGCCAATTACCCAATGCCGGATCGGCCAGGCGATCGGGACGGTACCCGCGCGCCCGGCACCCCTACGATACAGAGCCCGCGCCGCCGAACGCGCCTCGATTAGCACCTCGATCGGGGACCCTCTACGGCGGTCCTTCCCGGCGCCCGCGCACCCGCGACACACGCCCGCGCGAACGGGCGCGCGCGAGGCCGTCGTTTAGCAGGTCAGCCGGGGGTAGAACAAGTGATGGACCCGCTACGGCGTCAATCCCGAAGAGTCATGTTCCAGACATTCGGTTCTTAGGTGTTCCTAACTTACGATGGCGTAGGTTACGGTGGCGTAGCCGCACATGAGTCCTTGGCCCATTCCGAGCCACCGCGAGGTACCGCATGACCCTCATCGAGGAACGCCCTGCTCAGGGCCCAAAACCCGACTTCGACCCCGAGCGGAAGACCCTGCCCGAGATCATCACCTTCGGGGTGGTGGTCGGCGCACCGCTGATCGCCCTGGTGGCGGCCGTGCCGTTCGCCTGGGGCTGGGGACTCGGCTGGTCCGACATCCTCATCGCGGGCGTCTTCTACGTGGTCACCGGGCTGGGCGTCACCGTCGGCCTGCACCGCCACTTCACCCACGGCTCGTTCAAGGCCAAGCGCCCGCTGAAGATCGCGCTGGGCATCGCGGGCAGCCTCTCCATGGAGATGTCGGTGCTCGACTGGGTCGCCACCCACCGCAAGCACCACAAGTTCTCCGACAAGGAGGGCGACCCGCACTCGCCGTGGCGCTTCGGCACGGGCTTCGTGGCGGTGTCCAAGGGCCTGCTCTGGGCGCACATGGGCTGGCTGTTCGAGGCCGACCGGGCCAACCGGGAGAAGTACGCGCCCGACCTGGTCAAGGACCCGGACATCATCAAACTGCACAAGCTCTTCCCGGTGCTGGCGATCACCACGATGGTCGCCCCCGCCCTGCTGGGCGGCCTGCTGACCTGGTCGTGGTGGGGCATGGCGACCGGCTTCTTCTGGGGCACGCTGGTCCGGATCGGCCTGCTGCACCACGTGACCTGGTCGATCAACTCCATCTGCCACGTCTTCGGCGAGGAGGCCTTCGAGTCGCGCGACAAGTCGCGCAACGTGTGGTGGCTGGCCATCCCCTCCTTCGGCGAGTCCTGGCACAACCTGCACCACTCCGACCCCACCTGCGCCCGGCACGGCGCGCTGAAGGGGCAGATCGACCTCAGCGCGGGTGTCATCCGCCTGTTCGAGAGGGCCGGATGGGCGTACGACGTCCGCTGGCCGACGCCCGAGCGCCTCGCCGCCAAGCGCATCGCCGCCTGACCCGGGGTTCGGGTGCCGTCCGACAGCGTGGGGACGCCATTATGAGAACCGTGAGCGAACCCCGACGGCGCATGTCAGGTAAGGAACGCCGGGAACAGCTGATCCAGATCAGCAGGACCCTCTTCGCGGAGAAAGGGTTCGACGGCACCTCGGTGGAGGAGATCGCGGCGACCGCCAACGTCTCCAAACCGGTGGTCTACGAGCACTTCGGCGGCAAGGAGGGCGTCTACGCGGTCGTCATCGACCGGGAGATGCAGAAGCTGCTGGGCCTGGTGACCGAGGCGCTCTCCGCCTCGCACTCGCTGATCAAACTGGAGCGGGCGGCCCTGGCCCTGCTGGCCTACGTGGAGGAGAACAGCGAGGGTTTCCGCATCCTCGTCCGCGACTCGCACGCCGCCTCGGGGACCGGCACGTTCGCCAGCCTGATCAACGACATCGCGAGCCAGGTCGAGGACGTCATGGTCGACGAGTTCGTCGAGCGCGGCTACGACCCCAAGCTGGC
The DNA here is from genome assembly GCF_051390675.1 of Streptosporangium heterodermiicola. NCBI lineage: Bacteria > Bacillati > Actinomycetota > Actinomycetes > Streptosporangiales > Streptosporangiaceae > Streptosporangium > Streptosporangium heterodermiicola. The sequence goes on from NZ_JBPJSR010000014.1 coordinate 203,678, forward strand.
TCCCATGTACGCCCAGATGCTGGTCGGCATGGTGGCGCTGACCGGCCAGTGGTGGCTGGACGTGCGCAGGCCGCCGCGCGAGGAGGTCGCCGCCCACCTGGTCAACCTCGCCTGGAACGGCCTGACCGGCCTGGACCCCAACCCCCGGCTCACCGCCGCCTCGCGCGGCCTGGAGCACCGGCTGGCCCACCCGCCGCAGCGCCCGGCGGAGACGGCGCCCCGCGCCTCGGAGGCAGAAGCGGAGGCGGAGGGAGAGTTACCCGCCGCGGAGGCGGGATCACCCCCGCCTCCGCGTCCCGAATTACCGCCGCCCCCGACCGAAAAGGAGATCCGGGAGCTGGAGAAGGCGCGCGAGCGGGAGCTGAGGAACCAGGAGAAGCTGCGCGAGCGCGAGCTCAAGGAGCGGGAGAAGCTGCGGCAGCGTGAGGAGCGCGAGGCCGAGAAGCTGGCCAGGGAGCTGGAGAAGACGCGGCTCCGCGAGCAGCGGGAGCTCGACAAGGCGCGCGAGCGGGAGTATCGGGAGCAGCAGCGGCTGCTGAGGGAGCAGGAGAAGGCGCGTCTCAAGGAGGCCAAGGCCGCCGAGCGCGAGGCCCTCAAGCACGCGAAACTCGTCGACGAGGAGCAGGAAAAGCTTGAACCAAGTGGATAAGCAACAGCGCTCGTTGAGACTAAATTAACGTTCCGTTCAACCAAAGCGGGCATTCTGGTCATATGTCCGCTGAACTCGTTCGCCCCACCCCCGACGGGCTTCCTCTACCCCAGGAGCGCTTCCTCAACCGAGAGGAGAGCTGGCTCCAGTTCAACCAGCGAGTTCTGGAGCTGGCGGAGGACTCGTCCCTGCCCCTGCTGGAACGGGTACGGTTCCTGGCGATCTTCGCCAGCAACCTCGACGAGTTCTTCCGCGTCCGGGTGGCCGGGCTGAAACGGCGGATGGCCACCGGCCTGCTGCTCCGTACGAAGAGCGGGCTGAAGCCCCGCGAGGAGCTGGCCAGGATCGCGGCGATCGCCAACGACCTCGCGCAGCGGCAGTCGGCCTGCTTCTACGAGCGGATCTGCCCGCAGCTGGGGGCCGAGGGCATCGAGATCGTGCGCTGGGAGGACCTGGGCCGCGACGAGCGCGGCGAGATGCGCAAGCTCTTCAGGGAGCGGATCAGGCCGGTGCTGACGCCGCTCGCCGTCGACCCCGCCCACCCCTTTCCGTACATCTCGGGCCTGTCCCTGAACCTGGCCGTCACCGTCCGCAACCCCTCGACGGGCAACACGGTCTTCGCCAGGGTCAAGGTGCCCAGCCAGCTCCCCCGCTTCGTCACGGCGTCGGTCAACCGCTTCGTCCCGCTGGAGGACGTGATCGCCGCCCACCTCGGGCAGCTGTTCAAGGGCATGGAGGTCGTCGAGCACCACGTCTTCCGGGTGACCCGCAACGAGGACCTCGACGTCGACGAGGACGTCACCGAGAACCTCATGCAGGCGCTGGAGCGCGAGCTGCTCAAGCGCCGCTTCGGCCCCCCGGTCCGGCTGGAGGTCGAGGACACCATCACGCCCGAGGTGCTCGACCTGCTGGTGGACGAGCTGGGGGTGGCCGAGCACGAGATCTACCGGCTGCCGGGGCCGCTGGACCTGACCGGGCTGCACGCGATCGCCGACCTGGACCGGGGCGAGCTGAGCTTCCGCCCGTTCGTGCCCGCGGAGGTCGTGCACGTCGAGGACGACATCTTCGCGGTGCTGCGCGAGCGGGACGTGCTGCTGCACCACCCGTACGACTCGTTCTCCACGAGCGTGCAGCGGTTCATCGAGCAGGCCGCGGCCGACCCCGCCGTCCTCGCCATCAAGCAGACGCTCTACCGCACCAGCGGCGACTCGCCCATCGTGGACGCGCTGATCGACGCCGCCGAGGCGGGCAAGCAGGTCGTCGTGGTGGTGGAGATCAAGGCCAGGTTCGACGAGCACGCCAACATCACCTGGGCGCGCAAGCTGGAACGCGCCGGGTGCCACGTGGTCTACGGCGTCGTCGGGCTGAAGACCCACTGCAAGCTCGCCCTGGTCGTGCGCCAGGAGTCCTCCGGCGAGCTGCGCAGCTACTGCCACATCGGCACCGGGAACTACAACCCCAAGACCGCCAGGCTGTACGAGGACCTCGGCCTGCTCACCGCCGACCGGCTGGTCGGCGAGGACGTCACGGACCTGTTCATCCACCTGACCGGCTACTCCAACCACTCGGCCTACCGGCGGCTGCTGGTCGCCCCGCACTCCCTGCGCGGCGGGCTGCTGGCCAGGATCGAGCGGGAGATCTCCCACCAGGAGGCCGGACGCCCCGCCAGGATCAGGATGAAGACGAACTCCCTGGTCGACGAGCCCATCATCGACGCCCTCTACCGGGCGTCCCGGGCCGGCGTACCGGTGGACCTGTGGGTGCGGGGGGTCTGCACGCTCCGTCCCGGCATCCCCGAGATGTCGGAGAACATCAGGGTGCGGAGCGTGCTGGGCCGGTTCCTCGAACACTCGCGGATCTACGAGTTCGGCCACGGCCGGCGCCCGGAGATCTGGATCGGCAGCGGCGACATGATGCGCCGCAACATCGAACGCCGGGTGGAGGCGCTGGTCAAGGTCTCCAGCCAGCAGCAGCGCAACTACCTCAGCGAGCTGCTGGACCGGGCCATGTCGGACGACACCGCGACCTGGTGGCTCAACTCCGACGGGACCTGGACCCGCCACCCCGGCGACGACCTGCAGACCCACCTAATCGGCACCCGCCGGTGGAGAGCGATCGATGACTGAGCGCGACACCGGCCGGGACGACACGATCCACGCGGCCGGGGTGGTCGTCTGGCGCGGCTCCCCCGCCGCGCCCGAGGTCGCCCTCGTCCACCGGCCCAAGTACGACGACTGGTCGTTCCCCAAGGGGAAGCTGAAACGCGGCGAGCACCCCGTCGCGGGCGCGCTGCGCGAGCTGGCCGAGGAGACGGGGATCACCGCGGAGTTCGGCCGGTCGCTGCCGCCGAGCCACTACCTGAAGGGCGGCCGTCCCAAGCGCGTCGACTACTGGCTGGCCAGGATGATCGCCGAGGGCCGCCGTACCGACACGCACGAGGTCGACGACGTGGTCTGGCTGCCGGTGGACGAGGCCGCGCGGCGCCTGAGCTACGAGTGGGACGCCGGGCTGCTCCACGCGCTCGGCGAGGCGACACCGGCGACCACCCCGCTCGTCCTGGTACGGCACGGCCTGGCGGGCAACCGGCAGGACTGGAAGGGCGACGACGACGACCGGCCGCTCGACAGGCACGGGCGCGAGCAGTCCGAGGCGCTGGCGGGCGTGCTGGGCGCCTTCCGCCTCACGGAGCTGGTCAGCTCCCCCAGCAGGCGGTGCGTGCAGACCCTGGAGCCGTACGCCGAACGGGCCGGTCTGCCGATCCGGCTCGAACCCGTCCTGTCGGAGAACGGCTACGACGCCCAGGCCACCCTGCGCCTGGCCACGGAGGCGATGGCCGTGAACCGGCCCGTGGCGCTCTGCAGCCACGGCAAGGTCCTGCCCGAGCTGATCACCGGGCTCGACGAGCGGGCGGGCGGCACCCGGCCGGCCAAGGGCGCGTTCCTGGTACTGCACCACGCGGGCGGCGACATCGTGGCCGTGGACGGCTACGACGTCTGACCTTCGCGGGGTCCACGGTTCCCGCCCTCTCCTCGGGCTGTCCGGTCTGTCTGGGTTCTCGGGGTTCTCGGGGTTCTCCGGGCTCTCCGGGTTCTCCGGGTTCTCCGGGTTCTCCGGGTTCTCCGGGTTCTCCGGGCTCTCCGGGCTCTCCGGGCTCTCCGGGCTCTCCGGGCCAGGATCACGAACCGCCCGGCCCCCCGGGCCGGGCGACTAGCCGGGCCCTGCCGGAGGAACGGAGAAGCCGGGGGAGTTCGTCCGCGTCCTCGCTGTCAGAGGAGTTTCGCGACGGCGGTCGTGGTCTCCGCCCAGACCCGGGGGAACTCCTCCCACGCGCGCGCGGCCCCGGCCCGTTCCACGCCGGTCAGCACGCCGTAGGTGAACGTGTCCTCCCCGGCCAGGCGGGCGTTCGCGGCCTCGGCCGCGAGCCGCTCCTGCGCGACCACGCCGTCCATGTGGGTGCCCAGCACCTCCTGCACGTCCTCCGCCCGCTTGGCCAGTTTCCTCATGCCGAGCACCTCGGCGGTGTAGCGGGCCCGCTTGGCCGCCTTGCGCACGTCGTGCATGGCGATCTCGCGCTCGGACTCGTTCTCGATGGCCTGGGCGGTGTCGTAGGCCCTGGTGACCCGGCGCCAGCTCTTGGCGGCGACGACGTCCAGGGTGTCGGCGGGCTTCTTGGCGGCCTTGGTGAGCACCGGGGTGCCGGTCAGGTCGTCGAGGGCGTCGAGCAGGGCGAAGTAGCGCTCCCCGCCGAGGGTGTCCCTGATCCGGTCGAGTGCTTCGTGCTCGTCGTCCAGCAGGTCGGAGCTGAGGCGCGCCCTGACCGGGCCCACGATCAGCCCGTCGTCCAGGCTGTCGAGCCTGCGCGCGAACCGCTCGCGGACGACCTCCAGGTCACGGGCCTCGCCGAGGACCGCGCCGAGCCACTTGAGCTCCTCCTGGAGGTTCTCGGTCCCCTCGACGACCGTCCTGAACGACTTCAGCGCGCTGCGGAGCCTCCGGGCGGCGACGCGCATCTGGTGGACGGCGTCCTCCTCCGCCTTCCTGACCCGGGGGTCCTGCGCGAGCAGCGCGCCGGCCTGGGCGGTGAGGTAGCCGACGACGACCTCGCCCGCCGACCCCGGAGCGGTCTCGGCGCGTGGATGCTCCGAGACCGCTCCGGCGCCGCCGAGCAGGCGCGCGAGCTTGCTGGCCGAGTCGGCGGGGACGGCCCCGGCCTTGCCCAGCCGCCTGCCGACCTTCCTCAGCAGCTTCTCGTCGCCCTGGAGCAGCTCCGCCTCGACCTCGCGCCAGCGCTCGACGTGGGGCTCGTCGCCGAACACGGTGCCCTTGACCCGGTCGTCGGCGATCTCGACCAGCCCGACCCCGGCTCCGTTGACCAGGGTGGTGACGGCGCGGCGGGTGTCCAGCTCGGCGATGGGCGCGAGCGGGGCGCCCCGGGTGTACGCGAGCACCAGGTCCGCCAGCTCGGCGGGGACGATCTTGGCGCTCCGGGTCAGCGGGTGGGTGATCTCCTGCCGGACGCCCCTGGCCTTGGGAAGTTTGAGGTGCCAGCCCGGATCGGTGCCGCCCCTGCGCCTCCGCAGGGTGATCCCCCGCGCGGCGAGCCTCAGATCGGGCGTGTCGAAGTAGAGGGCGACCAGCTGGTGGGTCTTCGGGCCCACGACCTCCGCCGAGCCGGGAAGGCCCGTGAGATCCGGCACCTGGTACTCCACCGGCACGTCGAACTTGTCCTCAATCTCTATTCCCACAGGTCATCCCCAGATTTGCCCAGATATCTACCATGTCTTCGCAGTATTTATTGATGCCCTGTTATCCGTCCAGGAACCCCGGCCGATCGCCTCCGAGGCCGCGGGGACGGCGGCGCCGCCGGTCACCCGTCCGGCTGAGCGGCAGGTCACGAGGGTGTCCGGGCCCGATCAACCGGATACGCGGGCGATGTGGGCGTCTCCCGGCGCGATCGGGTCACGGAGGTGATGGGAACCTCACGGCGCGATCGGGTCACGGAGCGGGGGTGACGTTCTCCGGGTGCCGCAGGCGTACGGGGGTGAAGAGGGCGGTCACCGCGATCAGCAGGCAGCAGACGCCCGCGAGGACGAAGACCGGGGTGGCGCCGTAGCGGGCCGCGCCCCAGGTGAGGGCGGCGGCGCCGACGGGGCCCATGGAGAAGTGGATGGTCCAGAACGCCGAGGTGACCCGCCCGAGCAGGTGGTCGGGGGTCACCTGCTGGCGCAGGGACATGGAGCAGATCCCCGCGACGCTCACGCAGCCGAGATAGAGGGCCACGATGACGGCCATCCCCCAGACGGAACCCACGAACCCGGCGCCGACGATCGCGAGCCCGGCCACGGCCTGCGCGCCGATCCACGCGGGGCCGAACCCCACCCGCGCGCGCAGCCGCGCGACCAGGAGGGAGCCGATCACCGTGCCGACCGCGGCGATGCCGAGGACCACCCCGACGGCGGAGTCCGGCTGACCCAGGTCGTACTTGAGCCGGTAGATCACGAGGTCGGTCAGCCCGAGCGTCAGGAAGACGAAGAACGACAGCAGGACGGTGAGGACGCGCAGCACCGGGTGGCGCCACAGGAACACCGCCCCGGCCAGGATCTCGCGCCACGGCCGCTCCCGTACGGCGGGCGCCGCGGTTCCGCCGGTGTCGCGGGGGACGCGGATCAGGCAGACCCCGATCGCGGACACCGCGAAGCTCACGGCGTTGATGCCGATCGCGGCGGTCAGGCCGAACCTTCCGGCCACCACCCCGGCCAGCATCGGGCCGAGGATCCCCGCCGCGGCGGCGGTCGCGTAGAGCTTGCCGTTGGCGTCGGTGACGCGTCCGTCGCCGACGAGGTTGCGCACCGCGGTCACGTAGGTGACCTGGAAGACCATGCCGACGGCCTCGGCCAGCGGCAGCACCGCGTAGAGCAGCCAGATGCGCGGCCCTGTCGTCCAGGCCAGCGGGATCAGCGCGTACAGGACGAGCCTGACGAGGTCGCAGACGATGAGCAGCGTGCGCCGGTCGAACCGGTCGGCGAGGATCCCGGCGAACACTCCGGCGACGACCGAGGCCGCGCCCGAGACACCGGTCAGCAGGCCCATCTGCGCGACGGATCCCGTCGCGTTCAGGATGAGGAGGGGGACGGCGATGAGCGCGAACGAGTCACCGGCCACGGAAAGGGTCTGCGCGCCCCAGAAGACGCCGAAGGAACGATCGCGCCACAGCGGGCGCGGCACTCCCGGGTCGGGCCTCGCTGCTTCTCTCACCGGCCCCCTGACGCTCGTCCAATGGATCGCCGGGCCGCCGCGATCGGGCGCGCGGCTCCGCCCGACACCTCATGAGTGGCTCGCGTACCGTTCGGATCACACCGAATCACACCGAATCACACCGCTCGCCACCGGATCAAGACACTTTTCGGCAGCGCTGAGCGAACACTTCCAACCGCGACGGCCCCTCGCCCGAGCCCCCCGACGCCACCCGTACCACCGCGCGGCTCGTGGGTTCGCGCGATGGCCGGTGCCGGGGAGAGGCTCGGCCACGCCGGCGGGCGTGACCCACGTCCGGCGAGGATCTGGCTAGTATTGCGCCTCCCCGGACCGTCGCCTGGGCGCGGACTGACACTTTCCGCACCGTTCGTCCGTCCTAACGGGGCGAGCGGGTCGCGGAGACACTCGGGAGGCGGGTCATTGGGCGAGGCGAGAGCCGGGGACGACGCACTCGTCGCCGCTGCCCTGGCGGGCGACGAACCGGCGTTCGGCGAGCTCGTCGGGCGCCACCGGCGGGAACTCCAGGTGCACTGCTACCGGATGCTCGGCTCGTTCGAGGAGTCGGAGGACCTGGTGCAGGAGACGTTCCTGCGGGCGTGGCGCGGGCGCGGGACCTTCCAGGGCCGCTCCACCTACCGCGCGTGGCTCTACCGGATCGCGACCAACGCGTGTCTCGACTTCCTCGACCGGCACCCGCGCCACCCGCGACCGCGTGAGCCCGGACAGGTGCAGGATCCGTACGCGGTGTCGCCGCCGGCCGAGATCCGGTGGTTGCAGCCGTATCCGGACCGGCTGCTGGAGCCGGTGGCGTCCGGCGACACGGAGCCGGACGCCACCGTGGTGGGCAGGGAGACCATCGAGCTGGCGTTCCTCGCCGCCCTCCAGCACCTGCCCCCGGGGCAGCGGGCGGCGCTGATCCTGCGGGACGTGCTCGGCTGGCCCGCCAAGGAGACCGCCGAGCTGCTGGAGACGAGTGTCGACTCGGTCAAGAGCGCCCTGAAGCGGGCGCGATCGACCCTGAGGAGGCACCTTCCGGAACGTCGGCTGGAATGGTCGCCGTCGGCGGCGCCGACCGCGCGGGAGCGGGAGTTGCTGCGGCGCTTCATGGACGCCCACGAGCAGGCCGACACGGCCGCTCTCGCGGAGCTGCTGAGTGAGGACGTGCGGATGACGATGCCTCCGCGTCCGTTCTGGTTCTCCGGTCGTGAGGCGTTCGAGGCCTTCGCCGCGCACGCCTTCGGGCCGGATTCGCCGCTGTACCGGGCGGAGTGGCGGAACGTGCCCACCCGGGCGAACCGGCAGCCCGCGGTGGCGGGGTACGTCCGGCTGCCGGGGGACTCCGCGTACCGGCCCCAGGTGCTCAACGTGCTGCGGATCGAGGGCGGGAGGATCGTCGAGATCACCGTCTTCGAGCCGCGCCTGTTTCCCGCGTTCGGGCTGCCGTCGACGTTGCCCTGACCGCGTCCTGACCGCCGGCCGATCCCGCGTCCGGCCGCCACCGGTGCGGTGACCCCTTTTCCGGCGCCTCACCGTCTCAACACGTACGACCTCGACAGGCGTGGTCGAGAGAGACGATGAGGAGCGAGCCTGATGGTGATCGACGGTCACGAGGACGTGATGGCGCTGCCGCAGGGCGATGTCCGCCTGCTGGGCAGCGAGGTGGCGCGGCGCCTGCTCGCCTCCAAGGAGCTGGCGCGGCTGGCGTACGTGGCGGCGGACGGCACCCCGCGCGTGTTCCCGATGCTGTTCCACTGGACGGGCGCCGAGGTCGTCATGTCCACGTTCGCCGGAGCGCGCAAGATCGCCGCCCTGCGGGCGAGGCCCGGCGTCGCCCTCACCATCGACGCCGCGTCCACGCCGCCCGAGGTGCTCCTCGTCCGCGGCCGGGCGTCGGTCACCGACGTCGACGGGATCGTGCCGGAGTACGCGCTCGCCCAGCACCGTTACGCCGGGGCCGAGCAGGGCGCCGCCAACGTGGCGGCGGTGGATCATCCCGGTACGAGGATGGCCCGCATCGCCGTCCGTCCGGCCTGGGTCGGGGTCCTCGACTTCACGACCCGGTTGCCCGGAGGCGTCGGCGTGGCGGACTTCGAGCGCCGGGGCCGGTCGTGACGGCCGGTCCGGACACCCGCCCACCTCGGAGGGAACACCGGCCATGACCACCTACGTACTGATCCCCGGCGCCGCGTCCGACTCGTGGTACTGGCATCTCCTGGCCGCCGAGCTCCGGGCGCGCGGCCATGACGTGGTCACGCCCGACCTGCCCTGCGACGACGACTCGGCCGGGCTCTCCGAGTACGCCGACGTGGTGGTCGACGCCATCGGTGGCCGTGGCGACCTCGTCGTGGTCGCCCAGTCCTTCGGCGGGTTCACCGCGCCGCTGGTGTGCGAGCGGGTGCCGGTCGGTCTCCTGGTGCTGCTGACGGCGATGGTCCCGTCACCGGGCGAACCGCCCGGCGCCTGGTGGGCCAACACCGGCTGGGAGGCGGCGAGGCGTGAGCAGGACGAACGCGACGGCCGGGCGCCGGACGACGACATCGCCCTGTTCCTCCACGATGTCCCGCCCGAGCTGGCGGCGGAGGCGCTGAGGAGAGGTCCCGGGCAGTCCGCCACCCCGTTCGCCGAACCGTGGCCGCTCGACGCCTGGCCGTCCGTGCCGACGAGATTCCTGCTGTGCCGCGACGACCGCTTCTTTCCCGCCGGGTTCATGCGCCGCGTCGTCGGGGAACGGCTGGGAACCGTCCCCGACGAGATCGGCGGAGGCCACAGCGTCGCCCTCAGCCGCCCCGGGGAGCTCGCCGACCGGCTGGAGGCGTACCGGGCGGCCATGGACGGTCACACCGTGACGTGAGTCCCCTTTTCGCCGGGGCCCCGGGTCATCTCCGGGCGACCGCGAAGACCCTGCGGAAGGGGAAGACCGTACCGTGCGGCCCGCGCGGGTAGGCCTCGCGGAGCAGCGCGGCGCAGTCGGCGAGGAAGGCGGCGGCCTCGGCCGGGTCCAGGCGGTCGAGCACGGGACGCAGGGCGGTGCCGGTGATCCAGGCGAGCACGGCGTCGTCACCGGGCAGGACGTGCAGGTAGGTGGTCTCCCACGCGTCCACCCGGCAGCCCAGGCCGGTGAGCAGGCCGAGGTACCCGGCCGGGTCGTCGACCGGGGAGGGACGGACGAGATCGCCGAGCCGGTCGCGCCACGTCGTCCGGCACAGCTCGCGGACCAGGGCGTGGCTGGGGGCGTCGAAGTTGCCGGGGACCTGGAAGGCGAGCCAGCCGCCGGGGGCGAGGGCCTCCACCCAGCGCGGCAGCAGCTCACGGTGCCCGGGCACCCACTGCAGGACGGCGTTGGACACGATCACGTCGACCGGGTGCTCGGGGCGCCACCGCGTGACGTCGTCGACGGAGAAGCTCAGCGAGCCGCCCGCGGGGGCCTTCTCGATCATGGCGGGCGAGGAGTCGAACCCGTGGACGCGGGCGCCGGGCCACCGCGCGGCGAGTTCCGCGGTGAGCTCACCGGTGCCGCAGCCCGCGTCGACCACGTGGCCGGGGCGCTCCGCGGCTATCCTGGAAACAAGATCGAAGAATGGCCGCGAGCGCTCGTCGGCGTAGCGGCCGTAGACCAGGGGATCCCACATATCTCTTGACATCAAGACAATTGATATCCGGCAAGATATCTCGATGTCAAGACAGATAGACTCGCGCCATGACACTGCACCACGCGGACCACGGCCCCGGGCGTCCGTCCGTCGCGAAGGACGCGACCGTCGCGGCCGACGCGTCCGACCGGGACCCCGGCAGTGACCTCGGCGGGAACCCCGGCAGAGACCTCGGCAGGGACCCTGACAGGGATCTCGGCAGCGACCTCGGCGGGAACCCCGGCAGGGACCCTGACAAGAGCCTCGGCAGAGACCTCGGCAGGGATCCCGGCAAGGACGAGGTCGACCTGCTGGTCGCCGCCTGGCGTCAGGAACGCCCCGATCTCGACGTGGAGCCGCTCCAGGTGCTCAGCCGGGTCTCCCGGCTGGCCCGCCACCTCGACCGCGCCCGCCGGGCCTCCTTCGCCGAGCACGGCCTGGAGACCTGGGAGTTCGACGTGCTCACCGCCCTGCGCCGGGCCGGGGAGCCGTACGAGATGAGCCCGGGGGCCCTGCTCCGCGCGACGCTGGTGACCTCGGGGACGATGACCAACAGGATCGACCGGCTGGCCGCGGCCGGGCTGGTGAGGCGGCGTCCCGACCCCGAGGACCGGCGCGGTGTCCTGGTCTCCCTGACCGACGCCGGACGGACGCGCGTGGACGGCGCCTTCGCCGACCTGCTGCGCCGCGAGCGCGATCTCCTGTCGGGCCTGGGAAAACGCGAACAGCAGGCCCTTTCGGACCTGCTGCGCACGCTACTCGTCCCTTTTGACGCCACCGACACCGGAGTGCGCTGACCCCTCGTACCCTCCGAGGCCCTTCGTACCCTCCGAGGAAGATCCAAACGTGGACCTTCCTCGATTTCAGGATGAATCCGGCCTATTCCCCCAGGCGGTCGGCGAGTTCCAGCCACTCGCCCTCGATCGACTCCTTCTCCGCGAGGATCTCCTTCAGCTGCGCGTCGAGCGAGGCCAGCCGCTCGTAGTCGGCGGCCGCGTCGGCCATCGACGCGTGCAGCTTCGCCTCGCGGCCACTCAGCTTGTCGAGCTGGCGCTCCATCCGGGAGAGCTCCTTGCGGAGGTCGCGCTCGTCCTTCGCGGACAGCCCGGGGGCCGTCTCCTTCGCGCCGGTGGACGAGGTCGCCGAGGCCGTGCCGGACACCGCGCCGGACGCCGCCCGCGCGGACAGGGCCGCCCCCGAGGCGCGCCGGGCGAGGTATTCGTCGACCCCGCCGGGGAGCATCGACAGCTTGCGGTCGCCGAGCAGCGCGACGGTCCTGTCTGTGACCCGCTCCAGGAAGTAGCGGTCGTGACTGACCAGGATCAGCGTGCCCGGCCAGCCGTCGAGCAGGTCCTCCAGCTCGTTGAGCGTCTCGATGTCGAGATCGTTGGTCGGCTCGTCGAGCAGCAGCACGTTGGGGTCGTCCATGAGGAGGCGGAGCAGCTGCAGGCGGCGCCGCTCGCCGCCGGACAGGTCGCCGACGACCTTCCACTGCGCGTCGCCCTTGAAGCCGAGACGCTCCAGCAGCTGGGAGGCCGTCCACTCCTTCTTGCCGACCTGGATGAACTTGCGGATCTCCTCGACGGTCTCCAGCACCCGGCGCTCCGGGTCGAGCTCGCCCAGCTCCTGCGACAGGTGCGCGAGGCGGACCGTCTTGCCGCGTACGAGCCTGCCCGAGTCGGGGTGGACCGTACCGGCGAGCAGGCGGAGCAGCGAGGACTTGCCCGACCCGTTCACGCCGATCAGGCCGACCCGGTCACCGGGGCCGAACTGCCAGGTCGAGCGGTCGAGGACCATCGGGCCCTGGCCGGGCCCCCCGGCGTGCAGGGTGACGTCCTCCAGGTCGTAGACCGTGCGGCCCAGCCGGGCGGCGGCGAACTTGACCAGCTCGACGCTCTCCCTCGCGGGCGGCTCGTCGGCGATCAGCGCCTGGGCGGCGTCGATGCGGAACTTGGGCTTGGACGTGCGCGCGGGCGGGCCCCGGCGGAGCCAGGCGATCTCCTTGCGCATCAGGTTCTGGCGGCGGGCCTCGGTGGAGGCCGCGACCCGGGCGCGCTCGGCCTTGGCCAGCACGTACGCGGCGTATCCGCCCTCGTAGCGCTCGACCGCGCCGTCCACGACCTCCCACGTCCTGGTGGAGACCGCGTCCAGGAACCACCGGTCGTGGGTCACGACCACCAGCGCGGTCCTGCGGCCCGCCAGGTGCCTGGCGAGCCAGTCGATGGCCTCGATGTCGAGGTGGTTGGTGGGCTCGTCCAGGATGATCAGATCGTGCTCGTCGATGAGCAGCTTGGCCAGGGCCGTACGGCGCCGCTCACCGCCCGACAGGCTCCCGGCGAGCGCCGTCAGGTCGATGTCGCCGAGCAGGCTGGCGAGGATCTCGCGGATGCCCGCGTCACCCGCCCACTCGTGCTCGGACCTGTCACCGAGGACGATGTCGCGCACCGCCCGCGCCGGATCGAGATCGTCGCCCTGCGACAGCGAGCCCACCTGGAGCCCCCGGTTGTGGGTGACCCGTCCGCTGTTGGGCTTGAGATCACCGGCCAGCACCGAGATGAGGGTGGTCTTGCCGCCGCCGTTGCGGCCGACCACGCCGATGCGGTCGCCCACCTCGATGCCGAGGGAGACGTCGCGGAGCAGGGGCTTGGGACCGTAGGAGTGGGAGACCGACTCAAGATTGACCAGATTCATCGCCACACAAGCGTATCCGCTCCCGGCCGGCGCGCCCCCCACCCGGAAACGCCCCGGCCCGCGCGACCCACCCGGAAACGACCGCCGCCGCGCGCCCGCCGGGAAAGTCCCCGCCGGGAAAAGCTTCCATCGGGAAACGGCCCGGGCACGCGGACCGCCAAGAGCGGGAGCGGGAGCGGCTACACGATTACTGGGCCGGGGACGGGGCCGTGCGCGGTGATGACGTCGCGGGCCACCCCGGCGTCCTTCAGGGAGGCGGCCAGCTCGCCCGCGTGGGCCTCGGAGCGGGCGAGGAAGGCGCAGGTGGGCCCGGAGCCGGAGACCAGCGAGCCGAGGGCGCCGTGCTCGCGGCCGGCGTCCAGGGTGCGGGCCAGGGAGCCGCGCAGCATCACGGCGGCGGGCTGCAGGTCGTTGCACAGCTCGGTGCCGAGGGTCTCCGCGTTCCCCTCGCGGAGCGCGGCCAGCAGCGGCTCGGCGGCCTGGGGCCAGGCCACCCGCTCGCCGGTCGCCTGGCGGAGGCGGTCGCACTCGGCGTAGACGGTGGCCGTGGACAGGCCGCCGTCGGCGAGCGCGAACACCCAGTGGAAGGTGCCCGCGATGTCCAGCGGGGTGAGCCGCTCGCCCCTGCCGGTGCCGACGGCCGTGCCGCCGAGCAGCGCGAACGGGACGTCGCTGCCGAGGTCGGCGGCGATCTCCATCAGGTCCTCCAGCGGCAGGCCGAGGCCCCACAGCTCGTTGCAGGCGACCAGGGCCGCGGCGGCGTCGGCGCTGCCGCCCGCCATGCCGCCCGCCACCGGGATCGACTTGCGGATGAGCAGGTTCACGCCGTACGAGCGGCCCGCGTGCCCGGCCAGCGCGAGGGCGGCCTTGATCGCGAGGTTGTCGCGGTCGCCGGGCACCTGGTCGGCGGACTCGCCCTCCACCCGGACGCTCATCCCGGTCTCCGCGGTGGCCGTGACCTCGTCGAAGATCGAGACGGCGTGGAAGACGTTGACGAGATCGTGGTAGCCGTCGTCCCGCAGCGGCCCGACGGCGAGCTGCAGGTTCACCTTCGCGGGCACGCGGACGGTCACGGAGTTCATGCGTCCCCCATCGGGGCTCGCTCACTGGTCACGACGTCAGATCGTAACGGGATCCCTCCACCGCGCACACAAACCGACCCGCGTATCACGCCACACCGCTTTCCGCCGCGCTCTCCGTCGTACGGTGTTCGGCGATCCGCGCGAAGTCCTCGACGGTGAGCTGCTCGCCGCGCTCGGAGGGGTCGATCCCCGCGGCCCGCAGCGCCCGCTCGGCCGCGGGTGCCGTGCCCGCCCAGGAGGCGAGGGCGGCGCGGAGGGTCTTGCGGCGCTGGGCGAAGGCGGCGTCCACCACCGCGAAGACCTCCTCGCGGGTGGCGACGGTCGTGGGCGGTTCGCGCCGGACCATCGCGACCAGCCCGGAGTCGACGTTGGGCGCCGGCCAGAAGACCGTACGGCCGACGGGACCGGCGCGGCGGACGTCGGCGTACCAGGCGGCCTTGACCGAGGGGATGCCGTACACCTTGGAGCCGGGGGCGGCGGCCAGCCGGTCGGCGACCTCGGCCTGCACCATGATCAGGATCTTGCCCAGCGACGGCTGCGTCTCCAGCAGGTGCAGCACCACCGGCACGGACACGTTGTACGGGAGGTTGGCGACCAGCGCGGTCGGCCTCTCCTGCGGCAGGTCCGCGGGCAGCACGCGCATGGCGTCGGCGAGCACCACGGTGAGACGGTCGGCGAACTCGGGGGCGTGCTCGGCGACGGTCAGCGGGAGCTGGGCGGCGAGGACGGGGTCGATCTCCACCGCGATCACGCCGCGGACCTCGGGAAGCAGCGCGAGCGTGAGCGACCCCAGCCCCGGACCGACCTCGATGACGACGTCACCGGGCTCAAGCCCGGCCACCCGCACGATCTTGCGGACCGTGCCCGCGTCGATCACGAAGTTCTGGCCGAGCTTTTTCGTGGGACGAATGTTGAGCTTGTTCGCCAAAATACGTATTTCTGCCGGACCAAGAAGGCTCATGCTGGTTCTCCGCACGGCGGCTGAAACCCGGCGTCCGCCGGTCCGCCGTGGTCTTCGACTCGTTTGTCTCGATCACCCAAGGTTGCTCTCCCATGCCATCCGACCAGTTTCCCGCACCGAAGACGATGCAAAGACGCTCGATGAAGCGCGAGGGGTTCCGTTGTGGATAACGTTGCCGTACGGGGGCCCAACGGTGAGAAAGGGAATCTTCCCGGTGAAGAGGACGTGAACCAGCCCGGTGTCGAGGGGCTGCGACCCGCCGACCCCGAGCAGATCGGGAGCTACCGCCTGCTCGGACGTCTCGGCGAGGGCGGGATGGGAACCGTATACCTGGCGCTGGCGCCGACGGGGAGGCCGGTCGCGCTCAAGGTGGTGAAGGCGGAGTTCGCGGTCGAGGAGGGCTTCGCGGCGAGGTTCCACACGGAGGTCGAGAACGCCCGGCGGGTGGCCTCGTTCTGCACCGCGCAGGTGCTGGACAACGGCAACGACGACAACGGGCGGCCGTACATGGTCACCGAGTACATCGCGGGCACGCCGCTGTCCCGCCAGATCACCGAGCACGGCGCCCTGGAGCAGGGCACCCTGCACGGCGTGGCCCTGGGGGTGGCGGCGGCGCTGGCCGCGATCCACGTCGCCGGGCTGGTGCACCGGGACCTCAAGCCCGCCAACGTGATCCTGTCCATGTCCGGGCCCCGTGTGATCGACTTCGGTATCGCCAGGGCCCTCGACTCCACGCACAGCTTCACCCGCTCGGGCGAGGTGCTCGGCAGCCCCGGCTGGTGGGCCCCCGAGCAGGTACGCGGCCTGGAGATCACCCCGGCCGCCGACGTCTTCGCCTGGGGCTGCATGGTCGCGTACGCGGGCAACGGCCGCCACCCCTACGGGCGGGGCGACATGATGACCATGGCCACCCGGCTGCTCACCACCCCGCCCGACCTGGGCGCGCTGCCCGCCCCGCTGAACGACCTGGTCCGCCGCGCGACCGAGATGGACCCCTACCAGCGGCCCAGCGCCCAGGACCTGCTGATCGCCCTGGTCGGCGGCGGGATCGCGGCCCCGGCCCCGGCCGTTCCGGCTCCCGTCCGGGCCGACCCGCCCACGCTGATCGCCACCGACCTGCTGAACGAGTCGTGGGAGCCGCCCGCCAACGTCGAGCCCGACTCCACCCAGACCCTCAGCGCGCTGAACCTGGAGGCGGGGTTCACCGACCCTGCCACGGCGCCGACGCCCATCCCCGGATCGGTTCCCGGCTGGGATCCGGCCGCCTCTCCCTCCGTACCGGCCCCGTCCACCCCCGGGGCGGCCTTCGCGTCCGCGCCCCCGGAGACCACGACGCCCTCCGCGGTCTCCACGACCTCCACGGCCTCACCGTCCGGTCCGTCCACGACACCTCCGGCCTCCAGGTCCCGTACGGCACCGGCCTCCCCGACCCTGCCCTCCTCGTCGCCGGGACCGTCCGGGTCGCCGGGGTCGCAGGGACCGCAGGGTTCCCCGACGGCACCGGAGTGGACCCCGCCGCCGAATCCGCTCCCGTACCCGATGCGGGCCGAGCCCACGACCTCACCGTCGCGCCCGTTCACGAACCCGTTCCACGCCCCGCCGTCCGGCCGGGCGGCGGGCGCCGCACCGGTCCTGGACCCGGGCCGGGGACCGGAGCAGGGGCAGGGCCGGCAGGGCCAGGTGCAGAACCAGGTACAGGGCCAGGCGCCGGGTCAGGTGCCCACGCTGCCTCCGACCGGCTTCCAGGTCCCGCCGGGACCGAACACGCCGGACACACCGGACGCGAAGGGCTCGGCACCCCGGCGGCGCTGGCTGTTCGCCGGGCTGGCCGTGCTCGCGGCACTCGTCGTCACGGTCGTCGTCCTGATGAACATCCCCGGCGGAAACGCGAACGACCAGGCGCGGACGGCCACCCCCGGCGTCACCGGGCAGACCGGCGACCTCGCCGGTACCGGCGCGGGCGACGTGGGCCGCAAGATCACGACCGGTTCCTTCCTCGGGGACCCCCAGCTGATCGTCCCGCGCACCCCGGCCTGCGGGCTCACCTCCTACGGGAACGCCACCCCGGCGAAGGGCCGGTTCTGCACGGTCTCGTTGACGCTGATCAACACCGGCGGGGAGCAGGTCCAGCTCGGCGACACCGCCGCGATCACCCTGACCGACGACCGCGGCTCGGCGCACACCCCGGAGCGGGTGTCGACGGCCCTGCCCACCGCCCTCCCCCCGGGTACGAAGGTGGAGGCAGTCCTGGTCTTCGACCTGCCCCCGGCCCGCAAGCCCGTCAAGCTGACCGGCGTGCTGATCAAGGAAGGCAGGAACATCGAGGTGAGGCTGTCATGAGGCTGCTGCTCGCCGTCGCCGCGACCGCCACGATCGCGCTCACCTCCACCGGGGCCGCCGAAGCGCTCACCGCGCCCGCCAGGCCCCTCACGGCCCTGACCGGCACCACGGCCGGCGCTTCGGCCGCCTCGGCCGCCGACTGCACCGGGGCGGGTGCGAGCGACTTCGACGGCGACGGCCTGGAGGACACCGCGGTCGGCGACCCCTTCGCCAACCCCGGCGGGCTGACCGGCGCGGGAGCCGTCCACGTGCTGTTCGGGCGGGGGGAGAGCGGGAAGGCCGTGACCCTCCCCGAGGCGAAGGCGGGCGACGCCTTCGGGTGGTCGGTGCGGCTGGCCAAGGTCGACGGCGACGGCTGCGCGGACCTGCTCGTCGGTGCCCCGTACGCCGACGTGGCGGGCCTCGCGGACGCGGGCGCGGTCTACGTGGTGTACGGCGGCCCCGGGAACAGGACGGCCCGCCTGGTCGCCCCGGAGCCGGAGGCCGACGCCCACTTCGGCTGGTCCCTGACCTCCGGCGGGACGCTGGTGGCGGTCGGGGCGCCGCACGAGAACGCCGACGGTACGGCCGACTCCGGCGCCGTCTACCTCTTCGGCACCCCGACGCCCGGCACGGGGCGGCGGATCTCCCAGGAGACCGAGGGCGTGTCGGGCAACGGCGAGGTGGGCGACATGTTCGGCTGGTCGCTGGCGATCGGCGGGCTCGGTGGCAGCGCGGACGAGCCGGATCTCGCGGTCGGGGTGCCGTACGAGAACGACGACGGCGCGGGCCGCCAGGTCGACGCGGGCAAGTCCGACTCGGGGTCGATCGCGGTGATCTACGACGTGCGCGAGCCCAAGGACGAGTACGAGAGCAGGAAGTGGGACCTTCGTGAGGTGGCCAGGTCCGAGGAGGGTGACCGGTTCGGCTACGCGATGGCCTACACCGAGCAGGGCGACATCGGCTACCTCGCGGTGAGCGCCCCGCTCGGCGACGGCGGCGAGGTGAAGGACTCCGGCCTCGTACAGCTGTTCCAGTCCTCCGGCGACCGGGAGATCAGCCCTCTCACCACCCTCCACCAGGGCGCGGAGGGGGCCGAGGGCGAGGGCTACGGGTTCTCGCTGGCCTTCACCGGCGAGAACGCGGGAGAGGTCAGGCTCGCCGTGGGCGTGCCCTTCGACGGCACCGGCGGGCAGGGCGGCGTGCGGCTGATCACGATAGGCGAGCAGGCGACGAGCACGCTGATCGCCCAGAGCGAGGCGGGTGACCACTTCGGCTGGTCGGTAGGGTTCAGCGGCAACCGGCTGGTCGTCGGGGCGCCCGACAGGGGAGGCGCGGGAGCGGTCGTCCTGCTGGGCCGCAACGACTCCCAGGGCATCCTTCTCTCACCGGGCACCGGGAAGATCCCCGCCCTCGAAGGCGCCGCCTCCGCCGACTTCGGCGCCGCCGTGGGCTGACCCTCCCGGCTTCGGGTCCCGTCCTGGGCCGGGCTTTCCGGCCCGGGTCCCGTCGCGGGGCGAGATCGCACGGGTTCGGGACTCGCCGGGGACCGGGGGCGCGTGGGGTCCGGCCACGCCGTACGCGGGCCCGGAACCCGGGCCCCTCACCAGGAGCCGAAGACGGTCTCCCCGTTGGCGCTGATGGCGGTGGCGAGGTCGGTGAGGTCGGCCGCCTTGACCTCGGCGAGGCAGCGCAACGTGAGCGGGATGAGGTAGGGAGCGTTGGGCTTCCCCCGGTGGGGGGTGGGCGGCAGGTAGGGGGCGTCGGTCTCGACGAGGATCAGCTCCCTCGGCGCGACCCGCGCGGCCTCGCGGAGGTAGGCGGCGTTCTTGTAGGTGACCGGACCGGAGAACGACATGAAGTATCCGGCGGCGACACACCGCTTCGCCATCTCGGCGTCACCGGAGAAGCTGTGGAACACCACGACCTCGGGGGCGCCCTCCTCTGCCAGCACGCGCAGCACGTCGTCGTGGGCCTCGCGGTCGTGGATCACCAGGGCCTTGCCGGTCCGCTTGGCGATCTCGATGTGCGCGCGGAAGCTGGCGTGCTGGTCGTCCTTGGAAGCCCAGTCGCGGTAGTAGTCGAGACCGGTCTCCCCCACCGCCCTGACGTGCGGCAGGCCGGCCAGCCGCTCGATCTCCGCGAGGGTCTCCGGCGTCGAGGCGTGCGCCTCGTTGGGGTGGATGGCCACCCCGGCGTAGACGTCCGCGTGCAGGGCGGCCGTCTCTGCGTTCCAGCGCGAGGACGGCAGGTCGTAGCCGATCGTGACGAGCCGCGTCACGCCGACGGCGCGGGCCTCGTCGAGGATGCCCTCGACGCTCGTCCGGGCCGCCTGCGCGGCCTGCGCGACCGGGTCTCCCGAGGACGCCTGGCGGTTGCCCACCATGATGTCCAGGTGGCAGTGGCTGTCGAACACCTCTGCCGGCAGGGGTCTGGGTGCGTCGGGAAGCTTCGGCGTGCTCACGGCGTCCAACCTACCGAGAAGCCGGTGCGGCCCGCGCCCGGCGCCGGGCGCGGGCCGCGAAAGCCCTGAGCGCGAGCCCTGAGCGAAAGCCCTGAGCGAAAGCCGCGAATCGCGAGCCGTGGAGAGCCCTGAGCGCGGCCCGCAGGTCCCCAAGAGCCCCTGAGCGCGGGTCGCGAGTCGCGGAGAGCCCGTCCTACTCGCCCAGACGGGCCAGCTCCTCCTCGACGATCTTCGGGTCGAGCTTCACGAACAGCGGGGTCGGCGGGGCGAGCGGGGAACCCACCCGGATCGGGGACGACTCCCAGCGCGCGGCGCCGTCGTAGGAGCCGGTGATGATCGGGTACGTCCTGCCGTCGTCGTCGGTGACCTCCTGGATCTCCGGCATGCCCGACCAGACGCAGGTGCCGCCGAGCATCGCGTAGATCTTGTTGGAGGAGTTGGGCAGGACCGGGGTGAGCAGCGTCTTGGCGTCGTCGACGACCTGCAGGGCGACGTGCAGGATGGTCTTCACCCGCGCGGGGTCGTCCTTGATCTTCCAGGGCTCCTGCTCGGCCAGGTAGCGGTTGGCCTCGCGGATGACCTCGAACGCCTCGTTCGTCGCGTTCTTGAAGCGGCAGTGCTGGAACTCGGCGGCGACCTTCGGGAAGGCCGCGCGGCTGCGCTCCAGCATCGCGCGGTCGGCGTCGCTGAGCTCGCCCGCCTCGGGGATGACCCCGAAGTTCTTGGCGGCCATCGAGATCGAGCGGTTCACCAGGTTGCCCCAGGCCGCCACCAGCTCGCCGTTGTTGCGGTTGAGGAACTCCGACCAGGTGAAGTCGGTGTCCTGGTTCTCCGGGCCCGCCACGGCGATGTAGTAGCGCAGCGCGTCGGCGTCGTAGCGCTCCAGGAAGTCGCGCACGTAGATGACCACCGAGCGGGAGGAGGAGAACTTGCGCCCCTCCATGGTCAGGAACTCGCTGGAGACGACCTCGGCCGGCAGGTTCAGCGCGCCGAGGGAACCGGGCTCGCCGTCACGGGCCCCCTGGCCGTTGTAGCCGAGCAGCATCGCCGGCCAGATCTCCGCGTGGAAGACGATGTTGTCCTTGCCCATGAAGTAGTAGCCGAGGGCCTCGGGGTCCTGCCACCACTGGCGCCAGGCCTCGGGGTCGCCGGAGCGGCGGGCCCACTCGATGGAGGCGCTGAGATAGCCGATGACCGCGTCGAACCAGACGTAGAGCCGCTTGTTGGCCTGGTCGCTCCAGCCCTCCAGCGGGATCGGCACGCCCCAGTCGAGGTCGCGGCTGATCGCGCGGGGGTGCATGTCGCCGAGCATGTTGAGGGCGAACTTCAGCACGTTGGGCCGCCAGTCGCCCTCCTTGGAGGACAGCCACGACGCCAGGACCTCGGCGAACGCGGGCAGGTCGAGCATGAAGTGCTCGGTCTCCACGAAGATCGGGGTCTCGCCGTTGACCTTGCTCACCGGGTTGATCAGCTGGATCGGGTCGAGCTGGTTGCCGCAGTTGTCGCACTGGTCGCCACGGGCGCTCTCGTAGCCGCAGATCGGGCAGGTGCCCTCGATGTAGCGGTCGGGCAGGGTGCGCCCGGTGGAGGGCGAGATCGCACCCATCGTGGTCTGGGGGAAGATATATCCGTTGGCGTGGAGTCCCTTGAAGATCTCCTGGGTGACCGCGTAGTGGTTTTCCGTGGTGGTCCGGGTGAACAGGTCGTAGGAGAGCCCCAGCGCCTGGAGGTCCTCGACGATCACTCTGTTGTAGCGGTCGGCGAGCTCGCGGGCGGTGAGGCCCTCCTTGTCGGCCTGGACCTGGATCGGGGTGCCGTGCTCGTCGGTCCCGCTCACCATGAGGACCTTGTTGCCCGCCATCCGCTGGTAGCGGCTGAAGACGTCGGACGGCACGCCGAATCCGGAGACGTGCCCGATGTGGCGGGGGCCGTTGGCATATGGCCAGGCGACCGCGGTCAGGATGTGCTGGGACATGGTGCAAGCCTAAGGGACGCGGCCTCGGGCCTTGGTGCTGTCGTGGTTCTCCGCGGTCTTCGACTTTCCGGGAGCTTTCCCGAAGCCGCCGTGACGCTCCACGGCGGCCACGACGGGGCCCCTGGCGCCCACGGCGACCGCGGGGATCGCCGTACACCCCACGACGGCCACACCGCCGCCACCGCCACCGCTCACGGCGATCGCGGGACCGCCGTGACGCTCCACGGCGATCCCCGCGACGCCGCCACCGTGGTACTCGCGGCAGCCAGTGGCGCTCTTGGCAGGCGCGGTGGCGCTTACGGCAGGCGCGGGGCCGCCGGCGTGACGTCGTCGGCGGGGACGTCCGCCGGGTCGCCGGCCGCGGCGCGGCTGACGGCCTCGGCGGCCTCCTCCGCCGCGGAGGCGGCCACGTCGATGGGCGTCTCCTTGGTACGGCGGATGCCGAGGATGCTGATGAACAGCGCGGCGAAGATCGTCTGGAAGCTCACGATCAGCGCGGTGGCCGAGGGCACGACGAGGCGCAGCGACTCCGACGGGATCAGCGGGCCGAAGCTGCGCGTCTGCCAGTGGACCAGGGAGGCGACCAGGCCGCCCAGGCCGCCCAGGGCGAGCAGTCCGCCGACGATCAGGCCCTTCTCCAGGCTCACGATGTCGACGAGCTTGCGCACCCTCCTGTCTTCCGGCAGGAAGCCCTCCTCGGCGGCGTACACCTTGGTGAACAGGGCGAACAGCGACGCCTGGAAGCCGATCACCACCATGGCCGAGGCGCCGACCAGGGTGTCGACGTCGAAGGCGAGCTTGCCGATGTAGACCGGGCCGAAGGTGAGGGCGGCGCCCGCGACCAGGCCGAGGGTCATCAGGACCAGGCCGGGGATGAAGAACAGCCAGCGCGGGCTGTAGAGCATCAGGAAGCGCAGGTGGCGCCAGCCGTCGCGCCAGGAGCGCAGGTGCGGCGGCCGGGAGCGGCCGTCGGGCGACAGCGTGGTGGGCACCTCGCGCACGTCCAGCCCGGACAGGGTCGAGCGGACCACCATCTCGCTGGCGAACTCCATGCCGCCGGTCTGCAGGCCGAGCTTGAGGATGGAGTCGCGCCGGAAGCCCCGCAGGCCGCAGTGGAAGTCGCCGATCGCGCTGGGGAAGAACAGGCGGCCGATGAAGGAGAGCACCGGGTTGCCCAGGTAGCGGTGGAGCGGGGGCATGGCGCCCGGCGCGATGCCGCCCTTGAACCGGTTGCCCATCACCAGGTCGGCGCCGTCACGGAGCTGCTCGACGAACGGCAGCAGCGCCGTGAAGTCGTAGGAGTCGTCCGCGTCGCCCATGATGACGTAGCGGCCGCGCGCCGCGCGGATGCCGCCCATCAGGGCGTTGCCGTATCCCTTGGCGTCGACGTGCACGACCCGGGCTCCGGCCTCGCGTGCGAGTTGCTGCGAGCCGTCCGTGCTGCCGTTGTCGGCGATCAGGACTTCCCCGTCGATCCCGTGCTCCCGCATGCAGGCGAGCGCCTTGCGTACGCAGGTCTCCACGGTCTCCGCCTCGTTCAAGCAAGGCATGACCACGGTCAGTTCCACGTCTCAACCCTTCACTCACTGCACAAGCCAATCTCACCATGATGCCCTCTGCAGTCCCCTGCCCGGGTCAACTCCCCGAAACGGCTGGCATCCTGTAATGCATGGTGACCGTCGTCGACCGCCCTCGCCCGGACGCGCCTCCGCCCGCCCGGGGCACTCGCCTGCGGGCGTTCCTCCACCGGCACCGCCTCTTCGTGGCCGCCCTCGCGCTGGCCTTCCTGCTGCGTGTGATCACCATGCTCGGCTACGGCCCCGCCCTGTGGTTCAACGACTCCTACGAGTACGTCTCGGGGGCGGTGAACCCCGATCGGCCCAGTGCCCTGCGGCCGAACGGTTACTCCTTTCTGCTCCTGCTGCTGAAGCCGCTGCACAGCTTCGGCCTGGTGGCCTTCGTCCAGCACCTGATGGGCCTGGGCGTCGCGGTGCTGATCTACTCCCTGCTGCGCGTCAGGTTCCGGCTGCCCGGCTGGGGGGCGACCCTGGCCGCGCTGCCGGTGCTGTTCGACGCGTACCAGATCCAGCTCGAACACCTGGTCATGTCCGACGCGATGTTCGTGCTGCTGGTGGTGGGGGTGATCACGCTGGTGCTCTGGCACCGGCGGATGTCCTGGCGGCTCGGCGCGGTGATCGGGCTGCTGCTCGCCCTCACCGCGCTCACCCGGTCGATCGGCCTGCCGATCCTCCTGCTGGTCGTGGTCTACCTGCTGGTCAAGCGCACGGCCTGGAAGACGATCGCGGCGATGATCACCGCGTGCGCCCTCCCGGTGATCGGCTACATGGCCTGGTTCGCCTCGGCGCACGGCAACTTCGCGATGACCAACAGCGACGGCGCGATCCTCTACATGCGGACCTCGCTCTTCGCCGACTGCACGAAGATGAGGATCGATCCGCGCGAGGAGCTGGAGCTGGCGCTGCTGTGCATCAGCGAGCCGCCGAGCGAGCGCCACTTCTCCGGGCAGAAATACCTCTGGTGGGCGCAGAACGGCCAGCGCTTCCACGCCTTCGGGGTGGGCAGCACGTTCACCCCGGAGATGAACAAGACCGCGAGCGCGTTCGCCCAGCGGGCCATCCTGTCCCAGCCGCTCGACTATCTCGGCTTCGTGGCCGGCGACTTCCTGCGCGCCTTCCACTGGGGCCGGCCGCGCTTCCCCGACGCCCTGACCTACCTGCAGTACGAGTTCCCGCCGACGACCAAGGTCCTGCCCGCCTGGTCGTCGTACCGGGGCAGCACCGACACCGACGCGCGCAAGTACGACCCAGGCCTGCGGGTCGCGCGGCTCCAGGACAAGCAGCGCGTGATCGGAACCGACCTCAGCGCCCCGTGGGCCGGTTTCATGCAGGCCTACCAGCGGGTCGTCCGGCTGCCCGGCATCGTGCTCGGCGTGCTGCTGCTGATCGGGCTGGCCGGGGTCGCGGCGCGCTGGCGCAGGCTGGGCGGGGCGGTGCTGCTGCCGTGGCTGGCCTCGTTCGGGCTCATCCTGGCCCCGGCGGCGACGGCCGAGTTCGACTACCGCTACCTGCTGCCCGCGGTGCCGCTGGCGTGCCTGGCGGCGGCGATCTCGCTGCGCCACGGGTTCTCCGGGCCCGCCACGGCCAGGCCCGCCGCCGTCACCCCCGGGGATGTCGCCTCCGGTGGCGCCACCCCCGGCGACGCCGTGCCCGTCGGCGTCGCGGGCGATCCGGCCGGGAGCGATCCCGCCACGACCGGCCCGATCGTGATCGGCCCCGCCGTGCCGCCGCCCGCTCCCGTCACACCCGGCCCCGTCGAGCCCGGCCCCGTCACACCCAGCTCCGGAACAGCATCCGCGCCCACCACTCGGAGTGCGGGATGAGCTCGGCGACCAGCACCGGGTAGAGCCATCCGAGGTTGATCAGCGCGAGGAGCGTGAAGGCCCCGACGACCGCGGCCCCCACCGCCCTGCGGTTGGGCGCGGCGTCCGCCCGCCCGATGATCAGCCCCGCGGCCAGGGTGAGCGCGAGGATCATGAAGGGGAGCATCGTGATCGCGTAGAACAGGTACATGGTCCGGTTGTCGGCGAGGGCGTAGTAGAACCAGGGGAGCCAGCCGGCGGCGTAGCCGACGAGCACGGTCCCGGCGCGCCAGTCGCGGGTGGCGACGTACCAGGCGACCATGGCGACGAGGGCCGCGAGACCCCCGTACCAGATGACCGGGGTGCCGACCCCGAGGACCGCCTCGGCGCAGCTGTCGGCGCCGCACCCGGTCTTGTCCGCCGGGTAGTGGAACGCCACCGGGCGGGACAGGAGGGGCCAGGTCCAGGGGGCCGACTGGTAGGTGTGCCCGCTGCTCAGCCCGGTGTGGAAGCCGAGCACCTGCACCTGGTAGCTCAGCCACGACCGGAGCGAGTCGAAGACGAAGAACCCCGGGCCCTGCGAGGTCGCCTGCGCCCAGTTGCGGCCCCAGCCCAGCGGCGAGGCGAACCAGCCGGCCCAGGAGACGACGTAGACGATCACGGGCAGCAGGCCCAGCGTCAGCACGCCACCGGTCAGGTCCCTGTTCAGCGTCCCTACGTACGGCTTGCGCAGGCCGATCGCGCGGCGGGCGCCCGCGTCCCAGACCAGGGACATCACCGCGAAGGCGACCAGGAAGAACACCCCCGACCACTTCACCGCGCAGGCCGCGCCCAGGCACAACCCGGCCGCGATCCGCCACGGCCGCAACCCCAGACCCGGCCCGAGGTCGCTCAGCGGCGAGGTCTCGTACCAGGTGACCAACCGATCCCGCACCCAGTCGCGGTCGACCACCAGGCAGGCGAAACCCGCCAGCACCCAGAACATCAGGAAGATGTCCAGCAAAGCCGTCCGCGACAACACGAGGTGCAGGCCGTCGAGGGCGAGCAGCAGACCGGCCAGGCAGCCCAGCATGGTCGAGCGGGTCATCCGGCGCGCCACCCGGGCCAGGATCAGGATCGACAACACCCCGACCACCGCCGCGCCGAACCGCCACCCGAAGGGCGTCATGCCGAAGATCTGCTCGCCCACGCCGACCATCCACTTGCCCAGCGGCGGGTGGGCCACGTAGAGCGGGCAGGGATCGGCCTCCGGCGGCGTGCACTTGACCAGGAAGTCGGTCTTCCCCGCGATGATCATCCGATCGGCGACCGGGTCCTCCACGGTGCCGAGCGAGGCCCGCTCCACCCCGTAGTTGATCAGCGCCCAGGCGTCCTTGGCGTAGTACGTCTCGTCGAACACGACCGCGTGCGGCCGTCCGAGATCGACGAACCGCAGGACCCCTCCGAACACCGCGACCAGCAGCGGTCCCAGCCAGCCCCAGGCAACGCTTCCCTGCATGGGAGGCAAGAGGCGATCCCGTATTAATCCCATTCGGGCAATTATGGTGATAAATCAGCTTCGATGGACAGCGTCATAAAGATCGCGTTTGGGGATTCCCGCCGCCTTCGCCACGTCCATGATCGCCTGCTTCCTCGGCACCCCCGTCTCCTCCCGGCGGGCCACCTCGCCGACCAGGTCCCCGATCACCGGCGGCAGGGTCTGCCCGGCGTATCCCGCGACGACGACGGTGATCTCCCCCTTGACGCCCCCGGCCGCCCACTCGGCCAGCTCCCCGAGGCCGCCTCGCCGCACCTCCTCGTAAGTCTTGGTGAGCTCCCGGCAGACCGCGGCCCGGCGGTCGGCGCCGAACGCCTCCGCCATCGCCGCGAGCGCGACGTGCAGCCGGTGTGGCGCCTCGAAGAAGACCATGGTGCGCTCCTCCTCCGCGAGGGCGGAGAGCCTGCGGGAGCGCTCACCGGCCTTGCGCGGCGGGAAGCCCTCGAAGCAGAAGCGGTCGCTGGGCAGCCCGGAGACGGCGAGCGCCGTGGTCACCGCGGACGGCCCCGGCAGCGAGGTGACCCTGATCCCCGCCTCGACCGCCAGGTGGGTGAGGCGGTAGCCGGGGTCGGAGACGCCCGGCATGCCCGCGTCGGTGATGACCAGCACGGTCTTGCCGTCCTGGAGGGCCTGGAGGAGCTCGGCGGCCCGCCCGGCCTCGTTGGCGTCGTAGTAGGAGACGACCCGGCCGCCGATCTCCGCGCCCAGCTCCCCCGCCAGGCGGCGCAGCCTGCGGGTGTCCTCCGCCGCGACGACGTCGGCACTCTCCAGCGCCTGCCGCAGCCGGGGCGAGGCGTCGCCCACCTGCCCGATCGGAGCCCCTGCCAGCACAAGCCTGCCGTTGTCCGTCACCGTTCCATCCTCCCGCATTCCGGATGACCCCCAGCCTGGGGAGAAGTTCGCGAATTGGGCATCTGGCAGATTTTTCCTGGGCTGGGGGTGGTGGGGGGACCGTACGATGTCCGGGTGGCCGTGACCGACTTCACCAACCAGGCACCGAAGCAGCCGGAGCCCCAGGAGCCCCAGCCGCCCGGCGGGACGAGGGGCTCGGCGCGCGACCGGCTGGTGCCGCCGATGCCCGCCGGCGCCCTGTGGGGCTGGCTGGGCCCGCTGCTGGTCGCGGCGTTCGGGGCGATCCTGCGCTTCACGAACCTCGGTCACCCGCGCGCGGTCATGTTCGACGAGACGTACTACGCCAAGGACGCCTCGGCGCTGCTCACCTTCGGCGCCGAGCACAACGTCGTCAAGGACGCCGACAAGATCCTGATGGGCGGCGGCACCGAGATCTGGCAGAAGTGCGCGCCCGCCGAGATCGACAAGTGCGCCTCCTACGTGGTCCACCCGCCGCTGGGCAAGTGGATGATCGGCGTGGGCGAGCAGATCTTCGGCATGACGCCCTTCGGGTGGCGGTTCGCCGGGGCGGTGGTCGGGGTGCTGTCGATCCTGATCCTGGCCCGGGTGGCGCGCCGGATGACCCGCTCGACCATGCTGGGCTGCCTGGCCGGTCTGCTGCTCGCCCTCGACGGGCTCCACTTCGTGTTGTCGCGGACGGCTTTGCTGGACATCTTCCTGATGTTCTGGGTGCTGGCGGGTTTCGCCTGCCTGGTGGTCGACCGCGACTGGGTGCGGGATCGGTTGGTCACCTGGTACGAGACCTCGCCGCTGAGCGACCTCGGGCCGGGTCTGGGGTTGCGGCCGTGGCGGATCGCGGCCGGGTTGTGCCTGGGCGCGGCCTGCGCGGTGAAGTGGTCGGGGGTCTTCTTCCTGGTCGCCTTCGCGGTGATGTCCCTGCTCTGGGACGCGGGAGCCCGCCGCGCGATCGGCCTGCGCAAGCCGTACGCCGGGGTCTTCGGCAAGGACCTGACCGGCGCGCTGGGCGCCATGGCCCTGCTGCCCGCGTTCACCTACATCGCCTCCTGGGCCGGTTGGTTCGCCTCGGCCGGCGGCTGGGGCCGCAACTGGGCGCAGGCGACCTCGCAGGGCCCGGGGTTCTTCGTCTTCGACTCGCTCCGGTCGTGGCTGAGCTACCACTTCCAGGTCCTCGGCTTCCACACCGGGCTGGCGACCCCGCACAACTACGAGTCCGACCCCTGGACCTGGCCGCTGCTGCTGCGCCCGGTGGCGTTCTTCTACGAGAGCCCCAAGGGCGCCTGCGGCGCCGACAGCTGCTCGCAGGCGGTTCTCGGGGTCGGCACCCCGGTCATCTGGTACGGGGGCCTGGCCGCGCTCGTCGCCATGGTCGCCTGGTACGTCGCCACCCGCGACTGGCGCGCCGGAGCCGTGCTCCTCGCCTACGCCGCCGGCTGGCTCCCCTGGTTCTACTGGGCGATCGCCGACAACCGGACCATGTTCCTGTTCTACGCGATCCCCATGGTCCCCTTCATGATCCTCGCGATCGTGCTCGCGGCCGGGCTGATCATCGGCCCGGCGAGCGCCCCGCAGGGACGCCGGATCGTCGGCGCCGCGGTCGTGGGCGCCTTCGCCCTGCTCGCGCTCGTCAACTTCTGGTGGCTCTACCCGGTGCTCACCGCCGAGATCGTCCCGTACGCCGAGTGGAGTTCACGAATGCTTTTCAAGAAGGGCTGGATCTGAGCGTCCGCATATGAGCCACTTAGAAGACATTTCCTAGGGTAGGCACCGTGCAGGATCCATTACGCCACGTCCATCGTCAGAGCAGGCCCGCATACGGCAGACTTCGAAGCATGCCTGCACCGGACGTGGCCGCACTCCTGTCGGAGCTGGAGCGTTCCGAGCCCGCCTCCGCCGAGCACGCCCGCAGCGCGATCGACTGGCTGACCGGCGGCGAGCCACTGGAAACGATCACCGAGCTCAACGTGTGCGAGTTCCTCTGGTACACCCTGCCCTCCAAGGTCACCGGAGACCGCCCGGCGATCGCCCGCGCGCTGGGCCGGTTGCTGCGGCTGGGCGGCCTGGAGCGCTACGCCGCCCTGTGCTCGTCGTCCACGACGACCCAGATCCTGCGCACCTACGCCCGGCTGGGCGAGGACGCCGGGATGGCCGCGTACCAGACCGCCCTGGACGCGACGGGCGTGCTTCCGCCCGACGTGCCCGAGCTGCGGTGGAGCTCGATCATGGGCCCCGAGGAGCTGGGCGCGCACGGCGCCTGCTCGGCCGCGCTGGAGCTGGCCATCGTCTCCGGTGAGCTCGTCCCCGGCCCCGTGGAGCGGCAGAAGCTCACCAGCCACTGGCTCACCACGCCCCGGCCCGAGCTGGGCGGCGACAACTGGCTGCACCGGGTCCAGGGCGAGCGGCTCAACCGCTGGGTCCTCGGCCGGGGCACCGCCTGGCGCGAGCTCGCCCAGCCCTTCGAGGTACGGCTGCACGCGCCCATCCCCGCGCCGGACGAGGCCCACCTGGGCGCGCTGCGCTGGCTGCTGACCGTGGGCCGCCGCCCGGAGGGCATCCCGCTGACCCAGCGGCACAACCTCGCCCGTTCCGTGCTCGCCGAGAGCACCTGGAGCGGCGCGGAGCTGGCGGCCGTCCGCGAGGTGGCCCAGGACCAGATGGGCGCGCTGCGCCGGGCCGGCAGGCGCCTGGTGACCACCCCGGCCGGTGAGCGCCTGCTCGGCGACGCCGACCTGCTCTGGGAGACCGCGGCCGCCGCCCTGCTCGCCCCCGCCTCGGGGGAGACCGGCTTCCGCGCCTCGGCCAGGGAGGTGGCGCTGATGCTGCTCGCCGACGGCGCCCCCGCCGACCGCGACCACGTCACCGCCGTGATCGACTGCGCGGAGTGGCAGACCGTGGAGGTCGACGCCTCGCTCACCGAGCTGGGCAGGCGCCTGGACGCCTTCGGCCTCCGCGTCGACGGCCGCCTCACCCTCGCGGGCCGTTCCGCCGCCCTCGCCGCCCTGCGCGGCCACGCCCTGCGCCCCCGCCAGTACGTCAACATGCCCTGAGACCCCTCCCCTCGCGCTTCTCCCGCCCCTCCCGTGTCCCCGTGCTCGAAACCGTGCGGTGACCAGGGAAAATATGGTCGGTGAAAGCCGACTATCTCTTTCCGGAGAGGGCAGTGGCAGCTAGTGCCCGAGCCCATCCCCGCTGACCGCGCCACAGCGGCGGCAACATCCCCGCCCGCCTCCGGCGTCCCGTCCGCGAAGGCGGCCACCCCGGCCACCTCGACCGGCCCGACCGGCCCGACCGGCCCGACCGGCCAGGCTTCATCGGCCGGACCGGTCGCCGAGCCCGTAGGTCCCGTGGTTCCCGCGGGGCCCGAGCCGATCCTGACCTCCGCGGGTCCCCTGATCCTGCCGGGCACCCCGCCCGCGGGGTCCGGCGCTCCCGCGAGCGGCGCCGCGCCCGCGGGCACGGCCACCGTGGCCTCCGACGCGGCCCCGCCGCCCCCGGGTGCCGCGACGAGCCTCCCGTTCGGCCGTCCGGGGCGCTCGATGAGCAACAACCCGTTCGTGTTCGGCTTCACCGCCGCCCTGGGCGTGCTCACCGCCTGGTGGCTGGTGCAGGCCGTGATGAGCGCGAGCTCGGTGCTGATCCTCATCGTCGTCTCGCTCTTCCTCGCCATCGGCCTGAACCCTGCCGTCGAGTTCCTCCAGCGGCGCAACGTCCCGCGTGTGGCGGCCATCACCGCCGTCTTCCTGGGCGTCATCCTCGTCTTCGTCGTCTTCGGCCTCGCCGTGGTGCCCCCGCTGACCACGCAGTCGGCCCAGTTCGTCGAACAGCTCCCGCAGTACGTCCAGGAGCTGCAGAACAACCCGATGATCCGCGACCTGGACCAGCGCTTCCAGCTGCTGGAGAAGCTCCAGACGTACGTGACGAGCGGCGACTTCGGCACCCAGATGTTCGGCGGCGTGCTCGGCATCGGGACGGTCCTCATCGGGGCGGTCTTCAACTCGCTGACGGTGCTGGTGCTGACGCTCTACTTCCTGGGCTCGCTGAAGTCGCTCAAGCGGATGGCCTACCGCCTCGTCCCCCGGACCCGCCGGACCCGCGCGACCCTGCTCGGCGACCAGATCATCGACAGCATCGGCGGCTACGTCGCCGGGAACCTGATCATCTCGCTCATCGCCGGTGTGACGACCTTCTTCTTCCTGAGCATCATGCAGGTCCCGTACGCCCTGGCGCTCGCCCTGATCGTGGCGCTCACCGACCTCATCCCGCTGGTCGGCGCCTTCATCGGCGCGGGGGTCGCCTCCCTGGTGGGGTTCTTCGTCTCCCCGACCGTCGGCATCGTCTGCCTCATCTTCTTCACGATCTACCAGCAGATCGAGAACTACTGGATCGCCCCGGCCGTGATGAAGAGCTCGGTCGACGTGCCGCCGCTCGCCACGATCGTCGGCGCCCTGCTGGGCGGCGCGCTGCTCGGCGTGGTGGGCGCGCTGCTGGGCATCCCGATGGCCGCGGCCATCCTGCTCATCGTGCGGGAGGTGGTCATGCCCCGCCAGGAACGGGCCTGACCTTCACTACATCCGTACATATCGTCACAAAAAGATTTTTTCGCCTCTTCACCGCAAAAGCACAGAGATCACGACATTATGCGGTAAAAGATCACTTGTACTTACTGCCTCCCCTTGGGGTACACGTGAAGAAGCACCTTCGACTCCTCTCGGCCCAGCTGCTCGCCTCGGCGCTCGTCCTCACCGCCTTCTCCGGCCCGGCCCGCGCGGACACTCCCGACAGGGACCCCCAGCTCGCCGCCGAGTGGCAGACCGCCCGGGACACCTACAAGTTCTACAAGGACGTTCCGCCCCTGCCGGGGTCGGGACGGAGCCGGGCGAAGGACAGCGTCTCCATCACGATCAACGCCCCCCTCAAGAAGGTGTTCTCGGCGTACTCGAACATCAACAACCACCTGGGCATGCACTCGTTCCTGAAGCGGGTCGTCACCCACAAGAGCTGGACCCAGGCCGGTAAGCGCCACAACAACTTCACCGCGGTCGAGGAGATCCCGTACGAGGGCACGATCGTCACCAGCAACACGCACGCGCAGCAGCGCGTCGACCAGGACGACTACTACTACGAGACGGACACCTGGTCGCTGCCCAACGTCGTCACGCACCAGAAGATCGTCTTCAAGAAGCTGACCGCCGGGAAGACCCAGGTCACCGAGTACCTCACCTTCGACGCGGACACCACGCTGATCGACTTCGTCGTGGCGGGCGGCGTCTCCTCCCACGAGGCGACCCAGGCGGGCCTGAAGCAGGCCATCGAGAACGGCGACATCTGACCCACCCCGGCCGGGGCCCCACGCGCGCCCCGGCCGCCCCCCTCGCCGCGGGAGCCGGTTACCAGGCGAAGGTGGACTCCAGGTCGAGGACCCGGCCGGCGCGGGCCGACTCGTGGGCCTTGAGCATGATCTCCAGTGCGTGCCGGGCCACGTCGGCTCCCATCACCGGGGTCGCGGTGCCCGCCACCAGGTCGGCGAGGTGGTCGACCAGCAGGGCCCGGCGCAGCCTGTCGACCCGCTGCTGGGCGGCTTCCAGGTGGACCAGGTCGAGGTCGACCCAGCCGCTCAGTCCCCCGGCCGCGTCCAGCCGGAACAGGTCGATGCCGCGCCCGCCGTTCTGGTTGAGGTTGTTGGGCAGGTTGAGCGTGCCCGACCGGCCGAACACCTCCAGCCGGGGGCCCTTGGCGGCGTTGACGTTGAACGTCCCGTCGATCACCGCGAACGTGCCGCCGCCGAAGTCGAGCATGATCAGGGTGTTGTCGTCGGTGGTCACCGTGATCTCCTTGCCCGCGTACGGCCCCGAGCGGACCGTGCGGGTCGGCTCGGTGATCGCGGAGAAGGCGCTCACCCGCTTGGCGGGGCCGAGCAGGCCGAGCGCCTCGTGGATCCCGTACACGCCGACGTCCATGAGAGGCCCCGAGCCCTCCTGGTAGAACCAGGTCGGGTCGGTCGGCCAGTTCATCATCGAGGCCGGACCGCCGTGAGACGCGCGGATCTTGGCGAACGCCACCTTGCCGATGACGCCCTCGCGGATGAGCCGCGCGGCCTCGATCCGGGTGGGGTAGAGCATGTTGGGCGGGGAGCAGACCACCCGCAGGCCCCCGGCCTCGGCGGCCTCGATGATCGCGTCGGCGTCGGCCATGGTGGTGGCGAGCGGCTTCTCGGTCGCCAGGTGCTTTCCGGCCCGCAGGATCCGCAGCGAGGTCGCGCCGTGCGCCGGGATCGGGGTGAGGTTGAGCACCGCGTCGATGTCGGCGTCGGCCAGCATCGCGTCCAGCGACCCGTACACCTCCGCCGCGCCGAAGCGCTTGGCCGCGTCGGTGGCGCGTTCCTCCACCGGGTCGCAGAGCGCGACCAGGTCGACCTTGTCCTTGATGTGGTGCAGGTTGGGCAGGACGCCGTAGTCGACGGTCGCGATCGCGCCCACACCGAGCACTCCGAGCTTCAACACTGTGTGAATCCTTTCTTGGCGTACGGGGAGTACGGGGAGGGGGCGGCGGCCTGCCGGGCGGGAGGGTCCTAGCCCTTCACGGCGCCCGCGACCATGCCCTGCGTCAGGCGCTTCTGGACGAGCAGGAAGAAGATCACCACCGGGATCGTGAAGATCACGCTCGCGGCCATCACCCCGCCCCAGTCGGAGTAGTAGCTGGAGAAGTACTGCTGCAGCGCGACCGGCAGGGTCTCCCGCGAGGACTGCTGCATGTAGGTGGCCGAGAACATCAGTTCGTTCCAGGAGGTGATGAACCCGTAGATGGAGCTGGCCGCCAGGCCGGGCCAGACCAGCGGGAAGACGACCAGCCGGACGGCCTGCATCCGGGTCGCCCCGTCCACCATCGCCGACTCCTCGATCTCCACCGGGATGTCGAGGTAGAAGCTGCGCAACATGTACGTCGCCAGCCCGACGGTGAGCGCCAGGTGCGAGATGATCAGGCCCTGGTAGGTGCCCAGCAGGTCGGTGTTGCGCAGCACCACGAACAGCGGGATGACCAGGACCGTCTGCGGCAGCATCTGGATCGACAGGATCACGATGAGCAGGTGCCTGCGCAGCGGGATCTTGAACCGGGCGAGCGCGTACCCGGCGAGGAGCGCGATCAGGCCGGTGATGACCGTGGTGGCCCCGGCCACGATCAGCGAGTTGAGGAACTGCCGGGGCACCGCGCCCTGGAACAGGGCCGTGTACCGGTCGAGGATCGGGTCGGTCGGCAGGAACTGCGGAGTCTTGGTGAAGATGTCCGGATCCGGCTTGAGGGAGGTGACCACCATCCAGAAGAAGGGGAAGAGGCTCACCACCACGATGACGGCCATCGCCACGTAGAGGAGGACCCTGGCCGGATGCCGCCGGGTGTCGTGCGCCACCGCGCTCATCTGTCCTCCCTGGTCAGCCTGACGTAGATCGCGGTGATACCGGCGAGCAGCACGAACGTGACGACCGCCATCGCCGCGGCGGTGCCCTGGTCGAGCACGGTGAACGCCTGCAGCCAGGTGAGCAGCGAGAGCACCTCGGTGCTGTGGCTGGGACCGCCCGGCGGGGTGGTCATCACCACGAAGTGGTCGAACGACTGGTACGCGAAGATCGTCGACATCACGCCGAGGATGGTGAGCAGCGGCTTCATCATCGGCAGCCGGACCCGCAGCAGGCTCTGCGCGAAGGTGGCCCCGTCGACCCTCGCGGCCTCCAGCACCTCGCCCCGGGTGGAGCGCAGCCCGGCGAGCATCGAGATCGCGATGAACGGCACCGAGTGCCACACCACCGCGATGGTGATCGCCACCAGCGAGGTGAACCCGCTGTTGAACCACGCGTACCCCTCGAACCGATCGAACCCGAGGCCGACGAGCAGCCAGTTCGCTATGCCGTACTGGTCGTTGAAGATCCACTTCCAGACGATGCCGGAGGCGACCCGGGGCATCGCCCAGGGCAGCAGCACGATCACCGTGACGACCCGCGCCGCCCACGGCCCCGCGTCGAGCACCAGCGCGACCGCGAGGCTGACCAGCAGCGTGCCGCCCACGCAGACGATCGCGAAGACCGTGGTGCGCAGCAGGGCGGCGAGGAAGTACGGGTCGGTGAACAGCTCGCCGTAGTTGGCCAGGCCGTTCCACGGGCCGGTGCGCAGATACTCGCCCTCGTGGAAGGAGAGCCAGATCGTCCGGACGATCGGGTAGCCGACGACCCCGACCACGACCGTCAGCAGCGGCGCGAGAAGCAGGCCCGGAAGCCCGTGCCGGTCGAACCGGAACCGGGAGCGCCGACCGGCCGGGGGCGGCGCCTCCGGGGGCCCGCCCCGGGAGGCGGGCGCGTTCACACGCGCCCGCCTGCCGGACTTGGAGGCGGTGGACGTCATTGCTCGCCGATCGCCGCGTCGATCTGATCGGCCAGTTCCCTCATCGCCGCGTCGGGGGTCTTCTGGCCGTTCATGATCGCCTGCATGGCGTTCACGATCGCGCCGGTCCCCTCGACCTTGCCCCAGGTCGCCACCGGCGGGATCGAGCGGGTGTGCGGCGCCTGCTCGGCGTACGCCTTGAGCAGCGGGGTGGAGAACGAGCCGGTCGTACGCTCACGCTCCAGCGCGTCCGTGGTGGCCGGAAGCAGGCCGATCTTCGTCGTGACGGAGACCAGGTTGTCGGTCTCCAGCATGAAGTCCACGAAGCTCTTCGCGGTCGCCTTGTTGTCGCAGCCCTTGAAGATGGCGAGGTTGCTGCCCCCGGCGAAGGTGTCGTTGTTGCCGCCCGGGCCGCTGGGCAGCGGCGCCGTGCCGAGCTGCTTCTCCATCTCGGGGTTCTGCGCCAGGATCGTCTTGAGGTCCCAGCTGCCGCCCACCATCATGGCGACCTGGCCCAGCGCGAACGCCTTGGCCGCGTCGGCGCCCTGCCAGGTGACCGACCCCTTCGGGGAGAGGTTGTGCTTGGTCAGCAGCTCCGCGTAGAAGGTGAACGCGGCGGTCGCCTCGGGCGAGGCCACCTGGGCCTTCCAGGCGCCGCCCTCCTCGGTGGCGATGTCACCGCCCCACTGCCAGACCATCGGCAGGTAGTACCAGGCGTTGCCCCCGATGATCCCGTAGCCGTTGACGCCCGGGTTGGCCTTCTGCACCGTGGTCGCCGCCGTCAGCAGCTCGTCCCAGGTCTTCGGCGCGCCGAGTTTCTCCTTGTCGAGGAGGTCCTTGCGATAGATGAGGGCCCGGACACCGGTGTCGTAGGGCACCGCGTACGAGACGCCGTCGAGCACGGTCGAGTCGATCATGCTCTGGGTGTACTTGCCCTTCATGGACGCGGGGTCCTGCGCGATCGGCTCCAGCGCCTGCAGCCCGGCGAACTCCGGGCTCCAGGTGTTGCCGATCAGGGCGACGCAGGGCACGGTCCCGCCCGCGATGCTGGTCAGGTAGGTCTGGTGGGCGTCGGCGCCGAGGAACCTCAGGTTGACCTTGGTACCGGCGTGGGCGGCCTCGTAGTCCTTGGCGAGCTGGACGATCGTCGGCTGCTGGGTGGTGCCGATGGGGTCGCCCATCCACACGTCTATCGCACCGGTCACCTCTCCGCCGGTCCCGCTCGCGGCCTCGGGGGTGTCGTCCCCGCAGGCGGACACCGTCAGCAGTAACGCCACGGCGGTCGCGGTGGTGGTGACCTTGACTGCGCTTCTCCACGGTCGTTGCATTTTCACTCCTGGCATGGCTGTCTCGGTAGCGTTGTATGAGCGCCCCCGCGCGCTTGCTCCTGTTGTCGTTGCGCAGCGCGGCCCGTGAGGGCCGGGCTACCGGTGACGCCCACGTCCGGGGACCGGCCGTGGAGGTTCGTGGGGTTCCCAGCGGTCGGCGTCGGCCGCGACGGCCAGCGCCTCGACCCGCAGGAACTCGTCGTAGAGCGGTCGGTAACTTCTCACCAGGTCCGGTTCGGCGGGCACGGTCCTGACGGCCCGCACCCACCGGTCGCGACGATTTGCCAGGCTTGAGCCTTTTTGACCTGCCTGACCTGCCTGGTCCACTCGGCCTGTCTGGTCCGCTTGGCCTGTCTGGTCCGCTCGGCCTGTTTGGCCTCCCTGACCGACCTGGACTTCCTGACCGACCTGGCCTTCTCGGCCTTTTCCGTCTTCTCGGCCGCCGAGGTCGACGGCGGTGGCCGCGATGAGCGCGCCACCGAGCAGCCCCGCCTCGGTCGTCTCGGGTACGGTCAGGTCGCGATCCAGTACGGCCGCGAGGATGCGCAGCCACAGGTCGCTTCGCGCGCCTCCTCCGACGGCGACGAGCTCGGCCGGGTCGCGGCGCTCCAGCTCGGCACCGGCGATCGCCCGCAGCCACATCGCGGTGCCCTCCAGCACGGCGCGGGCCAGGTCGGCGCGGCCGTGGGCCAGGGTGAGCCCGAGCACCGAACCCCGCGCGGCGGGCCGTGGCCCGTCGCCGCGCTCGCCCATGAGGTGCGGCAGGAAGACCACGCCGCGCGCACCCGGGGGCACGTCCCCGGCCGCCCCGGCGAGCACGGCGGCCCCACCGCCGCCACCGCCGCCGGTGCCGCCGGTGCCGTTGTCATCGGTGACGAGGCCGGCGAGCCAGTCCAGGGCGGAGCCGGTGGCCGTGGCGGCGGCGAAGCAGAGCGGCTCCGCCAGGCGCGCGGCGGAGGACGGCGACGCGAACCCGCCGATCGCCCCGGCCGTGCCGAGATAGACGCAGGCCCTGCCCGGCAGTACGGCCGCCGAGCCGAGCAGTGTGGCCATCCAGTCGCCGGTGCCGACCGCGACCGGCGTACCGGCGGCCAGCCCGGTCAGGGCCGCGGCGGCCTCGGTCACCTCGCCCGCGATGTCGAGCGGCCCGCGGATCGGCGGGAGCCTGTCCACCGTGATCCCCGCGTGCGCGGCCGTCACCGGGGACCAGGTGCCGGTGGCCGCGTCGACGAAACCGGTGCCGCCCGCCTCGTAGCCGTCGGTGCCCGCCGTCCCGGTCAGCCGGAGCCGCAGGAAGTCCTTGACCGGCAGGTACCAGCGCGTCCTGGCGGCGGCCTCCGGGTTCCCGGCCACCCACCAGCGGATCCGTTCGACGCACGAGCCGGACGCCGCCGAGGGCGGGGCGTCCGCCAGCGGACGCTGGTCCGGCCAGAGCAGCGCCGGTCCGGTCACCTCGCCGTCGCCACCGACCGGTACCAGGGTGTGCATGAAGCCGCAGAGCGCGACCGCCTCGATCCCGGTGGCCGGGACCGGTCCTTCGAGGACCTCCCTGACGCACTCGACCAGCGCCCGCCACCAGCCCTGCGGGTCGGCCTCGGCCGCCACCACCTCGGGGTGGGCGACCGCGGTGCGGCGCCGGGCCTGCCGCAGCAGGCGGCCGGTGTCGTCGAAGACGGCGGCCTTCGTGCCGCTGGAACCCTGGTCGACGGCGAGTACGTAACGGCGCTGGGACAACGGGATCACCTCCTTCGGGGGGCGGGTGCTTCGCGGGACCTTCTGTGGGCGGGACTCTGGGGGATCTTCGATGGGCGCGGACCGGGGGATCGGGGCCGGGGGCCGAGGCTGGGGGGGTCGGGGGTCAGAGAGGGCGAGGGGTGAGAGACCGGGGGCCGGGGGCGGGCCGGTCAGGGGTGGATCACGACCTTCATCGCGAGCGAGGTGTCCTTCTCGTCGGCGGCGACGAACGCCTCGTGTATCCGCTCCAGCGGGAAGCTGTGGGTGATCAGCGGATCGGCCGCCACCGCGCCGGAGGCGACCAGCTCCAGCGCCATGACGTACTCCGACCTCCCCCGGTACGTGCCGTAGCTGTTGGACCAGCGCACGGAGACCTCCTTGACGTACGCGAGGTGCGGATCGAGCCGGGGCGGGGTGGCGAAGACGCCGAGCACGCAGACCTGCCCGCCGGGGGTGACCAGCTCCACGGCCTGCTGGAGCGTGACCCCAGGGATGGCGACCGCGTCGACCACCACGTCCGCGCCGCGCCCCCCGGTGAGGGCGGCGACGGCCTCCGCGGGGTCCTCGGACCCCACCAGCACCACCTCGTCGGCGGCACCGGCCTCGATCGCGAGGTCGAGTGACTCCCGGCTGGTGCCGGTCAGCAGTACACGCAGCCCGTGGGAGCGGGCCACCTGGCCCATGGTGAGCCCCATCGTCCCGGCGCCCAGGATCACCATGACCCCACCGGGCGCCTCGGCCAGACCGGCCTCCACCAGGTTGTAGGTGTGGACCCCGCAGGCGTAGCAGTCGAGGATCGCGCCCGCGCCGAGCGAGACGTGGTCGGGCAGCGGGTGGGCCCGTTCCGCCGGGCACAGGTCGTACTCGGCGAAGCCCTCGCTCGTCACGTGCCGGTCGCCGACGTACCCGCGCCTGCGGCACAGGTGGGTGCGCCCGGCCAGGCACGGAGGGCACTCACCGCAGGCGATCAGGTGTTTCGGCTCGACGGCGACCCGCTGTCCCACTGTGAGCCCGGCGAGCCCGGTGACCCCTGGGCCGAGCGCGGCGAGCTCGCCCGCCAGCTCGTGCCCGTCCCGGCCGGGGGCCTCCGCGCTGTGCTGCCACGGGCCGAGGCCCCGGAAGGCCAGCACGTCGCTGCCGCAGATCCCGGCGGCGCCGACCCGGACGAGCACCTCGCCGGGTCCCGGCAGGGGGATCGGCACGGACTCGACCCGGATGTCCCGGCCGCCGTGGAAGACGGCGGCGCTCATCAGCTCGCCTGCGGACTCGGTGGTCATCGGCTCCCCTTCGGTCGGGTCGGTCAGGTCGGGTCGGTCAGGTCGGGTGGGTCGGGTTCGTCGGTTCGCGGGCCGGTCGGCTGCCGGGCGATCCACCGGGTCGTGGACCGGGCAGGCCCGGGAGGCGGTCAGAGCGGGGCGTTGAGGTGCTTGGCGGCGGCCCGTACGCTGGCGCCGCCGTGGACGATCTCCACCAGCGCGGCGACCATCCGGTCCGGGCGCTCGGCCTCCACGATGTTGCGGCCGTAGACCACGCCCCTGGCACCGGCCTCGACGGCGTCGGCGGCCATCTGCAGCGCGTGCACCGGGGTCGGCTTCATCGGGCCGCCCAGGGCGAGCAGCGGCACCAGGCAGCCGTCCACCACACCGCGGAACTCGTCGACGGTGCCGACGTACTGCGCCTTGACGAAGTCGGCGCCGGCCTCCGACGACAGGCGCGCGCCGTTGGCGACGTTGGTCAGCGTGTGCGCCTCGACGTCCTTGAACGACACCGGGATCGGCTCGGCCATCACCGGCATCCCGAAGCGGTCCGCCTCCGCGCACAGCTCGCGCAGCTCGCCGAGCTTGGTGACCTGGGGGTTGCCGGGGAAGACCTTGAGTTCGAGGGCGTCGGCGCCCCACCGCACGGCCTGCTGGACGCCGTAACCGGCCGACGGGATCTCGCTGTCCAGCGCCAGGATCAGGCCGGTGCCGCCGAGCTCGTCGGAGGCCGCGCGGGCCAGGCCGATGGTGGCGAGGATCGCGTCGACCCCGCCGTCCACGATCCGCCGGACGGCCGCCCGGCCGTCCGCGAGGCCGGGGGCGACCCCCTTGATCCCGGCGTCCATCGCGGCGATGACGGCCCTGCCGTCGGGGGCGAAGACGTGGTGCATCCGGCGGCGCGGCCAGGAGGCGGTGGCGGCTGCCGGGGCGCCCGGCTGTCCGTTGGTCTGGAGGGATTCGGCGAACGACGTGGTCATGACTTCCTCAGGCGGTCGGAGGGACGAGCGGTGCGTCATGTCGGTGTGTGGTGCTTCACGGGCCCGGCGCCGAGGGCTGCGAGGGGGTGCGCTGCGCGGGCCGGTACGTGGTGTCGGTGGAGGTGCGGTTACGAGGGGGTGGTGCGTGATGTCTGTGGGGACGCGGCTCGGGGGGCGGCGCGTGGCCCCGGCGAGGGTTGGGGGCGAGGTGCTCTGTGTCAGCGTCCGGTGACGACGAGCGACTTGAGCCCCTTCTGCTGCCGGGTGGTCTCGAAGGCGTCGACCACCGAGTCCAGCGAGAAGCGGTGGCTGATCAGCGGGGCGACGTCGACCATGCCGAACCCCAGGAGGCGCAGGGCCGTGGCGAAGTCGTTCGGGACGAAGTCGTGGCTGCCGGTGATGGCGACCTGGTCGTAGTGGGGGACGTCCGGGTTCAGCTCGACGGTCCCCTTGGGGTGGGTGCCGGCGAAGAGGTTGACGGCGCCGTTGCGGGCGACCAGTTCGAAGGCCGACGAGATGACGGCCGGGCTGCCGACGGTGACGATCACGACGTCGGCGCCGCGCCCCTCGGTGAGCGCGCGGACGGCCTGCCGGGTGTCCCCCGCCGAGGCGTCCACGACGTCGTGGGCACCGAGGGCGGTGGCGGTGGCGAGCCGGTCGGCCTTCATGTCGGCGACGATGACCCGGGCGCCGCGGGAGCGGGCCACCTGGGTGTGCAGCAGCCCGATCGGGCCCGCGCCGACCACCAGGACGTTGCAGGCCAGCGGCATCGCGAGCCCGCGGTGGGCGTTGACGACGCAGGCGAGGGGCTCGCAGAACGACGCCGCCTCCAGGCTCAGCCCGTCGGGTACGGCGCGCAGCTGGCCGACCGGCATCACGGTCGCCTCGGCGAACCCGGCGATCGGGAACTTGACGAGGTTCTCGCAGAAGTTGGCCGCGCCCCTGGCGCACTCGTGGCACCGGCCGCACACCCCGCGCCAGTCCAGGACGACGCGGTCGCCGACGGAGAACCCGCCGGTCTGGCCGTCCCCGAGCTCGGTGATCACTCCGGCCACCTCGTGGCCGGGGGTCCACGGGTCGCGCTTGGCCGTACCCGAGCCGGTGTAGCTGCGGATGTCACTCGGGCAGACGCCGGAGGCGTGGATCTCGACGACCGCCTCACCGGATCCGGCGCGCGGGTCCGGCACGTCCTCGATACGCAGGTCGTCATGTCCGTAGAGCCGGGCTGACTTCACTCCGGCCTCCTTTCCCCAACCATCCAGGCTGTCCGCTTGTCTGGCAGGATTGAATCCTGGCTTCCGATGCCAGGGCCGAGCAAGACCCTGGATGTTGCTAATTTGTCACGACATAGCCCTTAAAAGGGCTTTTGTCATAAATCGAGCGGTTTAGCTAAATAAATCGTGCAAAACCCGGATCGTTCGGAGCTGATCCTGGGGCCCGCCACCCTCGTGGTTGTTGTACGGCCACACGGTGATGTCCTTCTCGCCCCCGTACACGTTGTAGGCGGCGAAGACGGTGGACGGCGGGCACACCCCGTCCATGAGCGCCACCGAGAACGAGCCCCGGCAGGTCGCCCGCGCCGCGAAGGACGTGCCGTCGA
The DNA here is from genome assembly GCF_051390675.1 of Streptosporangium heterodermiicola. Classification (NCBI taxonomy): domain Bacteria; kingdom Bacillati; phylum Actinomycetota; class Actinomycetes; order Streptosporangiales; family Streptosporangiaceae; genus Streptosporangium; species Streptosporangium heterodermiicola. Next base: position 246,757 of record NZ_JBPJSR010000014.1, read on the forward strand.
AGTAGGCGAGGGTGTCGAACGCCGTCTCGTGGCCGGTGCGGTGGATGGAGCACCAGCGGACGATCTCCGCGTACGGTTCCCTGTCGGTGATCGCGGTGGCCCGGCGGAACGCGCTGAGGAACGGCACGTGCGGGATCGCGCCCGCCACGTCGTTCCTGAGCCCGGCCGCGACCAGCGACAGCGCGCCGCCCTGGCTGCGCCCGGTGACCGCGATCCGGCCGCCGTCCACGTCGGGATGGGCCGCCGCCGCGTCCACGGCCCGTACGGCGTCGACGAACAGCCGGCGGAAGTAGTAGTCGCGCGGATCGGTGATGCCGCGCGTCATGTAACCCGGCACGGCGGGGCCGCTCGCCGACGGATCGGCCGTGTCGCCCGCCCGCCAGCTGCTCCCCTGGCCCCTGGTGTCCATCACGAAGTGCCCGAACCCGGCCGAGGCGTAGGCGAGGGACTCCAGCGGGATGCCCCGCCCGCTGCCGTAGCCGAGGTACTCGACGACCGTCGGCAGCGGCCCCCGCCGGTCCGCCGGGAGGATGAGCCACCCCTTGATCGGGTCACCGCCGTAACCGGCGAACGTCACGTCGAAGGCGTCGACCGTGCGCAGCTCGCCGTCGTACCGGGTGAAGACGGGGTCGAGCGGGAAGCGTCCCGCCTCCTCCAGCGTCACCGCCCAGAACTCGTCGAAGTCGGCCGGCTCGGGGCCCGGATAGCGGTACGCCCGGAGCTGCTCCAGGGGAAGATCGAACTGCGGCAACGTGTCACCTCGTCTCGGTCGCGAAAGCGCTGGTCGTCAAAGCGCCGCTCTTGGAAGCTCTGGTCTTGGAAACGCCGGTCATGAAAGCGCCGGTCTTGGAAGTCGGGGTCTTGGGGGGCGTCGGGGTCTCGGAGGTCTAGTTCGTGAGCGTGGGGAAGAGCCGCGCCGGGTTGTCCCTGGCCACGACCTCCATCGGCCCGGCGCCCAGCACCTCCGCCGCCTCCGTGAGGCAGGCGCGCACCGTGCCCTCGTCGACGAACGGGAAGTCGGAGCCGATCAGCAGCCGCCCGGCGCCGACCAGCCGCTCCGCCGAGCCCAGCGCGTACGGCGTGGTGGCGAGCGCGATGTCGTAGTGGAACGAGCGCATCGCCCCGTGGACACCGCCGTCGCCGACCCGGGCCAGCTCGGGCAGCGGCTCGGCGATGGCGAGCCTCCCCGCCAGGTACGGCGCGGTGCCCCCGCAGTGCGAGAAGATCCAGGTGATCCCGGGGAACCGGTGGTGGACCCCGTTCAGCGTGAGGTTGACCAGTGCCCGCGTGCTGTCGAAGACGTATTCGATCAAGGAGGGCCGCAGGTCGATCTCGGCGGCCGGGTAGTGGACCGGCAGCGTCGGGTGGACGTGGACCACCGAGCCCCGCCGGTCGAGCTCCTCCAGCACCGGGTCGAAGGCGGGGTCGCCCAGGTAACGGCCCGCGTAGTTGGTGAGCAGCCCCACCCCGACGAACGCCTCGCCCGCCGCCACCCGGTCCAGCTCGGCGAGGGCGTCCTCGACGGAGGGCAGCGGCAGCGCGACGAAGGCGCGGAACCGCCCGGGACGCGCGCCGACCGTGGCGGCCAGGTCGTCGTTGGTCTTCCGGCACAGCTCGCGGGCCAGGCCGGCGTCACCGAAGTAGAACCCCGGCGAGCCGACCGACAGGACCGCGAGATCGATGCCGAGCCGGTCCATCATCGCGAGCGAGTCCGCCGCCGACCAGCCGGGCAGCGGGATGCCGGGCTGGGCCCCGATCCCGAGCTCGGCCAGCCGGCTCACGTAGTCCGGGAAGATCGCGTGGTGGTGGACGTCGATGCGCATCGTCGGCCGGTCAGGCGTCGAGGACCGCGTAGGCCCGGTAGTTGGCCGACGCCGGACCCGCGGCCCGGTTCTTGAGCACCGCGCTCGCCGTGTAGGCGGGCGACGACGCGGGCGGGTCCGCCGCCACCGGCAGGGCGCCGCCCTTGGCCGGTTCCCGCCCGGCCAGCGCGTCCTTGATCGCCGCGCAGAACCGCGGCAGGTCGTTGGGGAGCCTGGAGGTGATCAGGTTGCCGTCGATGACCACCGGCTCGTCGGAGTAGCGCGCCCCGGCGTTGATCACGTCGTCCTTGATGGTCACGACGCAGGTCGCGGCGCGTCCCCTCACGATCCCCGCGGTGGCGAGCAGCCATCCCGCGTGGCAGATGGCCGCGACCAGCAGGCCCTTGGCGTCGGCCTCGCGGACCAGGTCGACCATCTCGGGGTTGCGGCGCAGGTACTCCGGCGAGAAGCCGCCGGGGATGATCAGCGCGTCGTACGCGTCGAGGTCGACGTCGGCCACCGTCAGGTCGGCCCGCGCGGGGTAGCCGAGCTTGCTGGCGTACACCTCCGAGACGGAGGGACCGACCACCCGCACGTCGGCGCCGTCCTCACGGAACCGCAGCACCGGGTACCAGAGCTCCAGCTCCTGGTACTGGTTTTCCACTAGCACGATGATTCGCGCCTCGGTGAGCTGCACCGGGACTCCTCTCTATCTACTGCGCGGGTCAGACCTTGATCGACAGGATGCGGCGCGGGTTGTCGACGAGGATCGCCTGGATCTGCTCGTCGGTGACGCCCTTGCCCTTGAGCCGCGGGACGAAGTGGGTGAACAGGTAACCCAGGTCGACCCGCTCGTTGGCGAGCTGCGGGTCGGACTCGGTCACGTCGGAACGCGGGTTGTAGAACCAGCGGTCGAAGGAGAGCACGATCTGGCCGCCGAACCCGTCGTCGAGCAGGCTCACCAGCGCGGTGGCCATCAGCTCGTCGAGCTCCTCGGCGGTGTCCACCCGCCACGGGATGCCGATGTGGTCGATCTGCACGTTGGCGCCCCGGTCGAGGATCTCGCGCAGCTGGACGTCGTTCGGCTCGACGAACGCGTGCCCGATGATCACCTTGGCCGGGTCGGCGCCCTCCTCCTCCAGGATGTCGAGCTGCTCGATGCCCGGGTTGGTGACCCGGTAGTCCATGGGGTCGGTGTGCGTGTTGACCGCGCAGCCGACGATCCTCGACGCCCGCCCGGCGGCCCGGATCACCCGGTCCTCGACCTCGTGGACGCGCCGCCCGTTGGGACCGATCGGGCTGGGCATCGGCGTGACGCTCTCCTGCCCGGTGGCGATCTTGATGGCCCCGGCCTTGTACGGCGTCTGCTGCCAGGCGAAGACCATGCCCTCGGTCAGGTCGCGGACGAAGAAGTCGGTCAGCTCCTCCACGGTCTGCCGCCGCCAGTAGTAGGGAACGCCCATCCGCTCCGGGAAGAACCCGGTGATCGCGATGACGTTCAACCCGGTGCGGCGGGCGACCTCGGCCATCAGCTCGGGGTGCCGCCCCACCTCGGGCGGGGTCATGTCGACCAGCGTGCCGTACCCGTGGTCGGCCATGCCCTTGCTGACCTGCCCGGCGATGAACGAGACGTTGGCGTCGTAGTCGAGCACCGTGCGGTGGTCGAGCTCGGCACCGGGATATCCGTAGAGCAGGTGCTCGTGGGTGAGGACGACGCCGGACTTCTCCGGCGACACGTCGCCCAGTACGGTCCTGAAAACTTCCATGGGGGCTACTCCAACCTCGTACGACTACGGTCGCGCTCGCTTCGCGCCCGGGTGACGCGTGGGTGATTCCTGGGGACGTCCGCGTCCGGGCGATGTGGTGACGGTCGGCCGACCGGACGGCTGACGGGTCGGCCGGTCAGGCGAGTTCGGTGATCCGGAAGGGCCGGCGACCAGGCGGACCAACGGTCCAGACGGATCGGTGGTTCAGGTGGATCGATGACGTGGGCGGGTGGGCGGGTGGGCGGTCAGGCGGACGGTAAGGCGGGCGCGGCGAGGGCGGCTCGTACCGCGCCGAAGAGGGTGGCGAGGTCGTCGGTGCCCTCGGCCCTGACGATCCGGTCGCCCGCCCCGGGCAGCGCCGCGCCGACGACCTCGGCCCCGTTGCCGACGGCGGCGACCAGCCCGCCGGCCGCGTGCACCGCGGAGACCAGGGCGACCTGCTCGGCCGAGGCGGCGGGCCCCTCGCCGGCGGCCACTCCCGGGACGACGATCAGCCCGACACCGGCCGGGTCGACGTCCGAGGGCGCGGTGTCCGGGACGACCGGGTAGCCGAGGATGCTCTCGCACCCCTCAGGCCCCGTGGCGACGATCCGGACGGTCGCGCCCTCCTCGCGGCTGCGCAGCACCGGATACCAGAAGTCGAGTTCCTGGTATCGGGGATAGGCGAGCACGACGACGTTCTGCTGGGCCAGTGACATGAACTCTCCCGAATGTTGTCTGGCTGCCTGGCAGGCTAGTTGGTGGGCTGAAGTGTGACAAGGCCTTCTATTTCGTCCAGCGGACCGAGGCCGGCGCGCAGGCCGGCGACGGCGCACGCCAGGTCGACCGGTGGTGCGGCGCCGCTCACCCCGATCCCGCCGACCAGCTGTCCACCGGCACGTAACGGCAGGCCACCGGCGAGGATCACGACGCGCCCGCCGAGCGCGGAGGTGAGTCCCCAGTCGGCGCCGCCCGGCCGGGTCACCTCGCCCCACGCGTCGGTCCTGGCGTCGAACGCCGCCGCGGTGAACGCCTTGTCGATGGCGAGCTGCAGGGCAACCGGACCGGCTCCGTCCATCCGTACGGCCAGGAGCACCTGCCCGCCGCGGTCCACCACGGCGATGCCCATCGGCTTGCCCTGGCGCAGTGCCTCGCTCTCGGCACCGGCCGCGAGCCGGCGGGCCAGCTCCAGCGACGGGGTGAGCCCGGTACGCAGGTCTTCGGTCATCGCGCTCTCCGAACGAGAAGGGGGATCAGGACGCGAGCAGGCCGCCGTCGACGACGACGGCCTGTCCGGTGAGGTAGCGGGAGCCTGGCGAGACCAGGAAGGCGATCACGTCGGCGACGTCCTCCGGCCGCCCCTGCTCGCCGAGGGGTATCCGCGACCGCAGCGCGTCGAGGGCGCCCTCGCGCCCCCCGACGCGCTGCCAGTACGGGTCGTTGAAGGGGGTGTCGATCCAGCCGGGGCAGACACAGGTGACGCAGGTGCCGTCCGGTCCCATCGCCACGGCGAGTGACCTGGTGAGAGCCACCAGGCCACCCTTGGAGGCGGCGTAGGCGAACGACCCCCCGCCACCGCGGAACGCGGCCGTCGACCCGGTCAGCACCACCCGGCCGTGCGGCGACGCGGCGAGGGCCGGCGCGGCGGCCTGCGCCATGAGGAAGGGGGCCCGCAGGTTGAGGGCCATCGTGCGGTCCCACTCGGCGACCGTGAAGCCGGGCAGCTCCGTCTCGACCAGCAGCCCGGCGCAGAACACGACGGCGTCGAGCCGGCCGTGCGCGTCGAGAGCCTCGGCGACCGCCTGGCCGGGACCGTCCGCGGTGGACAGGTCGCAGTAGCCGGCCGTTCCCGAACCGGGGTGGTGGGCCTGCGCCCGCACGACCTCCGCGGCACCCGCCGGGTTGATGTCGGCCACGTGGACGTCGGCTCCCGTGGCGCGCAGCCGGGCCGCGGTGGCGGCACCGATGCCACTTGCACCACCGGCGATGAGGACGGATGTCACGTTTGTCCCTCCAACCTGTCTGACTGCCTGACATCATGACCCTAGATCTCGGCGTATGACAAGGCATAACGCCCATAAAGCCCATATTTGACACCCATAACCCCTAGGGTCACAATCAACATGTCCGGCAGCCAGGCATCCTGAATCCCTGCCTGCATGACGTGTCGAAGTAGAGCCACAAGAGGGAGCGGTCTCTTCCATGCACCGCACGAGCGGCATCGCGTTCCCGGTGGTCCGCGTGACCGGACCCCCCGCCGAGCGGGGTCGGCAGTACGGCATACAGGCCCGTGACGGAATCCGTCGCTCGCTCTCGGCCTACGAGCGGGTCTTCGAGCACTACGCGGGCTGGGACTGGGCCACCGTCCGGCGGCACGCCGCGCGCTTCGCCCCGATCGTCGATGACTTCTCCCCGGCCCTGCTCGCCGAGATGCGCGGCATCGCCGACGGCGCGGGCGTGGAACCGGACGACGTCCTGGCCCTCAACACCCGCAGCGAGATCATGTTCGCCGCGAGCGGCCAGAAGGAGGGCGCGCCGCCCATCCCGCACGAGTGCACCTCGTTCGCGCTGCTACCGCACCGGTCGGCCACCCACACCACGGTCATCGGCCAGAACTGGGACTGGCTGCTGCACGCCCAGGAGACCTCGACGCTCCTTGAGGTGACCCGCGACGACGGCCCTTCCTTCGTCACGCTGGTCGAGGCCGGGTTGCTGGCCAAGGTCGGCATGAACGAGGCGGGTGTCGGGCTGTGCACCAACACCCTGGTCAGCGACGGTGACGAGGGGCGGCCGGGCGTGCCGTACCACGTGCTGCTGCGGGCCGCGCTGGACAGCGAGTCCGCCCGCGCGGCGGCCGACGTCATCTCCTTCGCCGACCGGGCGCTGTCCGCCAACTACCTCCTCGCCGACGACACCGGCTTCGCCGTCGACCTGGAGACCGCCCCGCGCGCCGACGGCGTCCGCAGGCTGACCCCGCGGGACGGCCAGATCACCCACGCCAACCACTTCCGGTGCACCGACCTGATCGGCGAGGACCTGTACGCCCGGCGCAAACCGCACACCGTCGCGCGGCTGCGCAACGTCACCGAGAGCCTGAACGCGGTGAGCAGCCTGTCGGTGGACGACCTGCGGACGGCGCTCGCCGACCACAGGGACCACCCGTCGAGCGTCTGCCAGCACCCCAACGAGACGGTCCACGTCCGCGAACGCACCGCCACGATCGCGGGCGTCATCATGGACGTGTCCCGTCGTACCATGCATCTCGCCGCCGGACGCCCCTGCGTGGCACGGTGGGAGACACGACATTTGGCACCAAAGCCACGAACGCCGTGAACGACATGATCCCCCCACCAGCCGGCCAGCGGTGAGTACGATGGCCGATCGAGTCGATGTCTGGCAGCCTGGAAAGGAATTGTCCGGAATGAAGGTTGTCCCGGTCGCGCACCGGAGTGCGGCGGAGCACGTCCGCTCCCAGCTCATCGAGCTCATCGAGTCGAGATACTTCGCGGTCGACGACAGGCTGCCCTCCGAGGCGGACCTGGCCCAGTCGTTCGGGGTCAGCAGGTCGGTGATCAGGGAGGCGCTGCACAGCCTCAACGCCCTCGGCCTCACCAAGTCGTTCGCCGGCAAGGGCACGTTCGTCGCCGCCACCCAGGTGCAGTCGCAGCTGCTGATCGGGCGCTACCTGCCGGCCCAGCTCAACGAGGTGCGCCGCCACCTTGAGGTACCGGCCGCCCGGCTCGCCGCCGAGCGCCGCACGCAGGAGGACATCGACGGGCTGGCCGAGCTGATCGAGGAGTTCGACCGGACCGACGACCCGGCCGAGCGGATCAAGGTCGACGCCCGCTTCCACATCGGCATCGCCCAGGCGACCGGCAACCCGCTCTTCTCCCGGCTGGTGGAGGACCTCCGGGCCGTGCTCCAGGACCAGGCGCTCGCGGTGTCGGCCTCCCCCGGCCGCGCGGCCCAGGCCCGCGCCGAGCACCGTGCGATCTTCGAGGCCATCAGGGACGGTGACGCGGAGCTGGCCGACCTCTCGATGCGCCGCCATCTCGCCGCGGTCGCCTCCGTAGCCGCCGCCTCCTCCGCCTCCGCCTCCGACGCGGTCGCCCCCGCCCCGGGCGTCCCCGACAGCGACAGCTGAGCCCTCGCGAGGGCCTTCACCCCTCGTCGGCGACAAGCCGGAGACTTCCCGAGTGCCCAGCGTGCTGTGTTCCCGCCGGGAGAGTGTGCGGTGTTCCCGCCGGGAGAACGTGACGGGAACACCGCGACGACCGGCGACACCTCGCCCGAGGCGTCATCCGGTCGCGCATGACCCCGCGAGCGGCCCCTGGTCTGCGCACCACCGCTCCCTTCCATCGCTCGACGACCCCTGCCGCCTCGGCGTCAGCACGGGACGACATGGTCGGCCAGGATCACGTCGGCCAGCAGCGGCGGCTCGCTTTCCAGCACACTGGCGGCGGGACGGGCGCGCAGGATCCGGTAGTGCCTGGCGAGCTGCTCGGCGGCGACGGGCAGCGTCAGCGCGGAGCTGAGCAGAGGGCTGCCGGAGTGACCGCGCCCGGGGCCGGTCCACCAGAACCTCTCCCCGTCGGTGTAGGCCAGCAGCCCGTAGTGGACGGACAGTACGGCGTTGCCGGAGCGAAGCTCGTGGACGTCGGCCGAGATGCCGTGGACGTCGTCCAGTACGGCGGCCAAGTCCTCGGCGCGCTGGACGGCGGGCGACCGCTCGGGCGGGTCCGGCGGCGGAGTGAGCGATGGCCGGGCGTTCGGCTCCCGGCCCGTGCTCGGGGATGGGGCGTCGGCGGAACAAACACTCGCCGTGGGCCGGTTGAGAACCGGAGCATTGGGGTTGGTCGTCGGGTCAGGACTCGCTTCCTGATCAAGGGTCCGGTACGGCGTTCGCAGCGCCTGCCGGGCCCGACCTGTTTTCAGGCCAGCATGGCCATTTGGCCGATACCGGCCCCGCGCCCAAGCACCGACGCGAATGACCATGCCGTCACTTGGAATTACAAGTTCACCCTCAAAAAATAAGACCACTTGGAAACCCAAGTCAAGGGACTTGGCAATCCAAGTTGGCTTGTATCCTCGGGTTCATGTCTGAAGGCCCGGCCTTCCCGTATCAGCGGATCAGGGATGACCTGCGCGCCGAGATCCTCGCGGGCAACCGCACGTTCGGCGAGAAGCTCCCTTCCGAGAACGCATTGGCCCAGAGGTACGGCACCACCCGGCCCACCGTCCGCCGGGCACTCGCCCTGCTCAAAGCCGAAGGGTTGGTCGTCGCCCATCAGGGTCAGGGGATGTTCGTCCGCCCCAAACCCCGTGTCCGGCTACTGATCAGCGGATCGAACTACCGCACGCACCGCGAGGCGGGGCTCCCCGGCTTCGACGCCCAGGTGCGCGAGCAAGGCATGTCGCCCGAGCAGCGCATACGTGACGTCGTCACCCTGGATCCGCCCGATGAGATCGCCCGTCGCCTGGAACTTGACGAGGACGCTCAGGTCGTCGTGCGCCGCAGGACGTTCCTCGTCGACGGCTTGCCCGTCGCTCTGTGCGACAGTTACTACCCTGCCGACCTGGTCGCCGACACGGTGATCGCTCAACCACGCAGGATCAAGGGCGGCGTCTACGCTGTGATCGAGGACGCCACCGGCCCAATCCGCCGCCAGGTCAGCCACGGTGTCGAAGACCTGGTGTGCCGGATGCCGACCGGGGAAGAAACAGCCGAACTCGACCTCATGCCGGGCGTGCCGGTGGTCCGGATCCTGCGAACGGTTTACGACTCCGAGGATCGGCCGCTGGAGGTCCAAGAGTCGATCGTGGCCGCGGACAGTCACGAGTTCCGATACGAGGTGAGGATGCGGTGACGACACTCACCATCGGCGCCTGCCTGTCCCTCTCCGGAAAGCATGCCCGCTTCGGCACGCAGGCCCGGCTCGGCCTGGAGACCTGGCACGCCTCGAACAGCGCGCTGGACCTGGTGATCCAGGACGACCAGAGCGACCCCGCAGTGCTGCGGGCGTCCCTCCGCGAGCTGTCGGATCGCTGTGACCTCCTACTCGGCCCGTACTCGACCCAGCTGATGCGCAAGGCCGGTGACGTCGCCGCCGAGCTCGGCCGCCTGATCTGGAACCACGGCGGGTCAGGTGACGACGTCGAAGCGGCCCACCCCGGACACGTCGTCTCGGTCCTGACGCCCACCAGCCGATACACGGAGCCGTTCCTGCGGCATCTGGCCGGCACCGAGGCACTCCCCGTACGGATCGTCTGCGGCAAGGGCAGTTTCGGCCGGCAGGTGGCCGACGGCGCCGAAGTGATCGCGCGTTCCCTCGGCATCGACACGGTCCGGCTCGGCCCCGGGGACGACCTGCCGCAAACAGCCGGAGGCGCTTGGGCCCTCCTGTGTGCCGGTGCCTTCGAAGAGGACATCGAGACGATCAAACGGGCCAGATCACTACCTACGCCACCGCAGACGGTGTGCGCCGTGGCGGCGGGCGTCCGCGAGTTCGGCCAGGCGCTCAACGACCCCCACGGCATCTACGGAGTCGGACAGTGGTTCCCCGGCAACGCAGACCCGGCCGAAGTGGGCATCGGCGAACCCGACTTCCTCACCGCCTACCAGGACCGCGCCGGGACGCTCCCCGACTATCCAGCCGTTCAGGCTGTGGCCGCAGCGATCATCGCGACCCACTGCGCGACGACGACCGGCGACACGGGACGCGACGCCCTGTGGTCGGCCGCCGCGTCATTGAATACGACCACGCTGTTCGGCGCCTTCAAGATCGACCCCCACACCGGCACACAACTCGGCCACCAACCGGCGCTCATCAGGTGGGGGTCTGACGGGCCAGCGGTGGCCTGAAACTCAACAGCTCGGGTGACTTCGACCCAGCACAAGCGGGTGTCACCTGCCCCGCCTTGCCCGGTGCGTGCTTCGTGCGGCGCGGCGGCGTACGCCTGGGAGGAGAGATCTCCAGGTCTCATTCGTCGGTGGTGTGGCCGGCGGGAGGGATGTGCCGTAGCGCGGTGACGGCGAGGATTGCGAGGCCGATCACCACCAGCCCGGCGACGGCGGCGGTGATGTTCAGGCCGGTGGTGAAGGCGTCGCGGGCGGCGGCGAGCAGGTCGGCGCCGGGCGCGGCGGGGAGTCGCCCGGCCACGGTCGCGGCGGCCTCGACGCTCTCCCCGGCGGCTTCGAGCGTGCGGTCGGGGACGCCCGCGACGGTGACGTCACCGAAGACGCTCCGGTAGACAGCCGTGGTGAGGCTGCCCAGGACGGCGATCCCCAGCGCGATTCCCAGGTCACCGCCGGTCTCCGAGATGGCGGCAGCTGACCCGGCCTGCTCGGGCCGGACGGATCCCACGACGAGATCGGTGGCCAGTGCCGTGATCGGACCGGCGCCGAGGCAGACGAGGATGTTCCCGGCCACCACCGCCGGTAGCCCGCCGACGGCGGCGGCCTGGCTGAGCAGCAGGTATCCGATCACCGCCACTCCGAGACCGGCCGCGATGACGTACGCGGGGCGCACCCTCCGCGCCAGGACCGGGGTCGCCATGGCGCTGACGACGATCGCCAGGGACGCGGGCGCCAGCCACAGCCCCGCGCCGAGGGGGGAGAGCCCGGCCACCGTCTGCAGGTACAGGGCGATCAGCAGTGAGATCCCGCCCATGAGCGCGCTGTTGAGCGTCATGCCCGCCACCCCCGCGCTGAACGAGCGTCCGGCGAACAGCCGCAGGTCCAGCAGTGGATGCGCCAACCGGCGCTGCCGGTTCACGAACGCCAGCCCCAGGCCCACCCCGGTCCCGAGGGCGACGACGGGGAGTGGCCGCAACCCGCCCGTGGCCAGTTCCTTGACGCCGTAGACGACCGGCAGGATCGCCCCCAGGGACAGTGCCACGCTGGTCAGGTCCAGCCGGCCGGCGCCGGGATCGCGGTGGGTGGGCAGCAGGAACGGCGCGGCCACCAGCAGCAGTGCCATCACCGGCACCCCCATCAGGAAGACCGAACCCCACCAGAAACGCTCCAGCAGGACGCCTCCAATGACCGGGCCGATCGCGGTGCCGCCCATGAAACAGCTCACCCACACCGAGATGGCCGTCGAGCGCTGTCCCGGGTCGCGGAACATGGTGCTGATCAGCGCCAGGGTCGAGGGCATCAGGGTGGCTCCGGCGATCCCCATCAGCGCCCGCGTGACGATGAGCATCTCCGCGCTCACGGAGAACGCGGCGACCGCCGAGGCCGCGCCGAACAGCGCCGCCCCGATCAGCAGCAACCTCCGGCGGCCGATCCGGTCGCCCAGCGTGCCCATCGTGATCAGGAAACCGGCGACCATGAACCCGTAGACGTCGGTGATCCACAGCTGCTGGACGCCGCTCGCCCCCAGGTCCGCGCTGAGGCTCGGGAGCGCCAGGTACAGCACGCTGAAGTCCAGCGCCAGCAACAGGGTCGGCAGGGCCAGCACCGCCAGGCCGACCCACTCCCTGCGCCCGGCCCGGCGGGGAGAGCCGCGCCCCCGCTCGTCACCCGCGTCCTCGGCCCCGGGCCCGGGCATGGACGTGGCAGCGTCCTCGGCCCCGGGTCCGGTCGCGCTCGTCGTCACGAGCCCGGCCGCCGCAACTCCCCGTCCAGCCTGTCGAGCCAGTCGCCGGTGCCGTGTTCCCGCCACTCCGGCTTCTCGCGGCCGTCGAGGAAGGCGTCGTGCTCGGTGAGGACCAGCCAGGTGCCCTCGCCCTCGGGGATGAACTCCACCGTCGTGAACGACACCGTGACCAGGTCCTCCCCCGAGGAGAGGGTGGAGGTGTAGACGATCCGCTCGTCCGGGACGATGTCCTGGTACGAGGACTCGAACGTCATGCCCGGACCGTTCTCCGGACCGCCCCGGTTGACCTCCCTGCCGCCGACCCGGAAGTCGAGCTCGTGCTTCCCGTCGGGAACGGCGAACCAGCGGGCCTTCGCCACGGGGTCGGCCCACGCTGCGAACACCCGCGACGGCGGGGCGGCGTACGCCCGTTCCAGGGTGAACGAGGCGTGCGTGACAGAACGATCGGTCATGATCTTCTCCTTGTTCTTGGTTGCGAACATCCCGGCGTTCTGGGGTGCGAACATCCCGGCTCACTCGTCCAGGAGGTCGCCGAGCCGGTCGAGCCGGTGCTCCCAGGTGGTGCGCTGCCCGGCGATCCAGCTCTCGGCCGCCCGCAGCGCGCCGGGCTCGATGTGACAGGTGCGGACCCTGCCCACCTTCTCGGTCCTGACCAGGCCGCACGCCTCCAGCACCTGCAGGTGCTGCATCACCGCCGGCAGTGACATCGCCAGCGGCCGGGCCAGCTCCCCGACCGACGCGGGACCGCCGACCAGCCGCTCGACCATCTCGCGCCGCGTCGGATCCGCCAGCGCCTGGAACACCCGGTCCAGCGAGCCACCTTGGTTAAGCATGCACTTAAGTATCGCGAGCGAGGCGCGAATAGTCAAGCATCCTCTTAAGTATCAATCGCGGGTTTGACCTTGTCGTAGCGTCAACGTTTCTAATGAGGGCATGCGGATCGGCGAGCTCGCCGCGCTGGTCGGGGTGTCCACCCGGACCGTGCGCCACTACCACCACCTGGACCTTCTCCCCGAGCCCGTACGCCTGGCCAACGGCTACCGGGAGTACGGGCTGCGCGACGCGGTCGTCCTGGCCCGGGTGCGGCGGCTGGCCGAACTCGGCCTGTCGCTGGACGAGATCCGCGACGTGCTCGCCGACGACCGGGGCAAGGAGCTGCGCGAGGTGCTCCTGGAGCTGGACGCGGACCTGGCCGGGCAGCAGGAGGCGATCGGCGCCAGGCGTGACCGGCTCGCCGCGCTGCTGGCGGAGGCGGACCCGCACCCCGACTCGATGGTCTCCCCCGCGATGGCGGCGGTGCTCCGCGACCTTCCCGCCAAAGGGTCGAGGTTCGCCGAGATCGACCGCGAGCTGCTGGCACTGGTGGACACCGTGGCCGACCCGTCGGGCCGGGCACGGATGCTCGACCTGATGCGCCCGCTCACCGAACCCGACGCGCTCGCGCGGGGACACGACCTCTACCGGCGGCTGGACGAGCTCGCGGACGCGGATCCCGGCGATCCCCGCGTCGCCGCGCTCGCCGCCGACCTCGTCGCCCACATCCCCGGCGAGATGGCCGAGGCGATGGTCGCGAACCCGGCCCCCGGTCCCGGCCCTGTGGAGCCTGTGGAGGACGTGGACGGCGGGCGGTGGCTGGAGACGATGTACGCCGAGGTCTCCCCCGCCCAGGCCGAGGTGTTCCAGCTGGTCATGACGATACTGAAGGAGAGAACCTGATGCTCTGGGCCGCCCGCGCCGTACTGTTCGCCGTCATCCCCGTGGAGATGCTGCTCGTGGTCCTGCTGGTGTCGGGGGTGCCGTTGCCCGGCCCGGTGATCGTGGCGGCGGAGCTGGTCGTCGCGTCGGCGCTCGTCCTGGAGGCGGTGACCGCGTACCGGCTGTTCGGGGCGGAGCGCCGGGGCGGCGCCGGCCGGCGGGCGGCGCTCGTGGCGACCTACCGCCTCCTGATGCCCGTACAGGTGCGCAGGCTCGTGGGATTCGAGATGAAGGGCCTGGCGAGCGTCGCCCTGTGGGTCGCGCGCCGCCGCGACGGCGTGCCGCCCGGCGCCGTCGCCGCGCCGTACGCGCGGGAGCAGGCGTCGATCCTGCTGGTGTTCCTGTTCGTGATGGTCGTGGAGACGGTGGGGATCGAGCTGCTGCTGCGGGCGCTCGGCGTGCCGTACGGAGTGCGCGTCGCGGTGCTGGTGGCCGACGTCTACGGGATCCTGTACGTGGTCATGCTCGGCGCGGCGAGCGTCACCCGGCCCCACGTCGTGACCCCCGGGGAGCTGCGCGTCCGCTCCGGGGTGTACTTCGACCTGCGCGTCCCCCGCGAGCTGATCTCCTCGGTGCGGCTGTCGCGCAACTACGACGAGAGCGGAATGATCACCGTGGCGGGCTCGCGGCTCAGCGTGGTGGTGTCCTCCCAGACCAACGTGGTCGTCGAGCTGACCGAGCCGGTCACCGTGGTCCGCCCGCTCGGAGGCCGTGCCGAGGCCACCACGATCCGCTTCTTCACCGACACCCCGGACGTCGTGCTGACCGCCATGCGATCCTCCACGCGGCACAGCGCCTCCTGACCCGCGACCCGGGCCGTTCCCGACGCCAAACTTTCTGGTCAAATTCAGTCAGGTTCAGTCAGAGTCCGTATTGACTTCGAAGGCGGTAAATGA